>JANNIY010000086.1:0-2045 GCA_031405455.1 Deltaproteobacteria bacterium | reverse complement strand
GCGCACGATCACCATGTCGGCGCGCTTGCCGACTTCGAGGGTGCCGATCTCGGTGGCGAGGCTGAGCATGCTGGCGGGGGTGCGGGTGGCGGCGGCGAGCGCCTGCGCGGGGGAGAGGCCGGCGCCGCCGAGAAGTTCGATCTCGCGCAGCGTCGTGATGCCGTGAAACAGGTAGGGGACGATGGCTTCGTTGGCCGCATTGGTGCCGGCGACGATCGGGATGCCGGCGCGGTTTTGGGCGGCGATGGCGCGGCGGGCGCTGGCGACGGCTTCGGCGATGGCGCGGTTGCTGAAGTTGTAGGCGGCAGCGGCGCGGCGTGCGGAAGCTGGCAGCCAGCGGGCGGTGGCGGCGACGCGCACCTCGGCGTGGGCGCGCCCGGCGCGCGGGTCGCGCGCGGTGGCGAGTTCGATGGCAGGCACGCTGAGCCGTGTGAGCGGATCGTCGAGGCGCTCGGGTTCGAACTCGATGCGCAGGGCGTCCATCATCGAAAGCGTCGAGACCTGGTAGGCGCCGCTTTGCAGCATGCGGTTCACGAAGGCATTCGACAGCGCGGTACCGCGATACAGCAGGCCGTGCATCAGCGCGCGCGCGCCGAGAGCGAGGGCCGCGTTGAAATCCGCTTCCAGGGACGCATGCACGTAGATCGGAAGCTTGCGGCGCGCGGCTTCCTGCACGATTTCGCGGCGGATTTCAGCGCTGTGGGTGGCAAGGCTTCCGAACGGCGACCAGCCGCTCTCGAGCATCAGCTTGATGCCGACGGCGTCGAGCGATTGCGCGACGTCGAACTGCGCGTGCACCTGCTCGAGCGTTTCGACGGGCTGCGTGATGGAGCCGTAGCCCCCAGGCGCGAGAAAGGGCGGACCGAGGAAGAGCACGCGGGGACCGGGCGCGCCGGCTGCGAGCGCCGCCTTCAGCTCGCGCGCGATCTCGGGCTCGATGCCGGCGTCGAGCACGGTGGTGACGCCGCAGGCGAGGTACGCGCGAAGGTGTTGCAAGCGCAGCTTGCGCAGTGTCTCGGGCGGGTCGCGACGATACTCCGAGCCCGGTACGACGGAGATGTGCACGTGCGAGTCGATGAGTCCGGGCAACACGCTCGCGCCCGCGACGTCGAGGCTCGGGATCGTCGCGTCCTCCGGCAGCTCACCGATCGCGGCGATGCGCCCCTCGCGCACGAGGATCGAGACGTTCGCGCGCGGTTCCGCGCCGGTTCCGTCGAGAAGGCGCGCGTTGCGGATCATCAGATCCGCGGCCCGGGCGGCGGGTGCCGCCAGCGCGAGTGCCGCGAGTGCCGCGAGTAGCCCGAGAAGTCGGCTCACGCGGCGTCGAACGCTCGAGCGACGTTGGCGGAAGGCGCTGCGCGCCGCGTCACGGCTTGCGCGCCACGAAGAAGAGCCGCCGGAAGGGGAAGAAGACACCGTGCGGGCCGCGCGGATGCAGCGCCGCGACGCGCGCGATGAGCGCCTCGAGAAACTCCTGCTGCTCGGGCGCCGCGAGCGCGGCGAGCAACGGACGCAGCGACGTCCCCTTCATCCACTCGACGATCTCCGGTGCGCCTGCCATGCGGTGGTAATAGGTGGTTTCCCATAGTTCGATAGCGAGCGCCAGGCCGAGCAGGCGCTCGGCATAGAAGAGCGGCGTTTCGATTGACGGCCGTCGCTCGGCATGCTGGAAACGCTCGCGCCAGGGCGCCTCGAGGACGAGATCGTCGAGCAGGCGGAAGACGCCCTCGCCACGGTTGTGCGGCACCTGCACCGCGAGAACGCCCTCGGGCGCGAGAAAACGCGTGAGGCGCTCGAGCAACACACCGTGCTCGGGCAGCCACTGGAGCGCGGCGTTCGAGACGATGCGGTCGAGCGGCGCCTCGGGCTCCCAGCACGCGAGATCCGCGCGCTCGAAGCGCAGCCGTGCCTGTGCGGGGCTCGCGGCCGCGCGCGCGAGCATCTCCTGCGAGTGGTCGACGCCGACGATCTGCGCCTTGGGCCAACGCTCGAGCAGTGTGCGCGTGAGCTCGCCCGTGCCGCAGCCGAGATCGGCGACGCGCCGC
>JANNIY010000085.1:0-12975 GCA_031405455.1 Deltaproteobacteria bacterium | reverse complement strand
GCCGCGTGAATGCGGCGGGTGGAGTCACCAACGCGGGCGCCTACACGGGATCGGCGAGCCCCTACGGAACCTTCGACCAGGGTGGGAATGTCTGGGAGCGGAACGAGCAGATCGCGGGCTCGTTCCGGGGCATCCGGGGCGGGAGCTGGTCGGCCTCGCCAACGACCTCGCCGCGGCGAACCCGGACATCGGCGGCCCGACGAACTCGGTTGGCGACGTCGGTTTTCGTGTCGCAAGTCTCATCCCCGGGCCCGGGACGGGTCTGCTCATGATGAGTGGCCTACTCGGGCTTGCGTATCGGCAGAGGCGCTGCGGGCGCGCGGCTAGGGGTACGGGTCGCGCGCTCGGCAGAGAGCGCCCGGGCCGGCGCGGCAAGGGGCGCGATGCGCGGGCTCCTCGCGGCGCTCCGGGGTCGAAACGGGGCCCTACGCCGCGAACGCGACTGGCACGCGGAGTACGTCTCGTCTCGATAAAATCGCCCCCCCGCTACCCGAAAAGCAGACACCCGGCGCCTTCCCAGGCCTGGGCGCCTGCTATTTCCGGCTCGCGCCGGCCTTCACTTCAGAACTATTTCTCGATCCGCCCCAGGGCACGACCGACGTGAACGTTGGCAGCGGCTTCGAAGAGCTTTTCTTCGTACAGGGCGTCGAGGCGTGCGCGCGTCGCCCGATCGGGGGTTTCGAAAGCCAGGGCCATGCCTTCCACTTCCGCGGATCGCCCATCGCTGAAGTTCTCGGCCACGACGACGCAGTCGACGACGAGATTCGCTGCATCCTCCTCGATCCGGATCGCGATGCGAAGCGTCGCTCCGATCGGCTCGGGCGCACCGGTCGCTATGAAGACACCGCCGCGCGAGATGTTCGTCAGCAAGCGCTGTTCGAGCGATCTTCGGTCCGGGAAGCTCACACGCAAGAGAGTGGGTACGCGAACCGAGCGGCGCTGATCCGCA
Organism: Deltaproteobacteria bacterium; assembly: GCA_031405455.1. Lineage (GTDB taxonomy): Bacteria > Myxococcota_A > UBA9160 > UBA9160 > SMWR01 > DATBRV01. Next base: position 12,026 of record JANNIY010000085.1, on the reverse strand, counting down.
TGTTCATCCGCGAGGTTTGGATGAAACTCCTTGGCCAGGCGCCGCTTCAAGAGCTGCCAGCGCTGCAGCTCTTCGGGCGAGATCCCGGGGTCCGTGCGCCGCCTCTCGAGTTCCATGAACTCGCGGAAAACTCGGGAGATCTCGAACAAGCCGCTCCTCGCCCCTGATTCGCCCGCGACGTCGAGCGGCTGCGGCCACCCGCCGGGAAATCCTCACGCCCCAGCGGGCGCCTTCGAACGCTAGCGATGATACCCATCGTTTCGCCGAGTTCGACCGGCAACTGGGACCACGACCGCCAGGCATTCGGCTCGGTCACCACGCGGAACATCCCAACGCCATGCCGGCCTCGGATCAAGCGCCCCGCGGCAATCGCGTCGGATCGCCTACGGCAGCACGCCTTCTTTCAGCAGAAAGGCCTCGAGCGCGTCCGCCACCACCCGGTGACCGGCCGCATTCCAATGCGGATCATTCGCGAACTTGAGACGCACGTTCGAGTCCGGATCCGCAAAGGCATCCGCCAGGCTCAGATGCGCGATTCCGGCGTGCGAGAGTTCCTGGCTGATGAAGCTCGTCCAGTCGTCCCGGAAGGTCGGCGTTAGCAGCACGATCAAGCGAGCCCCCATCTGCTTTGCTGTTTCATCGATCGCGAGGATGAGATCCCGCGTGAGATCGAAGCCTTCGGTCGAAAGCGGCTTCGCGCCTTCGCCTGCGTGCGCCGCACGCGCCCAGACGCCGCGGACGGCCTCGTAGCGCAGGTAGACGCTGGAGAAGAAGGAGGTCTGCGTGAAGAAGAACTTCTGGAAGCGCTGCTTCGCGTCCGGAGCGGGCACTGACTGGTTCCGAAGCACGAGCTCTCCGTCAGCATCCCGCTCGAAGAACGGCTTGTTGTGCCAGTAGCGGCTCGCCAGGAGATTCCCGGCCACGTCGTTTTGGTGGACAGGCAGCAGGATGACGTCGGGTTCGAAGCGACGGCCGCGGAGCTTCAGGTAGAGGAGTTCCTGGTCCGTTCCGTAGCCGCTCACCGACGCGTTCACGATCTCCCAGTCGGGATGCCGCGCCTCCACGATCTCGGCGTAGATCTCGTCCTGCTCGACCCCGAAGCCCCAGGAGAACGAGCTCCCGAGCAACAGCATGCGCCGCCGACCCGCGACCCGCTCGAACGGATACTCGCGATCCCGCAGACCCTGGGAGTTGTGCGTGATCGTGATCGAGAACTCCGGGTGATCCATCACCCCGGTCGTCCCCGGAGTGTGAGCCCAGCCGAGCTGCTCGTCGTACTGCCAGAAGCTGCGATCGGCCGTGGTCGGCGCCCAGCGCGGAACCAGAACCTGGCTGCCCAGCTCCAGCAGCGCCAGGCTCAGGGCAATGATCCCCACCGATACACCGAGTCCCGTCCAATTGATTCGATTGAGCCGCAAAGCGAGATCCCGGGCGACCTAGAAGAGCTGGTAGATGAAGGCGACGTCGTCCTCGCTGCCCCTACCCAGAAGGAAGAGCACGGCGAGCGCCACGACGAGCAACCCGATCGGTACCAGAACGTAGTATCGGTATCGCTTGAGAAACGCGATCATCTCATCCCCTTGCTGATGAAGCTCTGGCTGTAATCGGCGATGAGCGCGTGCGCGACACGGTTCGGATGCGCATCGTCCTTTGCGACCCACAGACGCGCGGGATCCGTCTCTCCCGCGAAGCGGGGCGCCAGGTCGAGGGCGTCGATGCCCAGCGCCGCGAGCTGCTCTTTCACGAGCGCATGCTCGCGGGCGAAAGCATAGTCCGTGAGTCCGTGCAGCTCCGGAAGCAGGACGACCTGCAAGCGGATCTCCTCCCGCCTGCAGACCTGCGCCAGCAGTTCGAAGGCCTCCCGGGTGGCGAGCCATCCCGGTGCATCGTCCGCATAGAGGCTCCTGTAGTAGTCCCCGTAGCTCTGCGATCCGAAGAGTCGGCCCCTGGCAATGCGAAACCGCGACCAGAAGATCGACACGAGCTCCGATCGATCGAGGAAGCTCCAGCGCGCGCGCCGGGGAGTCGGCTCCGCATCGTTGATGAAGTAGAAGAGAACCACCTGGTCCGGTTCGTACTGGAGACCCTCATCGATGAAGAGGTTCACTTCCTGCTGCGTGTTGTAGTTGCCGGCTCCGAAGTTGATGATCTCGATCGGCCGGCTACCCGCCAGCCGCTGTTCGAGCAGCTGCGCAAAGCTGTCCTCGACCTGCACGCCCCAGCCGAACGTGAGCGAGTCGCCGAGGAAGATCATGCGATAGGCGCTGTTGTGCTCGATCGGGTACTCGACGTCCCGGAACCCCCGGGAATTCGTCGTCACGTCGACGCCCATCAGCCGGCGGTGGGCGCTCGGCCGGTGCACATGCCCGACCAGGGGATTCTCGGCGTGAATCTTGAGGTCGCGCCCGTAGCGGGTCATCTCCAGGTCGTAGATGACCAGCTTGTCGAAGAAGACCCGGCACCCGAACTCGAGAACCAGGAGCACGAGCAGGTTCGCCGCAATCAACGCGCCGGCGATTTTCAGCCTCTGCATGGATCGGACTCTCGCCTGAAGCGCTGCCGCGCGAAACACCAACCCTGGATGGCCCCAGCCAAGCCTGGCTCGGTACGCGCCCGAGGCTAACAAAAAAAGCAATCGGTCCCGAAAGCAGAATGCCCGCTTGGAACTCCGATCCGTCCGGATCTAGACTGACCCCTCGAAACCAGCGTCCGCGGGGCCGCAGCGAAATGAACATCGAAACATTCCAGGACGTCGGCGCAGAAGTGACCGGGCTGGACCTGCGCAGCATGAGCGACGCGGAGTTCGAGCGGATCCGCGCAGCCTTCAACGAACACGGGCTGCTGTTCGTCCGCGACCAGCAGCTTTCCGAAGAAGATCACATCGCGCTCGCCGAGCGCTTCGGGAGCATCAACATCAATCGCTTCTTCGCCGCGCATCCCGACTACCCGCAGATCGCCCTGGTCAGCAAGGAGCCCGAGCAGAAGGCGAACATCGGCGGCGGCTGGCACACGGACCATTCGTACGACCATGAGCCTGCGCTCGGTTCGATCCTGGTTGCCAGAGAGCTGCCCCCGGTCGGCGGAGATACGGCGTTCGTCAGCATGTATGCCGCGTACGACGCGCTCTCCAGCGGCTTGAAGGAAACATTGGAAAGTCTTTACGCCGTGCATTCCGCCAAGCACATCTTCGGCGCCGTGGGCTATCACGCGCGCGCTGAGGCGGTGGGGGGGCGCATCGGCAACTCGGCTGCCGCCGAACAACTGAGCGATCCGGTGCATCCGGTCGTGATTCGTCATCCGCTTTCCGGCAAGAAGGCGCTCTACGTGAATCCCGGGTTCACCCTTCGCTTCAAGGGCTGGACGAAAGCAGAATCCCGCCCCCTGCTCGATTACCTGTATTCCGTCGCGACCGCGGAAACGCGAGTGCATCGCTTCCAGTGGCGGCCCGGTTCCCTTGCATTCTGGGACAACCGCGCCACCTGGCACTTCGCGCAAAACGACTACCACGGTCACCGTCGCATCATGCATCGCATCACCATCGAAGGTTGTCCGCTAGCCGCCGCGGGCTAAACCGAGCCGTTGCCCGAGCGGAACGAGGCGCCAACCTCACCCGCAGTGACGCCTATGCCAAAGTCGCGCGCCAGAGCAGCGGCGGTGCCGAGCTTCGCTTCACCGCCATCGCGCCGGAGATCCTCACCTGCTTCGAGGGCCTGCGGAGCTGACGTCGAAGAACGAGTCATGCCTCGGCATGTCCACAGCCATTGGAATTTTCCACCGAACCAACGAACCAACAAACCCCCGACTTCCGCCAGCCAGCTTCGTGTCCGCTGCCGGATTGCGTCTCCGCCGTCGAGACGCCTCGGCAGCGGCAGCCCGTGCAGAAAGTAAGCTCTTCTACCGATAGGCCATCCATGGAACACCCGATGCGCCCGAGCCCCGCTCGGCTCTGCCTGGCCGTCGCTTTCGCGGCGGCTCTCGGTTTGCTGGCTCTCCCGTCCGCAGCCGCCGTGATCGTGCCGGGCTCGCCCACCAGCAGCTGGACGCCGATCGCCTACCCGACCCTTTTGCCGGACCACTCCGACGATCAGCAGACGGGCATCCCCGAGGCGGATATCGTCGGGAACCTGACGAATCCCGCCTTCTACACCGCCTTCGACGACGCCAACACGCTCTCGCTCACGGATGGCAACCTCGCCTTCCGGGTGCGCATCGGCGCCGACAAGAACCCCGCCGGCTTCTCGCAGTTCATGGGCGTGGGCATCGACGCAGATCTCAACGGCTCCCTTGATATCTTCCTGGCGGTCGAGAACTCGGGGAATCCCGACCGCGTTGCGATCTACGATGCCGGCGCGGGAGCGAACACCTCCCCGTCCACGACCACGATCGACTCGAGCTACCTCTTCACCTACGCGCTCTCCGCCTCGAACTACGACTTCCGGGCCGTCACCCTGACGATCGACCCGACGGCCACGAGCTTCGATATCGACGGGGATGGCGACACCGATTTCTTTCTCAGCTGGGTGATCCCCTTTGCTGACGTCGTCGCTGCGCTGGCAGGCCAGCCGAGCCCGATTGTCATCAACCAGAACTCGACGCTCCGCTACGTCGTCGGAAGTTCCACCCAGCCCAACGCGTTGAACCAGGATCTCGGAGGCCCTAACGGCGGCACCAACTCTACGCTGAGCTGGGATGCGATCGGCGCGTTCTCGAACCCGCTGAGTGCCGGGGGTTCGCCGATACTCACTCCGGAGCCGGACAGCCTGTCGCTGCTGGCGCTCGGATTGCTGGTGCTGGCCGCTTGGCGTCGCCGGAAGGCAGTCCGCTTCGGGGACGCTTCGGGCCGCCCGTTGTAAGAACCGCGTGGATTGGCAACTCGCGAGCGGCCCGCCCCGCGGCGCTCGGATCGCGGTCGATTGGGCGCAGCGTCGGGGCGGTCGCGAAGCTTGATATCATGCGAGGCGTGCGCATGACGCCCATCGCGCGAATTCCTGTGCACGTCATTCTGACCCTCTCGGTCATCTCCCTGACGCTTCTTGGTTACAGTCTGAGCCTCGCCCCGGACATCTCGTGGGGCGACAGCCCGGAGCTCGCGCTCGCGGTGCACTCGCTCGGGATCCCGCACCCGACCGGGTATCCGTTCTACGTGCTCGCGGGCAAGGCATTCAGCCTGCTGCTGCCGTGGGGATCGCTCGCCGTCAAGCTGAACTTGTTCTCGGCCGTCTGTGCCTCCCTCGCCCTGGGGGGCTGGTACCTGGTGGTCTGGTACTGGCTGCGCCTGGTCGGAGCCGCTGACGGAGCGAGCCGACACGTGGCTTCGGTGTGCGCCGCGCTGTTGTTGGCGAGCTCGTTCACCTTCTGGTCCCAGGCGATCATCACCGAGGTCTACGCGCTGGCGAGCCTCTTCTTCGTGGCGCTCACGGGCTGCGCGCTGCGGTATTGGGATCGCGGCTCCACGCCCTGGCTGCGGGCTTTCGTATTCACGAGCGGACTGGCGCTGACACACCACCTGCTGGTGGTGTTCGTCCTGCCCGGTCTCTTCTGGCTGGTGTTTCTCGGGCCTCTGCGTTCGTCGCAACGAAGCCGCCCCGCGGCGAGCGTGCTGCTCTGGCTGATCCCGGGCCTCGCGTTCGAGCTCTATTTGCCGCTACGGGCGGCTCAGGATCCGATTCTGAACTGGGGAGACCCCGACACCCTGTTGCGTTTCTGGACGCACGTCACAGGGAGTGAGTTCGCTTCGCATCGGGCCAATCTTTTGGCGAGCCCGGGGGTCTTCATCGCCTATCTGACGGGATGGATCAAGAGCCAACTCGTCAGCCATTTTCAGGAGTTCCATTTCCTCGTGCTCTTCGGATTTCTCGGACTCTGGCAGATGCTCCGGCAATGGCATCCCAGCCACGTTCCCATCCTGCTGGCGCCGCTGCTGCTTTCCTTCTTCCTGCAGGGGCACTTCGTCCAGGATCTCTACGTCTTCTTCGTGTTCGTCTACGTCTTCACGGCGATGTGGGCCGCGTCGGGATTCGCGTGGTTTTTGGCTCTGCTGCGCCGCCGGGCTGGCGGCAGGGTGTTCGCAGCCGGTTGCGCCGTCGCATTGCTGCTGCCCGTATGCTTCATCCGGGCGAACCTCTCCCAGATTCGAGCGATGAATACGCACGAGGTTGACGAGTTCGGGAAGTTCATCATGGAACGACTGCCCCCGAACGCCCTGATCCTGACCGGCTTCGAAGCGGGCGAGGGAGACAACGAATTGTTCCCGCTCTGGTATCAAAAGTATGTGCTGGGGAATCGCGCGGACGTGGGAATCATCGCCGCGGGAATGCTGGTCAGCCATTGGTACGATCCGATGCTGGCGCGGGAAGGCGTGGCACCGGGAATTGCGGGGGAGGTCACCGCCAACAAGGAAGCGTGGAGCGCGCTCGTCCACGACCGCATCCTGCTCCCGCAGGTGGATCGCCCCCTCTTCTCCATGTCGCGTCTTCCGTTTCCGTCGACCATACCGCCGGTCCAGCAGCGCCTGGAGGCGCAGTTTCCCATCGACTACAACGCGCAACTGCCGGCGTACCGGAGATTCCTCCCTGGCGGACGCTTGTACACCGACGCACGTCTCTTTTCGCTGGAACCCTCCGCGAATCCGGCGGGCGGAGAGCGTTAGGTCGTTTTAGAGATCGCTCAGGAGTAGCGCGAGCACCCCGCGAAACTCCATGCTGAAGGTGCCCGGGATCGGGATCAGTCGTCGCACCTGCGCGAGGGTGAGCCAGCGGTAGAACTCTGATTCCGGGAGTTCCACGGCCGGATCCAGCGCCACGATCTGGTAGTCATTCTCGTCCCGGTAGAACCGGCCCCCCTCTTCCGACTGTCGACAGCTCGCCAGCACACGGGCTCGCTGTTCATCGCCGATGCTCTCGAGCAGCGCGGCCTCGACGCGATCGCCAGCCTGCGGTGACGCCCCTGGCGCGATCGTCAGCGAGGCAGCGCACTGCACACCTTCGAGAAAGCCGATTTCGTGGCTGGCCTTGATGAGCAGCCGCAGCAGGCCCCCCCGCTCCTGCACGGCCAGCGCCAGACGGCCGACGCCATCGCTATCGATCAACGGCTGATCCCACGATGCCACCTCGCGACCCTCGGCGTGAACGGCGAACTGCCGCGCGCAGAAGCCGTGCTCGCGGTCGCGTTCGCGAATGACCTCCGGCTCGACGATCCAGTTGCGCAGCGCCGATAGGGGTAGTACGGAATGCCGCAGCGAGGCGCGAACGCGCAGGCGCTGCAACCACGCAAGCATTTCAGCGTCGCTGAAATCATCCGTGGCCTCGGACGCGCTCATGGACGCGCGCAGCTGCGCGCCCAGCGTCCCATCCGCGTGATGAGCGAACGCAGCCTCATCGTCGGCGAGGTGCCGCCAGTCGAGACCAGCGAGCACGGAACGACTGTCGGTGTTGAGGACGTTGCTGGCGGTCGCAAAGACCCGGAGCGCGTCGAGATCGAACCAGCGGAACTGCGCCGGCAGCTCGAGTTCACCCGCAGAACTCACGTCCACGACCACGTTGCGGTTGTACTTGCCGTAGTAGCGGGTGGCTTCCTCGGATTGCAGCTCGTCATACAGCACCCGGCCCGTGCGCTCACCGGTGAACCACTCGAGAAACGCCGTCGCACCGCCCCCGTGCAAGCGTTTGTAGTTAGCCTCGGTGGACTGGACCGTGGGCGCCAACTGCATCGATTCAATGTTGCCTGGCTCGACACGCCCCTGGAAGAGCAGCTCTGCCCTCCCCTTTCGGCGCCGTAGCAGAAATCCGTTGATCGCGGTCTCCGGTTGCAGAATCACCAACTGCTGTTGACCATCGAGGTCGGGCGTCCGGGCGCTGACGGCGAGGCCCGCCAACGCGAAGAAGCCGCCGCTCCCGTGCCGCAGGATCCCCGCGACGAACGACCATTCGCGCGAGTCGGCAAACGGAATCGGGCGGCAGGCGAACCCGCTCTTCGCGACGATCTCGGCGCGCCAGCGGCGAAAATCGACGAGGCCAGGTTCCTCGCCGCGGACCGATTCGGCGCGATCCACGGCTTCGCTTCCCGTCATGCGCTCATCGCTGCGAGCGTCTCGACCAGGGCAGGCTGCCAGGCAAACGCAGCGTCGAAGGCCGCCAATCCCGATCGGAGGACGTCGACACTGCGCGCCGGGAATACGTCACCACACAGCACCTGCTCCAGAGCGTCGCGAAAGGCGGGATAATTGCACCGCGCGGTGTCGCCATAGCCGACGCGGACACCGGGCTCCGTCAAGCCGCGCTCGAGCTCGGCCAATCCCGGGAGCGGATAGGGCCCCCCCTCGGGATCGAACGCGGCGATCAGCAATCGGATCAGAAGCAGCCGGAAGTGATCGTCCCCAAAGCACCCCCGCGACTGCTGAAAGGCGCGATAACCTCCAATCACCCAGCCGAAGTGCACCGCCCGAGCGGCGCGGCGCCGCGCGATCCGTTCGGGCGCCGTCCCGGCCTGCACCAGCATCGACGTCTCGAACCAGAACAAGCCTTCGGGAAGGCGGGCGTACTGCGGCCGCAAGGCCGCGGGCGGGCCCGCCCGCAACCATTGCATATCGATCACCATCTCCCACAACGCAACCACGTGCGCGAAACGCGGCAGCTGCGTCCACACCGCGCCCTTCCACGCCTCGTCGTTGCCGAGGCAGAAGAAGCCGCCGTCGCGGCAGGCCTCGAACGACGTGCGCAGAAATCCGGGCTCCAGCATGAAGAGATCGACGTCGTGAACCACGGCGTGGCTCGAGCGGATTTCGCGAGCGCCCACGACGAGCTGCAACCAGTGGATCAGACTCGCCTTGGTCATCCCGCTGCGCGTCAGCCGGTCGATCGGTCCGGGCTGCACCAGGCGCATGCGGCCCGCAGGCCAATCCGAAGCCGCCGCGGCTACCTCGCGCGCAAATGCAGCGTCGTACGTGTCGGGGACGACTAGGGTCTCGACGAGATGGGTCAAGTCCTGGCGTCGACAGATGTCGACGGCGAGGCGCAGGAACACGGGAAGGTCCGGAGGCACGCTCAAGAGCAGCGTGTAGCCAGGGATCGCTTCGCCCATCTCGGGCCAGCGACCGTAGAGCGCAGACCAGAATGCGTGTTGGAGGCGATGGAGCTTCATCGCGCGTCGCCTGCTGCGATTGCGGAGCTCGGAGCTGGCCGCAACGGATGATCGGGCCGGATGCGCGCACGCAGCCAACGTCGGATGCGTCGATCGATGCGATGAGATTCGCGGTCGGACACTGCCGCAACGGCTCCTGCGCGTTCGCCCCTCAAGCGAGCGCGGCCTACTCTATCAGCCGAGACCGCTTCCGGTCGGGGAACCTGCGCTCGTGCGAATCATTCTTCACGGTCGCTGCTTCCAGGACGACTCCGCCTTTCGCGGTGTAGGCCGCTACGCACGCGGGCTCCTGCACGGATTCGCGGGGCTTCGCGAGCCTGGCTTCGAAATCGCGGTCGGGCTCGGTCAGGACGCGGCCCTCCGCGCGGAGTCGCTCGCAGAGCTCGCTCCGGACGGCCGGCTGTCCGGTTTTCCCACGCACTCGCTGCCCCTCGACGTCCGCAAGCTCGGCTGGCGAGGCGGGCGCGTCCTGGATGCGGCGCTCCGGAGCCTCGCCGTGGACTTGCTTCATCTGCCTGCCCAGTTCTACGCGTATCGCCCGCTCCGCATCGCCACGCCCTGCGTCATCACCATGCACGACCTGACCCCATTCCTCGAGCCCGCCAGCGGGCGTTGGCTCCGTCATCGCGCCTCGCGCCTGCGTCGGCTCAGGCAGTTTTGTCGGCGCGCACGCCGGGTGATCACGCTGAGTCAACATGGCGCGGCCCAGTGCCGGGAACTCCTGGGACTCGATCCGGCGCGAATTCGCGTGATTCCGCCGGGCGTCGAGCGTCACTTCGACCCCGAGCCGCGCGACGACGCGGCCACGCAGCGGCGGCATGCTCTCGCACATCCGTACTTTTTGTACGTGGGCGGTGACGATCCACACAAGAATCTCGACCTGCTGCGCGAAGCCTTCCGACGCTTCCGGGCGGCGGATGTCGGCGATCACGAGCTGGTCCTGGTCGGCCGGCATACCGCCGGCGGCGAATCCACCGAGGCCGGTATCCGAGCGCTCGGCTTCGTCAGCGACGCGGATCTGCCGGCGCTCTATCGCGGTGCTCGCGGCTTCATCTCGCTCTCGCGGCACGAAGGTTTCGCGCTGCCGGTCCTGGAAGCCATGGCCTGCGGAACGCCGGTCGTCGCCGCGCGCGCCTCAGCCATGCCCGAGACACTGGGCGATGTGGGTTTGCTGACGGATCCGCAGGATTCTGCGGATGCGGCACGCTGCCTGCTTCGCCTGGCTCGCGAGCCACAGCTGCGGCACACGCTGCGCGAGCAGGGGCTCGAGCGGGCGGCGGAGTTCAGCTGGGAGCGCTCGGCCGCGGCGACCCTCGACACCTACCGACAGGCGTTGCAAGGCTGACCGGGGCCGCCCTCAACGCACCGGGCTCGGCTCCTGCGAAACCGTGGTGTAGGCCCCCTCGCGCACGGCGCCCAGGCGACGGCGCGCCGCGATCGCGGCCTCCGAAGGCGCACCGGGCAGCCGGAAGCCCGTATACATCACGCGGCGTTCTCGCTCGATCGGCGGATGCGCCTTGTGCAACGTGCAGCTCAAGTGCACGCTGACATCTCCCGTGCGGGTCGGAAGATCGAGCTGCGGTAGATCGGCAGGCGGCCGCAGCGCCGGCCAGACCAGCGCCCGGTGCGAGCCGGGCACCACAGCGAGCTGACCCGAGCGGGGCCCCGCGCCGGTGACGGAGATTCCCGCGGTCAGGCTGCAACACTCATAACTGTGGCGCCCGAGACTACAGTCCTTGTGCCACGGAACGTCCGAGATGCCCGCCACCACTCCGATCGGCTTGAAGAGCGCTTCGATCCGATTGCCCTCCTTCCCGAGATGCTCGTGGCCAGCGCCAGGAAGCTCGCCGATGCGCGCAAAACGGCGATCGGCGAGAAGCTCGCTGGTCGCCAGCGAGTGTCGATCGAAGCCCTGCATGCGCACCACGCGGCGCTCGCCGCTCGCGAGCGTTACCCACCAGCTCTTGCCATCGCCGTCGCGATAGCTCGGCGCCGCGCGGTCCATGTCAGCGGAGACAGCCGCCATCTCCTCCTCCGCGAAAACGGCGGCAAGATGCAGAAAGCCCGCTTCGAGCAGGAAGTGACGCATCTCCGCGGGATCATCATCGAGCGCAAACGAGCGGCGCAGATCGAGCGGCGCCCCCGCGCGATCCCGAAAGCTCACGGCACCGGGGACGTGGAGCGCCCGAGCATCGAGAGCGCCCCGCAGCACGAGCCACCAATCGAGAAAATCTCCCAGTCCACCCGCGGACATCTCCAGCGTGCCCGCGGTGAGAAAGGTCATTGGGGTGGCCTGATCGTTGACCACATCCGAGAGCGCTTCGGGCGTGAGGTGCAGGCGCGCCCCACTTCCCGGTCCGGATGCGATCGAGACACGGCCCGCCTCCGCAGACAGGGTCCAGCTCTCGCCAGCCACATCCACGGTGAAAGGCCGCAAGCGAAGCAGCGCAGCTCCCGGCTCGATGGCCTCCCGCTGCCGCTCGAGTGCGTCGGGCAGGTCACTCCCGAAGAGCGCGCCCGGATCGACGGGCCGTGCGTCCTCGTCGCGTCGATAGCGGAGATCGGCGGTCATCCCTTTCGAGGCTACCACGCGGCAGCCCGCTCGTGCCGTTCAGGAACGCGACGAGTCGCGCGCGGCGATTTCGGCCGTTGCGAACGCCGCCTGGAAGTTGAGACCGCCGATGGGGCCCGCGAGATCCAGGATTTCACCGAAGGCCCAGAAATTTGCGAGGCCCTTCACGCGCAGCGTCGCGGCATCGACGGCCGCTAGCGCCAGACCGCCGGCGGTGACCTCTGCCCGCTCGAAGCCAAGCGTCCCGCTGACGGGGATCGCGAGGCCCTTCAGGGCTTCGACGAGAGCGTGCCGCGCCGCGCGCGCGAGCTCGTTG
>JANNIY010000084.1:0-3204 GCA_031405455.1 Deltaproteobacteria bacterium | reverse complement strand
GCGGGATGCGCGAAACCCTGTGACACAGAAGCTCCTCGAATCGGGCGTCGTCGTCCTGTTCATCCTCTGCGCTTTTGGCTGGGGCCGCTTGACGCGGCGCTACCTCGATCGTCGCATCTTCGTGTTGCATTCCCTCACGGCAATCATTGGGTTGGCGGTGCTCGGATTGATTGGGGGCGTGCTGAATTGGCTTCGCCTGGCGAAAGCTCCCTGGTTGTTCTTGTTGCTGGCCATCGGGCTGACCGCCACAGCGCGCGATCTCGTCCGCCGGCGACCGTGGTTGCAACGCTCCTTTCCGCTGGCAGCCATTCCCCTGTGTGTGGCGCTGCTGATCGCGCTCGGCGCCGGGATGCTGCTGGTGCCGACCGACGTCTTCAACGTCGCCGACGACTTCCACACCTATTTCACCCGCGCGGCCCGAATGGCACAGACGGGCTCGGTCGCCGGCAACGCATTCGACTCGCTGGGAACGGATAGCTTCGGAAGCTCCTCCTTCTTCCACGCGTTCTTTCTGGTAGCCGGCGGCTTCGAGAGCTTGAACGGCTTCGACGCGGTTGCCTGCTTCGCCTTGTGTCAGCTGCTGCTGGCGGAGCTCTCGCTGCGTTGGCGCATCCCCTGGTGGCTGGGCGTGTGCTGCCTGCTGGGGCTGGTCTGGATCAATCCCCAGTACGCCAACATCTCGCCGCTCTATGCCGGCGCGGCGGGGGTCATGGCCTTGCTGGTCTGCGCTTCCCTGCTCGCGCGCAGCCTCGTGCGGGCTCGGCCGACTTCCTGCGCGCGCCTCGCCGTGGCGATGGGACTCCTCGCGGCGTGGATGGCTACGTTGAAGATCACGCTCGTTCCCTTCGTGGCGATCCATCTCGGCCTGCTGTTTCTCCTGCTCTTCGCAGTGGCCCAGAATCGTCGCGCGGTGATCCGGAGCGCAGGAGTCCTGGTTTCGACGATCGCGCTCGGCGTGTTGCCATGGGCCTTGGTTTCGTTGCCGGATCTCATGCGCGCTCAGAGCGCAGCCGCGAGTGTGAGCTTCCGCGCGCCGATGGCGAAGAAGTACTCCGCACTCAGCCTTCACGAATCCGCCCTGCTATTCCAACGCAAGGCGCTTTCCTATGGCGATTCTCCCGCGCTCTACGTAGCGGTGGCTGCAATCGTCCTGGCGCTCGGTGTCGCGGGTGCCGCGCGTTGGTTTCGTCGCCGACCGGATGATCGGTCGGCAGGCACGCTCGCCATGGCGACGGGCGGCGCCGCTCTGTGCGCGACATTGCTTCTGAACAGCCATCTCTATCCGATCGGAATGGCCGTTCGTTACGCGTGTCCCATCGTAATCGGTGGGGCCTTCGTGAGCGTGTTGATGTTCGTTCGCACCCAGACCCCGACATTGGCGGTTTCGCGTCGATGGCTCAGTGCTGGTTTGGCTCTCGGCTGCGTGGCGCTGATCGTCGGCTTCGACGAAAGCTTCCGCGAGCGTCTCGACACGGCCAGGCACAGCCGAACCTTGCTCGTCCACGGCGCAGGTCCGCTCGACTACGCCTATTCGCGAGACACGCTGACGAGCGAGCAGGCTCGCTATCACAAGAGCATTCAGGCCAACCTTCCCCTGGGAAGCACGGCTCTGGTCTGGACGAGCACTCCGTTTCACTTCGATTTCGCGAGAAATCATTTGCTGACCGTGACCGCCCCCGGCATCAGCAACCCCGCACTGCGATTCCCTGCCGGTCTCACGGCGAGCGATCTGGAGCGATACTTCCAGACCGTGGGTGTCCAGTTCGTGATTCTCGAGGTCAACGGGCATGGCGAGCCGGAGATCTCGGGTCTGGCCATGATGCGCCGCAGCCGCTCTGCGATCTTCCGGAAGATTGGAGATTTCGGTGTATATCTTCGCGTGACTCTCGATCGACTCGCTGCCCGTGGCCGGGTGCTCTTCGCGGACGAACGCATGCTGATCTTCGAAATCGGCCGCGGGCCGGTGGCGGGCAAGGCTCCGCCAGCTGAGACATTTCCGCGGCTTCCTCCGCCGCGGGAATGAGGTTGCGCATCGCAGTTGGCCGCGGCGTGTCGATGTCCGCGGGGTCGAACCGACGCTCTGCTAAGGTCGTCGAACCGCGATGGGGAGAATCCTGGTGCGTTCGTGGCTGCTGCTCCCGAGCCTGTGTCTTGCGCTCGTTTCCGCTCCGAGTTCGGCGCAGGACATCCGCCAGCTGATCGACGAGAAGGGCGACGGCGCGGGGCATCTCCTCCAGGGTGCGCGGGCGATCGCGCTCGACAGCAAGCACAACGTTTACGTGGCGGGCCAGCTCAGCAGCAACGTCTTTCGCATCCGCCCGAATGGAAAAATCGAGCTGGTGATCGGCAGCGATGGCGATGGCAAGGGGCACCCGCTCAGCGGACCGCGCGGCATCGCCGTCGACAGCAAGGGCAACGTCTACGTAACCGGCGACACGAGCTGGAACGTCTTCCGGATCGCGCCGGATGGCACGAAGACCCAGGTCGTCGACCGCACGGGAGACGGGAAGGGCAATGGCCTGCGACGACCGATCGGCCTCGCGATCGACCGTCAGGACAACCTCTTCATCGCGGGCGGGAACAGCAACAACGTTCTTCGGCGCGCGCCCGACGGAACCATCAGCCAGCTGATCGGAGTCGCTGGCGACGGCTTGGGAAACGAGCTGCGCCGGCCCAACGCGCTCGCGGTGGATGGGCACGGTAATGCGTACGTGGCCGCGGCGAAGACGCGCAACGTCTTCAAGATCGAGGCCTCCGGCAAGGTGAAGCAGATCGCCGATGCCAAGGGCGCCGGCGAGGGCCAGTCCCTGATGTTCCCCGACGCCATCGACGTCGATGCCCACGGCAACGTCTACGTCGCCGGCAACAACAGCGGCAACGTGTTGCGGATCGCGCCAACGGGGGAGATCAGCCAGATCATGGGCCAGGACGGCATCGAGCCGGGGATCCGTCTGGGTGCACCCACCGGTCTGGCGGTCGATTCCAAGGGCAACGTCTACGTCACCCGCGCCGGCAGCTACAGCGTGTATCGGGTTACATCCGAGGGTGTGATCACCCGAATCCTCGACCAGGCGGGCGACAACGCGGGGCACCCACTGTTGGCGGCGCGCGAGGTCCGGGTCGACGCGCAGGACAACGTGTTCGTTTCGGGCCTTGGCAGCAACAACCTGTTCCGGTTCACGCCTGCCGCCTCGAGCGCCCCGC
>JANNIY010000083.1:0-15922 GCA_031405455.1 Deltaproteobacteria bacterium | reverse complement strand
TCACGAGCACGCTGTCGTCGCCCGCGAGCCAGGGCACGAAGCACTTCTCCCCGTCGAGCAGCCAGGCGTCGCCATCCGGCCGCGCGGTGGTGGCGGGGTGGAAGGCATCGAAGCGGAAGCTCGGCTCGACCAGCGCCAGGGATCCGGGCACGAAGCGGTCGGCGGTGTAGCGAGGGAGCCAAGCTCGCTGTTGCTCGGGCGTGCCGAAGTCCGCGACGGGGAGGGCCACCAGCGAGGGCGAGAGGATCGCGAGCGCGATGGCGAGGTCGCCCCAGGCCAGCTCCTCGGCGATCAGAGCGCCCGTGATGGCGCTGCGATCGCCGCCACCGCCGTTGGCGGTGGGCAGCGCGTTCGCGACCAGGCCGAGCTCGTGGGCGCGTGCGAGCACGTCTTCGGGAAGTTTTCGGGCTTCGTTGCACTCGCGCGCGCGGGGGCGCACCTCGCTGGTCGCGAACTGGCGCACCGTCTCGACGATGAGCCGCTGCTCGTCGCTGGGCTCGAAGTCGATCACGCCAGACCCCGCCGCGCTGTCACCCGGGAAAAAGTGTTGAAATCATTCAAGAAATCGGAGCTGGAGTCAACTGGCACAGATGCGCGGCAGCGCCGGATCCGCCCCTCGGCGAATCCGGCGGGCGGGACCTGCGCGGCGCCGACTTCGCGCCTTGACGCGACGCGGCTTCTTTAGTATTCCACCGCCCGTCAACGGCACCGGCGAAGGCACGCGGGACCGCTGTCGACAGTCCGCACTGACGACAGTGCGCCGTGCTCTGCATTTCTGCGAGACGGACGCCAGTTGGGGCTGGGGGGCACGCAGCTGCGCGCATGAGCCCGAGGTTTTCGCCGTCTCGACTTGCCTTTCTCGTCTGCCTCCTCGTCGCGATCGCCGGCGGAGCGGTTGGACTCGTCGGTCTATTCGCCGACCGGGCGGTGGCGGGCGAGACGCTGATCGCGGGGAGCGTCTGCGAAGCGCACGAGCTGCGCGCGCTCCAGGCCGAGGATCCGAGCCTCCAGATCCAGATTCCGCCCGAGTTCGATTCGCCGTGGCCGTCGCGAGAGGCCTGTCAGTCCCACGCCGCGGCCGAGGACGAGTCGACGCCCGGCCCGGTGCAGCCGATCCAGTTCAGCCACAAGCACCACGCCGGGCTCTACCAGATCGACTGCCAATACTGTCACTCGGGGACGGATCGCTCGCCGTCCGCGGGTGTGCCCTCGGTCGGGGTGTGCATGGGCTGCCACAAGCAGTTCCCGGCCAGCTACGACGAGTTCGCGGGCATCCGCACCCTGAAGGAGCACGCGGCGGCCGAGACACCGATCGAGTGGCTCCAGATCTACCGCCTGCCCGAATACGTGCAGTTCCAGCACCAGGCCCATGTGCGCAAGGGCATCGCGTGCCAGAGCTGTCACGGTCCGGTCGAGTCGATGGACAAAGTGATCGTGACGCCGGATACGAAGTGGTGGCCGTGGCTGCTGCCGACGCAGAAACTCGAAATGGGTTGGTGCATCCAGTGTCACCGGGCAAATGGCGCGTCGCAAGATTGCGTCACCTGCCATTACTAGGATCTGGGAGCCCATGGCTGAGCTCGATCGTCGCGATTTCCTGAAGCTGGTGGGCGTGAGCGCCGGTGGCGCGGCAGCGGCCGGCTGCTCCGATCACGTCGAGAAGCTGATTCCGTACGTGGTGCAACCCGAGGAAATCACGCCCGGCGTGGCCGTGGTGTACGCCTCGACCTGCCTCGAGTGCCCCGCGGGCTGCGGGCTTCACGTGCGCACGCGGGAGAGCCGCCCGATCAAGCTCGAAGGCAACCCCGAGCATCCGGTGAATCGCGGCGCGCTGTGCGCGCGGGGCCAGGCGGCGATCGGCCGCAGCTACCACCCGGATCGCTACACGGGCCCGCGCCTGCGCGGCGCCGGCGGGGCGCTCGAGCCGATCTCGTGGGAGCAGGCGACGGCGCTGCTCGCCGAAAAACTCGGCGCTGCGGCCGGCCGTGTGCGCGCCATCAGCGGAGCGATCGGGCCGACGCTCGGCTCGCTGTTCGATCGCTTCCTTGCCGCGCAGGGCAGCTCCGGCGGGCGCCTCTACTACGAGAGCTTTGGTTTCGAAGCGCTGCGCGAAGCGTCGCGGGCCGTGTTCGGTGTCGGCGCGCGCCCGATCTTCGATCTCGAGGGCGCGGATTTCGTGATCGATTTCGGAGCCGACCCGCTCGAGAGCTGGCTGTCTCCCGTCGAGCACGCGCGCCAGATCGAAGCGACGCGCGAGGTGACGGCGCAGGCCGGCCGCGATGCGCGGCTCGTCTACGTGGGCCCGCGTCTTTCGCTGACGGCTGGCAATGCTGACGAATGGTTGCCGGCGAAGCCCGGCAGCGAAGGCGTGCTGGCGCTCGGGATCGCGCGTGTCGCGTTGCGTGCGGTGCGCGCAGCGGGCCGTCCCGTGGGCGGCGATCCGGCGCTGCTCGAAGGCATTCTCGCGGGCTTCGACGCGGAATCGGTTGCCTCGCGCACGGGGGTGCCGGCCGAAACGATCGAGCGCATCGGGCGGGCTTTCGCGCAGGCGAAGCGGCCGGCTGCCTTGCCGCCGGGCGTCGCGCTCACGAGTCGCCGCGCCACGGCGACGACGGCGGCCGTCCTGATCCTCGATGCCGTGGTCGGCGCCATCGGCCAGACGGTGCTGTTGCCCGCCGAGGCTTCGGCGACGCCGGAGCCTGCCAGCTTCCGCGACGTGCTGAAACTCATCGACGCGATGAAGTCGGGCGATGTCGCGGTGTTGCTGCTCCACGGCGGCAATCCGGTCTACTCGCTTCCGCCGGGCGCAGGTTTCGTCGAAGCGCTGGATCGCGTCGGCTTCGTCGTGTCGTTCGCGTCGCTCCCGGACGAGACGAGCGAGAAGGCGCATCTGATCCTTCCCGACAACACGCCGCTCGAGTCGTGGGGCGACCTGGCGCCGCGCCCGGGCGTGCGCTCGCTCGTGCAGCCGACCTTGCGGCCGCTCTACGACACGCAAGCGCTCGGCGACACGCTGCTTCAGGTGGGACGCGCACAGGGCGACAGCGTCGCTGCGCAGCTTCCGGCCGGGAGTTTCCGCACCGTTCTCGAGGCGGCATGGGCGGGGACTGATTTCCGAGCGGCGCTCGGGCGGGGCGGCGTCTTCGAAACGACCCCTCGCGGCGGCGCCGTTTCTGTCGCGGCGAGCGCCGCGCGCATCGATTTCAAGGAGCCGCAGTTCGAAGACGGCGGACCCTATCTGGTCGTGCCCGTGCCTTCGGCCCTGCTCTACGACGGGCGCGGCGCAAATCTTTCCTGGTTGCAGGAAACCCCGGACCCGGTGACCAAGGTCGCCTGGCAATCCTGGGCGGAGATCAGCCACGAGGCCGCGAAGGCACTGGGCGTCGGGCACGGCGACGTGCTCGCGGTCGAGACGGGTTTCGGGCGCGTCGAGGTGCCGGCGTTTCCGCGCGGCGGGATTCGCGACGACGTGATCGCCATCGCCATCGGCCAGGGTCACCAGGTGGGCCTCTACGCGTCGCACGCCGCCGAAGGCCGTGCGGGCGAAGCGCGCGGTGTGAATGTGATCTCCCTGTTGCCGCCGCTCACCGACGAGACGGGCGGGCGCGCGTGGCTCACGGCGCGCGCCACCGTGAGTGCGACGGGCAAGCACGCGCGAATGGCGCAGCTCCAGCACACGGACAACCAGCGCGGGCGACAGCTCGCGGAAGCCGTGACCCTCGCATCGCTCACCCACGGCGAGGACGCGGCGCACGGCGGCCACGCCTCGCACGAGATCCGGCGGCCCTACGATCCCGTCAACGACTCGACGCCCGAAAGCCCCTATCGCTGGGGCATGGCGATCGATCTCGATCGCTGCACCGGTTGCAGCGCCTGCATGGTCGCGTGTTCGATCGAGAACAACGTTCCGCAGGTCGGCGAGGATCTGGTCCTGCGCGGCCGCAGCATGTCGTGGCTGCGCATCGAACGCTACGTCGGCGCGGGCGAGCCGGAATGGGGCACCGGGCGCAAGCGGCCCGAGGATCACGAGAAACTCGGCCTGGTCGACGTGCGCAATCTGCCCATGCTCTGTCAGCAGTGCGGTGCAGCGCCGTGCGAGCCGGTCTGCCCGGTGCTCGCCACGTATCACACTCCCGAAGGCCTGAACGGGATGATCTACAACCGCTGCATCGGGACCCGCTACTGCTCGAACAACTGCCCCTACAAGGTCCGCCGCTTCAACTACTTCGACTATCAGATCGAGAGCTGGCCGGAGCCGATGCGATTGATGCTCAACCCGGACGTCAGCGTCCGCGGGCAGGGCGTGATGGAGAAGTGCACGTTCTGCGTGCAGCGCATCGAAACGGCGCGCCAGGGCGCGAAGAACGCGGGGAGCCAGATCGCGGATGGCGCCGTCACGCCCGCCTGCGTGCAGACGTGCCCGACCCACGCGATCGAGTTCGGCAATCTGAAGGATCCCAAGAGCGCCGTGAGCCGCCGCGCCGAGGAGAACGGCGCCCGCGCCTACCACGCGCTGCACATGCTCAATACGCGCCCGGGCATCAGCTACCTCGCGAAGGTGAATCGCGGCGATGAACCCGAGGGAGGAGGGCACGTATGACACCGCCTCCCGCTGAATCCGTCGCGGCCATGATTCGCCCGCCGCCGCAGGCGCCCGATTCGAAGGTGAACCGCGATCTGCTCGCGGTGCTGGACGGCGCTTCGCTCGGCTACTGGCTGTTGCTGGGTCTTTCCGTCGCGTTCGTGATGCTCGCCGGCGGAATCTGGATCTACCAGGTCTATCGCGGCCTCGGCATCGCCGGCTACTACCACCCGATCTTCTGGGGCGCCTACATCGTCACGTTCGTGTTCTGGGTCGGAATCGCGCACGCCGGGACGCTGATTTCCGCGATCTTGTTCCTGTTCCGCGCGAAGTGGCGCAATGCGATCAACCGCAGCGCCGAAGCGATGACGGTGATCGCGGTGCTCACGGCCGCGCAGTTCCTCGGCATCCACGTCGGCCGGATCTGGAAGTCGTATTTCATCCTTCCGTATCCGAACCAGCGCGGGCTGTGGGTGAACTTCAAGAGCCCGTTGCTCTGGGACACGTTCGCGATCACGACCTACGCGACGACTTCGATCGTCTTCCTCTACGTCGGCCTGATCCCCGATCTCGCGATCGCGCGGGATCGTGCGGTGGGCTGGCGCAAGCTGCTCTATTCGGTCCTTTCGCTGGGCTGGCAGGGCACGTCGAGCCAGTGGAAGGCTCACAACCGCAGCGTGCTCCACCTCTCGGGGCTCGCGACCCCACTGGTGCTCTCCGTGCACAGCGTCGTGTCCTGGGACTTCGCCGTGTCGATCGTGCCCGGCTGGCACGCCACGATCTTCGCGCCTTATTTCGTCGCGGGCGCGATCTTCTCCGGCTTCGCAATGGTGCTCACGGTCATGATCCCCGTGCGGCGGATCTACGGGCTCGAGGGGTACATCACCAACTACCACTTCGAGAACATGTCCCGTTTCCTGCTGCTCACGTCGATCATCGTGACCTACGCCTACTGCGCCGAGTATTTCATCGCCTGGTACAGCGGCGTCGAATCCGAGCAGACGGCGTTCTTCAAACGCGCCTTCGGCCCGTACTGGATCTCGACGTGGACGATGATCTTGTGCAATGGAGTCTTTCCACAGCTGCTGTGGTTCAAACGCCTGCGTGTAAACGTGCCGTTCCTGTTCGTGCTCTCGGTGCTGATCAACGTGGGCATGTGGTTCGAGCGCTACGTGATCATCATCACGGGCCTCTCGCGCGAATATGACCCGGCGGTCTGGGGCATCTACACGCCGACCTGGTTCGAGCTCGGCATCGTCGCAGGCAGTTTCGGTTTCTTCGCGCATCTGTTCTTGATCTTCCTCAAGATCTTCCCCGTGGTGGCGATCGCCGAAGTCAAGGAGCTCACGATCCACGAACGCAGCCACGGCCACGGAGGTGCGCACTGATGCCGGACGTGCTGGGCATCTACGACGCTCCGGCGGACGTTGCGTCCGTGGTCACGCGATTGCGCGACCGCGGCTACACGGATCTCGAGACCTACTCGCCCGCCCCGTTCGGCGAGGTGGACGACGCGGTGAACCCGAAGCCCAGCCGCGTGCGGCTGTTTACGCTGATCGGCGGGCTCACGGGCGTCGTGACCGGCTATGCCATGACGATCTGGATGGCGAACGACTGGCAGATCATGCTCGGCGGAAAACCGTTTTCCTCGATTCCGCCCTACACGATCATCGCCTTCGAGCTCACGATCCTTTTTGGCGGTCTCATGACGTTGCTCGGCTTTCTGATCTACGGACGGCTGCCGCGGACGCAGCTCGACCCCGCCTACAGCGCCCGCTTCTCGGCGGAAGAGTTCGGCGTCCGCGTGCGTTGCCGGGAGCGGGACGTCGCCGAGATCGAGGCGCTGATGCGCAGCCACCACGCCAAGGAGGTGAGCCTTGTCGCGGCGTAGCGCTCTCCGCCTTTCGCGCAGCCTCTTCGCCACGCTGGCGCTGCTGCTCACGGGCTCGCTCGGCTGCTGGGAGCAGTGGTCGGAATCGTGGTTCCCGCAGATGAAGTGGCAGAAGGCCGTGCAGGCCTACGAGCGTCTGAATTTCGCGAACGGCAACGCGGCGATGCTGCCGCCCGAGGGGGCCGTCCCCGTCGGTGGCGGCGAAGCCCCGGTTGGAAACATCGAAGATCCCGCGTTGGATCGGCTCGCGAATCCGCGCCCGATGTCGCTGCTTTCGCTCGACAACGGGCGCAAGCAGTTCACGACCTACTGTGCGACGTGTCATGGCAAGGAAGGCAATGGGGACGGCCCGGTGAGCATCACCAGCCCCTTGAAGGGGCCGTTTGCGGGTGTCTTGCCGCTCGCGGTCATCGCGGCGCGCAGCGACGGACACATCTACACGACGATCCGCTACGGCCGGCGGCGCATGCCGTCCTACCAGCGCATCGCGTCATCCGACCGCTGGGACATCGTCAACTACGTTCGATACATGACCCAGCAGAAGGGGATCGCCCAGTGAGCGGCGTCGACTCCGCCATGCAGGCGCGCCCGCGAGAGCTGCCCAGCGCCTGGGTTGCCGTTTGCGGCATTCTCGTACTCGTCGGAATCGGCTCCTTCGTTTTTGGTCTCGCGACCGATGCGCCGACCGCGTGGCGCGCATTCCACGTGAACTGGCTCTACACCATGGGTCTCTCGCTGGGGGGGCTCGTGCTCGCGAGCGCGCTCGTGATCGTCGGCGCGCGCTGGTGCGGCCCGATCCGACACGTCGCCGAGGCGCTGGCCGCATGGGTGCCGATCGGTTTCCTGCTCGCGATCGTCGGCATCGGCGGCCGTGAGGCCGTCTTCAGCAACTGGATCCATGGCGCGCCGCCCGGCAAGGAAGGCTGGCTCGACCCGACGCGCGTCTACGCGACCGATCTCTCGATCCTCGCCGTGCTCGCGCTGCTGAGCGTCTTCTATCTGCGCGCTTCGTTCCGGCCGACGCTCGGGGGCGTCGCCGCCTCGGCGCCGCGGGCGAAGGCCTTGTTTGCGCGCTGGACGGCCGGCTGGCAGGGGGATGAGATCGAGCAGGCCGAGAGCCAGCGACGCTTGCGGGTGCTCGCACCGATCATCTGCCTCGCCTATGCGTTTCTTTTCGGCGTCGTGGTCTTCGACCAGGTGATGACGCTCACGCCGACCTGGTTCTCGACGATCTTCGGCTGGTACGTCTGCTGGGGCGGCTTCCTTTCGGCCGTCGCCGCCACGACTCTCGCGAGCGTGCTGCTGCGCGCGACGACCCCCGGCTGGGACGCCGAGATCACGAAGCCGCGGATGCACGATCTCGGCAAGATGATCTTCGCCTTCTCGGTCTTCTGGATGTACCTGTTCTTCTCGCAGTACAACGTGATCTGGTACGGAAACCTTCCCGAAGAGACGCAGTTCTTCGAGCTCCGGCTCGGCAGCCAGTTCCTCCAGGACACCTGGGACTTCGACTGGAAGCGCTTCGACGAGCCCTACGTGAAGCTCTCGATGGCGGCCTGGGTGGGCTGCTGGTGGGTGCCGTTCTGGGTGCTGCTCGGGCAGGCGGCGAAGAAGACGCCCGCGATCCTGGGGGGGGTGTCCGCCGTCGTGCTGCTGGGCTTCTGGCTCGAGCGCAACGCGCTCGTGTGGCCGTCGCTCGTGCCCGCCGATGGCGGGGCGTGGTTCGGCCCGATCCAGCTCGGGATCGCCGCGGGCTTCCTCGGCGCCTTCGTGCTCGTCTTCCTCGTCTTCAGCCGGATCTTCCCGACGCTTCCGCTCCCCGCCGCCGACCGCCACCCGGGCTGAGCCGGGCGCTACGCTCCGCGCGTGGGCACCGAGTCTTTGGACGGCGAGAGCCGGGCGTTCGACTATCGCGGCCGCGCACGTGCCATCGTGCTCGACGGCGAGGGCGTCCATCACCCCAGCTCGTCGCGCGGCCGGGGGCACGCCTTCACATGCTACGCAGACATCACCCACGTCGCGGTCGTTCCGCCCGGTTTCTGGCTCGGTACGAAGCGCTCGGTCTACACTTTCGCGAGAACCTCGTTCGTCGATCCGATTTCTCCGGAACGACTGCTGCGCGCGCTGCTCGAGCGCATCGTCGAGCGTCCCGGTGGCGGGACGCAGCTCGCGCGCATCAACGATCTCGACGCCCGTTCGCTCGATGTGCCGCCGCCGCGCGCAACGCTCGGCCTCGCGGCGCTGTGTGTCGGGATTTTCGTGTTCACGACGTTCACGATCCTCCCGATCTTCGACGCCGGTTACATGAGTCCGCCGCTGGTGCGCGATGGTGATCTCTATCGGCTCGTCACCGCGAATCTGATCCACGCCTTCAGCCTCCACCTCGTCTTCAACCTGCTCTGCCTGCTCGCCGTAGGGCGGATGCTCGAGCGGGCCATCGGAACCGAACGCGTGGTGTGCGTGATGGGCGCCGCGGGGCTCGGAGCGATGGCAGCGACGGGATGGCTGCGCGACGAATCCGTGGTGGGTGTTTCGGGTGTCGTCTTCGGTCTCGCGGCCGGCTTGCTGTGGGTCGAGCTGCGCTGCGCCGATGCGCTTCCCGCGTGGTGGCGATTCCCGCGGCGGGCCCTGATCTGGATCTGCGCCGCACTGCTCGTCGATTCGACGCTCGGCTTCGTGATTTCGTTCGTCGCCGGCGAAGCGCACCTGGGCGGCTTTGCTGCCGGGCTGCTCGCGACAGCGCTCGTCACGCCACGCACGCTCGGGCCCCCGTCGCCGGGGGTGGCGCGCGCGAGCCGCGTGGTTTTCGGCGTCGCCGCCGCGTCCGTGCTGTTGGCGACAGTGACCCTCGCGCTGCCCGGAGACTTCCGGGTGCGCCACGCGCTGCGTCTGGCGAGCCTGCCCGGCGTCTCGGCCGCGGATCTCAACGACCGCGCCTGGCTGCTGGCAACGCTTCCGGACGCGACCCCCGAAGGTCTCGACGCGGCGCTGCACCTCGCCGAACGCGCGGTCGAAAAGACGGGGCGCATGGACGCGACGATCCTCGACACGCTGGCCGAAGTGCAGTTCCAGCTGGGGCATTCCGAGCGTGCGATCGTGATCATCGACGAAGCCATCGAGCGAAGGCCCGAGGAGGCGTATTACCGCGAGCAGCGGCGGCGTTTCCTCGGTGAGCGCGGGCGCAACGACCGACCGGATCCGCCCGCTCCCCCGCTGCCCTGGGGCGCGCCGCCCGAGCCCACGGCGCCCGCGCCGCGCGACGATGGCATCACGGTATGAGTTCGTCTCCGTCCTGCGCAATCACGATACGGCCGTCGAAGGTGTCGTCGATGACGCTGGTGATCTGGAGATCGTAGACGGGCGGAGGACGCAGGCGAACCAGCACGAGCGCGCCGACTCCCGCTCGTCCTGCGAGCGCGCCTACCTCGGCGAGCGAGGTGTGCAGCGCCGCCTCGCGCTGAAGCCGATCACTCTGGTCTTCGATCCCGAGTTCGCGAGCGACCTCGGGGCTGGGGATGAAGGCGGCTTCGTGCACGAGCACGCTCGCTGCATTCGCGAAGGCGATCAGGGCGTCCGGGGCCCAGCCCGTTCCCGACACCACGATCGAGCGCCCGGCGGCTTCGAAGCGGTAGGCGCGCGCAGCGATCGGGCCGCCCGGCAGCGCCGCCGCCCGCACGGAGAGCCCCCCCTGCGTCTCGCTCCAGCCGTCCGCGATCTCGAAGACCTCGGCGCCGGCGCCTGCGGTCGGCAGCGCCAGCGCGGCGCCCAGCGCGGCGATGGCCCCCGCGTGCCCCGCCGCGAGCCCCTCGATCAGCGCGCGCGTCCCCGGCGGGCCGATCACACGCAGAGGTGTCGTGCGTCCGTCGAGCCAGCCCGTCAGCAACAGGTCGTCGATGCCGACGGTGTTTTCCGGCAACAGATGGGTGAGCAGCAGCGTGTCGGGCTGGGAAACCGGAAGTTTCGCCGCGCGCAGGCTCTCGGCCACGCCGCGCCCCGCGTCGACCAGCAGCACCCGCCGGCCGAGCGCGACCGCCGTCGCCGGGCCCCGCCGCGCGGGGTTTTCGTAGGCTCCGCCGGTTCCGAGGGTGAGCAACGCCATGCGCTGGAACTCGCGCGCCTCGAGAGGCACCACGCCCTCGGCCACCTCGTCGAAGCGCCACGCGGCGCAGGTCAACGCCCACGAGGCGATCGCCACGCCGAGTCCGACCACCAGGCCCATCAGCCGGAGTCCCATCATGCGAACACGACGGTCTTGTTGCCGTAGACGAGGACGCGATCTTCGAGGTGCCAGCGCACGGCTCGCGACAACACGCTCTTCTCGACGTCGCGGCCCTTGCGCACCAGATCGTCGAGCGAATCGCGGTGCGAGGTGCGGATCACGTCCTGTTCGATGATGGGGCCCTCGTCGAGATCGCGCGTCGCATAGTGCGCTGTGGCGCCGACCAGCTTCACACCGCGTTCGGCGGCTTGCTGGTAGGGGCGGCCGCCGCTGAAGGCCGGCAGGAAGGAGTGATGGATGTTGATCACCGGTCGCTTCCAGCGCACGAGGAACTGTTCCGAGAGCACCTGCATGTAGCGAGCGAGCACGACGACGTCGATGCGTTCGGCTTCGAGCAGCTCGATCTCGCGGGGCTCCTGTTCGTGTTTGTTCGCGGAGGTCACGGGGAAGACCCGGTAGGCGCAGCCGAATTGTTCGGCGAGCGAGGCGTGATCGGGATGGTTGCTGACGATCAGCGGAATCTCGCACGGCAGCTCGTGCGCGCGATGCCGCAACAGCAGATCGTAGAGGCAATGGTCCTGGCGCGAAACGAAGAGGGCGACGCGCTTGACCTCATCCGCCCAGGCGAGCCGCCAGCTCATCTGCATGCGCTGTGCGACCTCGGCAATCGCGTTCGTGAGCGAGCGGCGATCCGTGTGCAGATCCGTGAGATCGAAGCGGATGCGCTGGAAGAACGTCCCGGCTTCGAGATCCGTGTGCTGGTCGGCGTCGAGGATGTTCGCGCCGTGGCCATAGAGCAGCTGCGCGAGGGCGGCCACGATGCCGCGGCGGTCGGGACAGCAGACGAGCAGGGTGGCGGTCTCGGCGGGGGCACGGGTCGCCATCGGCGCGCGAGTCTAGCGGGGTCCCGCCTGTGCTCGCCCGCGCCCGGCGCACCGGTGGTTGCAGCGGGTGGCTTCGGATACCGTGTTTTCCCATCAGGGGGCCTCACTAACCCCCGAGTCCCGCGCCGCGGCTCCTTGGGGGTCGCGCCGCTGGGCGGCCCGGAGGGGCGGGATCGGCGACCACCCTGCGACCCGGGACGGAATGCGAGGTCTGGGGCCTTGCAATTTGTTCCCTACGCCGGACGGAGGTAACCAGTGCAACATCATCAAACTACGGCGAGTGAGGTGGCGGCGTTCTAACGCCTCGCCGATTCGCAAGAAAATCTCGGCGTTGTCAGGAACGCAAGGTTCCCAGCGCCACCACCCCGGGAGCGCGGTTGCCGTAGCCGCATCAGGGCCATTGCCCGCTCCCGGGGG
This sequence comes from Deltaproteobacteria bacterium, assembly GCA_031405455.1. Classification (GTDB taxonomy): domain Bacteria; phylum Myxococcota_A; class UBA9160; order UBA9160; family SMWR01; genus DATBRV01. Next base: position 3,929 of record JANNIY010000083.1, on the reverse strand, counting down.
TTTTTTCTGCCGGTCCCGACGCACTCCCAGCGCGCGTGAGTGACCGTCGCCACACAGCCCGGCGCACGCCTGCACGATGTCTACCGCTGACAGAGGTGATTTCGGCTTTACGCCGTGCGCGGGCGGCCCTGCCGCCGCATCGCCTCGGACGTTCCGCGGCGATTCACTCCCCATGCGCGCCGCGGGGTCGCCCCGCGCACGGCAACTCCCGCTGGCTCCGGGCCCGGCGGGAACCGCCATATACTGACGCCCGCATGGCGAACTCCCCGCTGCCGGTTTCATTCGACGCGCTGACGCCGCTCGCCTCGTTCGAGCGCACGCTGCGCGACGAGCGCAGCCAATGATGCGCAGGACTCTGCGAATCAGCGCCGTGGGGTTCGCTCTTCTCGCGGGCGCCGCGCTCGGCGGCTGTCGCTGCGCGGGCCGGGCCCCGCTGGAATCCGCCCCGAATGTGGTGATCTTCGTCGCCGACGATCTCGGCTGGAGCGACGTCGGCTATCACGGGAGCTACATCCAGACGCCGAACATCGATGCGCTCGCGCGCGAAGGCGTGGAACTCGATCGCTTCTATACGACTCCAGTGTGCACGACGACGCGCGCGGGGTTGCTCACGGGCCGCTACCCGAACCGCATGGGCCTCCACGCCGAGGGGCTCGCGCGCGGTGGCATTCTCGACAAGGGCTTGCCTGCGGACGAGGAGACGATTGCCGAGGTCCTGGCGGACGCCGGCTATGCGCATCGAATGGCGCTGGGGAAGTGGCATCTCGGTTCCGCGAGCCGCGCCTTCCACCCGATCGACCAGGGCTTCACCGGCTTCTACGGCCTCTACGGCGGCGCAATCTACGATTCCAATCGCACGAACTCGCGTGGCGAACCCGATTGGCATCGGGACTACGCCGATCTCGAGGAGCCGGGCTACGCGACCGAGTTGCTCGGCAACGAGGCCGTACGCTTCATCGAGTCGGTGCCCTCGGGAGATCGCTTCCTGATCTACCTGCCCTTCAACGCTCCCCACCTGCCGATCGATCCCAAGCCGGAAGACCTCGCCGCCTACGTCGCCCGGCCCGAGTGGCGCTATTTCTGGGACAACGGTCGCCCCCCCCCGGAGTATGCGGCGGTGGTGACGATGATGGATCGGGAGATCGGGCGCGTGCTCGCTGCGCTCGACCGCAGAGGTTTTGCCGACAACACGCTGGTGTGGTTCATGAGCGACAATGGCGGCACAGCCAATGGCGATAACCGGCCGCTGCGCGGCGGCAAGGACACAATGTACGAAGGCGGCATCCGCGTGCCCGCGCTGATCCGCTGGCCCGCGCGCCTGCGCGGCGGACGCAAGCTGGATCTGCTTTCGGGCTACGTGGACGTTTTGCCGACGCTGGCCGCCGCGGCCGGCAACACGGAAGCGCTGCCCCCCCTCGATGGCATCGACCTGCTGCCGATCCTCGCGGGCGAGCGGCCCGCGCCGGAGCGCGCTCTCTACCCGGATCGCTTCGCCGTGGTGACACAGCGTTGGAAGCTCGTGAAAGACGAACTCTATGACCTCGCAAATGATCCTGGGGAGCAGACCGACGTGGCGCGGCAGCATCCGGAGACGCTCGCGAAGCTGCGCGAGCAGCTCGCGGGATTTCGCGCGCTGACAGGCCCTGCCACCATCGTCGAAACCCCAGCTTCCCGACCCTGACGCCGCGCGGCTGGCTTTCGCGGTTGGCGTCAGGGCCCGCTTTCATCCGAACGCGCAGGGGGAAGCGCGCCCGGGGCTTCGCCCGCCTCCGGCGGTTCCGCTTTCGGCGAATCGAGCACCTCGACGGTGAGCCGGCGCATCTGGGTCGGGCCGGCGCGGCGCATCTCGGCGAGCAGCTCGATCTCCACGTTGCGCTCCTGCAGGCTCTCCCGCAGCTCCCGGGCGGCGAGATCGTCCGCGGGAGTCGGGTGGCTCGGGCGCTCGAAGAAGACGGTGCGCGTCGCGGTGATCGTCTTTCCGCTCTCCATCTTGCCGGTGATGGTGATCAGGTTCTTGCCTTCGGCGAGCGGGACGTAGCCGTCGAAGGAGCCGTTGGCGAAGACGCGCACCGCACGTCCGGGTTGGCCGCTGGGCGCGCTCTCGATGCGGACGTCGTCGAGCCCGCTGAAGCGGAGGTTGGCCAACTCACCCACCACGTCGGCCGGGTTCTCGAGCGGGATGAACTTGCCGCCGGAGCTCTCCGCCAACTCGCGGTAGAAGTCCGAGTTCGCTCTCGCGGCCTGACCCAGGGCGAAGGCCTGCACGGGAATGCCGAGCTCGCCCATTTTCGCGGCGGTCTCGAGCGCCTGGCGTTCGCCCAGTGCTTGCGAGGGCGCCGTCGGCTGGCCGTCGGAAAGAAGCAACACCGTTCGCTGTCGGCGCACAGCCTGCTCGCGAAATTCGAAGAAGGCGTCGAGCGTTCCTTGCAGCGCGATCGAGAGGCTCGTGCGGCTGGGATAGGCCTGGACCTCGTACTCGTCGAGCCACCCGAGCGCGGCGTCGGGGGGGCCGAGCGGCGCCAGCACCCGGGTCTTGTCCGAAAACGTCAGGATCCCGACCCGCGTCGTCTTCGGATCGAGTTGGCGGATCAGCGCGCGCGCCGCCAACAGCTCAGCGCAGATGACGGCGTCGTCGGGATCCGTCGACGCGGGGAGCATTCCCAATAGATCCAGTTTTCGCGGCCTGCCGATCTCGCCGTCGCCGTCGAGATCCGTGCCGGTGGGCTGGAATGCGCTCGGCGACTCATCGATCGCGATGATCACGTCCTGCAGCGCCGACTCCCACTGACCGCCATGCCCTCGCGCCACGACCCAACCGGAAAGGCCGCGCACGCGCTCGCCGTCCCGCGGCATCTCGACGTCGAGACGCGTCTCGAGCAGGCCCGACGAACGCAGCGGCTGCGCCGGCAATCCCGCGGCGACACGGGTTTCGGAGATCGCGGCGCCCTCGGCGGCCATCACCGGGTCGCCGTGGGTCGAGGGCGCAATCCGCGCGAGGACCGAGCGCGCCTGCGCGACGGAGCCGACCTGCACTTCCAGCTTCGCGCGGTCGAGCGCGATGGTTGGATCCGCCGGGAGACGCTCGCGTGCGGTCTCGAGGGCCGCCAGCCCCTCGCTGGCGCCGCCTGGCGCGGGCGCGACGACGTAGCTGCGACCGAGGCCGGCGTAGGCCGCGACCTGATCGGGATCGAGCGCGATGCTTCGGCGGAAGGCGCGGCGGGAGCGCTCGATCGATGCCGGCGCATCGCCGGCATCGGCGATCGCACGCGCGAGCATCGCCTCGGCGTAGTGCCGTTGGACTTCCGGGTCGTTCTCGGCCAACGCGAGTGCGCGCGTGAAATGGGAATCGGCCGCGGCGCGATCGCGCAGCACACGCCCGAGGGCCGCTTGCGCACGTCCGCTCTCCGGCTGCACTTGCACCGCCAGATCGAACCAGTGTTCCGCTTCGCCGCGCCAGGCGTCGCCCAGGGCCAGGGCGAGTTCGCCCAACAGGTAGCGCCGTTCCGGCTCCGGCAGCGTCGATCTCCGGGCCTTCTTGGAGAGTGCCAGACTCTCGGCGGGGATCCCCAGATAGGGCAACTTCCCCTTCGCCAGGTACTGCGTGAATTCCTTGTCGAGCGTTTCGAAGTCCGTATCGAAAGCGTTGCGGCAAGCTTCGTCGGGTGTCTCACCGCGGTTCAAGCGGGCGATGTAATCCATCAGCTGCGCGCGTCGTTTCGGGAAACCCACCCGGTCCGCCACGTGAAAGAAGTGCGTCAGGGTCCACGCCTGCGCGTAGAAGCGCTGCAGCGATTGCGGCGAAGCATCCGCCACGGAGTTGACGGTCATCAGCTGTCGCACGCTCATCGGGCTGCCGTACAAGAGCCAACGTTCGCGACCCGCGGGAATCGCGCCGATCACGACCTGGTTGCCCTGCAGCGAGAGGGTGC
>JANNIY010000082.1:0-11691 GCA_031405455.1 Deltaproteobacteria bacterium | reverse complement strand
GCGCCCCTTGAGCGCTTCCTCGAGATCCTTGCCCGCCAGGCTGGCGTTCGCCTTGACCCAGCGATCCGCCTCGACGATCTCGAGCGGATACGTGGAAGCCATCAGGATCTGCATGACGAGCGCGTCCGGATAGAGCGCGATCGGCGCGACGATCTGCTCTAGCTGCTCGGCGCCGAAGCCCGCCTTGGCGGCGACCGAAGCGCTGGCTGCGCCTGCGTCCGCATCGGTTTGCGCCCGCGCAGCCTGCGAGATCGGAAACCCGAGCGCGGCGACGAGAGCAGCTCCCAACGCGACGCGTGCGCAGCGCATGATGCCTCCTTGCGACGGCTCGGGCCGAACTCTGCGTCGAACCGACCGGACGCGAATGCTACCAGAACCTCCACGCAGCGCGCTTTCCGCCCGCATGCGGTAGGGGAAGCTGAACCCAACTGGAATCTCGATGTCCGGAACCCGGTCGCTAGCGTTCGGCCGCGGCGGCGGGGCCGGCGCTCGCGAGCGGGACGCGCGCTCCCTCGCCTTCCCGGAAGCGCCCGAATCGCAACGCGAACGCTGGCAGCGCGATCAATGTGAGCGCGGTCGACGACAGCAGCCCCCCCAGGATCACGATCGCCATCGGACCGTCGATCTCGCCGCCGGGACGGCCAGAGGCAAGCGCGATCGGCAGCAGGCCCAGACCCGTCACCAGTGCGGTCATCGCGACCGGGACCACGCGTTCGCTCGCGCCCCGCAGCGCCGTTGCGAGTCCCCAGCTTGCGCGCTCGACGTCGACCAGATGTTGAAAATGGGAAAGCATCAGGATGGAATTGCGCGAGGTGATCCCAAACAGCGTCACCAGACCAACGAGCGCTCCGAGCGACAGGCCACCGGTTGCGAAAAAAGCCGCCAGCACGCCGCCCGCGAGCGCGAGCGGGAGATGAACCACGAGCAACGCGAAGTTACGCGGATGGCGCGACACCATCCCGAGCAGCAACAGGATGCCGAACCCCCCGAAGAGTCCGCGCAGCAGGATGTCGCGCTGCGCCTGCGCCCGCGCCTGCGCCGTACCTGCAAAGACGCTGTAGATGCCGGGGGGCAACGTCACCCGCTCGGCGAGCACGCCCCGCGCCTCGTCAACGAAGCTCGACACGTCGCGGCCCGCGACGTTGCAGGTCACCGTCTGACGGCGGCGACCGCCTTCGTGCAGGATTGCATCCCGACCGCCGGTTTCGCGCACTTCGGCGAGCTCGCCCAGCGGGATGCGCATTCCGAGCGGGCCTCCGATCGGTAGCGCCGCGACGGCCTCGACACGTTGGCGGCTCGCCGCGTCGAAAACCACGACGACATCGCTCACCTGATTGCCGCGGTGCACCTGCCCGACCCGAGTCCCCTGGTAGGCCGTCTCCAGCTGATCGAGAACATCGGCGAACCGCAATCCGAAGCGTTCGAGCCGCTCCGGAAGCGGTCGAATCGAGACGCGAGGCGAGGAACCGGCGCTCGCCACCCGGACGTCCTCCGCGCCGCGCACCCCCGCGAGCACCGACGCGATCGCCCGGGCCTGGACATCGAGCGCATCGAGATCGTCGCCGAAGAGGTTCACCACGACTTCGGACGTCTCCCCGCTGATCGACTCGCTGATGCGATCCCCGAGAAACGTCAGCACCTCGGACTCGATGCCAGGCACCGAGGCGAGCAGCGCCCGCACCTTTTCGATCGTGGCCTCTTCCTCCCCGCCGGAGATCCGCGCCAGCTCGACGTGGAACTCGCTGCGGTTGGGGCCCCATGTGTCCTCGCCCTGCTCCGCCCGGCCGGCCTGCTGCTCGACCGTGGCAATCTCGGGCAGCGCCAGCAACGCTCCCGAAATCCGGCGCCCGACGCGCATCATCTCCGGCAGCGCGGTGCCGGGCGCCGAGGTGACCTGGAGCACGAGGTGTCGCTCGCGAAACTCGGGGACGAACTCACCGCCGAGAAACGGCAGCACCGCGAGCGCGGCAGCAGCGACGAGCGCAGCGGCGGCGCTGATCACGCCCGGACGCCCGATCACACGTGCAAGCCCCCGGACATACGCCGCCCTGAGACGCGCCTGGAACGCCGGCTCGCGCACGCGCACATCGCCGCGGCCGAGCAGCAGCAACGCGAGGGCGGGCGTGGCCGTGAGCGCCACCCCGAGCGAAGCGAGAATCGCGAGCAGATAGCTCCGGGCGAGCGGCGCGAAGAACGCCCCCTGAAGGCCGCCAAGGGTGAGCAGCGGCAGAAACACGAGCACTACGCACGCGGTGGCGAACACGATCGCGCTGCGCACCTCGAGCGACGCGCTCCACACGACGTCGAACGCCGCGCGCGGACGCCCCAGGACCTCGTTCTCGCGCAAGCGGCGCGCGATGTTCTCGACGTCGACGACGGCGTCGTCGACGACTTCGCCGATCGCGATCGCCAGCCCGCCGAGCGTCATGGTGTTGAGCGTCACGCCGAACTCGCGCAGCAGGATCACGGCGCTCAAGAGCGAAAGCGGGATCGCCGTGAGCGAGATAAAGGCCGTGCGTGCATCGCGCAGGAAGACCACGAGGACCACAACGACGAGCAGACTCCCGAGCCCGAATGCGACGCCGACACCCTCGAGCGCCGACTCGATGAAGCTCGCCGGACGGTGCAGACGCGGAAACACCGTCACGCCTTCGCGTGCCAGCACGGGGGCGAGCTCCGCCAGAGCGGCCTCGATGGCGCGCGTCACCGCCATCGTGTTGGCGCCCCATTGGCTCGAGAGCGTGAGGAGCACGCCAGACTCCCCCTGCACGAGCGCATCGCCGAACTTGGCGGCAGGCGCCTCGATCACGTCAGCCACGTCGGAGAGCAACAGCGCGGTGCCGTCGCGGGCTGCGATCGACGCCGCGCCGAGCGCTTGCGCGGACACCGGCTCGCTTTCGGCTGCAAGAGTGATGCGCTGATTCGTCGTTTCGACGAAGCCCACTCCGCGCACCGCGATCGCCCCCCGCGCTGCCGCCACCACGTCGCCGAGGGCGAGTCCGTGCGCGATCAGCGCCTGCGGGTGCACCTGCACCTGGAGTTGACGAACCTCGCCGCCGAAGACGTTCACCCGCGCGACACCGGGGACCATCAGAAATCTCGGCCGCAGCGTAAAGTCCGCGAGCGTGCGGAGCTCCATCGCAGTGCGGCTCGCTGAAACGAGTCCGATCTTGAGCACGTCCATCGTCGCCGACGTGAGCGGGGAGAGGCGGGGCGGACCAACACCGAGTGGCAGCTGCGACGCCGCTGCAGCCAGCTGCTCGGAGAGCAGCTGGCGGACGGCGAGCACGTCCACGTCCTCGTGAAACACCGCCGTCACCACCGACAGGCCCTGGATCGATTCCGAACGCAGAGCCTCCATTCCAGCCAGCCCCCCGACGGCCGACTCGATCGGTTGCGTGATCAGAACCTCGACCTGCTCCGGCGCCAGACCCGGCGCTTCGGTCTGGATCACCGCCTGTGGCGGCGCGAATTCGGGCAGCACGTCGAGTGGGGCATGCGCTGCCGCCCAAAATCCGTAGCCGCAGAGCGCAGCGGCCAGCGCTGCGACGACGCCGCGGCGGCGCAGCGAGAATCCGATGATGGCGGGAATCAAGCCAGGCGACCTCGCGCTTCAATCGCCGCCGTGCGCGGCGCCATGTTCGGCGGAAAGCAGCGACTGTGCGCCTTGCACGACGACCCGGTTCCCGGCGGCGATCGCGCCCGTCGCCAACCATGCGCCGGGCAGCGGGCTCTCGAGCTGGATCGCGCGCCGCTCGAAGGCGTTGTGCGCGCGCTCGACGTACACGAAAACGCCGCCGTCGAGCCTCACCACGGCGTCTTCTGGCACACGCAAACCCGTCCCCGCGAGAGCCGGCACCTCGAGCAGCCCCATCAGGGCCGTGCCCGGCGCCGGCGGTTCGCGTTCGATCAACGCCAGCCAACCGCGGGCTTGCAGCAGCGGGTCCGTCGTCGGGGCCTCGCCCAGCAAGGTTGCGTCCACGACGCGCGCGGCCCCGGTCGCCATCCGCAGTTGCACACCCGCCGGCGGACCGGGACACGCGACTCCGGCGGGCAGGTCGACCCGCGCGAGCGCGGAACGGCGCGTCGTGACGCGACTCACCAGCGCCGCCAGGTCCGCGCGCTCGCCGAGCTCGACACCGAAGTTCGCGACGAGGCGAGCCTGCGCCGCATCGAGATCCAGCCGGGCGCGGCGCCAGGCGGTCTCCGCAGTCTCGAGCTCGCGCTGCGACGCGTTCTGGCCGTCGCGCGCGAGCTCGCGCACACGCTCGACCTCGCGCCGCGCGGGCTCGGAGATCGCCTGCGCCGCGTCGCGGGCGAGGACCGCATCGACCAGCGGGATCGGATCGAGCACGCGCCCAATCACCGCGAGAGTCCCTTCACTGCTCGCCGGCACGATCTCTGCCGTCGCGAGATCGATATGCTCGCGTCCCGCATCGTCGATGCTCACCGATCCCGGTTGCAGCACGGGAGCGGCGCTCGCCACCTCTGGCGCTGGCCCGCTCCGGTGTAGCCACACGATTCCGGCAGCGAGCAGCAGGGCTGCGATCAGGCCGACGCCTCGCCTCAAGGCAGTCCCTGCGCCGCGAACCGACCCGAGGACTCGAGCGACTCCGGCGCGACCAGAGGACCCTGGAGCGCAGCCTCGAGCGCTGTGTAGGCCTGATCGAGCGCCTGGCGGGCGTCGACGAGCGCCAGCCGGCCACCGGCCAACTCGATCTCGGCCGCCAGCTGGGCAGGCCGGTCGATCGCGCCGAGCGCCAGGGCGGTGCGCGCGCGCTCGGCCTGGCCCGCTTGCAACGCCGCGAGCGCGCCGACGCGCGCCAGTTGTTCGCGGGCGCTGCGGCGCTCTGCCAGCGCCTGCTCGAGAGCAGCGATCACCTGGGATTGCAGCGCGCTGAAGCGTGCCGCCGCTTCGCTGCGCGCCGCAGTCGCTTCCGCAATCGGACCCTCGTTCCGATTCATCAGCGGCAGCTCGAGCCACAGCCCGAGACCCCACTTGTTCTGGCCCTGATCGAACTGATAGCCGGGACCGAGGTGTAGATCCGGAATCTGGCGCGCCAGCTCGAGACGCAGCGCGGCTTCGCGCGCCGCATAGGTGTCGAGCGCCGCCAACACGTCGGCCCGCTCGAGCAGGGCGCGGCGCCGGGCTTCTGCCTCGCTGACTTCGGCGAGTGGATCGGTGCCCTCACCGAGCGGCGAAGCGAGATCGACGCCCGCGAGCGCGTCCGTCGGCACCCCGATCGCAGCCGCGACCTGAACCAGCGCCGTGAGCTTCCGCCGCTCGACCTCCCCGATCTGCGTCTGCGTGCGCAGCAACGCCAGCCGCATCGGTGCGACCTCCGACTGTGAAGCGGCGCCTGCTCGCCAGCGCTGCTCGAACAACGCGTCGAGCTCGCGCTCGCTCGAAACCTGCGCAGCCAGCCCCGCGCCGCGTTCGTTCGCAGCCGCGAGTTCGGTGAGCGCCTCGCGCAGCGCCCGGCGCACACGCCACGCTTCGACGCCGAGGCCCCGCCGCGCTCCCTCGGCGAGCGCCCGCGCCTGTGCGATGCGGTAGCCGCGTTTGCCCGCGGTCTCGATCGGCCAGTCGATCTGCACGCTCGCGAGCCAGGCAGAAGCGGCGGAACCCGGATTGAGACTCTGCTCAGGCGTGACCGTCAGCGTCGGGTTCGGCCGCGCCCTCGCGCTCTCGATGCCCCCGCGCGCGAGCGCCCACTGCGCCCGCGCCACAGCGAGACTCGACTGGTGGAAAAGCGCAGCGAGTGTGAGCGTCTCGAGGTCCCAACGCGGCAGCGGCCAGACAGCGAAAGCCCTCCCCCGCGCGTTCTCGATGAACTCGCGCAACGCCGGATCGCTGAGCGAACGTGCGCCGAGCACCGCCGCGTTGTCTTCGGCCGAGATCGGCGCGGGGGGAACCTGCTGGCAGGCGGCGAGCGCCGCCAGCGCCAGCGCCCCCACGGCGCGCCTCAGCCCACCTCCGGTCATGGCTTCCCCCTTCGCCTGTGCGAGCGTCGGCGACTCCCGAAGCGTGCTCAAGCGGTTCCGGCGAAGATGACGCACTCGTAATCCAACGACGCAGCGGGGAGCTAACGTCCCCGGCAATGCTCGCGCGCAAGCGCGCGGGCCCGAGCCGCTGGCCAGGTCGGGGGGCGCAACCGCAACCGCCGTGGAGATACTGCTCCTCGAGGATGATGCCGAGACGGCGCGTGCGCTGTGTCTCGGCCTGCAGGAAAGGGGCTACGAAGTCGCCCGCGCTGCGGGCGCGGGCGACGGACTGCGCCTCGCGAAGCGGCAACGCTTCGATGCCGCGATTCTCGACCTGATGGTGCCCGACGGCAGCGGCTTCGATGTGCTCCAGGAGCTGCGCCGCGACGGCGGGGCGACGCCCGTGCTGATCGTCACGGCGCGCGACACGGTGGCCGATCGCGTCGTGGGCCTCGAGCGCGGAGCGGACGATTATCTGATCAAACCCTTCGCGTTCGCCGAACTGCTGGCCCGCCTGCGCGCCCTGCTGAGGCGGCCCACGCGGCGCTTCGAACCGCTCCGCGCAGGTCCGCTCGAGATCGATCCCGTCCACCGCCAGGCCCATCTCGCCGGACGGCGCGTGGAGCTGACGCGCACCGAATTCGACTTTCTCCTGTGTATGCTCGAACGGCGGGGCGAGGTGCTCTCGCGCCGCCACCTGCTCGAGCTGGTCTGGGGGTATCGCTTCGACCCGGGAACGAACGTCGTCGAGGTCCATCTCGCGCGTTTGCGGCGAAAGCTCGAGGATGCTGGCGGCGCCGACCTGATCCGAACCGTACGCGGGGTCGGCTATGTCGTCGAGGGTTGAGCTCCGGCGAAAGCTCGCGCGTGTCGATGTTCAGCTCTCGCTCGCTGTCGGATTGTCGGCTGCGCTTCTGCTCTCCGTGGTGCTCGTTTCCCTGCTCGCCTATGCAGTGTTCGAAGCGTTCGAGGACAAGCAGGCCGAGTTCGTCAGGGAGGCAGCAGCGGTGCAAGCGCTGCTCGCCGCGCACGGCCCGCTCGAGGCGGCCCCCGCCAGCATCGCCTTCCGGCTGCGCGGCGCCGCCAGGGAGATTCGCGACTCGGTCGGCCCCTGGCCGGAGCAGGCGAATGCGCGCGCCCTCGACGTCTCGCTGTGGAATGCGTTGACGAGCGCGGGGTACGACTTTTTCGAACTCCAGCTCCCCTTGTCGAATGCGACGACGCTCGAGTTCGCGATGCCCGTCCGCCATTTCGTTCGCGAGCGAAGCGAACTGCTGCGCGTGGCGACGTGGTTTCTCCTTGCCAGCCTCGTGCTCACTCTCGGCTTCGGCATCCTCGCGGCACGCTGGGCCCTCTCGCCGCTGCGCGCTGCCACGGCTGCCGTGCGCGGAATCGATCCTCGCCACCTCGAAGCACGCATCCCAATGCGCGGAACGGGGGATGACGTCGACGCGCTCGCCGATGCCGTGAACCAGGTGCTCGTTCGACTCGATTGGGCCTTCCGACGTCTCTCCAGTTTCAGCGCCGATGTCGCGCACGAACTGCGTACTCCGGTGAATCGACTGCTCCATCTCACCGACGTTGCGCTGCTCGAGGTACCCGAGTCCGCCAGACACGCCGCCACAGATGCCGACGCGCTCGTCGCCGTGCGCGACACGGCTGAAGAAATGCGTCGGCTCATCGAGCAACTTCTGCTGCTGGCACGCGGCGAGGAGGGCCGGCTACCGCTCGCTCTCGACGACGCGGATCTCGGCGCGCTCGCCAGGGGCCTGGTCGATTTGTATGCGCCGGTCGCAGAAGCGTCGGGGCAAACACTCGAGGTCGCTGCGGGTTCGTCCGGACCGCTGCCATTGCGCGCCGATACGACGCTGTTGCAACGCGCCCTCGGCAACCTGTTGGAGAACGCCCTGCGCCATACGCCTGCGGGCGGGACGATCCGTGTCACGCTGGTGGGACTTCCGATGGCCATCGAAGTGCTGGTCGAAGACTCCGGCCCGGGCATCCCGCCGGCCGAGCGCCAGCGAATCTTCGAGCGCTTCGTGCGCCTCGACGGCGCCCGTTCGGGGACCGGAACCGGACTCGGACTCGCGATCTCGCGAATGATCGCGCGCCTGCATGGCGGCGAGATCAGCGTGGAGGGCTCTCGGCTCGGAGGGGCTTCGTTCCGGCTGCGAATTGCCCGCGAACCCGGCGCGCCCGAGCCGCAGGCGCGCTCTACGAGATTCGTGAGTTAGGGCGCCGCGCCTTCGGCCCGCGTCGGCACTCGTTCAAAATGCCAGGCACGCAGCTTCTTGAGATCGGTGTCGATTTCGAGTTCGAGCACACCCACGGCCGCGCCCCGAGCGGCCGCACGCACGATCACGGTATCGCCGACCACCTCCGGAGCGAGCGCCGCGTGCGTCGATCCGCCCACGATCACGTCGATACCCGGAATGGCGCGTGCGTAGCCCCGTTCGCGCACGGCGCCGGCGTGACTCAGCAGCACGATGCAATCGACCTTGCCTTTGAGGGCGGCAACGTACTCCCGCACCGAGTCCTTGGACGACAGCTCCTCGACGCCAAAACGCGCGAGCGCCTTGTGATCGCCATAGACCCCGATCACGGCGACCGTGGCGCCGCCCCGCTCGTACGCGACGAACGGAAGCCCGATCAAAACGCCTTTCACCCGAAGGTTGGCCGAGATCGTCGGAAAGCTCATGCGTCGCACGTTGGCGAGCACGTCCTCGAGACGAAAATCCACGAACTCGTTGTCGCCCAGCGTGTAGCCGTCGTAGCCAGCGCGATTCATGAAATCGACCACGCCACTGCCACCGCTCGCAACGGAACCCGGGACCTTGCTCTCGAAGGTGTCTCCAGCATCGAGCAACAGGGAGTTCGGATGGCGCGCGCGCAGAGCCTGGATCGTCGCGATCACGCGATCGGCGCGATCGAGCCGGCTGTGGAAATCGTTGGTGTGGAGAATTGCGAGCTTCACGATCTCGGCCCCTGCCGGGGCGGACGTAAAGCCGAATACCAGCGTCAGCGCGAGGAAGTGGACCCCTCCCCACACGCCGCCGGAGCGGCTCATGCGAAGCTCGCCCCGCCCCCTTGCGGCGAACCGACCCACTCTTCGAGTTTCGAGACACGGCGCTCGCCGTCCGGAGAAACCACGAAATGGCGCGACCCGGCGCCGCTCGCAAACGCGAACCAACGCCGATGGTGCCCGACCAACTCCTGCGGATCCGCAAACTCCTTGAGCAGCTTCTGCCGCCGGCGCCCTTCGAAGAACCAGCCGGAGCGCATCGAGAAGGAAACCGGATGAGACTCGTAGCTACGGCGCAGCAGTTCCGGCGGGCGCCAGAGCGTCACGAACGTCACTCGCTGCGCGCAGCGCAACACGTCCATCACCTCGTCGCGAGCGTGCGTCTTCGCGCTGCGCCGATGCGGCCGCAAGATGTCGTAGTGCAGGATCAGTCGATCGACCACGGGCTCGCTCAACTCGCTGAAGTCGTTGGCATCGACGTGCATGAAACCGGAGCCATCGCCCGTCCCCACGAGCGCTGCAACTTCAGGCGCGCGGCCGCTCGCCAGATCCTGGGCAAGGCCCGCGGCGCCGGATCCCGTGGCGCCTGCCACCACGACGAGCTCGCGAATCCGACGGCGGTGGGCCACGGAGATGTAGCGATTCTTGTGTTCCGAGGGTTGCTTGTCCACGCGGGCAAAGGCGTTGCTCTGGTAGCGCAGCAGATTCTCGATGGCCGAGGGTGTGATGAAAAACTTCTGGACGTTGCGCTTGTCCGAGGTGCCGTTGCGGCTCGCATACAAAACCGGGCGGCGCCGGAGCAGCAGCGTCTCGAAGGGCGATAGTTTCAGCCTGCGCCGATCGTGGCGGCCCATCGTGGCCGACTCGAGGATCAGGCGTTCATCGGTGACGGCGGCCAGACGTTCGAGAGCCGTCAGCGGGTTGCGCAGGTGGTGGAGGAGATTCAGGCAGAGCACGTAATCAAAGTGCTCGCGGATCGGCTCCTGCTCGATGTCGTACAACTCGAATGTCGCTGGAAGTCCCAGGCAATCCGCCAGCCGGCGCGCCCGCTCGAGGCTGTAGGGGTCGACGTCGACACCCACCGCCCGTTTCGCGCCGCGCTTGAGCGCCTCGAAGCAGAAGAAACCGAACTTGCAGCCGAGGTCGAGCACCGTCTTCCCGGTCATGTCGTCCGGAAAAATCGCTCGCGCGGTCGAGGAGCGATCGGTGCCCCCCGTGGCAAGGCCGTAGGGCAGTTCGATGTTCTGGTAGTAGAACCCACCTTCATCGACGAGTGCCTGGACCTGTTCGCGGCTCCATTGCGTCTGCATGTCGGGACTCAACTAGCCGAGGGGGCGCGCATCCGCTAGCCGCGGTAGGCCGCAAGCAGCGGACAAGCATGCTCCGCGAGCACGCGATTGGCGAAGGCGAGATCTTCGGGCGAGAGCGTCTCCGCGAAGCCGCCCACCTTGCCCTTGCGGGTCTTGTAGGAACTCGCGTCGCTCGCGTCACCGGGCCGCATGCGCGAGCCATCACCGAGGCCGCCCGTTTGCTCCATCCGCCGCATGTTGTCGAAGCGGCCGTACGCGATGGCATCCGTGATCGAGCTCTCGGGGAGATCGCTCGCGCCCATGAAGGCGAGCGTCTCGCGCAACACCTTTCCCGGATCGGCATGCAGGCCTTCGTAGGAGATGATCAGCAGCTCCTCGGGAACGGAGCGCGCCGCTTCCCAAAGCTCGTAGAACGTCACGATCTTCTCGATGCCGTAGCGCGGATCGCGCAGGAACTCGGACAGCGTTCCGGCGTACACGCCCTTGCGCTTCGTCGCTTCGAAAAAACACGAGATCACGGTGTCTCGCGGGTCGCGGCAGAGCAGCAACACGCGCTTGTCCCGAAAGGCCCGCTTGCTGTGGTCGAGGCGGCGGAGGTGGCGGCCTTCCGTGTTGCTCGTGCCATCGTGCGTGAAGATCGTCGGCAGGATCCCGACGCTGCGGGTCAGCGCGAAGGTATCGAGGATCTCCGTCTCGGGGAGCCCGAAGCGCTCGCACAGGGCCCTGCCGATCAGCATGCGCAGCCAGGTGCGGCCGCTCTTCGGAAAGGAGACGATCGCGACCTTCGCCGGCGCGAGCTCCCTCCGTTCGCGGAAGGCCTTGCGAATCGACTTCGCGCGGCGGAGCAGCCCGTTCATGGCGTCGCCTCGAACCTCGGCGGCGGGAGGGTCGCACACGCGAGGCCGCCTCAAGCTAGCGCCTTCACGGCGCTTGCCAATTGCGGCGGCGAGGATCTAGAGTGCGCCAGCCCGCGGCGGCAGCTGCGCGAACAGACGCCGATCGGGGCAGAAGAACCAACCGTCGAGGGTGCGGAATGAAATCGATCTCGAAAGGGTTGCGCGGGGCGCTGGCCGCCGCCGCTTGTGTCGCATGGCTGCCGCTCTCGGCAGGAACTGGCGTCGCCGATGAGACGCCGCCGAGCAATGCGGAGCTCTATCGCATGTTCCTCGAGTTGAAGGGCGAGCAGCAGCAGCTCGTCGAGGATGCGGCCAGGGCGCGAAGCGAAGCCGCGCAGGCGCGCGAACAGCTCGAGACCACGCAGCAGGAGCTCGAAGCCGCCCACGAGCGACTCGACGCGAATGCGGCCGCAGCGACCCCGGCCGTGAGCGCGGCGCCTGCCAGCGAGACGGTTGGGTTCGTGCGCGAAGCCGATCT
>JANNIY010000081.1:0-60860 GCA_031405455.1 Deltaproteobacteria bacterium | reverse complement strand
TCGAAAGCGGACGGCTCCACGCCGCGTATCTGCTCTCCGGACCGCCGCCGGAACCGCGCGCAGCCGCCCTGGCCTTTGCGCGCGCGGTGGTGTGCAGCGGCCCCCTGCCGCGTCCGTGCGAGTCCTGCCCGGCCTGCCGGCGCTCGCGCGAGCGCGAGATCCTCGCACTCGACGGCAGCGGAAAGAAGGGACCGTTGCTGCGCCACATCGGCGATCACCCGGATCTGCTGTGGATCGAACGCGGCGCGGGTGACACGCGCGTACGTATTGGACAGATCCGCGCGCTTCAGTCCGCGTTGCGCTTGCGCGTCGCCGAAGGCGATCGCCGCGTCGCCGTGATCGCAGACGCCGAATGGTTGAATGCGGAAGCGCAGAACGCGCTGCTGCGGCTGCTCGAGGAGCCGCCCCCGGGCACCCTGCTCGTGCTCGTCGCGCGCAGCTCGGCAGGCCTGCTCGCAACCGTGCGCTCGCGCTGTCAGCGTGTGAACTTCCGCCCGCCGCCCGCGATTGCGGAGGACGACCCGCAGCGCCGCGAGCTGATCGCGCGCCTGGAGAAACTCCCGAGCGCGACGCTGCCGACGCTGCTCGACTGGGCCGAGGAGTACCGCGGCACGCGCGCCGAAGCCCAGGAAGCCGTGGAGGGCCTGCTCGACGTCGCCGGCGCCTGGCTGCGAACCCGCGTGGCCTCGAGGCTGCGGGAGCCGGAAGCCGACGCGAGCCCGGAGCTCGCGACGCACGCCGTGCTCACCGCGTGCCGCAAGTCGCTGGAGCAGCGCAACGCGAACCCCCAGATGGTGGCCGAACGCGCGCTGCTCGCCTTGCGAACCACGGCCCGCGCATGAGCCGGGCGTTCTTCGCGACGACGCCGATTTACTACGTCAACGCCGAGCCCCACATCGGCCACACCTACACGACCGTCGCCGTCGACACATTGGCGCGTTATCACCGGCTCTGCGGCGAACCGACGTTCTTCCTGACCGGCACCGACGAGCACGGCGAGAAGATCGCCGAGGCGGCCGAGCAGCGTGGCGTGACGCCGCAACAGGTCGCCAACCAATACTCCGAGACCTTCCTCGCCACCTGGCAGCAGCTCGGGTTCTCCTTCGATCGCTTCATCCGCACGACCGATCCGGATCACGTGCGCGTCGTCCAGGGCATCTTGCAGAAGTTGTGGGACCGCGGCGAGATCGATTTTCGCGAGTACGAGGGCCTGTACTGCGTCGGTTGCGAACGCTTTCTCACCGAACGCGACATGCAGGCCGGCCTGTGCCGCGATCACGAGCGCGCGCCGGAGCTGCGCCGGGAGGCGAACTACTTCTTCCAGATGAGTCGCAGCTTCGCGTGGCTCACGGATCACATCGAGAAGCACCCGGACTTCATCCGCCCGGAGCGCTATCGCAACGAGACGCTCGGCATGCTGCGCGACACCAGCGGCCTCGGGGATCTGTGCATCTCGCGGCCGAAGTCGCGTCTCGAATGGGGCATCGAGCTTCCCTTCGATCCGGCCTTCGTCTGTTACGTATGGTTCGACGCGCTGGTCAATTATCTCACCGGAATCGGCTATCCCGACGGCCCGGATTTCGCCACGTTCTGGGCAGGCGCCGAACATTTCGTGGGCAAGGACATCCTGAAACCGCACGCGATCTTCTGGCCGACGATGCTGCGCTCGCTCGGCCTGCCGCCCTACCGTCACCTCAACGTCCATGGTTACTGGATCGTCGACGAGCGGAAGGTCTCGAAGAGCCTGGGCAACATGATCTCTCCGCTCGTGATGCGCGAACGCTACGGCTTCGATGCCTTTCGCTACTTCCTGCTGCGCGAAATGGTCTACGGCCTCGACGCGAGCTTCAGTGAGGATGCGCTCGTCGCCCGCATCAACGCCGACCTCGCGAACAATCTCGGAAACCTCGCGAGCCGCACACTCAACATGACGGCGCGCTTTTCCGGCAGCGCCGTGCCGGAGCCCGGGGAGGCGGAGGGCCCGGAACGCGACGTGCAGGCCGCCGCGGCTCGCGCCGCGGAGAACGTCGACGCGTGTCTGCGGCGCAACGAGTTCCACCGCGCGCTCGAAGCCATTTTTCAGCTCGTCGACGCCGTGAACCGCTATCTCGAAGAGCGCGCGCCCTGGAAGGCGGGCAAGGATCCGAGCGCAGCCCGGCAGACGGCCAGCACGCTCTACACGAGCTGTGAGGCGCTGCGGGTGATCGCGCTGCTGCTGGCCGCCTTTCTCCCGGAGACGTCCGCGGAGCTGCTGGCGCGACTCGGCCTCGAGGGGGCGCTCGCCGACGCGCGTTTTCCGGAAGCGTTGCGCTGGGGCGGATTGCAGCCGGGCACGCCTACCCGCCAGGGCAAGCCGCTGTTTCCGCGCATCGAGCGCCCGGCGACCGGGGCCTGACCGTGTGGCTCGACAGCCACTGCCACCTCAGCGCCGATGCCTTCGCCGGCGATCGCGATGCCGTGCTCGCCCGCGCGCAGCAGGCGGGTGTCGAGGCCTTCATCGCCATCGGCTCGGGTTATGGGATCGCGGAGAACGCCCGCGCCGTCGAGCTCGCGGGGTCGGATCCGCGGGTCTTCGCCAGCGTCGGCGTCCACCCGCACGAGGCGGAGCAATGGGTCGCCGGAACCGCGGAGCACCTCGCCGGCTGGCTCGGGTGCACGCGCGTGGTGGCGATCGGCGAGTGCGGTCTCGACTCCCACTACATGCACTCGCAACGCGTTGCGCAGCGCGAAGCCTTCGCCCGGCAGGTCTCACTCGCCCGGGAGCGCGATCTCCCGGTGTCGATCCACGTGCGCGGTGATGAGCACGGCGCATTCGACGAGTTGCTCGACATCTGGCGGGCCGAAGGGCACGGCGAGCTCGAAGGCGTGCTGCACTGCTACACCGGAACCCTCGAATTCGCACGGCGCGCGCTCGCCGAGGGTCTCTACGTTTCGTTTTCGGGCATCCTCACGTTCAAGCAGGATCGCGGCCTGCGCGCCGTCGCGGCCGCGCTGCCCCTCGAACGGCTGCTGGTGGAGACGGATGCCCCGCTGCTCGCTCCCGAAGGGCTGCGCGGAACGCGCAACGAGCCGGCCTTCGTCGAACGCGTGGGCGAAGTGCTCGCGCGGGTGCAGGGCCTCACGCTCGCGGAAGTAGCGGCCGCCACGACACGCAATGCGCGGCGCCTTTTTCGTCTCCCCGCTCCCGAAGCCGCGAGTCGAGCATGAACGAGACCCGCGACGTGCTCGCGCTCGCGGAGCGGCTCGCGCGCGCCGCCGGAGCCATCCAGCGCGAGCGCTACGAAACGGGCGTGCGGATCCGGACGAAGAGCGCGCCGATCGACCTCGTGACCGAGGTGGACCACGCCTGCGAGGCCCTGATCGTCGAGAGGCTGCGCCAGGAACGCCCGGGAGATGCCGTGCTCGCCGAGGAAGGCGGCGGCGAAGATCGGCCGGACGCGGCGTGGCGCTGGATCATCGACCCCCTCGACGGGACCACCAACTACGCGCATGGCTATCCACGCTTTTGCGTGTCGATCGGAATCGAACGCGAGGGCGTGCGCCACGTCGGCGTCGTCTACGACCCCCTGCTCGAGGAGCTCTACACCGCGACGCGCGGGGCCGGCGCCTTCCTGAATGGCCGGCGCCTGCACGTCTCGCAGGAGAGCGACCTCGGCCGCGGGCTCTTCGCGACGGGCTTTGCCTACGACGTGCGCCACAACCCCGACGACAATCTCGATCACTTCGGCGCCTTCGTGAAGAATGCTCGCGCCGTGCGCCGCGACGGAAGCGCCGCCCTCGATCTGTGTTACGTGGCGGCCGGCCGCTTCGACGGCTTCTGGGAGCTGCAGTTGCATGCGTGGGACGTCGCCGCCGGTTTCCTGATCGTCGAAGAGGCCGGCGGCCGCGTGAGCGACCGTTCCGGCGGGGCGCCGCCGCGCTCGGGCCGGGACACGGTCGCGAGCAATGGGCACGTTCACGAAGCGATGCTGGGGCTGCTGCGGCGCTAGCCGCGCAGAGCGCGCGGGGCATCCGCCCGGCCACGCCCGTTTCCGGTTCGGCTAGGGCTCGCCGGCTCCGCTCGCCGCTCCGGGCGGGGCGACGGCCGCCGGCCCGCCGCCGGGCTCGTCCTCCGCGGCGGGCGCGTCGGGCTTCGCGAGGAAGCGGCTGCGCAGCGCCTCGAGGTTCACCGGCAGGAAATCGGCCACGCTGGGAGCGAGCAGGAACACCGTCGGGCCGCGGGTCGCCCGCGCGACGATGCCGTCGGATCCGCGCACCCGACCGAGATCCACCTGTGCGAGCTGTCCGTCCTTGCCCGTCACCGTGAATCGCGCGCTCGGCGGTGTGAGTCCGAGCTCGCGCAGCTCCTCCTCGCCCATGCCGTCGGCCAGGATCTGCTTCGCGCGCAGGCGCGACAACTCGTCGATCATCGTCACGATCCTCGCGGGTTCGATGCTCTCCGGCGTCGAACTCCAGGCTTCGTCGTCCCGCGTGGCGGTGAGCGTCCGTGTCGGCTCGCCCGGCGTCTCGAATGCGATCTCCAACTGTTGTGCGTGATCGAGATCGAAACGCGCCAGTTCGCGGAAGCGGTAGCTGGCGACCTCGCGCGGAAAATCCTGGAGACGCTCGGCCGGAATACGAAAGAGACCCGGCCCGCCGGCGCGCACCAGCCGATCCCCCTCGCTCCCGTCTCCCGCGCCGATCGCGAGTGTGAGACGCGCTGCGGGCTCGGCCTTCTCAGCGGCTTTCGTCGCGAGTTCGATCTCGAGCTCGGGCGCAGCGAATGCGCGCTTCTGGGCGGTCGTGGGCGCGTCGACGAAGCCACTCGCGCGCAAGAAGGCCAGATCGTTCAACAGATCATCGATGCTGACTTCGTCGGCGGGGCCGACGATCGGCTCTGCGAGCTGCCAGCCCGCATCCGTGCGCACGAGCACCACGTGTCCCTGCGGCCAGCGCAGCGTAATGCGCTCGACGGCGTCGACGTCGAAGCGCAGAATGCGCTTCTCCCGCAATTCATCGAACGACTTCGAAAGCGTGTTGACGGCGAGGTCCGATACCACGAAGACACGCGACTGCCCGCCGACCCACGCATAGTGGTTGCCGCCAACGGGGGTCTTGCGACCGAGGCGCAGCACGTGATCGACGCCGCCCGCACGGAAGTGCAGATCGTGGCCGGCGTCCGCCAGACCGTAGATGGCGAGCGGCTGGGGAGTTTCGTAGATCGTGTCACTGCCGAGCTGAACCAGCGCCGAGGCGATCGCGTCCGCGACGAACGCATCCGCCGGCGCCGCGACCGGCTGGGTGATGCGCCATTCGCCGGCGTCCCGCTCGAGGAGCGTGCGCTCCCCGCCGCTGGCGGTCAGCTCGATCCGTTCGACGGCGCTCGGCTCGCTGACGGGAAACAGGCGCTTTGCCGCCGTTTCTGCGTCCTTGCGGCCGGCCTCGCCGCCGATTTCGTAGAACCACACGAAGGCGCCCAGCGCCGCCGCGACGAGAAAGAGGATACCGGTGGTTCGGGGGTTCACGGCACTAGCGCTCCGGTGTGCGTCGCCGCGACCACCAGGTGAGCACGCCCAGCATCCCGAACGCCTCGGGCAATACGAACAACGAAAGTGAGCGGAGCTTCAGGAACTGCTCCTGCGAGAGCTGGAACCGCGAAGCGCGCGAGCGGTTCGGCCGGATCGAAATCGCCTCGACGTCACCCGCCAGCCAGTTGACGCTGTTGAGGAAGAGATCGCGGTTGCGGTAGGCCTCGATCAGTTCGTTGGAAGCGAAATCCGAATCGCCATAGACGACGAGACGCGCGGCCTTCGCCGCGGGATCGGGAGCCGCAGCCTGCGCTCCGTCCGCGAGATCGATCGTGCCCGCCACCGCGACGGCGACGGGGCCCTTCCGGTCGTCGCCATCGAACTCAGCGACCGACTCGGCGTAGAAGCGATCGAGATTCGTCTCCGCCCACGAATCGTCCCCCGTGAACACGAGCTCCACGAAGGCCCCCTTGCCATCCACCACGGGGCGTACGCTGCGCGCGACATGAAAAAGCGTCGTCTCGCGCAGATCCTTCGTGATCGCATGCGAGGTGTCGTAGTGGTTCGCGAAGGGCGTCGTGGCGCGGCCGAAGAGCGCGAGTTTGCGATCGACGATGATGTCGTCGCCGACTTCGATGCCCCAGCCCCTCACGTCGTCGGCGAGATCGGTCTTGGCCCGCGGGTCGAGCATCACGAGCAACGCGCCGCCGCGCGCGAGATAGCGCGCGAGCGCGGCATGCTCGTCCGCGAGCAACGGTCGCGTCGCCCCGGCGACGACCACGACGGTGGCATCCGCCGGAACCTCCCCTTGCGCCGCCAGCAGCAACGGCTCGACGCGGTAGCGCTCGTTTTTCAGCGCGTCGGCAGCGCGTCCGAAGCCTTCCTTGCCAGTCCCCGGCTCGCCCGTGAGCGAACGTTCGTTGTGTCCTTCGAGGAAATAGACGGTCTTTTCCGACGTGCGCGTGAGCTTGACCAGCGCGTTGGTGAGATTCTCCTCGCTCACTTCCGTGATCTGCGTGGATTCTCCGCCGAGCGAGAGCCGCACGAGGCCGCGCCCCAGCTGCTCCTCCGAAATCCCGTGCTTCTCGAGCAGATCTGGCCGCTCGCTGGGATCCGCGAACTCGACCACGAAGCGCGGATTCGCATAGGCATAACGATCGAGGATCTCGCGCACGGGCGGCGCCTCGATGCTGGGATACAGCGCGAGCACCTGCACGTCGCCGTCCAGGCCGGCCAGCAGTTGGTGGGTCTGATCGGAGAGCGAGTGCACCTTCTGTTCGCTCCAGTCGAAGCGAACCGGATAGCGGGTCGCGAGGAAGCCGAGCAGCCAGAGGATGGCGATGGCGAAGAGCGTCGAAAGGATCGCGCTCGAGCCATAGCGGCCGGCGCGCCGCGCCCCGCCCGAGGCGAGCCGCTCGCGCAGCGATTCGATGCTCCGCACCGCCGCAACGACGAGCAGCAAGGCGCCGATGGCGAGGTTCCCGCCCACCCAGAACGGGTCGATCTCCCCGGAAAACGCCCCGACGATCAGGTTCAGGAACCCGAATACGAGCGCCACGAGCCCGAGAGCTCCGAGCAGGGCCGGTGTTCTCCTCATGCTCGGCCAGGCCCCGCTAACGCCATCGCACGGACTCGACGGCGGCCTTCGTGAGCAGCAGGAAGCTGCCGATCATCACGGCGAAATAGGCGAGGTCGGAGGTGGCGACGAGGCCGTTCAGCATCGCTTCGAAGTGCGATGCGGTCGAGACCCAGCGCAGCAATTCGGCCGCTCGGCCTGCCGCGACACCGAGATCGGAAACCGCCGGCAGCAACAGCAGGGCGAGCAGCAGCACGAACGTGATGAGGAACGCGACGATCTGGCTGCGCGTGAGGGAAGACGCGAAGGCGCCGATCGCGACGTAGGTCCAGCCCACGAGCAGGATGGCAGCCAGGCCCGTCAGCGTCTTGCCCAGCTCGGGATCGCCATAGAAAAACAGCAGCAGCGGATATGCCCCGACGATCGCAACGAGCACGCCCACGAAGAGCGCACCGGCGAGAAATTTTCCGAGCACGATGTCCCAGATCGTGAGCGGGCTCGTGAGCAGCAGCTCCTGCGTGCCGTTCGACTTCTCGGCAGCGAACAGGCCCATCGTGATCCCCGGCACCAGGAACAAGAGCACGACGGACATCGATCCGTAGAATTCGCGGATCAGGTCGTCGTTGAGATTCAACGCTTCGAGCCGGTCGAAGGCCTGGAATTGCTGGAGCTGCTGGATCAGATTGTCGAAAAAGCGGAGGTTCAGGATGAAGAAGAGCCCGGTGAGCACGGCGAACAGGGCCAGCACGCCGTACGCGACCGGCGAAAGGAAGAGCCCGCGCAGTTCGCGGCCTGCGACGCTCGCGACGTGCTTCATCGCGCGGGCTCCGCGTCGTCGGCATCGCGCGCGGTCTTGCGCGCGAAGAGTTCGTCGAGGCTCCGCCCCCCCTGCGTGAGTTCGGCCAGCGGCGCATCGACGACCTTGCGGCCGTTGCTGATCAGGATCACGCGCCGACAGATGGCCTCGACCTCGGCCAGGATGTGCGTCGAGAGGATCACCGTGTGCTGCTGCTCCCCCGGCGCCGGCGCCGCCAGACTGACGATCAGGCTCCGGATCTCACGAATCTGGATCGGATCGAGACCCACCGTCGGCTCATCGAGAATCAGCACCGGCGGCTCGTGCACGATCGCCTGCGCGAGACCGACGCGCTGCCGGAATCCCTTCGAGAGCGTCCCGATCACGCGCCGATGCGTACCTTCGAGGCCGCAGCGCTCGATCGCGCGCTCGACCGCATTGCGCCGTTTGGCGCGCGGCACGTCCTTGATGCGCGCCACATAGGCCAGATAGGACATGACCGTCATCTCGGGATAGAGGGGCAGCGTTTCGGGCAGGTAGCCGACGTTGCGACGCGCGGCGAGCGAAGCCTCGAAGATGTCGTGGCCCGCGATCACGGCGGTGCCGTCCGTGGGCGGGAGAAAGCCGGTCAGCATGCGCATCGTGGTGGTCTTGCCGGCACCATTCGGGCCGAGGAATCCGACAACCTCCCCCTTGGTGATCGAAAACGTCACCCCGTCGACCGCTTTGACGTCGCCATAGCGCTTGCTGAGCCCCCGGGCCTCGATCACCTCAGCCCCCCGAGCGCACGCAGGCCCGACACGCACCCGGCGTGCGCTTCGTTCGATCTCTCGTGCAATGACTGGATTCTCAAGAAATGGGTGCGCAACATTCGGTGTCAGGTCCGGAACCCGCAGCGATTTTCGGCAGGGCCGCAATATAGGGAGCGCGCCGCGGGGGCGTCAACACGTTGCGGCGCCTGCGTGGCCGCACGTTGGCGCTCGAGTCGCCTGCCGATATGCTTCCCTGGCATGCGGCTGCTTCTCCTCCTCTCAGCGACGCTCACCGCATTCGCCGTCGCCGGCCTCGTGAATGGACAGCCGGCGCGAGCGACGGCGCCGATCGCCGCCGTGCCGATCGGCGTTTCGGACAGCGAGACGGCGCCGACGGTTCCCCCTGAAGCTCAGCGCTCCGAGCGCTGGCATTGCACCCCGACCGGCTGCGCTGGCGCGCGCCCGTCCTCCGGAAGCGCCGCGCTCGGCTTCGCTGCGACGACGCTCGCAGCGCTGTGGATTTCGCGCCAACGACCCCTTCGATCCTTTTAGACGCGCCGGACCCGATGCGTGTCGCGCTGGTGATCGAGCGCTTCGAGCCGGGGATCGGCGGTGTCGAAAACGTCGCCTGGCGCCTGGCGGATGGCCTTGCCCGCGCGGGCGACGAGGTCCACGTCGTCGCTCGCCGTGCGACGCCCCGTTCCAGCGTGAAACTCCACCGCGTCCGAGTGCCCACCTTCTGGCAACCGCTGCGCGTGCTGGCCTTCTCGCACGCCGCCGCGAGAGAAGCCCCCCGCGGCCTCTTCGACGTCGTCTACTCCCTCGCCCGCACGCTCCACCAGGATCTCTATCGCGCCGGCGCCGGAAGCCACCTCGACTATCTGCGCCGTCGTTTCGACGCACCCGCGCGCCAGCTTCGCAAACTCTCGCCGCGGCATGCCGTGCTGGCAGGCTTCGAGCAACGCGTTTTCGCCGACGCGAGTCAGCAGATCGTGTGCAACTCGGAGATGGTGCGAGGCGAAATCGCGCAGCGCCATCGCGTCGCACCCGAGCGGCTCTCCCTGATCCGAAACGGTGTCGAGCTCGAACACTATGCCCACTCGAGTCACGCACGCGCGCGCGTGCGCGGCGAACTTGCAGGCGGTGGCGACGTCGTCTTCCTTTTCGCAGGGTCCGGCTTCGCTCGCAAGGGCCTCGACACCGCGCTGCGCGCGCTCGCGCGCGTGCGCGCCCCGGCCCAGCTCTGGGTTGCCGGCCGGGATGACGTCGCCGCATGGCGGCGCCTCGCCAGCGCGCTCGGCGTTGCCGAGCGCGTGCGCTTTCTCGGCTATCGCCCGGATCTCCCGGCGGTCTTCGCGGCGGCCGACGCGCTGGTCCTCCCGACCCGCTACGACGCCTTTGCCAACGTGTGTCTCGAGGCCGCCGCAGCCGGGCTTCCCGTGGTGACGAGTGGCGCGAACGGCGCCGCAGAGCTCTTCCGGGAGGCCGGACGCGTCGTCGAGGATCCCGACGACGTCGCGGGCTTCGTCGCAGCGTTGGAGACGCTCCACGAGCCCGCGACGCGCCGCCAGTGCGGGGAAGCCGCGCGCGAAATCGCTGCGGCGTATGGCTGGGATTCGCACGTCGCGGCGTTGCGTGCGCTCTTCGCGCGGACGCGCAATTGAGTCTTCGCTGGCTCGCCGGCGATCGCGCGCTGTGCGATGCGCTCGGCTCGCTGCTTCGCGACCCTGCGCAAGCGGGTGACGCCCTCACGCTGCTGCGCGAACAGCCCGGTCACCGGCGCTTGTTGCGCGCGCGCCTCGCAAGTGGGCAGCCGGTCTTCCTCAAGCACTTCACGCGCACCCGCGGCCGCCATCCGCTGCGCGAAGCCTGGAAGCGCGCCTTTGGGCTCGAAGCCGCGCGCCGCGAGTGGCGCGCGCTGGTCGCCCTGCACGCGCGCGGGGTGGCGGTACCCGAGCCGCTCGTCCTTGCCGAGTTCGAGCAGGGCGGACTCGTGCTCGCGACGCGCCTTCTCGAGGGTCGCACGCTGAAGCAGACGCTCGCCGAATCGCCAACCGCGCGGCGCCCATTGTTCCAGGCCGTCGGCGACCTCGTCGCGAGCCTGCACGCCGCCGGTTGGGTCCACGGCGACCTGCATCACGGCAACCTGCTCGTCGCTGGAGAACGCGTCTGGCTGCTCGACCTGCAATCCGCACGCGCACCGCACACGCGTCTCGCGCGCCAGCGCGACATTGCCGAACTCGACCACTCGCTAGCCGGATCGCTCTCGCTCTGCGATCGCCTGCGCCTGCGCGCGCGCGCCCTCGGCGTTTCGCAGCCTTTCTCCGAGCGCGAGCGCCGGAGCCTGCGCGCCGTCGGGCGCGCCTCCGCGCGGCGGGCGCGCGCCTACACACGCAGCCGCATGTGGCGCGCGCGGAGGCCTGGCCGCCGCTACGCGCGCCTGCGGTTGGAAGAACGCGAGGGCTTGCGCTGGCAGACGATCGACGAGGCAGTTCTCCGGGGCACACTCCGCGCTCACGAGCGCGCGCTCGCGAGCGACAGTCCGGCGGTGCTTCAACGCGGATCGCGCGCGCGCGTGAGCCGCGTCGAAGCGGGCGGTGTGCGCCTGGTGTTGAAGGAATGGCGGGACCGCGGCTTCTTCCAGGCATGCGCGGATGCGCTGCGGGGTTCCCCGGCCGCCCGCGCCTTTCGCGGCGGCGTGGGCTTGCGCGCGCGGCGGATCGGAACCGCCGCGCCGTACGCGTTCCTCGAGCAGCGGCGTCTGGGGCTCCCGGTTGCCTCCTGGCTGTGGCTGGAAGACCTGCAACCCGCCGTGCCCGCCGATGCCTTCGCCGGTGTTTTCGACGCAAACGAGCTCGCGGACTCGCTCGCTTCGCTGCTCGTGCGGCTGCACCGCGCCGGGATCCGGCACGGCGATCTCAAGGCCAGCCACGTCTACCTGGAAACGGGCGCCTCGGGTCTCGAGGCCCGGCTGATCGACCTCGAGGGCATTCGCTTCGCGCGCCGGGTTCCGGAACGCAGGCGCATCCAGGAGCTGGCGCAGCTGAACGCCTCCCTCCCCGACGCGTTCCCAGACACGCTTCGCTGTCGCATCTTCGAGCGCTATCGCGCCGCCCTGCCGTTCCGTTCCCCGGCGCAGGCCTGCCTGCGCCGCGTCGTCGCGGCGAGCCTCGCGCGCTCGCACCGTTGGAGCGGGAGCCAGTGTGTGGCGGCGCGCGAAACGCGGCGCGGGAAGGCCGGAATCAGGCCCGAATCTTGACCCAGCGGAAGGAGCTCGAGGAGCCGGGGACCCGGCCTCCCTTGCCGAAATCGAACGTGAGCGCGCCGCCATCGTCCGAGCCGGTGATGATCTCGCGAAAGGCCTCGATCTTCGACTCGGGATCTTCGGGATTGAGGCCGTGAAAGACGATCTCGACCACGGCCTTCGACTCGAGGACGTTGAGCACGAGCGTGGCGAGCGTGAAGAGCTTACCGATGCCCTCGACCGCTTCGACGGAAAAGCGCGGGACCTCGACCTTGGCCAGCTCGAAGCCGAATTCCAGGCGCATCGCTCATCCTCCGCCTCTGCTGAGCGAGGCGCCGCAGGGTGACTCCCGCGTGCGGGGGTGTCAAGATTGCGATTCCCCGCCCGCATCCTTTGCCGCGAGTGTGCGCAGCCGTTCGACGAGATCGTCACGCGAGAGCACGCCCTTCTCGACGAGAAGCTGCGAGAGCGCGCGCAGGATCACATCCGACGACATCGCCGCCGAGGCGGTGCGCGGCGCGGCCGCTCGCGGGGTCGCGCTGCGCGGGGGGCTGCTGCGCTCCGGCTCTCCGAATGCACCGAGCTCAGCCGCAGCGCGATCGATGTCCGGGGGATCGGGCTGGGTGTCGCCAGGCGCCTCGCTCATGGCTGCGATTCCGACGCTTTGCAGCTCCGGCGCGGTGTCCTCGAACGGCTCCTCCGCCGGTTTCGGGAGCCCCAACGACGCGGAGATCTCCAGGGGATCCGGGGCCGGCGCTGCGGACGCTGCCCTGGCAGCCACAGGGATGGGGGCAAACGGCGGGCTCGTATCGCTCCCCTGCCCCATCAATGCGGCCCAGTGATAGTGGCGCTGGAGGGCATCCTCGAGCTCCGTCGGAGCCACCAGCACGGGTCGGATGCGGAAGCCGATCCGAAAGCCGAGTTCGCCCTGCGCATCCAGGTCCGAGGGGTCTTCCATCGCAAGGAAGAGCTCGCGCGAGCCTTCCTGATTTTTGACGAAGAGCGGCAGGCAACGGTGCTTCTCGGCCAGCTCGACGGGGACCAGCTCGACCACTTCGGCATTCACGCGTTTGCCGCGGATGCGCGCGACCGGGAGCGAGAGCTGCGCAGCGAGCGTTCGGATCAAGGTCTCTTCATCGAGAAATCCCATCAGCACCAGGGTCATGCCGAGACGCTTGCCCCAGCGCCGCTGCTCGCCGAGCGCCGCCGCGAGCTGCGCCTCGCTGATCAGGCCCTTGGAAACCAGGATCTCGCCGAGCTTGAGTCGCTTTCCCATCCGACACTCCCCGTCCCCGCGGAGATCGGTAGTCCGGGGCTGCGACCTTACTCTCAACCGGGATCGGAAAGATCCCGTGGGTTAGGATGCCTCCGCCCAGCCGAGCCCCGAGGACGCGTTTGCCCGCAAACCCGGACCTGCCGCCGACCCCGCGAACCACGCAGTCCCCGGCCGTGCCGCCGACCGAAGCCACGCGACGAGCCCTCCCCTGGCTGCGACTGCTTCCCGTGGCCGTCTGGAGCGGCATCGCTGCGCTCGAAGCGGCAAGCGTGAGAGGCCTCGAACCCAATCTCGTGGAGGAGGGGCTCGTTCTCCACATCGCGCAGCGCCTCGTTCACGGCGAGCATCTCTACCGCGACGTGGTCTTCTTCACGGGCCCCCTGCCCTTCGAGTTGCTCGCGGGTCTTTTTCGCATATTCGGCCCCGAAATCGCGGTCGGCCGCAACTTCATGGTCGGCGTGCAAGCGGCCGCAACGGGCCTCGCATTCGTGTTTGCGCGCCGGGCGGGCGCCGGCGCCTTCGCGCACGCGGCCGCAGCCGTCGTCGCGGCTTCGCCGTTGCTGTTGTTCCCGTTGCTTTCGCTTTTCTACTACACGCCGCTCGCGCTGCACCTCTCCAGTGTCGCGGCCTTCGCGGCGCTGCTCGGCATCACGTCCCCCGCGTGGGCGGTCGTCGCGGGCGCTGTGTGCGGCGCCGTGGCGCTGTGCAAGCAAA
Organism: Deltaproteobacteria bacterium; assembly: GCA_031405455.1. Lineage (GTDB taxonomy): Bacteria > Myxococcota_A > UBA9160 > UBA9160 > SMWR01 > DATBRV01. Next base: position 46,995 of record JANNIY010000081.1, on the reverse strand, counting down.
CGCTCGGCGTGATGCTCGCGGCCGCGCTGCTCGGCGTGCTCGTGACTCTGAGCGCGCACGGAACGCGCGCCCGTCGGTTCCTCGCCTTCGCGGGCGGCGGCGCCGCGGTTACAGCCTTCACGCTGCTCGTGTTCGCCGCGCGCGGCGATCTCACGGTGCTCGTGCGCTGGCTCGTCGCGGTGCCGCTGGCGCTCGAGTCGCAGTACAACTCCCCGATCATCAACTTCTGGCCCCCCGGCGAGATCGCGCCGGAGCTCCTCGGCAACAAGGCCCTCTACCTCCCGAACCACTGGTTCCAGCTCTACGGAATCCTGACGCGCGTCACCCCATGGATGGTGCTGACGACGCAGGTTCTGTATGCGCTGCCATTCATCGCTCTGGCCGCCACGCTGCTCCTCCGTTTGCTGCGCCCGCTACCCGCGGCCGTGTGGATGAACGCCGCCGTGCTCCTCGCGCTCACCTCGAACTTGTTTCCGCGCGCCGACTGGGGTCATCTCGTCTATGCGCTGCCGCCAGCCTGCGTACAGCTGTGTCTGCTCGCGGGGCGGATCGGTGCGACGCGCGCAACGCGCCCGCGCGGCGCGACGCTCGCAGCCAGCGTTTTCGTTTCCGTACTGCTCGCGAGCAGCGTTGGATTCGCGGTCTGGCTGAACCGCGCTTCGGCCGGCCCGAGTTACGGGCCGCGCGTTCCGCTGCGACCGGTGAGCGCGGCGTATCGCTCGCAGTCGCTTCCGAACGTGATCCAGTACCTGCGTCAACGCGTGCAACCGGGCGAGCCGATCTTCGTCGCACGCGCTGAGCCACTGCTGTACTTCGCGACCGACACCGTGAACCCGACACCCTACCCTGGGATCCTCACCGCGTTCCAGAAAGAACAGGAAGCCGCCATCCTGGCGGCGCTCCCGCGCACGCGTTTCGTGGTGATGAGCGAGGTCGATCAGCCGCTCTGGACCTACTACTCCGACGAGCTGCCGCGCGTGCAGGCGGAACTCGAGCGCTACTACCACGTCGCGCCATTCTTCCCGCTCGGCCAGGATGCCTGGATCCTCGTGCTCGAGCGCGCGGGCGACCGCGGGCCGACCGCGATCGACCTGATCGAGCAGCCGGCGCGCGCCTGGATACGCGACGAGCCTGGCCACGAGCGCGACGAGCCCGAGCCCGCCCCGCGGCTCCCGGCCAGGCACAACCGTCGCGCGCTCGGCATGCGCCTCGGGCAGTGGGGAGGCGGCCTCGACTGGCAGATCGAGGTGCCGCCGGGCGCCCGGCTCCAGGTCGACACCGGCTTCATCGGAATGGTGTCGACGGCCGACATGCACATGCATCCCGTACAGAGCCGGATCGTGATCTCGCTGCGGGGGGAAGACGGGTTCGAGACCCTCGCTCAGCACGCGATCCGCTGGGAGCGCAACGAGGCGCCGCACTGGCAACCGCTGGAGGTCGATCTCTCGGACCATGCGCGCGAGCGGGTGACGCTGCGCATTGCGCTCGAGCCCGACGAGCCGGTGCGCACGGCGGACCTCGCGTGGCTCGGCAGCCCTCGCATCGCGCTTGCACCCGAGCTGCGCACTGCGGAACCCGACGCGCCGCGCGCCCCTTCGCAGTAGACTAGCTGGCACCGGGAGTCCGCGTGAGCCGAGTCGTCGTCGTCATCCCCACGTACAACGAGATCGAGAACCTGCCGCTGATCGCGCCGAAGGTGCTCGCGCAGGATCCTCGCATCGAGCTGCTGATCGTCGACGACTCCTCGCCCGATGGCACCGGCAAGCTCGCCGACGATCTCGCGCGCCAGAACCCGCGCGTGCACGTCCTGCACCGCGCGGCCAAGCAGGGGCTCGGCCCCGCCTACCGGGCCGGCCTGCGCCACGCGCTCGAGCTGGGCGCGGATTTCGTGATCCAGATGGACGCCGATTTCTCGCACCCGCCGGAGACGCTTCCGACGCTGCTCGCCGAGATCGAGAACCAGGACGTGGTGCTCGGCTCGCGCTATCTGAACGGCATCACCGTCGTCAACTGGCCGATCGAACGCATCCTGATCAGCTGGTTCGGCAACTGGTATGCGCGAAAAATCACCGGGCTGCCGATCAGCGACACCACCGGCGGTTTCCGCTGCATCCGTCGCGAGCTGCTCGAACGCGTGGGCTTCGACCGCATCCGCTCGAACGGCTACGCCTTCCAGATCGAACTCAACTACCGCTTCATGAAGCACCAGGCGCGCGTGAAGGAGATCCAGTTCTTCTTCCTCGATCGCACGCGCGGCACTTCGAAACTCACGCTGCGAATCGCGCTCGAAGCCTTCTGGATCGTCTGGTGGCTGCGCATCGCGGACGCGCTGCGCCGTCTCTGACCGGATGCCGTCTCCCTGCCGCGTCCTGATCCTGAACGAGCGGGACCCCCTTCACCCGGCCGCCGGGGGCGCGGAGGTGCACGTCGCCGAGATCTCGAAACGCATGGCGGCGATGGGCTTCGAGCTCACGCAGGCGGCCGTCGGCTTTCCGGGAGCGCCTGCCCACGAACGCGTCGAGGGGCTCGATGTGCTGCGCCTCGGGCGCATCCCCTCGTATTATCCCCGCGTCGTCGCGACCTGCGCGCGCGAAACGCGCCGCGGGCGCTTCGATGTCGTCGTCGAACACCTGAACAAGGTTCCCTTCTGCGCGCCCGCCTATTCCGCGGTGCCCGTGCTGGCGGTGAATCACCACCTCTTCGGTCGCAGCGCCTTCCTCCAGGTGGCCTGGCCGATCGCGGCGACGGTCGTCGCGATGGAAGCCCTGATCCCCTGGATCTATCGCCGGACTGCATTTCTCGCCGTGTCGCAGAGCTCGAAGGAAGATCTGGTGGCACGCGGAATCTCCGGCGATCGGATCGGGCTGCTCTACAACGGCATCCGCCAGCCGGAAACCGCGGCACCGCCCATCTCGGCGCGGCCGTGTCGTGTCAGCTACTTCGGCCGGCTCGAGCGCTACAAGCGCGTCGATCTGATGCTGCGAGCGCTCGCACCGCTCGTGCCGCGCTTCCCCACGCTCGAGATCGTGATCATCGGACGCGGGAGCCAACGCGAAGCTCTCGTGCGGCTGGCGGAACAGCTCGGCCTGGCCGCGCGCACGCGCTTCACCGGATTCGCGAGCGATGAGCTGCGCGACGAGCTGCTCGCGGCGTCGCGATTGTGCGTTTGCCCCTCCGTCAAGGAAGGCTGGGGGATCACCGTGGTCGAGGCGAATGCGTTGGGTGTCCCGGTCGTCGCGACGGACGCGCCTGGCCTGCGCGACGCCGTGGTCCACGAAGCAACCGGCGTGCTGGTCACCGACGGCGCGCCGGAGCTGCTGGTGCCGCGGCTCTCGGAGGCGATCGGCAGCCTGCTCGCGGACGAGAACCGCCTGGCGCGGCTCGCGGTTGCCGCGATCGCCTGGTCGCGGCGCTTCGACTGGGATGCCTCCGCCGCGATCATGGCCGACGCGGTCGAGCGCGCGCGGCGCGGTCGATGAAGGCGCGCGCCGCGGTCGCACGCGCCCTGCCGCCGATACTCGTTGCGCTCGCGAGCATCGCCGCCTTCCTGCCCGTCCTCGCCAACGGCTTCGTGAACTGGGACGACGGCCAGCACTTCCTCGAGAACGAGGGCTATCGCGGGCTCGGCCCGGCGCAGCTCGGCTGGATGTTCCGCAGCTTCCAGATCGGCGGTCACTACCAACCGCTCGCCTGGCTCACGCTCGGCTTCGATTACCTGCTGTGGGGTCTCGACCCGCGCGGTTATCACGCGACCTCGCTCGTGCTGCACGCCGCGAACGCGGTGCTCGTCTATTTCGCGATCCTGCGCCTGCTTCCGCGCGCGCAAACCGCAGCGGCCCCGACGGCGCTCGCGCGCTGGGCGGCCGCCGGCGGCGCGCTGGTTTTCGGCGTGCATCCCCTGCGCGTCGAGCCGATCGCGTGGGCGACCGACCGCGGCAATCTGGTCGCCACGCTGCTCGTGCTGGTTGCGTTCCACGCCTATCTGGGGGCCGTGCGTGCGGCTCCCGCTTCCGCAGCCGCGCGGCGCGGTCATCGCCTCGCGCTCGCAGCCACCGCAGCGTCCCTGCTCGCCCGGGCCTGGGCGGTGACGCTGCCGCTCGTGTGGCTCGTGATCGACGGCCTCGTTTTGGGCCGCTTCGGACTCGGGGCGAACGACGGCGAGCGCCGGCGCCGGGTGCTGCGCGAAAAACTCCCCTACACGGCAGTTGCGGCCGCTGGCTTCGTGCTCGCGCTGCTCTCGAAGAGCGCCTCGAGCTCGCTCGTGCTTTCCGGCGAGATTCCGCACGGTCTGCGCGAACGCATGCTCCAGGCGGGTTGGGGGCTCGCCTTCCATGCAGTCAAGACGATCGCACCGTTCGGTCTCTCCCCCCTCCACCCGCTCGAACACCAGCTGGTCGCGCCGGACCTCACGATCCTGCTCGGTGTCGCGGTGAGCGGCGTCATCACGCTCGCAGCCTGGGGGTTGCGGCGCCGCGCGCCGGCGCTGCTTGCAGCCTGGCTCTGCTACGCACTGCTCGTCTCCCCCGTGCTCGGCTTCGCCCAGGCCGGCCCCCAGATCGCCGCCGAGCGCTACAGCTACCTCGCGGGCATCCCCTTCGCGGCGCTCTGCGCTGCCGCCCTGCTCCAGCTCGCGCAGACAGCGTCCGTGACGGGCCGCCACGCCTTGGTTGCGTTCTGCACGGCGTTGACCCTCGCCATGGCGCTGCTTTCAGCACAACAGTGTCGCGTCTGGCGCGATTCGACGAGCCTGTGGCAGCGCGCCCTCGCGGTCTACCCGAACAGCGGGCTGGTCCGGTTCTATTGGGGCAACACGTTGCGCGAGCAGGGGGATCTGGCGCTCGCGATCGAAGAGTACGATCGCGCCCTCGCACTCGGCGTTCCGCTCGCGGCCAGCGCCTACAACAACCGCAGCATCGCGCACCAGGCGCGCGGCGAGCTCGATCTCGCCCTCGCGGACATGGACGCGGCGATCGAGCTCGCGCCGTCGGCTCGCGCCTTCAGCAACCGGGGCTTGCTGCGGCTGGCGCGCGATCGCTCGGGCGCGATCGCGGACTTCAGCGAGGCCATCGGACTCGAGCCCGACGCACCCGACGCCTACCGGCTGCGGGGAATCGCGCGGGATCTCGCCGGAGACGCCGCTGGCGCCCGGCTGGATCTGCGGGCCGCCCTCGAACGCGCAGCCGCCGACTGGCCGGAGCGCGACGACGTCCGGGGCCGCTTGCGAGGCCTGGATGCGCCGGGCGGCACGGCGATGCCACGCGCCACGAGTTCCCGGTAGAGCACGTCGGCTTCGAGATGCTGACCCCATTGGCTCGCGTGGGGCACGTCGCTCTCGATGAACAGGCGGACGGCGGGATTGTCGCGATAGATCGCATCCATGTCGATCACCGGTACGTCGAGCTCGCGGCCCACGTTGCGCGTGGCATCGTTGTATTGCTCGTGGATCGCGATCATCTCTTCGTAGGCAATCTTGTTGTTGACGGCGATGAAGTCGCGCGCCGCTTCCGACGGTGTCGGATTGTGCGGCGACGTGAGCAGCCAGACCTGCGCGCCGCGGGAGTGTCCGATCTCTACGATCCTGCGCAGGTTGTGCTCGTAATCGGGCAACGGAATCGTCGGCGACCACTGCGTCTGACGCGCAAAATTCGCGCGCAGCGCGTCGGGGCTCTGCCCTCGCCGCGCGCGCACCTCGAGAGCGAGGCGCCGCGCGAACGGATAGAGGGCGCTGCGCAGCGCCAGATCCTCGAGCGCGACGACGAGCTTGCTGTCGGATTCCCGGTAGGGGCTCTGGCCCGGAGCCGACTCCGAGAGGAAGTGATCGTTCCAGCCGTAGCGAACGGTGATCAGGTCGGGATCGAGATGGCGCAGCTTCCCGCGCAGCAGCATCAGGCCCTGGTAGCTGTTGTAACCGGGAATTCCCGCATTGAACACCTCGAAGCGCCCGGGACCCACGCGATCGGCGAGCAGCTTCTCGAGCGCGAGCGGGTACGGATTGCGCACGTAGCCGAAGCTTCCGCGCAGGAGCATGCCGAAGGTGCACGAGTCTCCGAGCGAGAGCACCCGGTAGACCCCTTCCCGCTTCGACTGGAATTCGTGGGTTCGGAATCCCTCGCTCGACAGGCGTCCCCCCAAAACGTCGAGGTCGGGGACGAGCTTGAACTGGAGGACCGGATCGCACGTCCAGAACTTCGTGTCGCTGAAGCGGTTCGGGCAGGTCCCGGCGACGTGGGTGACCCGCACGCAGATCTCGGCCAGGCCGACGAGGGCCAGCAGCGGAATGCTCGCGAAGAGGAGCCGCCTGCCCGTGCTGATCTGCGCCATGGAACCTCGAGTCTGACGCGTGTAGCGCTCGCGATCCGCCGGAATCTGCTGCCTGACATGCGCGCGGTTCGGCGCCTGCTGCGCGCGCAAGCGGAGCAGATCCTGGCGCGTTTCGCACCGGCCCGGGAAGAGGCCCATGCGTCGGCCTCTCGTCGTGAAAAGCGGCGGCAGAATAACAGATTCAGGGACTCGCAGAACGCCGCACCGCCCGCACGCGCGGTCGTCGGACCCGCCTGCGTTCAGGAACCGGCCGCTTTTCCGGGAGCGATCGCGGAATTCGGCACGGCGATGCCACGCGCCACGAGCGTCCGGTAAAGCACGTCGGCTTCGAGGTTCTGGCCCCATTGGCTCGGGTGCGGCACGTCGCTCGCTACGAACAACCGGAAGTCGGGATTTCCCCGGTTGTCCCGATAGATCGCGTCCATGTCGATCACGGGTACGCCGAGTTCACGGCCGACGGCACGCGTTGCTTCGTTGTATTGGTCGTGAACGGCCATCAACTCGTCGAAGCTGATCCGGTTGTTGAAGGCGACGAAGTCCCGAGCCGTCTGCGAGGGATTCAGGTTGTAGGGCGAAGTGAGCAGCCAGACCGCTGCGCCGCGCGCGTGCCCGACCTCGACGATGCGGCGCAAATTATGCTCGTAATCCGGCAGCGGGACCGTCGGTGACCACTGCGCCTGGCGAGCGAACGCCTGGCGCAGCGCGTCGGGGCTCTGCCCCCGCCAGGCGCGCATCTCGAACCCGAGGCGGCGCACGAATGGATAGAGCTGTGTGTGTAGCGCCAGATCTTCGAGTACGACGACGAGCTTGCTGTCGGATTCCCGGTAGGGGCTCTGGCCCGGAAGCGACTCGGAGAGGAAGTGATCGTTCCAGCCGTAGCGCACCGTGATCAGGTCGGGTTCCAGATCGCGCAGCTTCCAGCGCAGCAGCATCAGGCCCTGGTAGCTGTTGTAGCCGGGAACCCCGACGTTGAACACCTCGAAGCGGCCCGGTCCGATGCGATCGGCCAGCAACTTTTCGAGCGCCAGCGGATACGGGTTGTTCACGTAGCCGTAGGCCTCGCCGCGCTGGAGTTGACCGAACGTGCCCGAATCGCCGAGCGCGAGAATCCGATAGACCCCCGCTCGCTTCGGTCGGAACTCGTGGGTGCGGAAGCCGGCGCTCGAGAGCCGGCCCCCCAGGACGTCGAGGTCAGGCGAGAGCTTGAACTGCAGGATCGGGTCGCACGTCCAGATCTGCGTGCCACTGAAGCGGTTGGGACAGTTCTCGGCGACCTGCGTGATCCGCACGCAGATCTCGGTGAGGCCGACGAGGGCCAACAGCGGAATGCTCCCGAAGAGGAGCCTCCTGCCGGTGCTGATTCGCGCCATGAAACCTCAGAACTGACGCGTGCAGCGCTCCACATCCGTCGCGATCATCTGCTTGGGGCGGGCGAAACTCTGCGCCTGCTTCAAACGCAAGCCGAGCAGATCGCCGCGGCCGACCCCACGCAGCAAGAGCGCCATCGGCCCCAGGATCAGCAGGTAGATCAGGCTCAGGATCAGGGTCGTCTGGACCTGGCCGAGGACGTGAACGAAGCGCATCCAAGACGACTTGATTCCCGATGAGCGCGCCATCCCGCTAATCCTCTGCGAACGTCGGGGGCAGGCTCGCAGCCGGCGCAACCCGCGTCTGGTCGGATTTTCGCAGCACGAAGCGGTCGATCACCAGCCGGTCCATGCCGGTGGTGAGAAAGCAGGTGAGTGCGTCCGCTGGTGTACACACGATCGGTTCACCTCGCACGTTGAAGGACGTGTTGATCAACACGGGCGTCCCCGTCGCCGCGCCGAACGTGCGCAACAGATCGTGGAACAGGGGATTCGTCGCGTGATCCACCGTCTGCACCCGCGCCGAACCGTCGACGTGGGTGGTGGCCGGAAGCTTCGTGCGGCCGTCGCGGGTCTGGGCGACGAACATCATGAAGGGACTCTCGCGATCCAGCTCGAAGAAATCGTTCGCGCGCTCGGCCAGCACCGCCGGTGCGAAGGGGCGGAAGCTCTCGCGGAACTTGATCTTCAGATTGACGCGATCCTGATTTTCCGGATTCCGGGCATCCGCGAGGATGCTGCGCGATCCGAGCGCGCGCGGCCCGAACTCCATCCTCCCCTGAAACCACCCGACCACCTCCTGGTCGGCGATTGCCGCCGCCGTGGAGGCCAGCAGCGCTTCCCGATCCATTTCCTCGAACACGGCGCCCTTCACCTCGAGAAAGGCGCGGATTTCATCGCTCTCGTAGGCGGGTCCCAGAAAGGCGCTGCGCATCACGTACCCGCGCGGTAGCCCGAAGACGTGATGCTGGAGATAGGCAGCAACGCCCAGCGCGCCGCCCGCATCGCCCGCCGCGGGCTGGACGAAAATCTCGTCGAACGGTCCCTCGCGCAGGATGCGTCCGTTGGCGACGCAGTTGAGCGCCACGCCGCCCGCCAGGCACAGGTTCGGCAGGCCGGTCTCGCGATGCAGGTGCTGCGCCATCTTGAGCATCACGTCCTCGGTCACCTTCTGCACGCTCGCCGCTATGTCCTTGTGGCGCTGGTCGAGCGGCGCCTCGGGCTCGCGCGGCTCGCCGCCGAAGAGGCGATGGAAGCGGCTGTTCGTCATGCGCAGACCGTAGTGATACGCGAAGTAGCTCATGTCGAGCCGGAAGCTGCCGTCTTCGGCGATGTCGATCAGCTCGCGCACCTCGCGCTCGTAGCGGGGCGTCCCGTAGGGCGCCAAGCCCATCACCTTGTACTCGGCGCTGTTCACCTTGAAGCCCAGATACGACGTCACCGCGGTGTAGAGGAGCCCGAGCGAATGCGGGAAACGGATCTCCTGGAAGAGATCGATGTCGGCGTCCTTGCCGCGCCCGTAGGTCGCCGTCGACCACTCGCCCACCCCGTCCACCGTGAGCAACGCGGCCTCCCGGAAGGGCGAAACCAGGAAGGCGCTCGCCGCATGCGACAGGTGGTGCTCGATCATGTAGACGGGCCCGTCGTACTGGAGTTCTTCGGAGATCAACGCCGGAATCGCGAGCTTCTGGTGCAGCCACGAGGGAATCGCGCGCAGGAACGACGGGTACGAGCGCGGAAACGTCGCGATCTGGGTGAACAGGATGCGCTTGAACTTGACGAAGGGTTTTTCGTAGAAGCCGACGCAATCCAGATCATCGACCAGCAGCCTGCCTTCGCTGAGGCAGTACTCGATGGCGTGGCGCGGAAAGCTCTCGTCGTGCTTCTTGCGTGTGAAGCGTTCCTCCGACGCCGCTGCCACCACGACCCCGTCGCGGATCAAGCACGCCGCGGCGTCGTGATAGAAGCTCGAAATCCCGAGGATGTTCATGACGTCTTGCGGCCCACGAGCACGAAATATCCGCCGCCCGCGTTCTGCGTGAGGATCCAGCTCAGCTGCACCAGCAGGTGGGCCACGCGGCCCCGACGCCAACCGGCCACCTGGCGCGTCCGGAAGATCCGCTTCGGCATCGAGCCGAGCATCTCGATCTTCGGAAACGAAGAGACGTACTCGAGCCCGTTGTCGCGGAACCAGCCGAGCACCTCGTCCACCGTGTGGGTCGATTCGTGCGGATGTTCGTACTGATCGGCGAACCAGGTCCTGCGCTTCTCCTCGTCGGCGTCGAGTTCGACGAGCTGCTTCTCGATGGCTCGATCCTTGGCGCGAGGATCGACGAGCGAGAGCAGCCGCACGACGTGACGACGCAGGCCCAGCATCAAACGCCCATAACGGTTGTACAGGCCCACGATGATCAGGCCTCCCGGCTTCGCGATCTTCACCAGGTTCTGGAAGCCACCGTAGGGATCGCTCGTGTGGTGCAACACGCCGTTGCAGAAGACGTAGTCGAACGATTCCGCCGGGAGCTCCCACGCGAGGATGTTCTCGCGCCGGAAGTCGACGTGACGCAGCGCCAGCCGCCGCTTCAGCTCCTCGGCGAGACGCAGGGAACGCTGGGAATAGTCGACACCGAGCACGCGGCGGCCCTTGAGCGCCAGGAAGCAGGCGAGCTGCCCGGTGCCACATCCGACGTCGATCACCGACGCCGAAAAAGGGATCTCGGCGTCGACCCGGCGCGCATACCAGCTGGCGCGCGTGACCAGATCCTGGCGCGTTTCGTATTTCCCTGGATCGAAACCCGGGAAGGGATTCGCTTCGTAGAATTCGTTGACGGCGACGAGCACGCCGGGGCGCCCGGACTCGGCGCCGGGCGTCGCCAGCTGCCCAGGCCCGGGCGAGGCACTCATGCTGGGCAATTCCTCTTCAGAACAGCGCGTAGATGAAGGGCGCCAGCGCCGAGCCCTGCGCGAAGATGATGAAAGCGCTCAGTCCGAGCAGGGCGACGAGAATCGGAGCGAGCCACCAGGTTCGATCCTCCTTCAGGAAGAGAACGAACTCTCGGATCAGCCCACCCACCACGCGGAAACGGCCCATGCCGACGGCCTCTCCCAGTCTAAAGCTGCGGCAGAATAGCAGATTCGGCGATCCGTAAAGCGTCGGATCCGCCGCGAAGAATGCGCCGGCAATCGCGCATGTTCCGGAGCCGCGACTTTTCCCCGCTGCAATCGTGCACTTCGGCGCGCCTCTGCCGCGCGCTGTCCGCGCCGGTCTTGCCCTCAGCCCGGCTCGGCCGCGGGTGCCCCCGGGGCCGCCAGGAAGCAGCGACTGGCGCCGTCGCGCAACGCGACCATCGGTGGCTCCTCGCGCGGACAGCGCGCGAGGACCTCGGCACAGCGCGGATGGAAGCGGCAGCCCGAGGGCGGATTCGCCGGCGATGGCACGTCGCCGTGCACGCGCGCGCGCACGCCGCGACGATTCGGATCCACCGAGGGCACGGCGGCGAGCAGGCCCCGCGTGTAGGGGTGCAGGGGCGTGTCGAAGATGCGCTCGGTCTCGCCCTCCTCGACGATCTGGCCGAGATACATCACCGCCACCCGGTCGGCGAGGTAACGCACCACACCGAGATCGTGCGTGATGAAGAGATAGGTGAGCCCGAGTTCGGCTTGCAGATCGCGCAACAGATTCAGGATCTGTGCCTGGATCGACACATCGAGCGCCGAAGTCGCTTCATCGCAGATCAGCAGGCGCGGTTCGACGGCGAGCGCGCGCGCGAGGCAGATGCGCTGGCGCTGGCCACCCGAGAACTCGTGCGGATAACGCCACATCTGCGCCGGCTCGAGGTGCACGCGCGCGAGCAGGGCCGCGACGCGTTCCGTGCGTTCGCCCTCGTCGGCCCCGATCCCGAAGCTCTGCATGCCCTCCGCGATCGCGTCGCGCACGCGCATGCGCGGATCGAGCGAAGCCAGCGGATCCTGAAACACGATCTGCATCGCGCGCCGGTAGGGGTGCAACGCTCGCGCGTCGAGGCGCAGCAGATCGACGCCATCGAACCAGAGCTTTCCGGCCTGCGGCTCGACCAGCCGCAGCAGCGCGCGCCCGATCGTCGACTTTCCACAGCCAGACTCGCCGACCAGCGCGAGCGTGCGCCCAACGGGAATCTCGAGATCGACCCCGTCGACCGCGCGCACCCAGCCCACCGGCCGTTGGAGCAGCCCGCTGCGGATCGGAAACCAGACGCGCAGCCCTTCGGCGCGCAAGAGCGGTGAAGCGGCGCTCACGGCCGTTGCTCCTGCGCGACGACGTGGCAACGCGCAACGTGGCCCGGCGCGAGCAGTGTGTCAGCGGGCGACTCCGTCGCACAGCGCGGCAACACGCTCGCGCAGCGCGTCGAGAAGCGGCAACCCGCGGGCCGGTTCTGCGGCGTCGGCACCACGCCCGGAATCTCGGCGAGCCGCTCGCCGCGACGCCCGAGCGACGGCACCGCGCGTAGCAGCCCGCGCGTGTAGGGATGCCGCGCGCCGCCGAGAACCTGCTCGCGGGTGCCCTCTTCGACGAGGCGGCCGGCATACATCACCGCGATCCGATCGGCGAGCTCGTTCACCACGCCGAGATCGTGCGTGATCAGCAGGATCGCCGTGCCGAGATCGCGCTGGAGATCGCGCATCAGCTCGAGGATTTGCGCCTGGATCGTGACGTCGAGCGCGGTCGTCGGCTCGTCGGCGATCAGCAGCTTCGGCCGCATCGCGAGCGCCATCGCGATCATGACGCGCTGCTTGAGCCCGCCGGAGAGCTGGTGCGGGTAGCCGTCGAAGCGAACATCCGGATCCGGAATCCGCACCTGATCGAACAGCTCCAGCGTGCGCCGCCGCGCCTGCGCGCGGGAAATCCTTTCGTGCAGCCGCAGCGCCTCGACCACCTGTGCGCCCACCGTCAACACCGGCGAAAGGCTCGTCATCGGCTCCTGGAAGATCATCGCCGCTTCCCGACCGCGCACACGGCGCAGCTCGGAAACCCGCAGCGACAGCACGTCGCGGTCTCCGATGCGGATGCTCCCGGAATCGATCCGCCCCGGCTTCGGCACCAGACGCAAGAGGGATAGAGCGGTCACGGACTTGCCGCAGCCCGACTCGCCGACCAGCGCGAGAACTTCGCCCTGTGCGACGTCGAAGCTCACACCGTCGACCGCCGCCGCCCGGCCTCGCGATGCCGGGAAGGAAGTCACGAGATCGTGTACCGACAGAGCGGGTTCGCTCACTGCCGCTCCCGAAGCGTGCGGGGGTCGAGCACGTCTCGCACGGCATCGCCGACGAAGTTGACGGCCAGGATCAGCCCGAACAGCGCCGTCGAAGCCGCCGCCAGGTTCCACCAGATGATCGGATCCCGCGCCAGCTCGTCGCGCGCCTGATCGATCATCTGCCCCCAGCTGCCGTCGATCCCGATCCCCAGATACGAGAGGATCGCCTCGGAAAGCACGAGGCCCGAAAACGTCAACACGAACGTGATCACGACCAGGTGCATCAGGTTCGGGAGAATGTGACGCCAGATCAACCCGAAGTGCGAGACGCCGAGGGCGCGCGCCGCCTGCACGTAATCGAGTTCGCGAAGCTTGAAGGTCTCGCCGCGCACGATCCGGCAGAAGCCCACCCAGCTCGTCACCCCCATCGCGACGCAGACCTGCACGGGTCCCCGCCCCATCGCCATGATCAGCGCGATCAGGAGCAACAGATAGGGAATCGACGTGAGCGTGGACATCACGAAAAACGCGACGTCGTCGATCCAGCGCCCGAAGTAGCCGGCGCTCATCCCGACGAGCAGCGCGAGCGGGATCACGATCAGGCTGGTGAAGCCGCCCACGAGCAGCGCGATGCGCGTTCCATCGAGCGTGAGGTGCAGCACGTCGCGACCCAGGATGTCGGTTCCGAGCAGATGTCGGCCGGGATGGCTGAGCGGATCGCCGCCATAGAATTCGACCGACGCGAGGGGCGCCGAATAGCTCTTTTCGTCGAAGTCGGCCGGAAACGCCCGGTCGATGAGCGAACGGGGCTGATGCTGCTGAAGCATGTTCCCTTCGGAACCAATCGCGCCGCCCCCCACCCACGACACGGAATCGAGCAGCGCGATCGCCACGTAGCTCGCCACCACGAGCAGGGCGATGGGCCGGCGCCGCGTCAGCTCGACCAGCGACGCCCGCCAGAGATCGCTGCGTCGCACGCCGATCGCGATCGCCAGGACGATCGCCAGGACGATCGCGAGGACACCTGCGACGACGAGGTTCGAAAAGACGTGCGCCTCCATGCGCCGCTACTCGAGCCGCACGCGCGGATCGACCAACGTGTAGCTCACGTCGGTGGCGATCTGTGCGCCGATGAAGAGCAGAGACCCGATGAAGACCATCGCCCGCAGCGTGGAGAAATCGTTGCCGTGAATCGCGTCGACCGTCAGCGAGCCGAGGCCGGGAATCCCGAAGAAGGATTCGAGCAGCAGCGAGCCGGTGAAGAGGAACGGGATCGCGACCACCACGCGTGTGAGGATCGGAATCAGCGCGTTGCGCAACACGTGGTGGGTCATGACGCGCAGGTCGCCGCAACCCTTCGCGCGCGCCGTCCGCACGTAATCGCGGCCGCCCTCCTCGATGAAGACCGTGCGGTAGAAGCGCACGCTGCCGCCGATGCCATCCGCGAGGCTCACGAGCAGCGGCAGCATCAGGAAGCGCACGATCACCGACGGCGACGGGTCGAAGCCCGAAATCGGGAACCAGCGCAGGAGCTTTCCGATCAGGAACTGCCCCCCGATGATGTAGAGCAGTGTCGAAACGCTCATCGCGAGCACGCACAGCACCACTCCCATGCGGTCGATGTACGTCTCGCGGAAATAGGCGACGAACAGACCGAGCACGACCGAGAAGCCGAGCCCGAGCACGAACGATGGAATCGCGAGCGCGAGACTCGGACCGCTTCCCTCGCGCAGCCGCTGGAGGATCGGCGTCCCATCGGCGTCGCTGCGACCGAAATCGAAGGTGAGCGTGCGCCGGAAATGTTCGGCCAACAGGGTGTCGAACGGATCCTCGGGGTTCCAGACCTTCGGCTTGTCGTAGCCGTGGTTCACGATCCACTGTTCGAGCACTTCGGGCGGCGCCTTTTCGCCCACGGCACGACGCGCCATCTCGTGGGGCGACGCGTACAGGAAGAAGAGCACGAAGAGCAGCAGCAGGACGCCGATCAACGTCACGAAGCCATAGCCGATCCGCCGAAACACATACGCCAGCATCATTGCCTCTCGCGCAGGAACGTGACGATACCCGGCGCCAGGATGACGAGCGCGGCCGCCGCCAGCAGATAGGCGGGCCAGCGTACCGGTTCGTTCCACTCCGTACGCCGCTGGCTTCGCAGCCCGGGGTCGACGTCGATGTAACGGGCCGTCGGAAGCGAGAGCCCGGCGGGCTTCACGTTGCGAACCCAACCGTGAAACAGCGTGTAGTTCTCGCGGTGGAAGAGTTCGATCCAGGGGCGCTCGTGTTCCAGGAGCGCACGCATCTCGCGAATCATCGCGAGCCGCTTCTCACCGTTCTCCGCCACCTTCATGCGCAGGAACAGGCGGTCGTAATGCGGGTCGGAGAAGTTCGCGGTGTTGGGACCATGGCTCTTCGACTGCGCGAGCGGCCCCCATAGCAGAAACAGGAAGTTCTCGGGATCCGGATAATCCGCGATCCAGCCCCACATGAAGATCTGGTAGGCGTTCTTGCGCACCTTCTCCTGGAACTGGTTGTAGCTGGTCGCGGCGATCTCGACGTCGAGCCCGAGACGGTTCCAGGCGTTCACGAAGAATTGGAAGCGCACGCGACCGCGCGTCGACGTGTCGCCGAGATCGAAGGACAGCCGCAGCGGCTTGCCGGTCGCCGGGTCGATTCCGCGGACGTAGCCGGCTTCCCCGAGCAGCCGCTTGGCCCACGCGAGATCGACCTGGCGGAAGGGGTTCTCGTAGTCGGCTTCGTAGCCGAAAATGCCCGGGGGCAGCGGAGATTGTGCGGGGATGCCGCGCCCGTTGCTGAAAACACGAGCGTACTCGTTGGCATCGATCACCAGGCTCATCGCCTGCCGGAGCTTGCGGCCCTGGTCGCCGGCGGGGCGGCCCACCACCGGGTCGTCCATGTTGAAGCCGATGTAGTAGACGCTCGGATCGACGGACTTTTCGAGCTGCATCCCGCTCTTCGCCATCTCCTCGGAGAGCGCGCCTTCGTGGACCATCTTGTCGAAGCTTTCCTGCAGGATTCCCGATGCATCGTAGTAACCCTGGACGAACTTGTTGAAGGTGGGGATGTCTTCTTTCTCGATGCGATATTGGACCTGCTCGAGAAAGGGCAGCGCCTGATTCACATACGCGGGGTCGAGCCGTCCGAGGGCCTCGTCTCCCGGTTCCCCTTCCGCGGGATAGGTGGCGGCCGGCGCGCGCCACTCTGGATGCAGCAGGCCGAAGTAGTTCGGATTGCGATCGAGCGTGATGTGGCTCTGACGCTCGAACTCGGTCAACTGGAAGGGGCCGGCGCCGACCGGATGATCCTTGAAGAAGTCACGCCCGTCTTCGCCATCCCAGTGCTCGACCGCTTCCCACGGCACCGGCGCCGTGAAGGGCATCGTGAACCAATAGAGCAGCTGGGGATAGGGCTCGCTGAGGATGAGCTCGAGTTCGTAACGACCGGCGACCTTCAGCCCCGCGATCCCGCCCGCCGCCGCGTACTGCTCGTGGATGCGCCGTGTTCCGAACGCGGCATCCGCCTCGCGCAGCGCCGTGAGGCGCTCCGAAAACTCCTGCCACCCGTCGATCTTCGCGAACGTCGCGATGACGGGACTCGCCACCGCAGGATCGGCGATGCGCAGCAACTGAAACGCGACATCCGCCGCGACGACCTCGCGTGTCCTGGCACTGGGATCGTCGATCGCGAAAGCGGGATCGTCCTGGTAGAGCGCCCCCTCGCGCAATCGGAAGCGATAGGCGACGCGACCGTGAGATAGCGAACGCGCCTGCGGCACCTCGCGCGCCAGCCCGGGGATCAAGCGAAAGGGCCGGGCGAGGTAGTGGTAGTCGAGCAGGGTCGCGTACACGACTCCCGTGATCAGATGCTCGGCGGCGTTGTAGCTCACCGCCGGATCGAGAGTCCGCGGCGGTTCGGAAAGCGGTTGATACAGGATCCGCGCCCGCTCCGCGGAGTCCGGATAGGGGTCGTTGGTGCAGGCGACGAGCCCGAGCAGACACAGCGCTGCGGCCACGAAGCGGGCCACGCTATCCGCCCTCGGCATCGAAATCCCCATGCGCCGCGGGCGGCCGCAGATGGAAGAGCTCGGCCGGCAGGCTGGGGTTCAGCTCAACGCCCGAGAGATCGAGTCGTGCGCGCGTCGCCGGTTGGGTGGCTTCGATCCGGATGCTGTGCGCAAACGCGACGCCCGAGACGGGAGCGTAGGCGTCGAAGTGCGCCGACCAGACGATTTCGCCCGCAGCGGCGAGGCGTTCGACCGCGCGCAGATGGCCCTGCGCGTCGAAGCGGAAACGTTCGCGCGCAGCGCCGGCGCCGAGATCCACGACGATTTCACCGTCGGCGGCTTCGAAGGCGCGCAGCGGAGCGAGCGACAAGGCAGCCCGAGGCGCGCCGAGCACCAGATCGATCGCCTCCTCCGGAGTCAGCGCGAGGTTCGCCACCTGCCACAGCAAGGTGGGATGGACCTCGCCGGTTTCGAACGACCGGTCGGCGGCGCGAAACAGCTGGTAGCGGGGCCCGTCGGTGACCAGCACGGCGAGTGTCTGGGAGAGCAACCCTTGCACTTCGATCCGCATCCGTGAAGGGCGCTCGACGACGAGAATCTGCTTCGAACGCACGTGCAGGGACTCGCCGTCGACCGCCAGGCGGGCGCTTCCGCGCAACGAGCGCCGGGCGGAGGCGCCCTCCTGCCAGGCCCGAAGCAGCGCCGACGGCCTCGGATCGTCGCTGGCGAGCGGGCGCTGCGGCGCCACCGACTGGCAGCCTGCCGCCGCGAGCAGCAGGGCGACGAAGAGCGCCGCGCGGCTCACCGCTACCGCAATTCTCGCTTGAGGATCTCGAACTTGTGCATCAGATCGGGCTGCTCCCCAGCGCGCGGCTCGAGGCGGATCGCCTCCTCGAAGCGATCGAGGGCATGGCGCTTGCGATCGAGCAACAGATAGGTGTCGCCGAGGTGCTCGGAGACGACCGGATCGCCTCCCGTGAGCTTGTCGGCGCGCTCGAGATGCGTGAGCGCCGCGTCGAGATGCTTCTGCGCTTCGATCGAGTTTCCCTGCGCCGCCAGCCCCTTGGCGCGCACGTAATGCAACCAACCGAGGCTGTCGACGATGTAGCCGTCGTCGGGGCGAAGCTCGACGGCGCGCGAGATCATGCGTTCGGCTTCGTCGAGATTGATCGCCTTCTCGGTCCACGTGTAGCCGATGTAGTTGAGCGCGCTCGCGTTGTCCGGGTTGCGCTCGAGCGCGAGCTGCATGTAGCGCAGGGCTTCGTCCGTGCGCTTCGCTTCGCCGTACAGCAAGCCGATGTTGTAGAGCAGCTCGTCGTCGTCCGGCTGCTCGGCGAGCAGGCGCTTCAGATCCGCCACCGCGCCTTCGAAATCGCCGAGCTTCGCGCGCAGCGTGGCCTTGTAGAAGTCGAGCGGGCGCGCCGGAGCGATCGCCGCCGCGAGCTCGACCTCGGCCAGCGCCCCGGCATAATCGCCGCGGCGCTCGAGAATCGACGCGACCTGGGTGCGCGCCTCGGAATAGTGGGTGTGTGCGGGCGGAATGCTCCGGAAGGCCTCGATCGCGGCGTCCGAAGCGCCCATCCGGCGCCGCGCGACACCGAGGAAGAAGGCGTACTCGAACTCCTGCGGATCCGCCGCAATCGCGCGCTCGAAGCGGGCCGACGCGCCGGCGAAATCGCGCGCTTCGTACTGGAGGAAGCCCAGCCGCACGACCGAACGCATGTCTTCCGGAAAGCGACGCTCGATTTCGCTGAAGGTGACGATCGCGCCTTCGAGATCGTTGCCGTCCATCTGGGTCTCGCCGAGCGCGATCAGCGTCGGAAGGTGATCCGGATCGAGGTCGAGCACCTCGCGATAGATCCCGATTTCGCCTGCGCGGTCGCCGCGCTCGCGCATCGAACGCGCCAGCGCCCCGTACACCCGCAGATTGCCGGGGTCCAGCTGGAGTGCGTCGCGCAGCGTCCGCTCGGACTCGAGCACCTTGCCCTGGCGCTGCAAGGCGTTGGCCAGCGCAAAGCGTCCGCGCAACTCGCTGGGCTCGTGCACCACGAGCCACTGTGCCGCCTTCATCGCAGCGTCGAGCTGGTCGGCCTCGAGGTAAATCTGGAAGAGGAGAAAGGCGGCGTCGGAATCGATCGGCTCGCCGTTTTCCGTGCGCAACGTGGCTTCGGCGGCCGGCAGATCGTGGCCCAGCCGATACAGCTGCCCGAGAAACAGCCGGGTCTCGGTATCGGCCGGCTCGAGTTCGAGCGCGCGGCGCGCGTGTTGCGTCGCCTCGTCGAGTCGACTCTGCTGCGCGAGCACTGCGGCCACGCGCCGGTGCAGGAAGGCGGAGGTCTCATCCTTGGCAACCGCGCGCTGATAGGCAGCCAGCGCCTCGGGGCCCTCGCCGTCGAGCATGTGCTGCTGGGCGACGAGCAGGTCGTACTCGGGCGGCGCGTCCGGGCGGATCTCCTGATCGTTCGCAGCGCGGTCGCTCGGCTGCAGGCCGAACCCGGCACAGCCGAGAAGGCCCAGCGCGCCGAGCGCGCACCACCGCGCGAAGTGCAGACGCCGGTTGCTCACGTGCCGAGGTGCCCCTTGTCCTCGAGGTAACGCAGGATGGCTTCCACGCTCTCATCGACCGATTGCCGGTTCGTATCGAGCAGCAATTCCGGGTGAAGCGGCGCCTCGTAGGGCGCGGAGATGCCGGTGAACTCCGGGATCTCCCCCGCGCGCGCCTTGCGGTAGAGGCCCTTCACGTCGCGTCCTTCACAGGTCTCGACACTCGCGTCCACGAAGACCTCGATGAACTGGCCCGCCGGCATCAGCGCACGCACGGCGTCGCGATCGGCCCGATAGGGCGAGATGAACGAGGTGAAGACGATCAGGCCGGCGTCGCCGAACAGCTTCGCCACCTCGCCGATGCGCCGGATGTTCTCCGTGCGGTCCGCGGGCCCGAATCCCAGATTCTTGTTGAGTCCATGCCGGATGTTGTCGCCGTCGAGCACGTAGGCGAGCCTCCCGCGCGAAACCAGTGCGCGTTCAGCCGCGACCGCGAGCGTCGACTTCCCCGATCCGGAGAGTCCCGTGAGCCAGATGGTCACACCGCGCTGCCCGAGCAGCTTCTCGCGTTCCGCGCGTGTCACCTGGCCGTGATGCCACGTGACGTTCGTACTCTTGCTCTCGGACAAGGCGGCCTCCTTGCGACAGATCGGTTGGATCGCCGCGGAGGGTAGCGCGACCTCCCGGGCCGGGCGCTCAGGAATTCGAGGCCGACCGGTGCTTTGCCGCACCCGGACGCGCGCGCTTCTCGCGCAGTTCGCGCACCAGGACGATCACCCTGTCCGCCACCCAGGCCAGCTCCTCGGCGCTATTTCGGCGGCCGATTCCAAAGCGCACGGCCGAGCGGGCCAGCGCATCCGGTAGGCCGAGCGCGCGCAGCACGTGGCTGGTCTCGCCGCTTCCCGATGCGCAGGCCGAGCCGGTAGAGAGCGCGACTTCGCTCAAGGCCACGATCAGCGCGTCGGCTTCGATACCGGCAAAGCTGACGTTCAGGTTGCCCGGCAGTCGCAGCGAGGCGTGGCCGTTGCGCCGGATCTCCGGCAGCTCGCGCTCGAGCCGCGTCCACAACACGTCGCGCAGGCCCGCAAGCCGCTGGCTCTCGGCCGGAAGCTCTGCGAGGCACAGCTCCAGCGCGTTTGCGAAGCCCACGATCAGCGGCACCGGCAGGGTGCCGGGCCGTCGGCCGAGCTCCTGTCCGCCGCCGTGCAGCAGGGGCTCGAGTGGCAGGCGGGGCTGCTGACGGCGCACGTAGAGTGCACCCACGCCCTTCGGCCCGTAAAGCTTGTGGGCACAGAACGAGAGCAGATCGACGCCGAGCGCCTGCACGTCGAGCGGCAGTTTTCCGACGGCCTGCGCGGCGTCGCTGTGCAGCATCACACCGCGCGCCCGGCAGATGCGTCCGATCGCGGCGAGCGGTTGGAGCACGCCGATCTCGCTGTTTGCCGCCATCACCGAGACGAGCAGCGTGCGATCGGTCAGCGCGGCGGCTACTTCGTCCGGGTCGACGAGACCGTCCGCATCGACACGTAATCGCGTCACTTGAAAGCCTTCCACCTCGAGCGCACGACAGACATCGAGCACGGCGGGATGCTCGGTCTCGACGGTGATCAGGTGATCGCCGCGGCGTCGGCCTGCGCGCAGGACGCCCTTCAGCGCCAGGTTATCGCTCTCGGTGGTACCGCTCGTGAAGACGATCTCGCGCGGATCCGCGGCGCCGATCGCGTTCGCGATCCGCTCGCGCGCGTCCTCGACCGCCGCTTCGGCGCGCCAGCCGAACGCGTGCGTCTGACTCGAAGGGTTGCCGAAATCCTCGGCAAAGTACGGCAGCATCGCTGCGAGCACGCGCGGGTCGACCGGCGTGGTTGCGTGGTGATCGAGGTAGATCGGGAACTGGAGAGCCACCGGTCCCGGCTTTCGTGGACTTCGCTCGTCTGCGACTCGGCGCGCACGCCGCTCGCGCGGCGCTCGCTCACGCCCCGAAAGATTCCCCGCAGCCGCAGGTGGTCTTCGCGTTGGGGTTGACCATCTTGAAGCCCGACTCCTGGAGGGTGTCGACGAAATCCAGGGTCGTGCCCACCAGATAGAGGGCGCTCTTCTCGTCCACGAGCACCCGGATACCGCCCACCTCGAGCTCCGTGTCGTGTTCGCTCACGCGGTCGTCGAAAGCCAGCTCGTAGCGCAGGCCCGAGCAACCTCCGCCGATCACCTTGAGGCGCAGCCCGTGGGAATCCAGCTTGCCCTCCTTGTCGAGGAGGTCACGGATGCGCTCGGCGGCGGGCGAAGTCACTTCGATAACGGCCATGGAAACCTCTCGGAAGAACAGACATAGGATAGGAGCGACGCCCCGCGAGTCAACCGAGCCCCTGCGGGGACGCAACGTCGGGCGCAGTCCGCCGGCGAAGGTGAAGAAAGACCTCACGATTTCCCTTGGGGCCCGCCAGGCGGCTCTCCGCCTCGCCGAGCACCTCGAGCCCGAGCGCCTCCGCCGCTTCGCGGACGTCGCGGACCGCCTGCGCCCGCAACCCTTCGTCGCGCACGACGCCCCCTTTGCCCACGCGCCCCTTGCCGACCTCGAACTGCGGCTTCACGAGCACCAGCCAATCGGCTTCGGGCGCGAGACGGGCCAACACCGGCAGCAGCACGCGCACGGAGATGAACGAGACATCGACGCTCACCAGCTCGATCGGCGCGGGCACGTCGCCCGGCTCGAGCCCGCGCGCGTTGCAGCGCTCGATCACGACGACGCGCGGATCATCGCGCAGCTTTGGTGCAAGCTGGCCGTAACCGACGTCGACGGCGACGACGCGGATCGCGCCCGCCGCGAGCAGGCAGTCGGTGAAACCGCCGGTCGAGGCCCCGACGTCGAGGCAGCGTTTGCCCGTCGGGTCGACTGCGAGGTCGGCGAGCGCGCCGGCGAGCTTCTCGCCGCCGCGCGATACAAAACGGGGTGTCTCACCGCGCAGGCGGATATGGGATTGCGCGCGCACGCGCGTCCCGGGCTTGTCCACGGGCGTGTCGTCGACGAGGACCTTGCCGGCGCGGATCAACGACTCGGCCTGGCTCCGCGTCGGTGCGAGTCCCTCGACGACCAGCCGCTCGTCGAGGCGCTGGCTCTTCAGCAACTGGCGAGCAGGCTTCGCACCGCGTTCGCGATCCCTTCGGGATCGAGCCCGAACGCGGCCTTCTGCTGGTTGGAATCTCCGTGCTCGATCAGGCGATCGGGCAACGCGAGACAGCGCACCGGCAGCACCGCGCCGCCCGCGGCCAGCGCTTCCAGCACCGCTCCGCCGAAACCGCCCATGCCGCTGTGCTCCTCGACGGTGACGAGTGCGCGGCAGCGCTTTGCGAGCGCCAAGATGCGCGGCGCGTCGAGCGGCTTCACGAAGCGCGCGTTCAACACGGCCACCGAGAGACCTTGGGACGCGAGCTCGACAGCGGCTTCGAGCGCCGGGTGAACCATCGCACCGATCGCGACGATCACCGCATCACTACCGTCGCGCAGCAGCTCCGCTTCGCCGATCGGCAGCGCCTTCAAGTCGGGCTCGAGCGGCACACCGAAGCCCTCTCCACGCGGGAAGCGAATGGCGGCAGGCCCGGGATGCTCGATGGCCGTGCGCAGCATGTGCTGAAGCTCGTTCTCGTCCTTCGGCGCCATCAGAACCAGATTCGGCAGCGTGCGCAGGTAGGCGAAGTCGTAGGCGCCCTGGTGCGTCGCGCCGTCGGCACCGACGAGCCCGGCGCGGTCGAGGGCGAAGGTCACGTCGAGGTTCTGGAGACACACGTCGTGCACGACCTGGTCGTACGCGCGCTGGAGGAAGGTGGAATAGATCGCAGGCACCGGCTTCATGCCCTCGGCGGCGAGTCCCGCGGCAAAGGTAACGGCGTGCTGCTCCGCGATCCCCACGTCGTAGAAGCGTTCGGGAAAAACCTGCTTGAAGCGATCGAGGCCGGTGCCGTCCGCCATCGCCGCGGTGATCGCCACGATCCGATCATCCTCGCGCGCAAGCCGGATCAGCGTGTCGGCAAAGACGTTCTGATACTTCGGAGGGCCCGGCTTCGAAGGCCGGAAGCGCCCGGACGAAACCTCGAACGCGCCCACGCCGTGGTAGCGGAAGGGGTCCTGCTGCGCCGGCTCGTAGCCATAGCCCTTCGAGGTGATGGCGTGCACGAGAATCGGGCCGTCGCCGTTCGCGAGCATCTGCTTCACGTTCGTGAAAGTTTCGAGCAACACGTCGATGCGATGGCCCTGGATGGGTCCGACATAACGGAAGGAGAGCGCCTCGAAGAGCAGGCCTGGCGAGAAGAAGACCTTGAGCGATTCCTCCGCCTTTTGCGCCCAATGCAGCATGTCGCCCGGCAGGGAGCCGAGGAAATCCTTCGCCAGGCCCTTCATTCGCCGCACCATCGGCGCCGAGAGTTTTCGCGACAGGTAGGACGACAGCGCACCGACGTTGGGCGAGATCGACATCTCGTTGTCGTTGAGCACGACGACCAGGTTATTCTGGCGCACGTGCCCGGCGTGGTTCAGCGCCTCGAAGGCCATTCCGGCCGTCATCCCGCCGTCGCCGATCAACGCAATCGCCCGATGCGGTCGGCCCTGGTGTTGCATCGCGCGCGCCATCCCGAGCGCCGCCGAGATCGAGGTTCCGGCGTGACCGGCGCCGAAGCTGTCGTACGGTGACTCGGCGCGGCGCAGAAACTTGGAGATGCCATCCGCCTGGCCGATGTGATCGAATTCTTCGCGCCGCCCCGTCAGCATCTTGTGCGGATAGCCCTGGTGGCCGACGTCGAGCACCAGACGATCGCGCGGCGTATCGAAGACGTAGTGGAGCGCCGTGATCAGCTCGACGGCTCCGAGGCTCGAAGCGAGATGCCCGCCGGTGCGCGAGACCCGGTCGACGATCTCCGCTCGCAGCTCTTCAGCGACCAGCCGCACCTGCTCCCGCGGAAGCTTGCGCAGATCTTCGGGCGAGTGGATCTGCGGCAGCAGCTTTTCCGGGCTCACTCGCTCCTCCGCACCGCATGCCGGGCGAGCTCGCGCAGGGGTTCGGCGCGCTCTCCCATTGCATCGAGCTCAGCGAGCGCTTCAGCGAGCAGCGCCTCGGCGCGGGCGCGCGCACCCGGCACCCCCAGCACCCGCACCAGCGAGCAGGCCTCGCTGCGATCGGCGTCGAGCAGATCGTCTGCGATCTGGAAACCGAGACCGAGCAATTCGCCGAAGCGGCGCAGGCGCACCAGATCGCCGGCGTCGCCCCCGCCGAGCCGCGCTCCGCCGACGATCGCCGCGGCGATCAGCGCCGCCGATTTTCGCGCGTGCACGGATTCGATGCGCGCGGCGTCGAGATCCTTGGCCTCGAGTCGCAGATCATCGATCTGCCCCCCGACGAGTCGCAGTGAGCCGGCGGCCTCGGCGAGATCGCGCGCGGCTGCGAGCAGCCTGGGAGCCGGGTGTTCGGATTCTGCCGCCGTGAGCACCACGAAGGCAGCGGCGAGCAGCGCGTCGCCCGCCAACACGGCCGTCGCCTCGCCGTAGGCGACGTGCACCGTGGGGCGCCCGCGCCGCGTGGCGTCATCGTCCATGCACGGCAGGTCGTCGTGGATCAGCGAATAGGCGTGCACGAGTTCCACCGCGACGGCTACTGGCAAGGCACGCTCGGGCGGGGAGCCCACCGCTTCGGCGGCGGCGAGCGCGAGCGCAGGGCGCAGGCGCTTGCCACCCGGAAACAGCAGGTGGCGCATGGCGGCATGCAGCACCGCGGGCTCGGTCGAGGCCGGCGGCAGCGCGGCATCGAGCGCGCGCTCGACCAGGGGCAGGCGCTCGAGCAGATAGGCCCGCAGATCCACTACTCCGCCTCCTCGGGCTCCTCGAACGGCCGCGCCACCCAGCTTTCGCCTTCTCGCACCAGCACTTCAATGCGCCGCTCCGCATCCGTGAGCTGCTTCGCACAGCGGCGCGTGAGCCCGACCCCGGCCTCAAAGGCGCGCAACGCGTCCTCGAGCGCGAGATCACCCTGTTCGAGCCGGTCGACGATCGCCTCGAGCTGTTCGAGCGCGGCCTCGAAGGAGGGCCCATCGGAGGATTCGGCAGCCGCCTCGGCCGGAGTGGATTCGGACCTGCGACGGGCGGCCATGCAGCGCGCCATGCTACCGGCGGCACTGGGGAGCGTCAACGAAACGCGTGCGAAAGCCCTCGGGCAGCGAGCCCCTCAGACCTGGGAGAGCCCGCGCACCCCTTCCACGGCGGCCAGCAGCTCGGCCTCGGCGACGCGCAGCGAGACGCGGTCGCCTGGCGCGACGTCGCCCACGCCGCGCACGATCGCGCCGTCGCTCGCGCGACGCACGATCGCGTAGCCTCGCGCGAGCACGGCCAGCGGAGACAGCGATTCCAGCCGGCCCGCCAGCTCGGCGACGCCTGCGCGTGCGCGCTCGAGCCGCGCCTGCGCTGCGCGCGCCAGGGAGTGCGCCCCCGCCGTGAGCCGCTCGCGCCGCGCAAGCAGGCGAGCGGTGGGCGCGAGCGTGCGCAGCGCATCACGCTCGCGCGCGAGCAGCGCCGCAGCCTCGTCGGTGAGGGCCGCAAGCGCCCGCCGCGCGCGCTGAAAATCCCGCACCAGCAACGCCCACAACACCGCGCGATCCGGCAGCGCCAGCTCGGCGGCCGCAGAGGGCGTGGGTGCGCGCAAATCGGCCGCGAGATCCGCGATCGTCACGTCGACCTCGTGCCCGACGCCGGTCACGACCGGCACCCGCGAACGCACGATCGCACGTGCGACGGCCTCGCTATTGAACGCCTGCAAATCCTCGAGCGAGCCGCCGCCGCGCACCAACAGCACGGCGTCGATGCCCTCCTGCCCGGCGAGCGCATCCAGCGCGGCGGCGATCTCGAGTTCCGCGCCTTCCCCCTGCACGCGCGTCGGCGAGATCAGGATTCGCGCTGCCGGGAAGCGCCGCGCGGCAATCTGGAGCACGTCGCGTAGCGCTGCGCTCGTCGCTGATGCGACGACCCCCAGACACGTGGGAAGCCGCGGCAAACCCCGCTTGCGTGCGGCATCGAACAAGCCCTCGGCCTCGAGCCGCCGGCGCAGCTGCTCGAACGCCAGCTGAAGTGCGCCCACCCCCCGCGGCTCGATCTCCCGCACGATGAGTTGCAGATCGCCGCGCGCCTCGTAGATGGTTACATCGGCGTAGACGATCACTTCGAGCCCATTTTCGGGCTCGAACGCGAGCCGGCGCGATGCGCTGCGGAACAGCGCCGCGCGCACCTGGCCGCGCTCGTCCTTCAACGTGAAGTAGACATGCCCGGAGCCGGCGCGGTGCAGATTGCTGATCTCGCCCGCCACCCAGATCCGACCCACGCGCTCCTCGAGCAGCGCGCGCACGCCGGCGAGCAGATCCCCCACGCCGTAGATATGCGGAGGAGGAGCGGGGCTTTCCGCACGCTCGCCGCGAGCAGCGCCGAGACCGCCCGGCTGCGCTTCGCCGCGAGCGCGCTGGCTCAGGGCTGGTCCTCTGCGGCGCGCGCGTGGACGGGGGCTTCGGGGGCGCGCTTGAGGCGCTCGAAGTACGTCCAGCTCTTCAACACCTCGACGGCGCGCGCCAGCGGGACATCGCCCTCGCCCGCCAGCTGCTGCTCGGGCAACAGCGACTTCGACGTCTTCGACGAAGTCTTCGGGGCGGCGTCCTGCTGCGTGAAATGGCCTTCGAGATCCTGCTCGCGGATCCGTGACGGCGACGACTCATCCGCAGCGGCGACGACGACCGGCTGCACGGGAATGTCGGGCGTGATCCCGACCTCCTGGATCGAGCGACCCGCCGGCGTGTAATAGAGCGCCGTGGTCAGGCGCAGCCCCGCGCCCCCCTCCAGCGGATAGACGGTTTGCACGGATCCCTTGCCGAAGGTCTTGGCGCCGATCACGAGCGCGCGGCCGTGATCCTGGAGCGCGCCGGCGACGATCTCGGAAGCGCTCGCCGTGCCCTCGTTCACCAACACCACGATCGGATAGCTGGGCTCCGTGCCGTCTTCATGCGCACGAAACTCCTGACGCTGGCTCTCCTCGCGACCCTTCGTGTAGACGACCAGCCCGTCCTTGAGCCAGCTGTCCGCGACCTTCACGGCCTGGTCGAGCAGGCCACCCGGATTGTCGCGCATGTCGAGCACCAGGCCTTGAAAGGGCTCGTTCTGCTTGCCATGCAGGCGCGCGAGCGTCTCCTCCAGATCTTCGTCGGTGTGCTCCTGGAAGGCGCGCAGCCGCACGTAGGCGTAACCGGGCTCCAGCATCTTTCCCGAAACCGACTCCACCTTCACCACGTCGCGGGTGATCTCGAACGGCTCGGGACGCTCGAAGCCTTCGCGCAGGATCTCGATCGTGATCTTCGAACCCTTCTTGCCGCGCATCAGATTCACGGCGTCGAAGAGCGTCATGTTCTTGCTCGAGCGGCACGGCTCGGTCCAGTCCGCCGGCTTCTCGGTGGGACAGATCGCGGTGATCTGGTCGCGCGCGCGGATTCCGGCCTGCGCCGCCGGCGTGCCCTCGATCGGCGAGATGACCTCGACGTAGCCATCCTTCCGTTTGCTGATCTCGATACCCAGGCCGTGGAATTCGCCTTTGGTGTCGACCTGCATTTCCTTGTACGCGTCGGGATCGAGGAAGCTCGAGTGCGGATCGAGCTCGGAGAGCATGCCGCGCACGGCGCCGTGCACGAGTTCGCTCTCCTCGACCGGCTCGACGTAGTTGCGCCGCACGAGATTGAGAACGCTGGTGAACACGGAGAGATCGTCGTATCGGGTCGCCGCGAGACTGCCGGCGCTACCCGCGAGCACGCTCGTGATGGCGGCGGCCAGCACCCCTGCCAGGAACGTGAGGAGGAAACGGAGCCTGACTCGCCGCATGGCGTTCGACCTGCCTTCGATGCGCAGCCGCACGGGCCGCGCCGTTCGTTGCATTGCCCACCATGAAATCGGCGAGCCGACGAAGTGCCTTGAAGTGCGCGATCGAGTCTACCCTGAACCCAGCGCGGCGAGCCAGTCACCGGGATCGAGCGGCTGGCTGCCTTGTCGGATCTCGAAGTAGAGCCGGGCGCCGGCGAGCGAGCCCGTATCACCCACTTTGCCGATCTCCTGCCCGCCCACGACGGTTTCGCCCACGTCGACGGCGAGCTCGCCGAGGTGGCCTGCGACCGTGAAGTAGCGATCGCCGTGATCCAGGATCACGAGCCTGCCGTAACCGCGAAACCACCCCGCGAAGCGTACGCGACCGGCTGCGATCGCATGCACCGGTGTGCCGAGCACGGCATCGAAAACGACGCCCGAGCGGAACGTCTGCGTGCCGAAGTCGGCATCGACGACGCGCCCGAAGGCCTGCGCCACGCGCCCGTGCACGGGCGCCGCGAGGCGCCCCTTCAGCGCGGCGAAGCCTGCCCCCCCGAGCGCCGCATTCGGCGTCGGCGGCTCGGCGCCGAGGTTCGCGAGTGTCTCTTCGAGAGCCCGCGCTGCCTTTTCGAGCTCGACCAGCGCGGCGCGCTCGCGCGTGCGATCCGTCTGCAGGCGGCTCGCGAGCTTGCGTTTCTCGCCGCGTTCCGCCTCGAACTCGCGGGAGCGTTCCCGCAGCTCGCCTTCCGCGGCGCTGCGCACGCGTGCCTGCTCGCGCGCGCTCGACTCCGCGCGGGCCAGCGCTTCGGATTCGCTGCGATGCCGCACCAGCAGCTCGGCGTCGTGGCGCAGCAAGATGCGCAGTGCGCGTACGCGGGAAAGGAATTCGCGCAAGCCTCCGGCGGTGAAGAGCAGGCGCAGACTGCCGAGGTTTCCGGCTTGATAGAGCGCGACGGCGCGCACGCGCATCGCCTGCTGCGTGCGCGCGAGCCGCGCCCCGAGTTCGGCGGCTTCCGCTTCGATCCGCGCCAGCTCCATTCGCGCACGCTGTGCGCTGCGATTCGCGAGCGTCACCTCGCTCGCCAGGTAGGCCGCGCTCTGGTCGAGGGCTTCGACGGCTTCGAGCAGACCGCGCTGCTGGCGTTCGTAAACGGCGACCCGCTCACGGCTCGCCTGAATCGCACGGCGCAGGCGCTCGAGTTCCTGCTCCCGATCTTCCCCCGCGGCCGGGACGGCGCCAGCGAGGAACAGGCCGGCGGCGAGCCCCAGCGCGAGCGCGCGCGTCACGCGCGGTCGCCTCCCGCGAGCGCCGCCGCGGATCCGACCAGCCCCAGCGCGGCGCCGCCAGCGACCAGCGAGGCCATCTCGTGGGGCTCGAAGAAACGCGGTGCTACACCGCCGAGCAGCAGCGCGAGACCGAACTCGAAGCCGGGCAGCACGAGGCGAAACAGCGCATAGAGCAACGTGAGCGCGAGAGCTCCCGCCACGGCGCCCTGCAAGAGACCCTCGAGCAGAAACGGCGTGTTGACGAAGGCGCGACTGGCCCCGACCAGCGCGAGGATCTCGAGTTCGTCGCGTCGCGCGAAGACGGTGAGCCGGATGGTATTCGCGACGATCAACAAGGTGGCGAGCGCCAGGATCATGCCAAGTCCCCAGCCGATCCCACGCAGCAACGCCAGCGCCCGCAGATAGCCCTCCACCCAGTCCTGGCCGGAGGCGAGCTCGCTCACACCCGCGAGTCCTTCGAGGGAGCCCACCACCCGCGCCATGCCCGCGGGCGAGCGCTGCTCGGGCGCGAGCGTCAGCTCGAGAGAGGCCGGCAGCGGGTTCTCGCCGAGGCCCTCGAGCAGCGCGCTGCCCTGCCCCACCCCCGCGCGAAAGCGCTCGAGCGCTTCTGCTTTCGAGACGACGCGCGCCGCCTGCACGCCCTCGACCGTCTGCGCGATGCGCACGAGCTCGACGATCTGCTCTGCGCCGAGCCCCTCCTCGAGATAGACCGTCACCTGGAGGTCGTCGCCGAAGCGGCCGAGCAGCTCCTCCATGTTCGCGAGCAGCAGCGCGAAGGCGCCGACCAGCACGAGGCTCACGCCGATCGTGATCACCGCAACCGCCGTCGTCACGGGGCTGGCGCGCAGACCGGCGATCGCCGTGCGCACGAAGTAGCCGAGCCGGAGCAGTGTCCGCCTCACGAGCGCACCCGACCCGCAGCCGAGTCCTCGGTGACGCAGCCCGCTTCGAGCCGCACCGCGCGTTTTCCGTAGCGACGCACGATTTCGAGCTGGTGCGTGGCGACGATCACCGTCGTGCCGCGCGTCGCCGCACTCGCGATCAGATCCATGATCTCGAGCGTGAGGCCGGGATCGAGGTTGCCCGTCGGTTCGTCGGCGAGCAGGATTTCGGGCTCGTTCACCAGCGCACGGGCGAGTGCAACCCGTTGCTGCTCGCCGCCCGACAGCGACAACGGATGGTGATAGCGGCGGTGTTGCAGACCGAGCTGCTTGAGCACGGCGAAGACCTTCGCGCGCGCCACGCGGGGCGGCGTGCCCACCACCTCGAGCGCGAGCGCGACGTTTTCCTCGACCGTCCGACGTTCGAGCAGCTTGAAGTCCTGGAAGACCACGCCGACGCGCCGCCGCAGCGCGGGGATCGCCGACGCACGCATCCGCGCAATGTTGCGTCCCAACACGACGATCTGGCCCTCGCTCGGCTGCTCCGCGGCGAAGAGCAGCCGCAGCAACGTCGTCTTGCCGGCGCCGCTCGGCCCCGTGAGAAACACGAACTCGCCCTTGGCAAAGCGCAGGCTCACGTCACGCAGCGCAAAGCTTCCCGCTGAATACGATTTCGAGACGTGATAGGTC
The DNA here is from genome assembly GCA_031405455.1 of Deltaproteobacteria bacterium. Lineage (GTDB taxonomy): Bacteria > Myxococcota_A > UBA9160 > UBA9160 > SMWR01 > DATBRV01. The sequence continues at coordinate 15,787 of JANNIY010000081.1, read as the reverse complement.
TGGATCGCGCCGTCGGCCGCAGCGCGCGAGACGGCGACCGGGCTCGGAACGGCGCGCCGCCAGGGCCAGCCGCGACCGCGGTTGTCGCCGCCGCTCACTCTTTCGGGCGCGACTCGCGCGCCGGTCGACTCGCCGGGGCCTTGCCAGCGGAGCCGCGACCGCGGGATTTCTCGACGAGATACTCGAGAATCACTTCGTCGAGCGGTTTCTGGGACACGATGCCTTCACCGAAAGCTCGCGCCGCCACTCGCGGCAGCGGAGCGGACGTGGGAGCTGGAGCGGGATCCGCCTGCGGCGCCTCGCCACCCCCCGGTCCAGTCACGTCACTCGGATCCGTGAGCCGCTCGGCGATGACCGCATCGAGCGCACCCTGCGTCAGACGCGCCAGCATTGCCTTGTGTTGGCCTTCCATCAACGCCCGCACGGCTTCGGTGAGATCCGGCGAGCCGAGCAGATCCTCGTACTCGTGCTTCTCCGACGCGAGGATCGTCCCCCCGAAATACACATGGCTGATGACGTGAGGGTGCGACTTCCCGCTGTCCTCCGTCTGCACGTGGAACAGCCGGCCGCCGTGGCGGATGTTCGTATTGAACCCGGTGATCATGCTGCCGGTGGTCCCCCGCACTCCCGACGCGGCGGCTGCGAGTCTCTCCCTCCGGGCGCGCCTTGTCGAGGCCGCCGGGGATCGCTGCGCTGCCGTCGCACAGGCCCGTGCGCACGGAGAATCGGCCGGCGGGGCTGGAATCCTGAATGGCGGCTGATTCCCGTGGGGCAACGGACGGCCCCGCCCCAGGCAGCCCGTGCGCCTGGATCGCCAGAAGTGGGACCCCGGTAGGCCGGGCGGCCTACCGGGGTCCCAGGCGACGGATGACGGAAGGGGGGTTGGATTCCGTCGCCGAAAGGCTCAGGCGGGAAGGCGCCGCCGCCCGCGTCGGCCCTCGAGACGGGCGAGCCCGGCGAGACCAGCGCCAAGCAACAGGCCGCTGCCGGGCTCGGGCACGACCTGGAGTGGGCCGGTGCCCGGTGTGGGAACTGCGAGACTGATGAAGTCGGCGGCGTTGTCTCCCGTGTCCACATTCGCGAAGCGGCGGGCGAGGCTCGCGCCCGCCGCCGGATCCACGGCGGGCGCGCCCTCCCCGGCAAACACTTCAGCGGCTGCGAAGACCCCGTAGCCGACCGCATCGAGCACGTTGGCTCCGAGCCGCAAGACGACGCTGTCCGGTCCATTCTGCAGGTCGAAATCGAGCAACAGATCGGCCCCGGCGACGGAGCTCACACCCGCCGCCGTCGCATCCGCGACGACGAAGAACCCGCTCGCCGGAAAGGTTCCCGAAAGCGCGAGACTCGGACCGACCCCGCCATTGGCCCCGTTGATGTTGTCGAGGACGAGCCCCGCGAGCGACGCGCCCGGCGTCCCATACAGCTCGACGAAGCTTTGGCCGTCGTCGCTGCCCACGGCGTCGTAGAAGACCTCGGAGATCACCGGCAGCGCGAGCGAAGGAGCCGGCCAGAATGCCAGCGCGAACAGCCCCGCGGCGCAGTTTCGGAATTTCGAACGCATGTCATCTTCCTCCAATTCGGGGTGAGTAGGCGGATTCAGCAGCGAGCGTGCGCGTCTGGTTTCCGAACCAGCCGCCCGTCCACGCGTCGATACCCGCAGCGAGTTCGTCGGCGCGCAATCGCAGCCGCAGCGCCTCACTCTCGTTCGCGTCGGGAAGCCCCTCGAGCTGCGCGAGCACGCGAAGCCGCTCGAAGTACAGCTGCGTGACCTCGTCGAGGACGTCGTCTCGCAGCTCGAGCACTTCGCGCGCCTCGCGCGAAACATCGATCTCTTCGGGGTGATAGGCGATGTCGCCGAGCTCCCAGGCGAAGCTGACGGCGACGTCGTAGCCGTGGCCACGGTCGCGGTCGCGATCCTCGAGGTACCAGATCGCGCCGCTCGAAACGGCCTCGTCGTGTTGCGCGCTCCGGTTCTCGTCGCGCACGTAGCCGCTGCGCAGGACCACGAGCGGAAGCCAGCCGCGCCGCGCAACTCCGCGGCGCAACGCATCCATGCGGCCTGGGGCGAGCCTCAGATAGGCGAGCGCGGCGCGCTGCACCTGATCGATGCTGGGCGCCTCGGGCAACGCGATGGGTCGCTCTCCCGTGTCGGAGTCGGCGGCACGCGGCGCGGGCTCGGCGCCTGCGAGCAGCCCGCTGTCGGCCGCCGCAAAGAGCACGCTGGCATCGCCAGCCAGGGCGCGCACCGCTGCCGAACCGGCCGGCGGTTCCGCGCGACGCCACGGCCCCTCGAGCGTCTGCGCGACGAACAGCCCGCGCAAGGTGGCCAAAAACAACTGGGCGGCGCCCGCGCCGAGGCGCAGCACGTCGGCGCCGGGCGGAAGCTCGAGGCGCACGATGCGCCAGCCGTCCTTCGACGCATCACGCAGCGCGAGTGCGGCGGGATACACCATGACGACGTCAGCGCCCGACGACGCGAGCACCAGGTCGACAGGGCCGCCCACGGCGCCGCCAAACGAAAGCGTCTGGCGACGGACTTCGCGGGCAACGAGCGGCTCCCCCGACGTCAGCAGCCGCGCGCTCCACGGCTCCCCGCCAATCACCGCCCAGCACTCGAGCGCCGCGTCCCGCTCGCGCAGCGCGACCGCGGTGGCCGCACCGGTCGGAAAGTCCGCCGCGGCCGCCTGCCATCGGCGCGCATCGCGAGACAAGAAGACTCCCTCATCGGTGGCGACCGCAATCCAACCGGCAGCGATGGCGATCCGGTTTGCCGCGCGGGCGGTCGGGCCTGGCCCCGGCGAAACCTCGGTCACGGCGCCGCCCGGCTCGATCAGGAAGAGCCCGCGGGCCGTTGCAGCCAGCAGCGTGCCAGCAACCGCGCCACCCGGAAACGCGAGATCGCGGACCGGACCCCGGCGCAGCCGACGTTCGAAGCCGCCGTCCGGCGAGCCCACGAGCACCCCCCGGCCATCTCCGATCGCGAGGCTCCCGCTCGCAACATCGAAAGCGAGCGCGCTGATCTCGCCGCCGCGCACGGGAGCCGCAATGCTGCGCCACGCGAGGGCGGGCGCCTGCACGCCCTGCGCGGCGGGCTCTCCCACGAGTGCGAGCAATGCAGCGCCACTCGCCGCGAGCCCCGATCTCCAAACCAACGCCGTCCGCATGCGAGGATCGGGGAGCAAGACGCGTGCCAGGGATCTTGATGCCGTCGATCGGGCTCGCCGCGCGTGCGCTTCGCTTTCGCCCGCTGGGAGAGCACCGCGCGGACTCGGGCGTGAATCCGTGGTCTCCGATGCCGGCGAACGCCGGGTGACGCTCGCTTGACGCCGCACGGAGCCTCCCCAAGAATCGACGCCATGACTTCGCGGGGGTTGCACCGAGACAGGATGCCGCGAGCGCGCATCGCCAGCGCCGGGCTTGCAGCGCTGCTGGCGCTCGCACTGCTGAGCGCCAGCGCGCTCGCAGCCGACCCGCTCTACCAATGGACGGACGAGCGGGGCAACATCCGTTACACACCCGATCCCGATCGGATTCCGTCGGGGCAGCGCGCGAGCATGCAGCGAATCGAACCCGGCGCGCCGTCGGCCAGCGCGCCAGCGCGTCCTGTGACCGCGCCGACGCCAGCCGCTGCAGCGCGCTTGCAGCCGCCTGCGGCTGCGCGCGCGCCGGCGCCCGTCAGCATCGAGCCGAGCGCCGTCGTTCCCGCCGAACCGCCTGGCCCCGCGCTCGCTCCGATCGAGCCGCCGGCACCCGCGATCACTCCCGTCGAACCCGCGGCCAGCGAGCCGGCGGTCGTCGACGCGCCGAAGGCGGCCAGCCCGTCGGTCGCCGTTCCCGAGACGACCGCCGCCGCAGTGCGCGCGCCGAGCCCCGCCGCGGCCTTGCGCGCCAGCCCGAGCCCGACACCGCGCAGCGATGCGGGCGCGGCGCAGCCGCCGGCGCCGCCAGCCGCCAGCGTCGACGCCGCGCGCGAACAGCAGCTCAGCACCGCGATCGCTTCCGACCAGGAGAAGCTGAAGGCGATGCTCGCCGCACCCTCGCTCCCCGGCGAGACGGCGCTCGTCGATTCGGCGGAGCTGCGCGAGATCGCGCGGCGCCTGCCGGATCTCCAGGCCGAGCTGCTCGCCTTGCGCGAGCGGCAGCCACCGCCTGCCGGACCCTGAGCCGCAGCGATGCAGCAACCGAATGCGTTTCCGACGCCGGTGGTCGCCCTCGCCGGCGGCGTCGGCGCCGCACGTTTTCTGCGCGGCCTCACGCGCGCCGTGCCTGCCGGGCAGGTGACCGCGATCGTGAACACGGGCGACGACAGGACGTTCTACGGCGTCCACGTCTCGCCGGACCTCGACATCGTCACCTACACGCTCGCGGGGCGCATCGATCCGACCCGCGGCTGGGGCCTCGCCGGCGATCGCTTCGAGCTGATCGATACTCTCGCGCGCCTCGGCCACGACACCTGGTTTCGGCTGGGCGATCTCGACTACGCCCTGTGCCTGCACCGAACGCTGCGCCTGCGCGAAGGCGTCGGGCTCGCAACCACCAGCGACGAGCTGCGTCGACACTTCGGGGTGGAAACGAAGCTGCTGCCGATGTCGGAAGACCCCTGCCCCACGCTCGTGTCGCGCAAAGGGGGCGAGATCCTACACTTTGAGGAGTATCTCGTGCGCGACGGCGCCCCGGACGACGTCACGGGCGTCGATCTCTCCGCCGCCTCCCGCTCGAAACCCGGCCCGGGGGTGATCGAGAGCCTGCGAGCCGCGCGCACGATCGTGCTCTGCCCCAGCAACCCGGTCGTCTCGATCGGACCGATCCTCGCCGTGCCCGGCGTGCGCGAAGCGCTGCGCGAGAGCGGCGCTCCGGTGGTCGCGATCTCGCCGATCGTCGGCGGGGCGCCCGTGAAGGGGCCTGCGGACCGGCTGCTGCGCGGGATCGGCGTCGAGGTCTCTGCACGCGGCGTGGCAGGGCTCTACCGCGGCGTCGCGGATGCCTTCGTCCTCGACGCACGCGACGCCGCGCTCGAGCACGACATCCGCGCCCTCGGGCTGCGCACCTGCGTCACGGATACGATCATGCGCGACGACGCCCGCTCGCTTCAGCTCGCGCAGGCCGCGCTCGCGCTCGCAGCGAGCGCAACGTGATCGCCGCCGTCGTGCCCGCCAAGTCCCTGGCCGGAGCGAAATCGCGCCTGCTCCGGCATCTGCCGCGCGCCAGCGTCGAGCGACTTTGCCTCGCCATGCTCTGCGATGTGATCGAGGCGCTGCGCCGGGTGCCGGGGCTCGCACGCGTCGCGGTGGTCACACCGGACGAGACGGTCGCCGCCAGCGCGCGCGGCGCCGGGGCCGAAGTCCTGCTGCGGCCCGAACCGGGACTCAACACGGCCGTCGAGGCGGCGGCGGCGGCCTTCGCCCCGGGAGCGGACGATGGCGTGCTCGTGGTGCTCGGGGACGTCGCGGGCGCGGCGCCCGCCGAAATCGAGCGCCTGCTGGCGGCGCTTTCCGGCCGCGGCGTCGCGCTCGCCGCATCGCGCGACGGCGGCACTTCGGCGCTGCTGCGCATCCCGCGCGACGTGATCGCGGCGGGCTTCGGGCCCGACAGCGCCCGCATCCACCGCGAGCGCGCTGCGCAGGCGGGCGTCGTCTGCGTCGAGCTCGCGCTCTCGTCGCTCGCGATCGACGTGGACGAACCCGAAGATCTCGTCGCGTTGCGCAGCAGCGACAGCGCCGGACCGCGCACGCGGGCCCTGCTCGAAGAGTTTTCGGGGGGGACCCAGGCATGAGCGCCCATGGCTTGCGTCTGACCCCGCTGCTGGACATCCCGTTGCTGGCGCCGGGCGACGATCTTGCCGCCCTGCTGGCCGATGCCGCGGCGCGCGCGGGCCTCCGGCTCGCGCACGGCGTCCTCGTCGTGTGTCAGAAGGTCGTCTCGAAAGCCGAGGGTCGGCTGGTGCCGCTCGCCGACGTGGAACCTTCGGCCGAAGCGCGCCAGATCGCCCAGGAGCACGGGAAGGACCCGCGTCACATCGAGGTGATCCTGCGCGAGACGCTGCGTCTCGTGCGTCGTGCACACGGCGTATTGATCTGCGAAACGCGACACGGATTCGTTTGTGCAAACGCGGGGGTCGATCTTTCGAACGCGCCGGGCCCGGAAGTCGCAGTGTTGTTGCCCGAGGATCCGGATGCCTCGGCCGCGCGCTTGCGCGAGGCGCTCGCCGCGCGCGGCGCGGGACCGCTCGCCGTGATCGTGAGCGACACCTTCGGCCGGCCCTGGCGCGAGGGCCTGGTCGACGTCGCGATCGGCTGCTCCGGAATCGCGCCGATCGACGATCTGGCGGGTCGACCGGATCTGATGGGGCGCGTGCTTCAGGTGACCGCCATGGCAACCAGCGACCAGCTGGCGGCCGCGGCGGGGTTGCTGATGCGAAAGGACGCGGGCATTCCGGCCGTTTGGGTGGAGGGCGTGCCCCTCGCAGGCGACGGACGCGTGGCCGACATGCTCCGGCGGCCCGAAACCGATTTGTTTCGCTGATCCGGCTCTCCGGGCGCCGCCTTGCGCTATGGGCCCCTCCGCAAGCGGTCGCAACGCCGCTCCGGGCCCACCGGACGCGCGAGGTTCAAAGAATCCGATCGATCGCGCGCCACAGCGCTTCGACGCCCTCGCCCGACTTGGCCGAAGTGACGATGCAGTTCTCGGCGGGCACACCGGAGCTCGCCGTGAGCGCGCGCACGCGGCGCCCACGTTCCGCGGCCCCGAGCTTGTCGGCTTTCGTGAATGCGAGCAGCACCGGCAACCGGCGCTCGACGAGCCATGCCACGAGCAGCGCCTCGTCCGCACTCCAATCGCGCCGCAGGTCCTGGAGCAGGATCGCGCCGCGCAGGCGGTCTCGACGGTTGAGATAGATTTCGACGAGCGCCTTCCAGCCGGCGCGCTCCGCCTTCGAGACGCGCGCCCAGCCATAACCCGGCAGATCGACGAGACACAGCGAGCGTCCCGGCCTCTCGACCCGATAGAAGATCACGAGACGGGTCTTGCCGGGGCTCCCGCTCGTGCGCGCGAGCTGGCGACGCTGCACCAGACGATTCAACAGGCTCGACTTCCCGACGTTCGAACGGCCGAGCATTGCCAGCTCGGAGAGCGGAATCTGCGGAAAATCTTCGGCCTTCGCTGCGACCGCGAGCAGTTCGGCGCCGAGTACCTTCATCGCAGCGTCGGCAAAACGCCGGCCAGGCGCTCGAGCGCCTCGGCGATCGCGGCCTCGGAAGCGGCGCAGCAGAAGCGCAGCCAGCCCTCTCCCGCCTCGCCGAAATCGATGCCCGGAGCCGTGCCCACCCGCGCGCGCTCGAGCAGCAGGGTCGCCAGCCTCAGCGAATCCTCATCGAAGTCGCGCGCATCGGCGAACACGTAGAACGCGCCCCGCGGAACGACGGGCACGCGCAGACCGAGCTCACGCAAGCCCTCGACCAGCTGCATGCGACGCTTCGCGTAGGCCCCGCACATCGCCTCGACGGTCGCTGCGCCCTCGCGCAGCGCGGCCAGCCCCGCGTGCTGCACGAAGCGGCTGGCCGAGATAAAGAAGTTCTGTTGCATCACCTGGAGCGGCCGCACGGCGCGTTCCGGCGCGATCACGTAGCCGAGGCGAAAACCGGTCATCGCATAGCGCTTCGAGAAACCATCCAGCACGAAGACGTCCGCGTCGAGGGAGAGCGCCGAGCAGGTGCGGGCGCCGTCGTACACGAGTCCATCGTAGATCTCGTCCGAGACGAGCGGAACCCCCAGCGCCGCGAGCTCCGCGAGCGTCTCCGGGCTCTGGATCGCGCCGGTCGGATTTGCAGGCGAGCTCACGATGATCGCGCGCGTGCGGGGACCGAGCGCGCGCCGCACCGCCAGGGCATCGAGCCGGTAGCCGTCCTCGGCGACCGTTGGAATCAGCACGGGAATGCCGCCGCAGGCGCGCACGAAGTTCGGATAGCAGGGGTAATGGGGAGTGCCGAGGATCACCTCGTCGCCCGGGTCGATGAGCAACGAGAATACGAGCAGCATCGCGGGCGAAGTTCCGCTCGTCACGAGCACGCGCGACGGATCGACGCTCACGCCGGCGCGGCGCCCGTGATCCTCGGCGATCGCTTCGCGCAACTCGACCAGGCCGCGGCTGTCCGTGTAGCGCGTCTCGCCGTCGCGCAGCGCGCGGGTGCAGGCGAGCACCGCCGCTGGCGGCGGCGGAAAATCGGGTTCGCCGATCTCGAGGTGGATCACGCGCGCGCCCTCGCGCTCCATGGCAAAAGCGCGCTCCATCACCTCCATCGCGAGGAACGGCTGGATGGCGCGGGCACGGTCCGCAAATCGCAGAGGCACGCGTCTCGGTTAGCCGCGCGGGAAGGGGGAGTCAAGCGCACGACGAGCGTGTGCGCTGTCACATTTTGACACCCTCGGGGCACGTTGATACGGTTGCCCGGGCCTGTACGGGGAACCCACTCCATGTCCAAGGGAGTCCAGATCGCCGGCGGCGCGACCCTGATCGCGCTGCTGCTAGGGTGGTACGCCGCCTCCAATCTGGAGTCGGACGCCTCCTTCGCATACTTCAAGACGCTCGACGAGTTCGCGTCTGCGAAGTCGGAGCTGCTCGGGCAGCATGCGCGCGTTCACGGCTACGTCGCGCTGGGGTCGATCGAACGCGATCTCGGCGCGAAGCAGGTGCGCTTCCATGTCCAGGCCGCGCCGCCGCACGCCGGGGCGGCGCCAGGCGAGCCGCTGGCGGTCGTCTTCGGAAGTCTCGAAACGCCGGACCTCTTCAAGGATGGCGCCGAGGTGGTGGTCGAAGGCCGGCTGTCCGAAACGGGCGAAATCTTCCACGCCGACAAGGTGATGGCGAAGTGTCCGTCGAAGTTCGAGGGCGCGGCCGGCCGGCCCGCCGCGATCTGAACGGAGATTCCCCATGTCCGAACTTGGTGCTTACGCCCTTCGCTTCGCCCTGCTGATCGCGCTGCTGGGCATGGCCGCTGCGTTTCGCGCGGGTCTCGCGCATCGCCCGGAGTGGACGCGCGTCGCCGAACGCGCGGTCTACGTGGTGTCGGGTTGCGTGTTCGTCGCGATCGGCGTGCTCTTCGCCGCTTTCGCGAACTTCGACTACGAGCTCGCCTACGTCGCAGCGCACTCGGCGCGAAGCATGGCCCTTCCCTACCGGCTCGCGGCGCTCTGGGGCGGACAGGCCGGGTCCCTGCTGCTGTGGCTGTTCATCCTGTCGGCCTACGCCACGGCCTGCGTCGCGTTTCAGCGCCGTCAGAACCGCACGCTGATGCCCTGGGTGGTCGTCGTCCTGCTCGCCAACGCGATCTTCTTCCTGGTGCTGTTGTGCTTCGTCACCGATCCGTTCGAGCGGCTGCCCCACGCGGCCGTGCTCTCCGATGGCGCGGGCCTCAACCCGCTGCTCCAACACCCGGTGATGATGATCCACCCCGTGATGCTCTACCTGGGGCTGGTGGGCTTCGTCATTCCCTTCGCATTTGCGTTTGCGGCGCTCGCGTCGGGAGAGCTCGGCTCCATGTGGTTCCAGACGACACGGCGCTGGACGCTGATCCCGTGGCTCTTTCTCAGCATCGGAATCATGCTCGGCGGACGCTGGGCCTACGAAGTACTCGGCTGGGGCGGCTACTGGGGATGGGATCCCGTCGAGAACGCCTCGTTCATGCCCTGGCTCCCGGCGACGGCGTACCTGCATTCCGTGATGATCCAGGAAAAACGCAACATGCTGAAAACCTGGAACCTGCTGTTGATCGGGCTCACCTACACGTTGTGTCTGTTCGGAACCTTCCTGACGCGCAGTGGCATCGTGCAGTCCGTTCACGCCTTCGCGCAGACGCCGCTCTTCACCAGCGTGTTCCTCGGCTACGTGCTCGCGACGGCCGGCATCTTTCTCGCGGTGCTGCTGTTCCGACGCAAGGAGCTGCGCAGCGAGCAGCGGATCGAATCCTTCATTTCGCGCGAAGCGAGCTTCCTGCTCAACAACTGGGTGTTCATCGCGCTGTTGATGGTCGTCTTCTGGGGCACGATGTTTCCGGTCTTCTCCGAGGCGCTCGCGGGCAAGCGCATCGCCCTCGGTCCGAAGTTCTTCAACGGCATGGCCTTCGTCCCCGCGCTGCTGCTACTGCTGCTCACCGGGGTCGGCCCGCTGATCGCGTGGCGCCGCAGCTCGCCGGGATTGCTGCGCCGCCAATTCCGCCTACCGGTCGCGACGGGCGTAGCGGGCGGCCTGCTGGTGTGGGCCGTGGTGGGGCGCGAGATCGAACTCTACCTGCTGATGGTGTGCGCCCTCGGCGCCTTTGTGACCGCGACGGTGCTTCAGGAATACACGCGCGCGATCCGGGTGCGCGTGCGCAAGGGCGAGGAAAACGCGCTTCAGGCCTTCGCCTCGCTGCTGCGCAAGAACCAGCAGCGCTACGGCGGTTACATCGTGCACATGGGCGTCGTGCTCGTGTTGTTCGGAACCGCGGGTTCCGTGCTGAACGAAGAACGTCTCGAGAACGTGAAACCCGGCAGCGAGATCCGCATCCACGACTACCGTCTTCGCTACCTGACGGCCGAGGCCCTGCCGGCGCAACATTATGGCGGCGCCCAGGCGCGCATTGCACTCTATCGTGACGAGGAGCCGCTCGCGGTGATGCTGCCCGAGAAGCGCATGTATTGGCTCGAGCAGCAGCCCGCGTCGATCCCGTCGATCCACTCGACGCTCCAGGAAGATCTCTACGTGATCCTGACGGCGCTCGAGGCCGATGGCTCCGCCACGCTCAAGGTCTACCGCAATCCGCTCGTCAACTGGATCTGGATCGGCGGCGTCGTCTTCGTACTCGGCACGCTCGCCGTGATGTGGCCGCACCCGAGTCGCAGCGCGGCGTCCCCCGGCGGATGAGACGCGTCGCCTACTGGGCCGGTGCGTGGATCGCACTCGTGGCCGCGACCAGCCAGGCGCAAACGGCGCCGCCTGGCACACCCGATGTTCCCGGCGGCGAGGGCACGCTGCGCGGGCAGATCGTGAACACCAGCCGACCCGGAGCGATCGCTGGACTTCCGGTGCTGCTCTACGCGCTACCCGAATCCGCTCCGCCCGGCGTGCGCGAGGGCGTGTCCGATGCACGCGGCAGCTTCGTCTTCACCAAGGTTTCGAACGATCCCGGCACCGTCTATCTGGTGGGCGTGCGCGCGGGCGAGGTTCCGTTCGGCGTGCGCGTGCAGTTCGAACCGGGCGAGCGCGAGCGCAGCCTCACGCTGCCGATCTCGGACCCGACCAGCGATGCCAGCGGTGTGGGAATCGACACGGTCGTGTGGCAGCTCGAACGGGGCTGCGACAGCCTGCACATCAGCGAATCGCATCGCCTGCGCAACCCGGGTTCGCGTGTGATCTACGTGCCCGAGTCGGAAAGGAGCGGGCGCGCACCGCTGTTTCGGAGCACGCTCCCCGAGGACGCCGACCAGTTCGAGGGCCAGGTCGGAATGTTCAACGGGGGTCTCGTGCGCGAGGGTCGCGACGTCGTCTTCTGGGGTCCCGTGTATCCGGGCGAGCAGACGCTCGAGTTCTCGTGGGCGCTGCCGGCCAGCGCGCCGACCCTCGCGTTCGAACGTCGGCTCGACGCCGGCGCGAAACGCCTGAGCGTGCGCACGCCCGCCGGAGCTACGGCGCCCCAGAGCCCTCGGCTCGGCGACCCCCGCAGCGTGACGGAAGACGGCCTGGTGTGGCGTGAGCAGACCGCCGGTTCGTTCGCGCCCGGCGACAGCTTCGCGCTCAGCATCGAGCTGCCTCCCCCGCTCGCGAGCGACCGCATCGCGCTCGGCGAGGCGCGCGTCTGGCTCGAGCTCGACGACGCGGCGCTCCAGGTCGACGAGCAGATCGGGCTGACGGTGTCGCAAACAACTCCCCTCGTCTCGGAATCGGGCGCGCCGCTGCTGTGCCTGGTGCTCCCGCAGGGAGCCACGGGTCTGCGCTTTGCGAGCCAGACGCTCGATCTCGGACTCGCCGCCGAGGCTTCGGGACGGCTCGCGGTGCGGGGACCGCTGCCGCCCGGGCCTTCGGTCTTCGCGCTGCGTTACCACCTGCCGACGGCGGACGGCGCACACGCGTTGGCGCTGCAATTTCCCCTGCGGCTGCCGCAGCTCAGCGTCTTCGTAACCGACACCGGCGTGCGTGCCGATGCCACGCGCTTGCACCGACGCCGCCCGTTCCGCAGCGACGACCGCAGCTACATGCACCTCGAAGCGTTCGAGCTGGACGCGAACGAGCCAGTCTCGCTCTCGCTCGCACGCCTCGCGCCACAGCGCCCGTTGCCGATGGCCGCGCGCGCCGGCTTCGCGCTGCTGCTCGCGGCGGCGGCGACGGCCTTTCTGATCGCGCCCCTGCGCTCGTCGCGCAGCGAGCCGCCCCTGGTGTCACGACAGGCGGCGCACGCAAGGGCGGAACGCGAGGCGGTGTTCTCCGCCCTGCGCGATCTCGACGAGGATTTCGCCACCGAGAAGCTCGACGCTGCCGACCACGCACAGATGCGGGCGGATCTGCGCGCTCGCGCCGCGGGGCTGCTCGCCGTCGAACGCGACACACCGATGGCTCCGGACGCAGTGCCCGCCCCGTCGCCTGCGGCGTGCCCTGGCTGCGCCACGACTTTCGCAGCGGGGGCGCGTTTCTGTTCGAATTGCGGGATTTCGCTCGCAGCGCACGCGGGTGACACGCGAGCCCCCGCCGGGTGAGCGAGCCGGCGCTGCGGGCGGTTGGGCTCGGCAAGCGCTTCGGCCGTTCCGTCGCGCTCGCAGGACTCGATCTGGAGCTACCTCAGGGCACGAGCCTCGCCGTGCTCGGACCCAACGGCGCCGGCAAATCGACGCTGTTGCGCTTGATCGCCGGGCTTGCGCGCCCGACCTCGGGCTCGCTCAGCGTGGCCGGCACGCCGGCGCATCGCCCGGCGGCGCGCGCGCTCGTGGGCTTCATCGGGCACGCGTCGCTGCTCTATTCCAACCTCACCGCGCGCGAGAATCTGCTGTTTGCCGCGCGCTTGCAGCAGGTCGGCGAGGCCAGCCTGCGCGTCGAACAGCTGCTCGAAACCTCCGGCCTCGCCCGCGTCGCGGATCTGCCGATCGCCGGCTTCTCGCGCGGGATGGCGCAGCGCCTTTCGATCGCGCGCGGGCTCGTTCACGATCCTCCCCTGCTGCTGCTCGACGAGCCTTTCACCGGCCTCGATCCGCGCGCCGCGGCGGGGCTCGCCGCCCGCCTCGCGTCGCTGCGCGAGGCCGGCCGCACGCTCGTGCTCGTGACACACGATCCGAAGCGCGCCGCCGAGCTCGCCGACCGCGCGATCGTGCTGGCCGCAGGACGTGTCGTCTTCGAGCGCCAGGGCATCGCAACGGGCGCCGCGGATCTCGAGCGGGCCGTGCTCGCGGCAGGCGACGCCGCGACATGAGCGTGTTTCTCGCCATCCTCTGGAAGGATCTCGTCACGGAGTGGCGCAGCCGCGATCGCATCACGGCGATGCTGCTCTTCTCGTTGCTGGTGGTGGTGATCTTCCACTTCTCGCTGCCGGGCGGCGCCACCAGGGACACCCAGGCGACGGCGCCCGGGCTGCTCTGGATTGCCTACGTCTTCTCCGCGCTGTTGGGACTCAACCGGTCCTTTTCGCTCGAACTCGAGAACGACGCGCTCTCGGGCATCGCGCTCTCGCCGGTCGACCGGGGCTGGATTTTTCTCGGCAAGGCCGCCTCGAACACGCTGATCCTCGGCGCGGCGCAGGGGGTCACCGCCCTCGTGTTCGGGCTGGTCTTCGAAGTCGATCTCGCGGCCATCGCCCTCCCGCTCGCGGGGGTGGTGGCGCTCGGTTCGGTTGGGATCTGTAGTGTCGGAACCTTGTTCGCCGCCGTCGCCGTGCGCACGCGCTTTCGCGAGGTGATGCTGCCCCTGCTGCTGCTGCCGCTGCTCGTGCCGGTGCTGCTCGGCGCCGTGCGCGCGACGGCGGGGCTGCTCGAGACAGGAGCCCTGGCCTTCGAGCCCGTGCAGCTCCTGCTCGTGACCGACGCCACCTATCTGATAGTCTCGTGGCTCGTCTTCGATTTCGTCCTCGACGAGTAGGCCGAATGCCGACCGCCACTCTCGCCATGCCCTGGATCCGCCGCAGCCTGCGGACGAGCGGCCTGATTCTCGCCGCGCTCGCGATCGCGTGGGCCGTACTCGTCGTGCGCGCACCGATCGACGCCATGCAGGGCGTGATCCAGAAGGTCCTCTACGTGCACGTGCCCTGCGCCTTCTCGGCCTATGCGGGCTTCATCGGCACGGCGCTGTTCAGCGCACTCTATCTGTGGAGCAACGACGAGCGCTTCGATCGCTTCGCCGCAGCCAGTGCCGAGGTGGGCGTGGTCTTCTGCACGCTCGTGATCCTGACGGGCCCGATCTGGGCCAAGGGCACCTGGGGACATTGGTGGGCGTGGGACCCGCGGCTCACGGTGACGCTGCTGCTGTGGTTCGTCTATCTGGCCTACCTGCTGCTGCGCAGCTTCACCGAAGGCAGCGCGCGCACGGCGCGCTTCGCAGCCGTCTACGGCATCGCCGGCGTGCTCGCGATTCCGCTCAACTATTTCGCGATCGATTTGTTCGGCGGCGCGGCCATGCACCCGGACAACCTCGAGCGCGGGAGCCTCGGCGCGGGCATGGGATGGCCGTTTGCCGTTGGCGTCTTCACGGGTCTGGCGGCCTACGCCCACCTCCTGCTGCTGCGCACCGATCTCGAATCCCTGCGCGCGGAAGCGATCGAGACCGGGCAGCCCCCCGGAGCGTGAGTCCCCACCGGCGTGACACCGTGCTCGCGGCTGAACTCTGTTGACAACCGGAGGCCTGCGCGGGTATAAGCAGGATGGCCATCAAGCCACGGCTGAAGTTCGTTTTTCGGGCCGGATTCACGCGTTTCAGTAATGGAGGCAACCGCTTACCCATCCCCCCAGAAGGGGAAGCGTGTGCGTAAGGGGTGATCCGAGTGGACCCACCCCCACTGTGATCTAGATTGCGCGGACTCTGACCGCTGCTGCGGACTGTGGAAGCGCGTTTCCCTTGGACGCCTCTCCGCGCCGCCGTAACCGGCTCGCCGCGACCACCGCACACACGCAATGGGTCGGCAGGGACGCCCGCAACGCGGTTCCCGCCCAGCCGAACATCACGCCGTGTCGACCATGGCACGGGGATTGCGAAGCTCTTCCACATGGGCCCAGGAAGGCCTTCGAACAATCACTCCCCCGGCAGCGACCAGGGTCCGGGAGGCGTTGCGAACGCAAGGATGGCAAGCATGAAACGCGGCGTCGGTTACTGCGAGAACACGGATTGCGAGGATTACGCCAAAGGCGTCTTCCTCCTCAACCACGGCGACACCTTCTACTGCCCGCGCTGCCGTCAGCTCGGGAAGGTCGAGAAGGAGCGCGGCTTCTACACGGGCAACACGGACATCTTCAAAGAGGTCCGCGTCGAGTACAACTTCGATCCGATCAACACGGTCTACCGGGAGATCGCGATCGTCCGTGACGAAAGCCTCTGGGGACGTAACAACGTGTATACGCTCCAGTCCCCCTTGATCAAAACGGAGAAGCGCGCGCTCAAGGTCGCCGAGGCCATCCTGGCGAACCTGAACCGCTACCGCGGGCTGCTCAACAGCGACGACATCCCGCGCACGACCGAGATCATCCTGTCGTTCGACGACGGATTCGAAGAGTTTTCGCGCAAACTCCAGCAGCTCAGCAAGGAATGGGAAGCGAGCGGACTGCGCGAAGGCCAGCGCTAGCC
>JANNIY010000080.1:0-7251 GCA_031405455.1 Deltaproteobacteria bacterium | reverse complement strand
ACGCCGGCTCGTCGACGGCCGCAGCCTTTCTCGCCGCCTTCGTCGGTGACACACCGTGGGTACACCTCGACATCGCCGGCACCGCATGGGTCGGCAAGAGCAGCCCGATCCAGCCGTTCGGAGCCACGGGCGTCGGCGTACGGCTCCTGCTCGAGCTGCTGCGCGATTGGAAGTCGACCTGACGCAAACGGCGAGACGGCGCGCTCGAAATCCGGCCTCCCGCGTACGCTATCGTCGCGGCCGACCCGTCCTATCGAGGCGCCTGCCTTGAGCGCGCACGACCCCTCCCTCACGAAGCCGTCCGATCCGCCCAGCGAAGGCAAAGCCGTTCCCGCAATGCGACCCAAGCCCTCGCTCGAGCCCGCGCGGCTGCCGATCGCCGTCAGCTCCGGCCGCAGCCTCGAGCCCGTCGATGCGCTCACGCACTACATGGCGCAGCTGCGGCACTACGCCCCCATCTCGCGCGAGGAAGAGCACGCGCTCGCGGTGCGTTGGGTCGAACAGGGAGATCGCGAGGCCGGGCGCGAACTCGTGCTCGCGAATCTGCGGCTCGTCGTGAAGATCGCCATGGAGTATCGGCGCGCCTGGACGAACGTGCTCGATCTGATCCAGGAAGGAAATCTCGGGTTGTTGCAGGCCACGCAGCGCTTCGACCCCTACAAGGGCGTGAAGCTCTCGTCCTACGCCGTCTATTGGATCCGCGCCTACATCCTCAAATACATCCTCGACAACATCCGGATGGTGCGGCTCGGCAAGACGCGCGCCGAGCGCAAACTCTTCTTCCGGCTGAACAAGGAAAAGCGCGAACTCGAGCGCATGGGCTTCGAAGCGGTGCCCAAGCTGCTCGCCGAGCGCCTCGACGTGAGCGAATCCGACGTCGTCGACATGCAGCAGCGGCTCTCGCGCAGCGAGATCTCGCTCCAGGCGCCCGCCTTCTCGGACGACGACCGACGCGAGGTCGGAGACATGATGGCTTCGGGGGGGGCGAGCGTCGAAGCGACCGTCGCCGACGCTGACTTGCGTCGGGTCTTCATGACGCGCGTTCGCGAGTTTGCCGACGGGCTCGAGACGCGCGACCGCCGCATCGTGGATGCGCGCATCCTGGCGGAGGAGCCGCTCTCGCTGCAAGAACTGGGGACCGAGTTCGGCGTCTCGCGCGAGCGTGTGCGCCAGCTCGAAGCTCGCATCGTGTCGCAGCTGCGCGAGCATCTGAAGCGCAACATGGTGGATTTCGAGTACTTCGCGGCGCCCAAGGAATGACGGACGGCCGCGTGCGCCGACACGTGGTGGTGGGCGGGTGCGTGCAGGGCGTCGGCTTTCGCGCCGCCACGCAGGCGAAGGCGCAGGCCTGCGGCGTCACCGGCTGGGTGCGCAACCGCGCAGACGGCAGCGTCGAGGCAGCCTTCGAAGGCGAGGCCGATGCGGTCGCCACGCTGGTCGCATTCTGCCGATCGGGTCCGCGGCTCGCGCGCATCGCGCACGTGGAGGTGCGGGAAAAGCCGGCGGAGGGATCGACACGGTTCGAGCTCCGGCGCTGACCCGGGCGGATGGCGCTGCCAGCGGGTTCACCACACTTTCGTCCCCGCGGGGAATAAAGCCACTCCGAAGCCGCCCGCGCCCATCAAGCGCCCACGCCCATGTGCCGACGGAAAGCGCATGGGCGCCCCGGCCAACGCGATGCTGTTCTTCCCCCCGCTCCCCCCGGTCCAGCTGCAACCGCAGGCCAGTTGCGTGATTGGCCGCAGCCGCAGCTGCAACCTGCGCTTGCCGAGCGCCGATGCCTCGCGCCGCCACGCCGAGATTCTCGCCGGTCGCGACGGCTTCGTGCTGCGGGACCTGCGCAGCACGAATGGCACCTTCGTGAACGGCGAGCGGGTCGAGGAGCGCACGCTGCGACCCGGCGATCGCATCGAGATCGGCGGCGACATCATCACGTTCTGCCACGTCGAGGCCACGCTCGAACGCGCCGCGACCACGATCGGAGAGGACAAGACGATTCTGATCGAGCGCCCCGCGCTCGGTCAGACATTCCAGGGCAGCCTCGCCGAAATCCCGGTGTTCGCGGTGCTTCAGATCCTGGAGATGGGACGCAAAACCGGCCTGCTCCTGATCGAGTCCGAGCAGGGCCCCGCCAGGTTGTGGCTCAGCGCGGGCGCCCCGGTCCACGCCGAGACCAAGCTCCAGAAGGGCTTCGACGCGGCGGTGGCGGTCGTCAACGTGAATTCGGGCCGCTTCACGTTCGAGGCCCTGCAAGCCGCCCCGGAACATACGATCCAGGCTTCGGTGACGGAGCTGCTGCTCGAGGCCTCTCGTTTGCAGGACGAAGAGGCGCGCTGAGCGGATCGGCTCGCAAGCGAATGCCCCCGCGCCAGCCTCGAACGCGCAGCCGGCGCGAGCGGCTTTCAGTTCGTCTTTGCGCGGGTCACGCTCGTCGTCGGAAACTCTCGCAAGACACGTTCGCGCACGGCAGCGTCGATCGCGTCGGTATCGAGCCGCAGCGCTTCCCGCAGCGCCTTGTCGTCGCTCACGCCCTCGCCCAGGCGGGCGAGCAGGCGCGCCCGCTGCGCGCGGTTCGTGCGCGCTTCGATCCAATCGGCGGCGGCCAGGGCCTCGAGGTACGCCGCGCGCGCATCGCTGTCGTCGAGGCCCGAAAAGCTCGGCGCCAGCCGGCGCAATGGGATCCAACGGCCCTCGACGATGCGACTGTGCAGCGCCACGAGCTCGCTGCGCGTCAGGCCCGTGCGCGCGTTCGAACTGCGTTCGGCAACCTCCGCAAACCCCTCGTTGAGCCAGTAGGGCCGATCGCCACCCGTGCGCTCGCGAAACACCGCGTGCGTGTACTCGTGGAAGAGCAGCGCGCGCAGCTCGCCCGACGGATGCCCGGCCGAGACGACGTGGATGCGGCCATCGAAGAAGCCCACGGTCTGGAAGCTGAAGCGGTGACGGTGCGCCTGGAGGTAGGCGGCCTTGCCGTAGAAGACGATGCCCATCGGCTCCGTCGGCTCGGCCCCGAGCCGCAGCGACGCAGCCTCGCGCGCTTCCTCCAGGTAGCCGAGCACGGTTCGGGCGTAATCGGCAGAGGCGCGTCCGAGCGCGGCGTCGTAGTGCACGCGAAAGTGTGGCGTCGAGAGCCCGACGAAATCGATCGCAACCTCGCTGCCAGGCGTCGCGAGTCGCGCCTCGTCCACGAGCGCTGCCAGCCGCCGCCGCGCCGAATCTCGCCAGGGCTCGAGGTCGTCTCCCGCGCAGGAGAGGAAGGCCTCGAGGTGAACCTGCGCCGAGTCGTAACGCCCGCGCTGACGTTCGAGCAGCGCCAGATACCAGTGCGCCTCCGGCTGCGCAGGCTCGTCACGCAGCACGCCTTCGAGCGCCACCTGGGCCCGCGCGGTCTCCCCCCGTTCGAGATCGGAGACGGCCCCTTGCAGCAAACGCAACGTGCGCGGCGCGGTTCGCTTCGACCCGGCAGCCGACGGCGCCTCGAGAGGGCCGCGCACGTCGTCCCAGAGCCCGCGCAGCGCCTCGCGGCCCAAAGCGGCCTCGCCACGGGCCGATTCGGGTACACCGGCAGGGTCGTCGCTGAGGTGGGTGACGCCCTGCTCATCGACCCAGACCCACGGCTCAGCCGCCGCTGCAAAGGCCAGCAACGGAACCAGGAGTGCCAGGCGGCGCATGCCCACGTATCGGCACGCCCGTCAGCGGGTCTTGACCGCCTCGGCGGCCAGGTGGCCGAGCTCGGGCAGGATCAGCTTCTCGAGGGCGAGCTCCACGGCGGCGCGGGAGCCCGGAAGCACGAACACCACGCGCCCCGCGGCGATGCCGGCGAGCGCGCGCGAAAGCAGCGCCGCCGAGCCCACGTCGTGCCACGAGAGCATGCGGAAGAGCTCGCCGAAACCGGGAATCACGCGTTCGAGCAGGGGCTCGATCGTCTCGGGCGTAACGTCGCGGGGAGCCACGCCAGTTCCACCCGTGAAGATCACGGCGCGAACCGCAGCCTCCCGCAGCCGACGTTCGAGCGCGTCGCGGATCCGCGCAGGCTCGTCGCGCACGACTTCGCGCGCGATCACGGGATGCCCCGCCGCAGCGAGCAGCTCCTCGATGCGTTTGCCGCCCGTATCCGTTTCGAGCGTACGTGTGTCGCTCACGCTGACGATCACCGTGGGCACCTGGGCAACGGCGGCCTCGCGATGCTGGTGGCCGGGATGCGAGGGCTTGGGTTCGCTCACGGCTGCCGATCCCGTTCGATCCTGCGCGCACTCGCACTTCGCCTCATGGCCGGTCATCCACCCAATATTCTCCGTCGGTCGCGAATTCCTTCTTCCAGATCGGGACGCGCTGTTTGAGGGTGTCGATCCCGAAGCGACAGGCCTCGAAGGCGTCGGCGCGGTGCGGGGCACCCGCCGCAACGATCACCGCGAGATCGCCGATCGCGAGCCGGCCGGTGCGATGCGCGATCGCCAGACGAACGCCGGGCCAGCGTTCGCCCGCTTCCACGGCGATCTTGCCCATCTCGCGCTCGGCCATCCCGGCGTACGCCTCGTATTCGAGGTGCTCGATCTCGCGCCCGCGCGCCTGGTCCCGAACGGCGCCGAGAAACGTCACGATGCCGCCGACTCCGGGGCCCGCAACGCGCGCCACCACGGCGCTCACGTCGAGCGGCCGATCCGAGAGCCAGCAATCCGCCGCCCCCCCCGCCACCGGCGGCAGGAAGGCGACTTCGTCGCCGTCGCGCAGGCTCGCTGCCTCCGTTGCCGTTTCCTGGTTCACGGCGGCCGCCAGGCGGGTTCCGTAGCGCGCGAAGATTTCGTGTTCGCGCGCGAGCTGCTGGCGGAGGTCGGCCACCCGAGCGCCCGCGGCGAGCGCGACCGCGAGTTCCTTCTCGCCGACCGCCTCCCGCACGGCGCCGAACAGTTTCACGATCACGCGCATCGGGGGGAGGCTACTCGTGGCGCGCGACGATCTCAACGCATGGCGTTGACCGGCGTTTCGGGTCGCGCCTAGAATGGTGGCTCGCGTCGTCGCGACGCTGGAGGTCGAAATGGCGGTACGCAAGCGCTCGAAGGCACGCAAGCAATCCAAGGCTCGGAAGCCGAAGCCTGCGCGCAAGACGACACGCCGAAAGGTTGCCCGCAAGAAGGCGCCGGCGCGGAAACGCAAGCCCGTGCGCAAGCCGCGGCCGAAGGCCAGGGCGCCGGCGAAGCGCAAGGCGACCCGCCGAAAGGCGGCGCCCCGCAAGCCGACGACGCGCAAGGCCGCGCGCAAGCCGGCGGCTGCCCGCGCCGCCCGCCCCGCGCGCGCCAGGGCCGCGGTCCCGGTCGCCCCGAAGGCTGCGGCACCGCGCCTTGCGACGCCGACCGCGCCGGCGAGCGCCGCACCGATCGCCGCCGGAATTCCCGTCGCGCTCGGCAAGGTGACGCACTACTACGGGCACGTGGACGCCGCGATCGTCGCGCTCGAGGCCGGCGAGCTGCGCGTGGGCGACATGGTCCACTTCCGCGGACACACGACGGATTTCTACCAGCGCGTCGACCACATGGAAGTCGACCACGCCGCCGTCACGGCGGCGCGCGCCGGCCAGGAGGTCGGCCTGCAGGTCTCGCAACGCGTGCGCGAGAACGACGTCGTGACGAAGGTCGCCCGCTAGCCGCGCGGATTCCGACGCGCCGCTAGAGCTTGTTCGGGACGACCGGCGGTTTCGGAGCTTCGGAGCGCGCGCCACCGTCGATCGCCTTGAGCGATGCCGGCGCCTTGCCGTCCGAGGTCACCATCTTGAAGGTGCCGTTGACGATCGCGCCTTCCTCGACGACGAGGCAGGGCGTGGTCACGTTGCCCGTCACGCGCGCCGTCTTGTGCAAGACGACCTTGCGCGCAGCATGCACATCTCCCTCGACGGCGCCGCTGATCGCGACGGTGTTCGACCGGATCGTCGCTTCGATCTCGCCCGTCTCGCCGACGATCAGGGTGTTCTCGCTGGCGATTTCGCCGCGAAAGCGCCCATCGATCCGCACGGTGTCGCGAAACGAAAGCTTGCCCTCGAACTCGGAACCCTGATCGATGAAGGCCGTCAGGCCGCCCGCCGCGGCCGCCGGCGCCGCCGCGCGACCCCCGAGGTCGTCCTCTCCATCACGACCCCGACCGAACGATTTGAGCGACATCTGCGAGTTTCCTCCATCGACGTAGGCTGAAGGGCCGCCACTCGGCCCGTGTGCAGGGCATCGGCCGCTGGCGGAAGAGACTTGAGAGGCGGGCGCGCGGCTTACGGGATCAGCTGCGCGAGCGTGAGCGAATGGGGTCTCGCACCCTCATCGGGCCGATGAGAGCGATCCCCGCGACGAATCCGCCGACATGCGCCCACCAGGCGACGCCTCTCGACGTTTCGTCGGACCCGGCGAGGCCGGACGCGATCTGGATCACGATCCAGGCGAGCAAGAACACCGCGGCGGGAACACGGATGGGTGGCCACAGCAGCTGCAAGCGGCCCGTCGGGTAGCAAACGGCGTACGCGCCGAGCAAACCGGAGACGGCTCCGCTCGCACCGACGATCGGCGCATGCGAGTTCGGATCGCTCGCCACCTGCAGCGCGGATGCCGCGAGCCCGCACACCAGGTAGAAGAGCAAGCAGCGGGCGTGCCCGAGCAGATGTTCGATCGGGCGACCGAAGACCCAGAGATAAAGCAGATTTCCGGCGAGATGCAGCAGCCCGCCGTGAATGAACATGGCCGCCAGCGGCGTGAGCCAGACGATTTGACCCGTCGGACCCGTTTGCGAAGCGCCGCGCAGGAACTCCCGGGGCACGAGCCCCCAGGCATCGATGAACTCGGCGAGATCGCCAGGTCCGTCGCCCTCGCCCGCGACGAGCGAGACCTCCAGCAGGAAAACGAGCGCATTGGCGAGGACCAGGCAGAAGATGACGATGGGCATGCTGCGGCTGGGCAAATCGTCGCGCAGCGGGAGCATGCGCGGAGTATGAGCAGCCGGAACGCTCGCGGCAATCCAGGCCTGCCCGCGCGCAGGACGCGCGGCCGCACTTCGCCGCGCGGGCGCCCCGCGCTAGACTTCGGCCCTTCATGACGTCCGCACCCGGCGATCCGCAGGAATTGCTGCATCGCAGCGTCGAAAGCGGACGGCTCCACGCCGCGTATCTGCTCTCCGGACCGCCGCCGGAACCGCGCGCAGCCGCCCTGGCCTTTGCGCGCGCGGTGGTGTGCAGCGGCCCCCTGCCGCGTCCGTGCGAGTCCTGCCCGGCCTGCCGGC
>JANNIY010000079.1:0-35081 GCA_031405455.1 Deltaproteobacteria bacterium | reverse complement strand
TCTTCGGGCCGCTCGTCGATCAGCAGCACGATCAGGTAGACCTCGGGATGGTTCTCGGCGATCGCGTTCGCGATGTCCTTCAGGATCATCGTCTTGCCGGCCTTGGGCGGCGACGTGATCAGCGCCCGCTGGCCCTTCCCGAGCGGTGCGATCAGATCGATGATCCGGCCCGTTGCGACCCCGGGCATCTCGAGCTTGAACTTCTCTTCGGGATAGAGCGGTGTCAGGTTGTCGAAGTTGATGCGGTGGCGCAGCTGCTCGGGCGCATCGAAGTTGATCGTCTCGACCTTGAGCAGCGCGAAGTAGCGCTCGCCGTCGTTGGGCGGGCGGATCTGACCGCGAATCCGCTCGCCGTCGTTGGGCGGGCGGATCTGACCGCGAATCGAATCGCCGGTGCGCAGGCCGAAGCGGCGGATCTGCGACGGCGACACGTAGACGTCGTCAGGCCCCGCGAGGTAGCTCTCGTCGGGCGAGCGCAGGAATCCAAAACCATCGGGCAGCGTCTCGAGCACGCCTTCGGAGTAGATCTTGCCCTGCTTCTCGGTCTGGGCGGTGAGGATCTGGAAGATCAGGTCCTGCTTGCGCAGGCCCGCGGCGTTCTCGACCGCGAGCGATTCGGCGAGCTCGGTGAGCTCCTGCATCGACTTGAGCTTGATCTCGGCAACGTTCATCCGGTCGCCGGTGTCGGACGCGTCGTCGATCTCGTCCTCGAACGGCTCCTCTTCCGGGTATTCCATGGGCCGGCCGCCCATCAAGCGCGGATCGCGCTGGCCGTTGCCTCCGCGCGGGCGACGCCCGCGGCCGCGGCCGCGTCGGCCACCACCCCCTTGTCCGGGGGGCATGTTGCTCTCGCCGATGCGCTGATTGCTCACGAGATCGTCTCTCTATTGTGCTGATGGGTTTGTCGTGGTGCGGCGCGGATTACGCTGCCGGGAGATCCGGGGCCGACTCGCCGCCGCGATCGGCTGGGTACGCCGCTGTCATCGCGGTGGCGGACCCTGGATTCGGCTGCCGCCCCATGAGCCGGCAGACCGGGTGCAGGTAGAGGGCTTGAGTGCCTTCCTTTGTTCGGATGATCCGATTCAGAAGTTGACCCGATTTTTGCCTTGGCCCTGGCTGAATCTCTCGATCAAGCTCACCACTGGCGCCAGGCGGTGCAGGAACCGCCGATCGGATTGACCGGGGGAAGAGGCCGGCGGGACGCGTCTTGGGTCGGCGAGACGCTCTCAGCCGCGATCGACCAGCAGCTCCGATTCACGAAATTGGCTGCAGTCGATTGAAGAACCTCCTCAGGCTAAGTCGCTTCCCCCCCGCGTGTCAAGCCTGGGCCCCTCGCGCCTCGATGAAGTGGTGGAGGCGGCCAG
Source organism: Deltaproteobacteria bacterium (assembly GCA_031405455.1). GTDB lineage: Bacteria > Myxococcota_A > UBA9160 > UBA9160 > SMWR01 > DATBRV01. The sequence continues at coordinate 33,717 of JANNIY010000079.1, read as the reverse complement.
CGGCGGCTCCCTCGCGGCGGTACGAGTAAAAGCGCACCGGATCGCAGCGGGTACAGGCGCGCGGCACGATGGCGAGCGCCCCCGCCGCGAGCCCCTCACGTCGCAGGGCTGCGAGGGCGAGCTGCCCGAGATCGAGAAAGGCGTGACCCGGCCGCGCCGGACGCAGCGCCGCGGCGAGTTCTTTGCGAAAAAGCGGCTCGAGCGCGCTTTGCACGGGCGCGTCCACTTCGTAGCAACACGCGCCGATGTGCGGACCGATCACCGCGACCAGACGCGCCGTGCGGCCCGCCTCGGCGCGCAGCCCCTCGATTCCCGCAGCGATCACACCGCTCGCCAGGCCCCGCCAACCGGCGTGGATGGCCGCCACCACCTCGCCGCGCCCGCTCGCGACGAGGATGGGAACGCAGTCGGCTGTCACGACGCCCACCGGAACGCCCGCGAGCGAAGACACCACCGCGTCCGCTTCCGGCGGCGTCGCCCCCACGCAATCCGCCGCGCTCACCACGCGAGCGCCGTGCACCTGCCGCGGACGCCTCAGGTGCGGCGGCGGCGCGAGACCGCGCACACCGAAGGCGTGCACGACACCGACGGCGTCGAGCAACGCGTGTCTCACGGGGCGCACACCGCGGCTTCGCGTTGCTCGAGCGCATCGAGCAGATTCGAGAGATCCCTGGGAAGCGGGGCCTCGAAGCGCTGCCGCTCGCCGCTGCGCGGATGCACGAAACCGAGCACGGCGGCGTGCAGGGCGGGCCGCGTCGGCTCGCCTGCGTGCGCGCGGCCGCGGCCATAGACCGGATCGCCGACGATCGGAAGGCCCAACGAAGCGAGGTGCACGCGGATCTGATGGGTGCGGCCGGTTTCGGGCCGCACCTCGAGCCAGGTGCGCTCGCTCGCCGGGTAGCGGGCGATCACGCGCCACGCCGTAGCCGCCTCGCGTGCCACGCGTGCGTGAATCGACATGCGCTTGCGTTCCCGCGGATGCCGGCCGATCGGGCGATCGACGCGCCCCTCCGCCTGGACGGGCACACCGCGCACGAGCGCACGGTAGATCCGCTCGATGCTGTGGTCGCGAAACTGCTCCGCCAGCGCGCGGTGTGCGAGATCGTTCTTCGCCACGACCAGCACGCCCGACGTGCCCTGATCGAGGCGATGCACGATGCCGGGACGCAGCACGCCGCCCACGCCGGCGAGATCCGCGCAGTGATGCAGCAGCGCGTTCACGAGCGTTCCGCTCGCGTGGCCGGGGGCGGGGTGGACGACGAGCCCCGCGGGCTTGTCGAGCACGAGCACGTCCGCGTCCTCCCACAAGATGCACAGCGGGATCGGCTCGGGCGTGAGCGGCGAGGGCAGCGGCTCGGGCGGATCGGCCTCGAGCGCATCCCCGAGCTGCACGCGCTGGCTCGGGCGACACGCTTGCGTGTTCAAGCGAACCAGGCCCGCATCGATCCAGCGGCGCGCCTGCGAGCGCGAGATCCCGGTAATCGCGGACAGCGCGAGATCGACGCGCTCGCCCGCGTCAGCCTCTCCCACGACGAAGCTCTTCGTCACCGCGCCTTGGAGAATCGCGTGCGGCGGTGATCGGGCCGCGCCGCCTCATAGCCCTTCATGTAGCTGGCTGCGACGCGCGTCGGATCGAGCCCGATGCAGGAGGCGAACGCGGCGACGAAGCCGCGCACGTAGACACGCGCCGGCAGGTCGCCGAAGCGGCCTTCCTCGAGGAAGGCGAGATAGGTGGGATTGATCTTGGTGACGCGCGCGACGTCATCGATTTCGAGTCCGCGGCGCATCCGCGCGCGGCGCAATCGCGGGCCGTCGAACTCGGCCGAGTCGTCGTCCATGTCCTCGAACGCATCGAGCGGGATCTGGGCCTCGTACGTTTCGACCGGCGCTTCGCGGATGGCCTGCTCGGGTTCGCCGGGATCACCGGCGAGGAAGCCGTCGTAGGCGCGTCGGGCTTCGGCATCCGAGAGCACCCGGTAGGCGGTCTCGATGCGCTCGCGGATCGCGGCGGCGTCGCCCTGGCCGAAGACCGAATAGCCCGCGAGTGAATCGTCGGCGTAGGTCGCCCGCGCCAGTCGATAGGCGCGCTCGATCTCGTCGAGGTCGGCCCCCGGCGCAACCTCGAGCGTCTCGTAGTGATCCTGTTCGGAGAGCGGCTTCATCGCGTCCCGGAACGCCCCGTGCGCGGCGGGAGGGTTTCTCCCGCGAGCTTGCGCGCCACCCGCGCGATGTAGCGCGCTGCGTCCGAGCGGGGGTGGGCATCGACGAGAGGCTGGCGCGCGCGCACCGAGCGGCGCGCGGCCTCGTCGTGGTTCACATAGCCGATGTACTCGGCCTCGATGCCGAAGTACTTGCGGCACACGCTCGTCACCGAGAAACCGAGCTTCACGTCGTCGGCGCTGCGCACCTCGTTGAGCACGATGCGCGGCCGGAAGGCGCGCATCGTCTCGACAAAACGCGCCCCCTCCGTGGCGTCGAGGCTCTGGATCTCGCGCAGCAGATCGATCGGCGTGCGGATGCCCCGCTCGTTGCGCTCGTCCATCGCGAGCGAGACGAGACGGCGCAGGTCGTGCGAAACCATCGCGAGGCGCAGCCTGCGATAGAAGGCGGCGCGGATGAACGAATAGGCATTCTCGACCGAAGTCGGCTCGGGCGAGATCACGACCACGCCGTTCTCGCCGACCATGAAGTAATCCATCACCGCCGGATGCATGCCGGCGCCGAGGTCGAGCAGCACGAAATCCGCCGGCAAGGCTCGCAGCGCGCGCAACAGCTGCACGCGGCGCGCATGGCTCGGCTGGGCGATCGCGAGATGGCTGCTGGTCGCCGCGATCAGACTGAGGTTCGGAAGGTGCGTTTCGAGCAGCAACTTCTGGAGATCGTCTTCGCGGTGCGCGACGTAATCGGCGAGGCTCGCGCGCGGCCGCGCGACGCCCAGACAGGTGTGAAGATTGGCGCCCTCGAGATCGCCATCGACCGCGACCACGCGATGCCCCTGGCGCGCGAGCGCAGTCGCCAGGTTCGCCACGAGGAAGGTCTTGCCGACGCCGCCCTTGCCGCCACCGAATGGGATGACGCGGGCGCCCGGCCGCTGCGGATCGCTGGGGCTCGCGTGCGTCCCGGGGTTGCCCATGTCCGCCTCTAGCCTTCGGTCACCGGCGGTTCCGCTACTCGGCGACGCCGGCGCTGCGCGGGCCCGCGTCGACGATGCTCAAGAAGGGCCGCCATTGATGATAGCGCACGTTCGAGACGATCAGATTCATCAGCGGCGCCCAACGCGGTCGCGAAGGCGCCCGACGCAGGCGCAGACGGGCCTGTTCGGGGGTGCGACCGCCCTTTTGCCGATTGCAATCGACGCAGCTGCAAACCACGTTCTCCCACGAGGTCTTGCCGCCGAGCGAGCGCGGGATCACGTGGTCGAGATTGAGCTGGGAGCGGTGCGGCTTGTCTCCGCAATACTGACACGTGAACTTGTCGCGCGCGAAGATGTTCACGCGGCTGTAGCGAACGTGGCGCTTGGGAATGCGGTCGAACCCGATCAAAACGATCACGCGGGGCACGCGGATCGAGCCGCTGGCGGTCCCGATGCAATCCGCGTCACGCGGCGCCTCGAGGCGCCGCCACGCCGCGAAGTCGAAGGTTGCGTAGTCCTCGTCGAGGACGCGGGCCTGGTCCTGATAGATCAGCGAAAAAGCCCGGCGAACGTTCGTCACGTGGACCGGCAGATACGAGCGATTCAGCACGAGAACGGTCGAGTTCAACATAGGGGACCGACGGGTCGTAATCCTACGGGATGGGCCTGTCTCGTTCAACGCGATCCGTGACGCAGGCCAGGGCGACCGCCGCCTCGATCGCGCTCTCGTCTCCTGGAAGCAGGGTCCGCACGTCGAACCGCACACGCGCATCGTGGACCCGCGCGATCACCGGCACGGCGGCGCCGCGCAGACGGGCGGCGAGTTCCTCGGCCGGGGCGGGCCCGCGCAGCGCGACCACCCACGACGCGAGTTCGAAGCCCGGCAGCGAGCCGCCGCCCACGAGCGTGCTCTCCGGCAAAACCGTCAGCTCGGCCGCGGGGCCGCACACCTTGGCCAGGCGCGCAGCGAGCGCCCGCGCACGGATTTCGAGGCGGGGGAGCGGCTCGAGCAACTGCCGCAGCACCGGAATCTCGCTCGGCGCACGGCCCGCCAACAGGGCCTCGAGCGTCCAGTCGAGCGCGGCGAGCGAGAGCTTGTCGAGGCGCAGCGCGCGGGCGACCGGATCGCGGCGCAGCGCTGCGATGTGCGCCGCCGTGCCGAGCAGGATGCCCGCCTGCGGCCCACCGAGCAGCTTGTCGCCCGAGAAGCACACGAGATCAGCGCCCATTTGCAGGCGCGCGGGCGCGTAGCTGTCGGGCGGCAGGCCGTGGGCCGAGAGGTCGATGAGCGTGCCGCTGCCGAGATCCTCGACCACCGGTACGCCGTGCTCACGGCCGAGCTGGGCCAGCTCGGGCAGCGCGACCTCGGCCACGAAGCCGCTCAGCTCGAAGTTGCTGCGATGGACCTTGAGCAGCAGGCCGGTGCGCGGGCCGAGCGCGCGAGCATAATCGGCCAGGTGCGTGCGGTTCGTGGTGCCCACTTCGACCAGTTCGACGCCGGCCCGCTCGAGGATCTCCGGCACCCGGAACGAGCCGCCGATCTCGACCAGCTCGCCGCGCGAGACGATCACCTCGCGACCGCGCGCGAGGGTTCCGAGCGCCAGAAAAAGGGCGGCCGCATTGTTGTTGACGACGAGCGCTGCTTCCGCGCCCGACAGCAGCACGAGCTTGTCGGCGACCGAAGCGCCGCGATCCCCGCGACGGCCGGAGTCGAGATCGAACTCGAGATCGGAGTAGTGCGCCGCCGCTTCCGCGACGGCGGCCGCAGCGCCAGGCGCGAGTGGCGCGCGGCCGAGGTTCGTGTGCAACACCACGCCCGTCGCGTTGACCACCCGTCCCGGCTGGATCCTGGCCAGGGCCCGGGCGCTCGCAGCTCCACGCACGGCCAGCGCCGGCAGGGCGACGGCCGGGCCACCCGGCGCGGTCGCGAGGCGTTCTCTTTCGTCGTGGAGCGTACGCCGGGAGGCCTCGGTCACCGCCCAGCTGGGCAGATCTCGGCACAATTGAGCCACTTCCCGCGCCATCCGATCTACGGAAGGTAGGGATCTACGGGGATCGAACTTGACCTTTGCGTTCGAATCCATGAACCTTCACCGGCTTTTCTAATGCGGTCCCGCCAGGGTTCCGCTCTCCATGGGGAACTACCCCATCCGGGTCGACTTCGGCCGCGCCTACGAGGCATGGCGCGGGTCGAGCGGTTCCGGGAGCGGTCCCGCGGTGTCTGCGACGAGCTGAACGGGCGGCGGGGGCTGCACGGGGCTCGACAGCAGGCGACCTGGCTAGCCGCACGGTAAAGAGACTTCTTGTGCGAGTCAACGTTTTCAAGAACGAATTCGGGATATTAGAGCGTGTCCCCGTCCTTCTGGCGAGCGCAAGGCGCGCGCTAGAACCGAGCTAACCCCGCCGACGCGTACGCTGCAAGCGCACGCGCCAACACCTCGAAGATCCTCCGAAGCGGCTCGCCCACGCCGGAGGGATCCGTGCGTCAGGGATCGCGTAATTCTCACCGGGGCGGCTCGGGGCCGCGCCCCGCGTCGTTGCCCAGTGAAATCCTGATCAATGCAAGCGCGGGCGAGACCCGCGTCGCGCTGATCGAACAGGGCATCTTCAGCGAGCTGCACATCGAGCGCGAAGGCGAGCGCAGCGTCACGGGCGCCGTCGCTCTCGGACGCGTGACGCGGGTGCTGCCCGGCATGCAGGCCGCTTTCGTCGACATCGGGCTCGAGAAGGCCGCGTTTCTCTACGTCGGCGATTACCTCGACGACTCGGGCCAGCTCTCCGCCGAAGCCGGGGACGACGACGACGAAGCGCCGCGCCCCCGCCGCCAGCGCGGCCGCAACGGCAACGGCCGGCCGCCGCCGCCGCGGATCGATACGCTGCTGCGCGAGGGCCAGGAGATCGTCGTACAGGTCGCGAAGGATCCCATCGGCACGAAGGGTGCGCGCATCACCTCGCACGTCTCGATCGCGGGGCGCCATCTCGTGCTGACACCCTGGTCGCAGCGCGTCGGCGTTTCGCGGCGCATCGAATCGGATCGCGAGCGGCGCCGGCTGCGCGACGTCGTGAGCCGCGTCCGCCCGACGGATCTCGGCTTCATCATCCGTACGGCAGGCGAGGCCGCGCACGACGCCGACATCGAAGCCGACGTCCGTTATCTCGCCTCCGTGTGGGAGGAGATCCAAGTCCGCAAGCTCGAAGTGTCCGCCCCGGCGCTGCTCTACAGCGAGCTCTCGCTGCCGCTGCGCGTCATCCGCGACATGACGAATTCGAAGACGCGGCGCATCGTGGTCGACGAAAAGAAGATCTACGACGAAATGAAGGACTTCCTGTCGCGTTTCGTCGCCGATCCCAAGCCGAGGCTCGAGCATTATCACGGCGCGCTGCCGATCTTCGATCACTTCGGCATCGAATCGCGGATCGACGACAACCTCGGCAAGAAGGTGTGGCTCAAATCGGGCGGCTACCTCGTAATCGACCAGAGCGAGGCGCTCACGGCGATCGACGTCAACACGGGTCGTTTCGTCGGCAAGCGCGATCTCGAAGAGACGGTTCTCAAGACCAACCTCGAGGCGGTGCAGGAAGTCGTCTACCAGCTCCGCTTCCGCAACATCGGCGGCCTGATCATCATCGACTTGATCGACATGGAGAGCGCGGAGAACCGGGAGAAGGTCTACCGAGCGCTTCAGGATGCGCTGCGCCAGGACAAGGCGAAGTCGAACATCCTCAAGATCTCCGAGCTCGGTCTCGTCGAAATGACGCGCAAGCGGACGCGCGAGAATCTCGTGCAGCAGCTTTGCTCGCCGTGCAGCTACTGCGCGGGACGCGGCTACGTACTTTCGTGCGAGAGCGTCGCCAACAAGGTGCTGCGCGAGATCCGCAAGGATCTTCCGCGCTTCTCGGGACGCCAGATCGCGCTTTCCGTGAATCCCCAGGTGGCGGAAGTCCTGCTCGGCCCGGCCCGCAAGGCGCTCGCCCTGCTCGCCGAGGAGCTGGGCCGCGAGATCGAGGTCCGCGCCCGGCCCGGACAGCACCAGGAGCAGTTCGAAGTGACCGCGCTCGATGCCGGCCCGCCGGTCTCCCTATCTTTGCGCTGGCTCGGCGGGGCCGAGCCCGTGGACCCGCGGCTGGCCGAAAGCCTCGATGAAGCCGCCGTCCCCGAAGACGTGGCCGCGGATGCCCTGGCGAGCGTCCAGGCGGCGGACGCCAGCAAGGCCGGGGACGCCCCCGATCCGGGCGAGCCGCTTGACGGCCCGGCGGAAAGCCCGATACTGCCGGGTCCCGAGAACGACGAGGAGCCGTGATGTACGCCGTGGTCCGCACGGGAGGCAGGCAGTTTCGAGTGGCGCAGGGCGAATCCGTCCGCGTCGAGAAGCTGCCCGGTGGTGTTGGCGATACCGTGGAGCTCGCCGAGGTCCTGCTCGTCGCCGGCGGCGGCGAAGAGAGACTCGGCGCTCCGCTGGTGCCCGGCGTGAAGGTCGTCGGAACGATCGTGGCCCAGGGCAAGGGCGCCAAGATCACGATGTTCAAGATGAAGCGCCGCAAGGGCTACCGCCGCAAGTACGGACACCGGCAGCTGTATACCGAGATCCGCGTCGATCGCATCGAGGGTTGAGTCATGGCGCATAAAAAAGGGCAGGGCAGTTCGCGCAACGGCCGCGACAGCAACGGCCAACGCCGCGGCACCAAGGTTTTCAGCGGCCAGAAGGTGCTCGCGGGTTCGATCCTCGTGCGCCAGGTCGGGACGAGCATCCATCCGGGGCGTGGTGTCGGCCTCGGCCGCGACTTCACCCTCTTCGCGCTGCGCGATGGCGTGGTTCACTACGGTCGCTCACGCGGGCGCGTCGTCGCTCGCGTGGAGGCCTAGGGCCCCGCTCCCCTGAATCGCAGTGCGGCCGCCTCGGCCCTGCGGACCACAGCTATGAAATCGACCGAGATGTTCATCGACGAGGTGACGATCTCCGTCCTCGCCGGGGACGGCGGAGACGGCTGCGTTCACCTGCATCGTGAGAAGTTCGTTCCGCGCGGCGGCCCCGATGGCGGCGACGGCGGGCGCGGCGGCGACATCGTGCTGATCGCGGACCGCAACCTCGCGACGTTGCTCGAACAGCGCATGCGCCGCGAGAACCGCGCGGAGTCCGGAGCGCCGGGGGGCGCGAAGGGCTGCAATGGACGCGGCGGCGCCACGCTCGAGATCACGGTACCCGTTGGCACCATCGTCTTCGAAATCGTCCGCGACGGCGAACGCCTGCTCGCCGACCTGAAGCAGGACGGCGACCGCTGCGTCGTCGTGCGCGGCGGGCGGGGCGGGCGGGGCAACATCAATTTCGCCACGCCGACGCGCCAGACGCCCGATTTTGCCGAGCGCGGCCGGGCCGGCGGGGCGCGCGAGTTGCGCTTGTCGCTGAAGCTGCTGGCCGACGTCGGACTGGTCGGCTTCCCGAACGCGGGAAAATCGACGCTGCTGCGCTGCCTCTCGGCCGCCCGTCCGCGCGTGGCGGCCTATCCGTTCACGACGCTCACCCCGCAGCTCGGCGTGGCTGTGTGCGGCGAGCGCCGCTTCGTCGTCGCCGACATTCCGGGTCTGATCGAGGGAGCGAGCGAGGGCGCGGGCCTCGGCGACCGCTTCCTGCGTCACATCGAACGCACGCGCGTGATCGTGCACCTGCTCGACGCAGGTGCGGCATTACTCGAGGAACGCGATCTGATCGCGGATTATGAAGCCATCCGCGGCGAGCTCGAGGCCTACGAGCCGGGGCTGCTCGATCAAACCGAAATCATCGCGCTGAACAAGGTCGACCTGGTGGCGGATCGCGGCCAACTCGATGTCGTCGAAGCCGAGCTGCGCCGCCGCGGCCGGGTGGTCGTGCGCACGTCGGGCGCCACCGCCGAAGGCGTCGATGGCTTGCTGCGCGAAATGGTCCGTGCGCTCGACAAGGCCGACGCGGCGGCGCCCGCGGTTCGCACGTGACGCCGGCCGCTGGCTCCCGCGCCGCGGCGGCGCGCGCACGTCGCATCGTCGTGAAGGTGGGGAGTTCCATTCTCACCCACGACGGTAAATTGCGTCACCGGGTTTTCGGCGAGATCGCGCGCCAGGTTTCGATCTTGCAAGCCGCCGGTCGCGAGGTGGTGGTCGTGACTTCCGGCGCGATCGCGATCGGCAGCCGGCGTCTCGGTTGGACGCACCCCGGGCGCTCGATTCCGGAAAAACAGGCTGCCGCAGCCGTCGGCCAGATCGGGCTGGTGGAGATCTACCAGCGCCGTTTCGCGCGCCACGCGCGGCAGGTGGGCCAGGTGCTGGTGACGCGGGGCGGCCTCGAGGAGCGCGAGCGCTTCCTCAACGCGCGCCGCACGCTGTTGATGCTGCTGCGGCTCGGTGTCGTGCCGATCGTGAACGAGAACGACACCGTGGCCACCGAGGAAATCCGCTTCGGCGACAACGACAACCTTTCCGCGACGGTCGTCAACCTCGTCGCCGCCGATCTGCTCGTGATTCTGACGGATGTGGATGGCCTCTGGCGCGACGCGCCCGAGGCGCAGGCGGGGAGCGCGAAGAACGTGCGGGGGCGCAAGCCGCCGCAGCCGCCGATCTTCGACGTGATCGAATCCGTCACTCCCGAGATCGAGCGGGCAGCGCAGGGCGCGAGCAGCGCCTTCGGCCGCGGCGGGATGACGACGAAGCTCGAGGCCGCACAGATCGCCGCCCGCGGAGGCGCCTCCACCGTCGTGTGCAACGGCCTGACCAAGGATGTGCTGCTGCGTGTCACGGCCGGCGAGCGGGTCGGCACGCTCTTCCTCTCCGGCCAACGGCTGGCGAGCCGCAAGCACTGGCTCGCCTTCACGATGCGCACGCGCGGCGAACTCGTGATCGATGCGGGCGCCGTGCGCGCCGTCGTCGAGCGCGGCAAGAGCCTGCTGCCGGCCGGCATCGCCGAGGTGCGTGGGGAGTTCGGGATCGGGGATCCCGTCGCCGTCGTCGACGAGCGCGGCACCGCGCTCGCACGCGGCCTAGTCGGCTACTCGTCGGACGATATCCGCCGCATCGCCAAGCTGCCGGCGCGCGAGATCGGGCCGGTGCTAGGCTACACGAATGGCGACGAGGTGATCCATCGGGACGACCTCGTGCTGCTCCAGGATCCCGTGTCATGAGCCTCGAGAAGACCGTCCACGAAATCGCGAGCAGGGCGCGCGCCGCCTCGGAGCGCACGGCCGAGCTCTCTACACGCGAAAAGGACGCCTGGCTCCTGCGCGCGGCGGAGCGCCTCGAAGCCGCGCGGGAGCGCATCCTCGCCGCGAATGCCGAGGATCTCGCCGAGGCGCGGCGCAGCGGCGTCGCCGAACCTCTCCTGAACCGCCTCGAACTCTCGGCGTCGAAGTGGCGCGACATGCTCGCGGGCCTGCGAGACGTCGCGGCGCTCGCCGATCCGGTGGGTAGCGTCGAGAACGTGCGTGTGCGCCCGAACGGCCTGCGCGTAGGCCGCATGCGGATTCCGCTCGGCGTGATCGGGATCATCTACGAATCGCGGCCGAACGTGACCGTCGATGCGGCGGCGCTGTGCGTCAAGGCGGGCAACGCCGTGATCCTGCGCGGCGGCTCGGAAGCCATCCGTGCGAACCTCGCGCTCGCCGCCGAGCTGCGGGAAGCAGCGCGCGAAACCGGAGTTCCCGAGGATGCGATCAGCATCATCCCGGTGACGGACCGCGAGGCGATCGATTGGCTGTTGCGCGAAGAGCGCAACGTCGATCTGATCATTCCGCGCGGCGGACCCGGCTTGATCCGCAAGGTGGTGGCGGAATCGCGCATCCCGGTGATCAAACACGACGCCGGCGTTTGCCACATCTTCCTCGATGCATCGGCGAACGCGGAGATGGCGCGCCGCATCGTGCTCGATTCGAAGCTGCGTCAGATGGCGGTGTGCAACGGCCTCGAGACCCTGCTCGTGCACCGGGAGGCCACGCACGGCGTGCTGCCGGGCGTGCTGAAGGCGCTGCACGAGGCGGGCGTCGAGATCCGGGGCGATGCACGCACGCGCGAGATTTTTTCCGAAGCGCGGGCCGCCCAGGAGAGCGACTGGTCCGAGGAATACCTCGGGCCGATCCTCGCCGTGCGCGTGGTCGACGATCTCGGCGCCGCGATCGAGCACATCCGCCGCTACGGCACGAATCACACCGAGGTGATCGTCACGGAACATTACGCGAACGCGAAGGAGTTCCTGCGGCGCGTGAACTCGTCGACGGTCGGCGTCAACTGCTCGACGGCGTTCGCCGATGGCTACCGCCTCGGGCTGGGCGCGGAGATCGGCATCTCCACCTCGCGGCTGCATGCCTATGGGCCGATGGGACTCGAGGGTCTGACGACGCTCAAGTTCGTGCTCGAGGGCGAGGGCCAGCTTCGCGAATGAGCCGCGCCGCGCGGATCGGCATCTTCGGCGGAACCTTCAATCCGATCCATCTGGGCCACCTGCGCGCCGCCGAAGAAGTGCGCGAGGCGCTCGGACTCGAGCGCATGCTCTTCGTGCCGTCGGGCGAGCCGCCGCACAAAGCGACGAACGCGGAGGACCCGATTGCACCGGCCGCGCAACGGCTGGCCTGGGTGCGTGCTGCGATCGCAGGCAATCCCCGCTTCGACGTCGACGCGCTCGAGATCGAACGCGGCGGCACTTCCTACTCTGTCGAAACATTGCGCACGCTCGGCGCGCGCATCGCGCCGGAGTTGCCGGTCTTCGTGCTGGGAATCGACGCCTTCGCCGAGGTCGGAACGTGGCGCGAGCCGGAGGCGCTGCTTACTCTCGCGAACTTCGCCGTGATCACGCGGCCCGGACAACCCGCTCGCGCCACGGGCGATTGGCTGCCGGAGCGCGTGAAGGGCGAGTTCGAGCTGGCGGGGGATGCTTGCTCGGCGCGTCATCGCCGCGCGGGCACCTGGCTGCGACGTCTCGAGATCGCAGCCCTGGACATCTCGGCCTCGGAAATCCGGGCGCGGCTGCGCCAGGGTCGCTCCGTGCGTTATTGGTTGCCTGAGTCGATCTTGGAGGCCGTGTTGCAGAGCCGGGTTTACGCCAAGTGACCGTGAGTCAGAGCCGACCCAAGGCGCGGCTGATTGCCGAAGCGGCGCGCGAGAAGCTCGCCGAGGAGATCGTGGCGCTCGACGTGCGCCGGGCGGTCTCCTTCGCCGACATCTTCATCGTGGCCACGGGCCGCTCCGACCGTCAGGTGCGCGCGATCGGCGACGGCATCCGGCAGGCGCTTGCGCAGGCGGGCGAAAAGCCGCTCGGCGTCGAAGGCTATGACGAGGGACGCTGGCTGTTGCTGGATTTTGGAGACGTGATCGCGCATGTCTTCCAGCCCGACGTGCGGCAGCACTACGATCTCGAGCGTCTGTGGAGCGAAGCGACGCTGATCGACCTCTCGCCGCCCGTGAAACGCAAGAGCGTGTGATGACGCGGCCGGTGATGTTGGTGGTGCTCGACGGCTTCGGAATCGGCGACGGCGGTCCGGCCGACGCGACGGCCCGCGCCCACACGCCGTTTCTCGATCACGCGCGCCTCCACCACCCCTGCGCGCGGATCGAGACCTCGGGCGAAGCCGTCGGATTGCCTCCCGGCCAGATGGGAAATTCCGAAGTCGGCCACATGACGATGGGCGCCGGGCGCATCATTGAAATGGACATCACGCGCATCGGCAAAGAACTGCGTGGCGCTGCGCTCGACCACAACCCCGTCCTGGGTCGCGCGCTCGCGGCGGCGGGCCAGCCGGGCGTGACGCTGCACCTGATGGGCCTCGTCTCCGACGGCGGCGTCCACAGCCACCAGGACCACCTGGTGGCGCTGCTCGAAGCCTGTGGCCGGCGCGGCGTGCGGCCGGCGCTCCACGTGTTTCTCGACGGCCGCGATACGCCGCCGCGCTCGGGCCTCGGCTTCGTGCGCGCGCTGCTTCCCCACGTCACCGCCTGCGGCGGCCAGGTGGCGACGGTGATCGGCCGCTACTACGCGATGGACCGCGATCAGCGCTGGGAGCGCGTCGCGGCCGCCTACCAGGCGATCGTCGCTGGCGAGGGAGAACGCGCCGGAACGGCGACGGCCGCGATCGAGCAGGCGTACGCTCGCGACCAGGGCGACGAATTCGTGAAGCCCACGGTGATCGACGGCGGTGCGCGGCTGCGCGATGGCGACGTCGTGATCTTCTTCAATTTCCGCGCCGATCGCGCGCGTCAGCTCACGAACGCGCTCACCAGCGCGAAGCCGCAGCTCTTTGCGGGCAAGCTCGAGCGAAAACCCGTCGTGCGTCCGGGCCTGTTCGTCTGCTTCACCGAGTACGACGAGTCCTTCGGACTTCCGGTCGCATTCCACTCCGAGGCCCCGCGCGACATCCTCGGCGAGCAGATCGCGGGGGCGCAGCTCACGCAGCTGCGCATCGCCGAAACCGAGAAGTACGCCCACGTCACGTACTTCTTCAACGGCGGCAACGAGACGCCCTTCCCCGGCGAGGACCGCGTGGTGATCCCTTCGCCGCGCGATGTCGCTACCTACGACCACAAGCCGGAGATGAGCGCGATGGCGGTGACGGAGGAGCTGCTGCGCCGTCTCGCGCGCGGGGATTTCGCCTTCATCCTGCTCAACTATGCGAACCCGGACATGGTGGGACACACGGGCGTGATGGCGGCGGCGATCAAGGCGGTCGAAACCATCGACCGCGCCCTCGAGCGCGTGTGCGAGGCCGTGCTGGCGCGCGGCGGGGCGGTGCTGATCACCGCAGATCACGGCAATTGCGAACAGATGGTCGACCCCGTGACGGGCGAGCCGCACACCGCGCACACCACAAATCCGGTGCCGTTGATCTGGGTGGCGAACGATCACGCCGGACGCACGCTGCGCGATGGTGGACTCGCGGACCTGGCGCCGACGGTGCTCGAACTGTTGGGTCTGCCGGCGCCGGCGGCCATGACGGGGCATTCTCTCATCGTTCCCGCCTGAAGCACCCCGCGGTCCCGCGGAGGCCCGTGTGCGCGAATGGCTGCGAGGCCTGCTCGAACTCGTCCAGCCGCCGAGCTGCGCCGGCTGCGGCGCGGCGATCCCGGCGAGCGCCGTCTTGTGTGCGCGCTGTGACGCGCGCCTGCCGCGGCTCGCGGCGAACGGCTGTCCGCTCTGCCAGCGACCGGGAACCCGAGGCGCAGCCTGTGCCGCCTGCGCCAGCCGCACGCCGCCACTCGCGGCGTGCTTCGCAGCGGCAGCCTACGAAGCGGATCTGCTGGAATGGATCCGGCGCTTCAAGTATCCGCGCCGCGGCTGGCGCGGACTCGATCCGGCGCCGCATGGCGTACTGCGCCAGCTCGTGATCGAGGCCGCGCGCGCGGCCGCTGGGCCGTCTCCCGATTGTGTCATCCCGGTTCCACTGCACCCGCGCCGGCTGCGCGAGCGCGGCTTCAATCCCGCCAGCCTGCTCGCGCGCAGCGTGGCCCGCGAGCGCCGCGCGCGCTTCGACGCCACGCTGCTCGAGCGCGTGCGCGACACGCCGAGCCAGACCGATCTCGACCGCCGCGCGCGGCGCGCCAACGTGCGCGGCGCGTTCCGCGTCCGCCCAGGAACACGACCTCCCGCCGTCGTCTGGCTCGTCGACGATGTCGTCACGACGGGCAGCACGCTCGCCGAAGCCGCGCGCGCGCTGCGGCGGGCGGGCGTGCGCGAGGTCGTCGCGATCTGCGTCGCCAGGACACCGGGACCCGAGTGAGCTTCGCTCGGCTACGCCTCGCTGCGCGGCAGCTTCGCCACCTTGCGGGGTTCAACACCGGACGCAGCGTTGGGTAGCGCTAGTTCACGTAGCCGAGCGCGCGCAGGCGCTCGACGGTTTCCTTGTCGGTCGCGCGCAAGGGGGGCTTGCTCGGGCCGCGCGGGCCGTAGCGCTCGAGCAGCTCGCGGCGCAGCTCGGCGGCGACCTCGGGCAACTCCGCGGCGAGATCGCGCGTCTCACCCGGATCGGCGGCGAGATCGAAGAGCTGCTCGCTTGCGATCGGATAGCGGCTGCCATTCGGTGAGCACTGCGGAGTGACACCGTTCGGGTTGTAGACAAAACGATACTGGTCGGTTCGCAGCGAAAGGATCTCGCCGCCCTGCTCGCGGCCGTAGACCTCCGCCAACGCGGTGCCCCCCGGCTCTTCCCGAGCGAGCCACGGTACGAGCGACCGGCCTTCGAGGCCCGCGGGTGGCGCGACGGCCACCAGATCGAGCAGCGTCGGCAGCAGGTCGATGTTCTCGACGACACGCGTCCGGCTGGCGCCCGCGCTGCGACCGTCGGGCAGCCGCAGCAGCAGCGGAATCCGCAGCGTCGAATCGTAGATCGAGCAATCGTGTTCCCAGTATCCGTGGTGATCGGCGAGGTCTTCGCCATGATCCGCCGTGAACACCACGAGCGTGTCGCTCGCGAGCCCCGAGCGCTTGAGCTGCTCGAGCAGCTGCCCGACCAGGAAATCGGAGAACAGCACCTCGCCATCGTAGAGCGAGAGCACTCGCACGCGGTCGGCGGGCTCGAGCGGGAAACCCTCGAGATACGAGCGATGCAGGAGCGGCGTGGCGCCGTCGATCGCGCCGCGATATTCCGGATCGCCGAAGCGGTCGAAGACCGTCGGCGGCTGATAGGGCGAGTGCGGGGCCATCAGGTGCAGCCACAACAGGAAGGGACCCGTGCGCCGCTCGACGAGCCACGCAGTTGCCGCTTCGGCGACGGTCGTGTCCGACCCGCAGCGCGCGGTCTCGAAGAGCTTCACTCCGGGATTGCAGAAGTTTGCGAGGAAGGCGCCGGTCGCGTAGCCCGCATCGCGCAGCACGCTCGCGAGTGTCGGGACGTTTTTGGCGAGCAGCTCGCCGGGTGCGCGCACGTTGCTGGTGCGCGGGCGCAGGCCGGTGAGCAGCGAGGTGAGCGAGGGCCAGGTGTGGCCGCGCGGAGCGAAGGCGCGTTCGAAGCGCACGGATTCTCCCGCGAGGCGGTCGATGTTCGGCGAGGTCGCGCGCGGGTAGCCGTAGCTGCCGAGGTGATCGGCGCGCAACGTATCGATCGAGATCACGACGATGTTCGCGCGTGGATAGGCGAACGGGGCGGGCGCGCGTTCGCCGCAGCCGCCGAGCACCGCGCACGCGCCGAGCAACAGCCACCACGCGCGTACGCCGGCCCGCATGGGCCGCTAACGCTTTTGACGCGATGCAGCCACGGTGTCGATCAGCACCTGGCGCAGCCGCCCGGGATCGACGGGCTTCTTGAAGATCACGCCATCGAGCCCGCGCAGCTTGCTGCGTTTGATGATGTGATCCTTGTCGTGGTGGAAGGCAGTCATCATCAGCACCGGCAGCCCCGGGAAGCGCTCTCGGATCTCGCAGAAGAGCTCGTGGCCGTCCATCTTCGGCATCACAACGTCCGTGAGCACGACGTCGAAGCTCTCCTTCTCGACCTGCGCGAGCGCATCGACGCCGTTGCTGGCCGTCGTGACCGAGCAGCCCTCCGCTTCCAGGATCTCCGCCAGCGTGCGGCAGATTCCGGCGTCGTCGTCGACGACGAGCACACGAACACCCGCGAGACGCGGGTCGCGCGTGCGCGCCGGCCCTCGCCGGCGCAGATCGATCATGCGCGTGGGGCCGACGTACTCGATCGTTTCGACCTGCTCGGATCCAGCCATCTGCGACAGCCGTGCGAGGATCTCGGAGATGCGCGAAATCTCGCGGCGCACGGCGAACAGGCGCTCGCTTTCCACCGAGCAATCCTTGTCTTCCGCGAGCGAGTCGATCTCACCCTCGAGCAACTCGACCTGGTTCAGGATCACCGCGAGCGGATTGTTGATCTCGTGCGAGAGGCCCACGGCCACCTCGCCCAGTGTCGCCAGCTTGTCCTTGCGCAGAAGATCCCGCAGGTCCTTGGCGAAGCCGATCGTTCCGTCTTCCTTCCCCGCGTCGTCGTGGATGATCGTGCCGGAGATGGCGACCGGAATCTGCTCGCCGGTCTTCGCGAGAAAGGTCGTCTGGAAGGTCTCGACGATCCCCGTCCCGCATTGGGCGGGATCCCGCATCGCCATCATCACGCGCTTGGCCTCGGCGAGGTTGGGATACAACTGACCCACGAACTTGCCGAGGATTTCGTCGGGTGCGTAACCGAGGCTGCGCGAGGCGCCGTCGTTGTAATAAACCACCTTGCCCCGGCGATCGGTGGCCACCACGATGTCGGTCGAGCGCGCGATCAAGCGCTCGAGCATCTCCTTCGAGAGCGCCATCGCAGAACCCCTAGCCGATCCCGTGTTCGGCGAGCCAGCGCTCGGCGTCGATCGCAGCCATGCAGCCGGTGCCGGCCGCCGTGACGGCCTGGCGATAGACGGGATCCATCGCATCGCCGCAGGCGAACACCCCTTCGATGGAGGTGCGCGACGTTCCGCGCTCGACCTGGATGTAGCCGACCGGATCGAGAGCGATCTGCCCGCGCACGAGCGACGTATTCGGCTCGTGGCCGATCGCCACGAACATCGCTTCGATCGGCAGGTCGCGGATCTCGTCGGTCTTCACATCCCGCACCCGCACGCCCGTCACGAACTCGTCGCCGAGCACTTCTTCGATGGCCGAGTTCCAGGCGAATTCGATCTTCGGATTGGCGCGCGCGCGCTCCTGCATGATCTTCGACGCGCGCAGCTCGCTGCGCCGGTGAATCAGCGTGACCTTCGTGGCGAAGCGCGTCAAAAACAGCGCTTCCTCCAGCGCCGTGTCGCCGCCACCGACGACCGCCATCGGCTTGCCGCGGAAGAGCGCGCCGTCGCAGGTGGCGCAGGCCGATACGCCCTTGTTCTGAAGGCGCGTTTCCGAGGCGAGACCCAGCCATTTCGCGCTCGCCCCCATCGCGAGAATCAGCGCTTCCGCTTCGAAGCTGCGCTCCGCCGTCTCGACCCGGAACGGCCGCTTCGAGACGTCGACCCGGACGGCGTCCTCGAGAAAGATCTTGGTTCCGAAGCGCTCGGCCTGCTTCTGGAACATTTCCATCATCTCGGGCCCGGTGACGCCGTCTGGAAAGCCCGGATAGTTTTCGACTTCGGTCGTGAGCATCAGCTGGCCGCCGAACTGCAGGCCCGCGATCACGACGGGCTCGAGCTCCGCCCGCGCCGCGTAGATCGCCGCCGTATAGCCAGCGGGTCCGCTGCCGATGATCACGACGCGGCGGCGTTCGCTCCCGCCGACCGGCCCGGACTTGCGTTCGAGCAGCGCGTCGAGTTCGCCAGCCGCGTCGAGCGCAGCCAGTTCGTCGAAGCCGCCGATGTTCCGATCGCCGATGAAGATCTGGGGGACGGTTCGGTGCCCCGTGCGCTCGATCATCTCCTCGCGGCGCCCCGCCTCGGTCTCGATGTCGATCTCGGTCCAGACCTGCCCCTTCGCCGTGAGCAGGCTCTTGGCCAGCGTGCAGTACGGGCAGCTCTGCTTGCTGTAGAGGACGATCTCGACCACCGGCGCCTCCTGGGCGTGCCGCATTGCCCCGAGAATGTACCCGGTGAACCCGGACCTCACCAAGCCGTCAGAGCGGCTCGGTGATCGGGATGTCCTCCCACATCAGCTGCAGGAAGGTGCCGATGAAGAAGGACATGAACGTCATCACGAAGATCGCGGACGGAAAAGCATAGAAGGGATCGATCCCGACCACCTCGGGGAGCTGGCCAACGAACGGCGCCAGGTGGGAGCGCAGCGCCTCGATCGAGCCGGCCTCGTGTTGCGCGGACCAGTTGCGCAGCACCATGAAGCGGCCGATCAGCCCGGTGAGGATCAGTCCGATGCCGAAGGACTGGAGCACGCCGAGCAGGAAGATCTGGCGAGCGCGAGCAAAGGCCTGTTCGGTGGCGCCGAGACGGCGCTGCACCTCTACGTAGAGATACAGCAGCGTCGTGAAGCCGAGCAGCGCCGAGATGCACAGCAGCGTGAGCCAGGAACGCGCAGCCAGATCCCAGACCTCGTCGATGAAAAAGATGGGCAGGTAGCCGACGATGATCCCCGCCGCGATGCGCGGCACCGAAGCGCGGAAGAACGTCAGATCCCGCTTCCAACAGAAGCGGTAGCCGAAGAACCAGACGACGCCGGCGTTGGCAACGACGAGCATGGCCGCCGACAAGGCGTCGAAGAACGCCGGAGCCCGCGCGTAGCCGAAGACCCCGGCGATGTAGGGCGACGCGAGCACGCCGATCACCAGCAGGTAATTGCGGGTCGTGTGGCGCGAGAGCACGCTGTCGCCGTTGCTGCGCGCGCGGGCCGTCTGGTCGGCGTGGTGGATCATCGCGGCTGCGTGATGCACGTCGTACTGGCGCAGGAACCAGGCTTCGAGCTTGCCGAGCACGCGCAGGCAATCGCGGTTGCCCGGCCGCCGCAGGAACGGGAGCATGTCGCGGCCGCGCTGGATCCGCGGCACGCGCGCCACCGCGCGCAGGACCTCGCTCTCGCGATCGTCGAACGGCGAATCCTCGACCTCGAAAGCGCGATTCTCCTCATCCAGGCACACGTCTTCGAGCCAGCGGTAGAAGGCGCGCTCGGCGAGCCGCACCAGGCAGCGGTTCACCGCCGCGGGCTCGCCGCTCTCCATCGTGTAGAAGAAGCCGGCCTCCGAAAGATCGTCCGCGGGATCCACTGGATCGACGCTGCCGGAGACATAGGCGGCGAGGTAGTCGGGTTGCACCCGGCGATCCATCAGCGCATACAAGCTGCGGAACGCCAGCTTGCGCAGATGGAACGCGGCCATGCGGATACCCGGGCCCTCGTCGTCGCTGCGATCCGACACGAAACGTCCGAAGATCTGCGCGAGCAGAGCGACATCCTCATAGATCTTGGTCAGCGCCGCCGCTTCGAGGCGGCCCTCGACCTCGAGACGCGTGAGCACGCGCTCCAGATAGCGCGGCACCCCGAGCACGAGCCGCGAGATCAGGATCTCGGCATCGCGGCGGTTGGCGCGCGGCGAGAGCAGACGGGGCTTGCGCAACAGGTCATCGAGCTGGAGATACAGCTCCGCCGGGTCGTGACGGTCGGGGCGAAACCCGAACGTCTCGGGAAACACGCGCACGAAACCCGCGCCGGAATCGCGCTCGAAACGCACCTCGCGCGCGTGAAAGGCATACGTGAACCGGAACGTGAGCTGAAGCCGCTCACTGCGCAGCTCCAGCCGCTCGATTCCGCCGCTTGCCGTCACGCCGCGTTCAGAGGACGCGCTGCTTGGGGTTTTCGCCAGACTCGTAATACTCCTCCACGCGCCGCGCGAGCGCTCGGACACGTTCGGGGGTTTCGTCGGGCAACGGCCAGCGCGTCATCGCGACGCGCATGCGATCCTGAAGCAGCTGCGCGTCGGGAAAATCTTCACGCACCAGCGCCTCATCGACGTCGAGCCAGTTCTCGATGGCCGTCCGCGTGCGCGAGATGCGTTCGACCAGCTCGCCCATGCCCGGCGAATCAATGCGCGATTCCTGGGCCTCGGCGGCGAGCGCGCGCAGCTGGTCGCGCATCTTTTCGAGCCGTTCCCGCAGCGCGTCCTTGCAGGCCACGATTTCGCCCACCAGGTCGTCGAAGCGCCGCTGCAGCGGCTCGTGCGAGATCTCGCGAATCAGGATCACGCGGCCGAACGCCTCGCCGGCGCCATCCGTGAGACTGTGCATGCTGATGCGCAGGCGATGACCGCGTTGCGCGATCCGCACCTCGACGTCCGCCCAGGTGCGTTCCGGCTCGTCGGCGAGCGCATAGGCCGCCTCGCCGACTTCCTCGAGCCCGTGGCTCTCGAGCACCTGCTTGAGCAGCTTCCCGCGCAGGTCGCCCTCGAGCGCGAGGTAATCGCGGACCGGGCGGTTCACGGCCTGGATCACGCCCGCCGCGTCGACGGCCAGCGCGCCCGTGTCGAGGTGGTCCATCACCGCTTCGAGATAGAGGTTGGCGCGCGAAAGGCTGGCGACGAGCCGCTCGTTCTCGACCGTCAGGTTGTAATGCTCGACGGCCTGCTTCATCACCTGCTTCAGGTGGTCGGGCTCCCAGGGCTTGGTGATGTAGGCGTAGACGTGCCCCGCGTTGATCGCGTCGATGATCGCCTGCATGTCGGCGAAACCGGTCAGGATCATGCGCACCGTCGCCGGGTGCCGCTTGCAGACTTCGCTCACGAACTCGACACCGCTCATGTTCGGCATGCGCTGGTCCGAGAGCACGACCGCGACGGGGGCCTTCTCATCGAGAAGCTCGAGCGCGCGGCGCGCGTCGCTCGAGGTCAGCACCTCGTAATCGTTCTGGAAGGTGAACGTCATCGTCTCGAGGATCGCTTCCTCGTCGTCGACGACCAGGATCCGCGGCAGATTTCGGGGCTTCGAAGCGTGCGCGGCGGGCGTGGGCGGGCGGCTCACCACCCGAAGGAGCGCCTCGTCTTCCGCCTGCCCTCGTCTTTCGCCTCGCGTTTCTCGATCTCCGCACGCACGCGGCGTCGATCGGCAGCGAGCCGCTCGCGCATCCGTTCGTTCGCGGGGCCGGACCACGGCCGCTGTTCGGACGAATCGCGCAGCTTGCGGAAACGCCGATATCCCCAGAGTTCGTTCTTGAACTCCTCCTCGATGAACTTGATCATGATCGCGTCATCGAGGAAGCCCAGACCGGGCAGGCTGTCGGGGACCAGGTCTTCCGGGTTCGAGAAGTAGGCGATGCCCGCGAGCACCTCCGTCTTCAGGCGCTGCGGCGCCGCGTAGGCTTCGTCCTGGATCAGATCGACGAGATCCGCGAGGACGCCGATGGCTTCTTGCACGAAGGGCGGTGTCTTCTTCGACGCGCGCACCTGCTGCACGATGCCGCGCGCGTCCTGGATGATCTGCTTCGCGTCGTAGCTCGCCGCTTCCTTCTTCGCCTTGCGATACAGCGAGCGGAAATGATCGGCGTCCTCCTCATCGAGGGTGAACGTCACCTTGAACTTCTCGCCCATCGTGAACACCTCCAGCCGAATTCTCGAAAAGGAAAGCGATCCTATCAGTAGCGCGCGTGCTCGATCAAGCGATCCAGCGAGCGGCCCCACTCGCCCTCCCAGCGATCGAGGATCAGCTGGCCGGGGCTCGCGCCCAGCTCGAGCTGTGCGAAGACCGGATCGAGGAAGCTGCTCTCATCGGGATCGCGCCGGCCGGCGTGGGCGATGCGCCGTAGTCCCTCGCAGCTGATCGCGGCCAGCTCCTTCGCCAGCGCGAGCACCGGGCGATCCCCGAAGCGCGCCGCCAACCCGCGGCGGGCGACGTCACCGCGCGCGGCCTCGCGCTCCTCGTGCGAGCTCCCGGCGACCAGCTCCCACGCCGCCTGGCGCGCGCCGGCGTCATACAGCAGGCCCTTCCAGAGAGCGGGCAGCGAGCAGGTGAGACCGGGGGGCACCGCGTCGGCGCCGCGCACTTCGATCACGCGCTTGAGCCGCACCTCGGGGAACAGCGTCGTGAGATGACGAGCCCAGTCATCCAGCGTGGCGCGCTCGCCGCTCCGGCCTTCCGTCATGAAGTGACGGAAGGTCATGCCATTCCCCGCTTCGTAGCGCCCTTCGCGCACGACGAAGAACATCGGTATGTCGAGTGCCCATTCGACGTAGTCGCGATAGCCGAAGCCCTCCTCGAAGGCGATCGGCAGCAGCCCCGAACGATCCGGATCGGTGTGCTGCCAGATGAGCAGCCGCCGCGAGACGTAGCCGTTCGCCTTGCCCTCCGACAGGCCCGAATTGGCGAAGATCGCAGACACGATCGGCGTGATGCCGAGCGCCATCCGCAGCTTCGCGGCCATGTCCGCCTCGCTCTCGAAATCGAAGTTCGCCTGGACCGTCGCCGTCGCGTACATCATGTCGAGCGCGAGCGAGCCGCGCGTCGGGAGATAGCTGCGCATGATGCGATAACGCTGCTTGGGCATCTGCGGGATCTGCCCGACACCGTGGATCGGGTTGATGCCGAGACCGAGCCAGACGATCCCGAACGGCTCGCTCACCCGCTTCATCAGCGACAGATGATTTTGAAACTCGCTACAGGTTTCGTGGATCGTGCGCAGCGGTGCACCCGATAGCTCGAGCTGGCCGCCGGGCTCGAGGGTGATGCTCGCGCCGTCCTTCTCGAGTGCGACGATGCTCGGGCCCTCGTAGATGCGCCGCCAGCCGTCGGTCTCGGCCACGTTCTCGAGCAGCGCTGCGATCCCGCGCGGGCCTTCGAACGGCACGCTGGCGTGGTCGTGCTGGTAGAGCCCGATCTTTTCGTGCTCGGTCCCGACCCGCCATTCCGGCTCGGGCTTCTCGCCCTTCCGGAGGTAGCCGACGAGATCCTCGGCCGAGGTCACGATCGCCTGTTCGTCGGCTGCGCCCTGGCGGTCGAGGCTCACGGCGTCGCAGCCTCTTCGAGGAAGCGCTCGAGAAAGGCTGCGAGCGCCGCGCGCAGGTCGTCGCCGCTAGCGAGCGGAAAGGTGAGACACGGGCCCTCGGTCTTGCCGGCGTGAAACGGTCCGACCAGCGTGACCTCTCCGCGCGAACGCGCGGTGACGATCGCCCGGTAACGGCCGCGCGTCAGATCGAACTGAACGGCTCGCAGGTGCTTGTCATCCAGCCGGACTTCGGAAAGCGCGACCCGGAGCTGTGCGGCGCCGGCCTTCGCAGCGGCTGCGTGAAAGCGCCCGAGCGCCGCGGCAACCGTCGATCGCAGCCGCTCCAGACAGGCGCGCGCTTCCTCCAGTCCAGGCTGGTGCGACGCTTCGCGCTCGCCGAGGCTCAGACCCAGCTTTTCGAGCCGGGTCTCAAGCTCGGCCGCGCCCGTGGCAGGGGGGTGGGGCGGCATGCCGGGACATGCTGGCACAGCGCGCGAGCGAACCGCCAGAGGGGGCGGCCCGCGCGAGGGGAATCCAGACCCTAGAGAGCCTCGCCGGTCGCGATCCGCGTGCCGCCATCGAGACGTGCGAGCACCGAATCGCGGAATGCGAGGAATGCCGGCCGCTGCTGCGCAGATACGGGGTCGCCTGCCGGCGTCCGCAGCTTGTCCGGATTGAAGTAGCGGCCGTCCTGCGCGATGCGGAAGCAGACGTGCGGGCCCGTGGACAGACCCGTCGAACCCACGTACCCGATCACCTGCTTCTGGCGCACGCGATCGCCAACCTTCAGGCCGGCGCCGAAGCGCGAGAGGTGGCCGTAGTAGGTCACGTAGCCGCGCGAGTGGCGGATCTTCACGAGATTGCCAAAGCCGCCCGCATAGCCGCGATAGATCACGCGGCCGTCGGCCACGGACCAGATCGGGGTGCCGGAGGGTGCGGCGTAATCGATGCCCTGGTGGGGGCGGGTGACCCGCAGGATGGGATGGTGGCGCGCGTTCGTATACCGCGAGCTGATGCGCGCGAAGCGCACCGGCGCCTGCAGGAACTGCCGCTGCACCGAGCTGCCATCGGGCCGGTAGTAACCGCCCTGGCCGGGCGGGTTCTCGTAATAGATCGCGGAATACGCCCCAGCCGTCCCGTTGTACTCCGCTGCCAGGATGCGGCCGGGCCGCAGGTAGCTTTCGCGCCCCGAATCGTCGGTGAAATAGAGGCGCTCGTAGAGGATCCGGAACTCGTCGCCGGGCTGGACCGAGCGGGTGAAGTCGATGTCCCAGGCGAAGATGTCGGCGAAATCGCTCGCGAGCTGAGGGCTCTCTCCGAGAGCCTTCACCGCATCGTGCAGACTCGTCGTGACGACGCCTGCAATCCGCACCTCCCGCGAATCAATCTGGAGTTCGTCGCGGTGGACGACGTAGTGGTCACCGTCGAGCACGAGCGTGAAGCCTTCCATCGGCGAGGTGCTGTACCGGAACTCGACGACGCGACCCTCGGCGTCCTGCGCCAGGCGGTAGGAGTGGCCGGGCTGCGCGCGGCGGAAGTCGAACAGTTTCGCGAGCTCGGTCGTGAGCTGGTGGACGACGCGCCGGCCGATGCCCTGCCGACCGAGCGAGTACGCGAGCGACTCACCGCGCGCGATCACCCCGTTCGTATAGATGCGGTTGGCGTCGAAGTCCGGGACGGGCGTGGCGATCGGTGCGAGCGGCTCGAAGCCCACGAGTTCGAACGCTTCGGCGGCCGGCGGCCCGGCATTCGACTGCAAGAAAGCGGCAGGCGTGGTGGCCGGCGTCTGCGTCTCGAGCGACGCGATCACCGGCTCCGGGGTGCGCGCGCCGACGCGCGCGACGAACGCGGTGCCGAGTCCGAGCGTGAAGGCGGCCGTGAAGATCGCTGCACACTGCAAAAAAGTTTTGGAGACGAGTCGGGCCTCCGGCCGGGTCTTCGCGTTCATCATTCATCGTCTCCTGGCTGGGGACCGCGGCGGGGTATAGTTAGCCTTCGGCTCTTCGATCCGCACGGTAAACAGTTACTTCCTTGGATGGAGCTTTTTCTTCCCCCGGATCGCACCGGCCGTCACCGAGCGACCCCCCCCCGGTCCGCCCTATGTTGCCGATCCTCCAGCGTAACTCTGTGATCACCGTCACGATTTTCGTCGCGTGCTGGGCGCTTTCCTGCGCTGGCGCTTCACAGCCGGCACCGCAGCTCTCTGCGTCTGTCCTGGGGGCCCGCGCCGCTTCGTTGCTGTCCGAAGCGATCCGCGTCCGAACCGTCAGCCCCCCGGGGAACGAGAAGCCGCTCGCCCAGCTGCTGGTTGGCCGCCTGCGCGAATCGGGGCTCGAGGCCGAGGTGATCGAGACACCGCGAGGCTCGGCGCCGCTCGGTCGCGCTGCCGCCTGGGGGGTCCTGCGCGGCAGCGGACGGGGCCGACCGATCGTGCTGCTCTCGCATCTCGATGTCGTTCCGGCCGACCCGGCCGAATGGGCGGTCGACCCCTTCGCGGGCGAAGTGTCGCAGGGCTACGTGACGGGGCGCGGCGCGCTCGACGCAAAGGGTGTCGCGATCGTGCACCTCTTCACGCTGACGGAACTCGCGCGCCGGGGCGTGAAGCTCTCGCGCGACGTGGTCTTCCTCGCCACCCCGGACGAAGAGATGGGTGGCGCGGCCGGCGCCGGTTGGCTGGCGCGCCAGCGTCGCGATCTGCTGCGCGGCGCCGGCTACCTCCTGACGGAGGGCGGCGGAATCGCGGCCGGCGACGAGCGCGGCGCCATCTGGGGCATCGGCGTGACCGAGAAGACGCCGTGCTGGCTGCGTGTCACGGCGCGCGGCGTTCCGGGGCACGGCTCGGTTCCCGCGCGCAACGCCGCGGTCCCACGCCTGATCGCAGGGCTCGATCGCATTCGTCAGCTCGAAACACCCGTGCGCGTCGTGCCGGAGGTGGCCGCGATGTTTCGGGAGATGGCGCACCGCGCGCCGGCCGGGGAGGGTCCCGCCTACGCGAACCTCGCTGCCGCGCTGGCTTCCGACAGCGCCTTCCGCGAGCGTTTCCTCGCACAGCCTTCCAACGCGGCGCTGGTTCACAACACGCTGGCGATCACGGAGCTCCACGGCAGCGATGCCACGAACATGATCCCCGCGGTCGCGAGCGCGCACCTCGACGCCCGCCTGCTCCCCGGAGAGACGTGCGAGAGTTTCACGCGCGTGGTCGAGCGGACGCTCGCGGATCCCGGCCTCAGCGTCGAGCCGCTACTCGCCTTTTCAACGCAGACGGCGGCCACCGACACGCCGCTCTACCAGGCGATCGCGCAGGTGGCCCGGGCGACCGACGCGCACTCGCTCGTCGTGCCGCGCGTGAACGCGGGCTTCAGCGACGCGCACTATTTTCGCGAGATCGGTCTCGCGGCCTATGGCTTCGTTCCGCGCTGGCTGCATCCCGACGACACCCGTGGCATCCACGGGCCGGACGAGCGGATCTCGAGCGAGAATCTCGCGCGCGGCGTCGAGATGATGATTCGCATTCTCGAGGAGCTGGACCGGCAGGAATGAGCCGCGCGCGAACTCGCGTCGGCCCTAGAGCAGCTCCTGGATCGCGCGGTGCAGCGCCTCGAACAGGGGCTCGATCTCGGCGAGTTCGAGGCAGGAGAAGGCGATGCGCAGATCGGTCTCGCCTTCGGCGATCAAGCCGATCCCGTGCTTCTCGAGCAATTGCAGCCGGACCTTCTCCGCGTGCACGCCCTTCGTCTTGACGCACATGAAGTAACCGCTGTTGAACGGATAGGTCTCCCAGCTCTCGCGGAAACGCGGGGCGTTGGCGACTTCAAAAACTTTTTCGGCGCGCGCCCGCAAAGTCTCGTACTTCTGTTTGCGCTCGGCGTCGATCGTGGACGAAGCCAACGCCTTCTCGACGAGCAGCTGCGAGGTCTGCGAGGCGTTCGAGATCCCGGCGCGGATCGCGCCGCGGGTCTTCGCGTCGAGCACTTCGATCGCCGCCTCGGCGCCCTCGGCGCGCCCCGGCGCAAAGCACAGGAAGCCGCAGCGCAGACCCCACGCGAAGAGCTCCTTGGTGGCGCCGTCGAGCTTCACGGCCAGGAGATTCGGGTGCAGGTTCGCCAGCATTCCGAAGAGCGATTCGGTGAGCGAGCGCCCGCCCAGGTGGTAGAAGAGGCCGAAGTAGGCGTCGTCGATCAACACGACCAGTTTGGTACCCGCTTCCGCCTGGCGCAGCAGCGCCGCGACGATCGCCTCGGCCTCCGACGGCGTCGGCACGTAGCCCGTCGGATTGTTCGGAAAATTCAGCAACACCACGAGCTTTTCGCGACCCGAGGTCGCAAGCGCTTTCGCGAAGCTGTGCGTGTCGAAGCCGCGGCCGGCGTAGAACGGATAGGTGGTGATGCGCGCGCCGAGCTTCACCTCGTAGAGCAGCCGGTAGTTCTCCCAGAACTTGTCGGGCAGCAGCAGCACGTCTCCGGGATCGACGAACAACTCGCCCGCGAGCGCGAGTCCGTGCGTGATCGCCTGCGTGACGATCGGAAGCCCGAAGCGCTTGCCTCGCAGGGCGGGATTCTCGGCAAGTAATTTTTCGCGCCAGCGCTCGCGCAGGCTGGGTCGTCCGGCCGGCGGCGCGTAATCGACCGCCTCGCCAGCGTCGAGATCGACGAGATGACGCACCAGCGAGGGCAGCCGCATCGGCGAGCGCGCTTCGGTCGCGATGCCGATCGTGGCGTTCATGCGCTTCGCCTTCGCCTTCGCTTCGGCCCCCTGCGACAGGATGCCTTTCGGGAAGTAGAGGCGGCGGCCGAGCGCCGAGAGCATCGCGAGCACCTCGGGAGCGGCCGCTGCGAGCTTCTGGTTCAGCTCGCGCGCAATCGGGTGCAGCGTTTCTCGGGTCTCGGACACCGAATCACCACGGCTCGACCTGCGAGCGTCGACAGAATCTACAGACGGCGGTGCAAGACGTCCATCAGGTCGCCGAAGCCGAGGGCCCGCCAGAACGCCTGGCCCTCGCGGTTCCCGCTCGCGACGCGCACCTAGACGCGCGCGACGCGTCTGGCGCGCACCCAATCGAGCGCCGCCGTGACGAGCGCCCGCGCGAGCCCCCGGCGACGCAGCGTCTCGACCACGAACAGATCCGTGATCTGTGCACGCTCGACCTCGACGAGGATGGGTGGCGCGCGATCGATCCGCGCGGCGCAGAAGCCGACGAGCTCGCCCGCCCGCTCGCCCACGAAGAACACCGCGTCGGTGTCGACGAGCTGACCGCGCAGGAGCTCGCGAACCTCGTCGCCGGCTTCGGAGCGTTCGGTGAACAGGGGATCGAGGTGGGAGTGATGCGCGTTGATCGCGCGCCAGAGAGCGGCGAGCTGGTCGAGATCGCGAAGCGAGGCGCGGCGGATTGCCTCCGGGCCGCCCGTCCTCACGGCGCGACGACAGCCTCCTCGACCAGCTTGGGAATCTCGCCGAGCGCGCGCTTCTCCGAAAACAACCGCTTCTCGATCGCCGGCACGAGCGTGTCGATCTGGGCCGAGCGCTGGGCCGGATCGATCCCGAGCTTGCGCATCCGGGCATCGATCGCCGCGCGGATCGCGACTTGCAAGTCGGCGCGATCCTGCTGAGTGAGCTGCGATTCGTCGAGCTGGCGCATGCTCATCGACTCGATGAAGGAGTCTCGGGTCCGCTCGCTCTGTGTTCGCTTGGTGCCGAGAGCCTTCCCGGTCCCGGCGCGCTGCATGAGGAAGGTTCCGGTCCGGCTGCCGTCGCGCTCATAGCGGCCGCGCAAGGCGTTGCCGCTCGGATCGGCGCCCGTCGTCTCGTAGAGCGTCACCCCCGCGAGCGATTCCGTCCGTTCGCCACCCAGCGAATCTTCGCGCCGGAACACCGGCAGCTCGGGAGTGCCCTCGATGCTCCATGCCTCGGTGTAGGAGACGACGGAGGCGGAGGCAGCCGTCGCGCGCGACGCCGAGTGCCAGACTCCGCGAGTATTGCGCAGGCTCTTCTCCTTCATGCCGCGCGAGTTGAGCTCGAGGCCTGCCGCGATCTCCGCCAGCTGCGCCTGGCTCGGCTCCCAGTAGCCGAGTACGCGCGCCAGCTGGCCGCTCCCGCGCCTCTCGAAGCGCCCGGTCTCGTCGGAGAAGACCGCGATCGGATACTCGGTCCAGACCAACCGATCGCCCTTTTTCTCGAACACCCAGACCCGATCGTCCCAACGCTCCGCGTCTTTGTGGGTCGCGTTCGCGTCCTTGTAGTGCACGAGCACGTGCCAGGTTCCGATCAGCTGTTCCGCGAGATCCGCAGCGAGCGCCGACGGCGCGAACACCAACGCCACCCACAGCGCGGCGTACGTCGCGAGCCGCCGCATCAGATCGTCCGCTGCGTGTTCGGGAAATCCCGCCAGACGGGGACGCCACAGAAATGCGAGCCTTCCGTGCAACGCGGTCGCACGAGCCCCGTACGCACGAAACAGGGGGGGCCGACGTGGCGCACCAGCTCGGGGTGCACCGCGCGCACCTCCTCCACTTCGTCCATCGAAGCCTGCCAGATCTCGCGCTGTGCATTCAGGCAAGTGCGCATCGTCCACTTGTGGAGCAGATCGATCAGCGCACCGGATTCTTCGAAGCGGATCGCGAGGGCGTTCGGAAGCACGTAGAGCGCGAGTTCCGGCGCGACGCCGCGCGCGAGCAGCTGCGCGCGCGCATCCCAGGCCGCTTCGACGGCCTCCGTGAACAGCGCGTGGCAGGCCGGATTCTCGCGGATCAGCTCCGGCTCGATCACGTCGACCCGCGCGGGCACGCTGCGCGAGAGCAACGGACGCGATCCCGGCACCGTACGGTGGCGTTGATCCTGCGAATCCGCCGTGTGCGAGAGCTTCTTGCGAAACGTGTAGTGCGCGTGCGCGAGCGTGCGCATCAAGGGCGAGTGCGTCGATACGTTGAGCGTTTCGAGCCGATACGGATTCTTCGCGGGATCGAGGGCCAATGCGAGCGCTTCGTCGTCGCTGAGGTCGAGGCGTCCGAGCACGCGGCGCACGGCGTCGGCGATCACCTGCGGCGAGCGCCGGCCGTAATCGACGAGCCGCGCCGTGCGGCCCTCGAGGAACTTGTCGAAGGCCTCGGCGGCCACGCCGTCGGCGACGCCAGCTTGCGAGTAGCGATCCTCGACCGCCTCCTCGAGCGCCGGTCCGCCCACCTGCTCGAAGAACGAGGGATCGATCCGCGAAACCTCGGCGACCATGCGCGCGACCACGTCGGCCGCTTCGTCGGGTACGTCGCCCACGTTGATCATGCGCCGCAGCCGGTACAGCACCAGACCCGAGACGGTGTAGACCATCGCCGTATGGCAGGCGATCGGAATCACGTAGCGCGCCGTCTCGATCGCCTTCTTCTCCGCCTCGCGCGCGACACTGCGCCCGAAGGCGACGGATTTGCGCGCCGGCAGCCGCCACAGGTCGGACAGCCGCTGCTGCGTCACCGGCACCAGGCGCGCCGTCAGCTCGCGATAGGCGCCCCAGCTCGTAGCGATCGAAGCCTCGAACAGCGCGCGCTCGCGCTCCAAAAGACCCGGCGGCACGTGCGCCGCGATCTCGTCGAGACGCACGTAGCGCTGGCTCTGCTGCTCGGTGTTGTAGAAGGGAAAACCGTGCAGGAAGGACCAGACGAGCTGCCGCGAGATCCCCGAGAGGGAGAACTCGAAGGTCGCGTGCTGGAACACCGTATGGTGACCGCCGTCGAACGTGAGGGGCCCGATGCTGCGCCGCTGGCGCTCGGTGATCTCGTCCGCCTCGATCACACGCGGCGAGTAGCAGGTGCGCGCCGCGGAAATCGCGTCGTCATAGGGACGATCGAACCAGTTGCGCAGGCGGACCTCGGGTCCGCGGTCGACGACAGTCACGCGTGCTCCTGGAGGTTCTGCCTAATCTCGCAGAGCCCGGACGCCGGTTCAACGCCCGAGGACCTGAGCAAAGGTTTTCCTAGAATGGTCCGGGGCGCGGGGCGCCGCCCCGGGGCTCCGAGGCCGGGAAACGCGCGCGCGAAACCGTGTTTCCCGACCACAGCCCGCGGCTTGCCGCCGCAGCTGCCAGCTGCCTTCCGGAGGGGTGCTCTTGGCACAGGGATTGCCTTTCGCAGTGTCTGGACGAATCCGCGTGGTCGGCAACGAGCCTCGCGGCACAAGCGCCCCCCGGCGCAGGCTGGACCCCATGCCCCGGCTTTGGATCGTGCATCGCGACGCGCGGATCCGCATGGCGCTCGCGCGCCTCGCGGCGGCCCCGCATGACGCGCTTCTCGGAGCGCCGGGCGATCCCGTATTCGCGAATGCCGAGCCCGCCGATGTCGTGCTGCTGGGGCTGGCGGCGCCGTTCGAGGCCGAACTCGAGTTCGCCCACCGCCAGCGGCAGCGTTCGCCGCGCGCCGCGTGGCTGCTGATCGGCGAACGCGCGGAGCTGGCAGCCGCCCGCCAGCTCTTCGACTCGCTGGCAGCCGAAGCGCTCGCCTACCCGCCGGATGCCACCGCGCTGCGCCGGCGCTTGCGCGAGATCGCGCGTCGCAGCGAATTCCTTCCCCTGCCGCTCTCGCTTTCACAACGCGGTGTTCGCGACGCGCTCGCCGCCCGCTTCTCGCGCTGGTTCGGCGATCTCGAGCTGCCCGCGCTGCTGCGCGCCCTCGACCCGAAGCTCGCCGACCTTCCGCTGCTCGTGCTCGGCGAGCCCGGCAGCGGCCGCGGCAGCCTCGCCCGTTACGTGCACGTCTTCGGGGGCGGCGCGGGCGGCCCGTTCCTGCCGATCGTATGTGCCGCGAACCTCACGCTCGCCGGGCTCCGCGACGCGATCGCCACCGCGGCGCGCGACACGCAAGCCGCCTCGACCGCCGCCGTGTGTTTGCTCGATGTCGATCGCCTGGCAGCCAGCGTGCAGCGCGAGCTCGTGGATTGGATCGAGTTCGGGCTCCCGCCGGGGTTGCTGCGCGCGCGCAGCCTGCGTTGGATCGCCAGCGCACACGACGCCGTGGGTTCGGACGCGCTCGATCCGGGCTTGCGCCGGGCGCTCGGCGGGCTCGCGCTGCGCATTCCGGCGCTGCGGGAGCGAGCGGCGAGCATCCCGAATCTGGTGGAGGCAGCCGCAAGCAAGTTTTGTGGTGCGCACGGCGAGCGCACGCGCCGCTTCGATACCGACGCGCTGCGCGTGCTCTGCGAGTATCCGTGGCCCGGGAATCTGCGCGAGCTCGAGGCGGTGGTGACGCAATCGCTCGCCGCGTCGGCATCGGATCCGCTGACGCCTGCGGATCTCGAGCTCGACGGCGAAGCCTTCGCGCCGCTCGACGTCGAGACCCTGGGCGCGGAACTCATCGAGTGGGACGAGCCCGTCCTCGAGACGCCGACCGAAACGGCGCTCCTCGCGGACGAGCCCACGGTCGAGGCCGAGCCGGAGCTGCCGCAGGCAGCGCCTCTGGGACAGCCGAGCTCCGCGTTCGAGCGCGTGCGCGAGGCACAGTTCGAGCGGGAGGCGTCCGTGCCGCGCCCAATCGCGGGGCCCGCCCTCGGACCGCTCGCCGCGGCGCTCGCGCACGAGCTGCGCAGCCCCCTCACGGGCATCCGGACTTTCTCGGAGCTGCTCAGCGAACGCTGGACGGACGCCGAGTTTCGCGCGCGCTTCACGGAGCGGACGGACGAGGACGTGCGGCGCATCGAGGCAGCGCTCGACCGCCTCTCCCGCCTCGCGAGCTTCGGCCCGCCCGCCAGCGAGGCGATCGACGTCACCGCCCTGCTCGGCGAGCTGCTCGAAGCGCGCCGGGACACGATCCGAGAGCGACGCCTGCTCGTGTTGCAGGAACTCGACACGCAGCATCCGACGGCGCTCGGCGATCCCGAACAGCTGCGCTTCGCGCTCGACGCGCTGCTCGGCGCATGCTTCGCCCTCGTCCCGGAGCGGGGCGATGTCTACCTGGCGTCGAAGCACCACCCGGCCAGCTTGCGCGGCGGCCCGACGCTGCGCGTACTCGTGCGATTCCACGGCCCCCAGCGCGGCACGCCCAGCCGGCGCGTTCCCGGCGTTTCCCCGCTCGAGAACTCGCTCGCCCTGGTGCTCGCCGAGCTCGTCGTGCGCGCGCAGCAGGGCAGCTTCACCGTGAACGACGGGCAGGGCGAAGAAACGCTGATCGTGATCGAGCTGCCGGGTCTTCGGGGCCCGGGGCGGGCGGATCCCCCGGCCCCCCACACACGGGTTGAGGGTTTTGGGTTGCCCCCGCCGCCACACCAAAAGGGTGCCGGAGGGGG
>JANNIY010000078.1:0-28913 GCA_031405455.1 Deltaproteobacteria bacterium | reverse complement strand
CCTCGATGCTGGCAACGGCCCTGCGTAGTCGGCCGGGTTTCACGAACAGGTCTTCCGCCTCCAGCCGGTCGATTCTGTCGCCGCGTACGACGACGAAGCCGAAGAATCGGGCGACGGAGACCGAGATCTCGACGATCGTTTCGAACGCAGAAGATACTCCGGTCACAAGCCTATTTCCGCCGTCTAACTTTCTATTCGACAGACCCGCATAAATACCGCAATCGCGGCGAGGCGGTCCGCCTGATTTAGTTCCGGTAGGGACCGCGCGAGCGACGCAAGCTGCCGCGAGTCCACGAGATCCGACGCGACGCGCGCGAGGCGGGGCTCGGCGTTGGACGGGTCTGCCCAACCCTGAACCAACATCACGGGCCTTCGGGGGGTGGCGGCGGGGGGTGGGCGGAGGCGAAATCAAGCGCAGCCGCCCCCGCAGGACTACGCCTTCCTCGACGCCACAAAATTGAGTTCCAGCACGCGATCACGAAAAGAGGAACGGCGAGCCATTCGCCGCAGCCCACCCCCCGCCGCCGCCCTCCGCCCGCTCTCGAATGTCAGATCGGGGTTAGCGCGTCGTGCGCGCCCCCAGGTGTCACCGCGAGCGCAGCTTCTCCATCTGCTCGGCCACTTTCGCGGCGTCCTGCACCATCTCGAAGACGCGGTAGCTGGGCTCGCCGAACAGCACGCAGCGGATCTCCTGCAAGCGGGTGGGGCCCTGCAGGTGCGCGCGCGCCTCTGCGAGCAACACTTCAGCGCATCGCTGCATGGGGAAGCCGCCGATCCCGGCGCCGATCGCCGGCAGCGCGAGCGTCCTACAGCCCAGCTCGTTCGCAAGCTCGAAGCTGCGCCGAACGGCAGCGCGCACGCTCGCCTCGCTCGCTGCGCCACCCGGCTCCATGGCGGCTGCGTGAATCACGTAGCGCGCGGGCAGCGCGCCCGCTCCGGTGACGGCGGCTCCGCCGAGAGGCACGCCCCCGATCGCGTCGCACTCGGCCTGGATCGACGGACCGCCCTTTTCACGGATCGCGCCGGCGACCCCGGCGCCGAGCACCAGCCGGGTGTTCGCTGCAATCACGATCGCATCGACCCCCTGCGCCGTGATGTCGCCCTCGACGAGCACGACACGGCCACTCATCGCTTGCTCGCGCGTTTCGCGCTGCGCTCGATCACGCCGGCGAGCAACAGCGGCAGCAGCACCTCATGCTGGCCGACGAGCGAGATTCCGCGCCCTCCGAGCCGCGTGGGCCGCTCGACGACGTTCACCCGCGGCCGGTACTGGCGGATGAAGTCCATGTCGACCGTCGTAAAGCGGCGCACGCGCGCGCCGAGGTTGCGCGCCAACGACAGCGCCTTGAGAAAGACCTCGGGCAGGATCACGGCCGAGCCGACGTTGAAGAGCACGCCGCCCTCGAGCGTCGCGACGAGCGCAGCGAGCGTCTCGAAATCGCGATAGCTGGTGACCCCGAGCGCCGCGCCATCGGCCTCCGGATGCATGTGATGAATGTCGGCGCCGATCGCGACGTGAACCGTGACCGGGATCTCGAGGCGCGCGGCCGTCGCCAGGATCGATCGGCTGCGGAAGGGGTACTTGCCGCGCAGGATCTCGCGCCCGACGGCCTCTCCCATGCCGAGCCCCTCGTCGGCACCGCGCCGGATCGCGGCGTTGAGCAACTGGGACGTCTCGCGCGCCATGCCAAAGCTGCCGTCGTCGAGCGCGCTCGCGACGTCCTCGCTCGTGCGCCCCATCATTGCGAGCTCGAGATCGTGGACGCAGACGGCGCCGTTCACGAGCAGGCCCGACGCGAATCCGCGCTCGAGCAGATCCACCACCAGCGGCGCGAGTCCCACTTTCACGACATGCGCGCCGAAACCCCACAGCAGCGTGCGCCCGCGCGCGTGGGCAAGCGCCGTTGCGTCGATCGCGGCGCGCAGATCCGCCGCGCCCAGGACGGATGGCAGGCTCTCGAGAAAGGCGGCGAAGCTCGCGCCGCGGCGATGCGGACGCGCCTCGTCTGCGACGCGCAGCTTGCTCACCCGGCGCCGCGCGCTCGTGCGCCGCAAGCGTGAGCGATCGAGCGGCTCGCGTTTCACGTGGCGGTCGACTGCGGAAAGAGCGCCAGCTCGACGAGCTCGCACAATACGTGCACGATCATCCCGTGCGCCTCCTGGACGCGCGCAGTCACGTCGGAAGGCACGTTGATCGCGATGTCGACGCGCGCCGCGAGTTTGCCGCCGCCCTTGCCGACCAGCCCGATGCTTCGAAGCCCGCGGGCCCGCGCGACATCCACGGCGCGCAGCACGTTCTCGGAGTTGCCCGACGTGGAGAGCGCAATCGCGACGTCGCCCGGCCTGCCGTGCGCCTCGACCAGCCGCGCAAACACGTGCGCAAAACCGTAGTCGTTGCCGATCGCGGTCAGATCCGAGGAGTTCGCGGTGAGCGCCAGCGCCGGCAGCGCGGGCCGCTCGCGATCGAAGCGTCCTGCCAGCTCCGCCGCCAGGTGCTGCGCGTCGGCGGCCGAGCCACCGTTTCCGAAGGTCAGGATTTTCGCGCCGCTGCGCAGGGCCTCGATCATCAGTTCGCCCGCAGCCGCGATCGGCGCCGCTGACGCAGCGAGCGTCGCCGCGGTCACGCGGGCGTGCTCGTCGATGCTCGCGCGCACGCGCGCGAGAAGCTCGGCCGAAGGCTTTTGATGGGCATCGCCCATGCTCACGCTCGCGCGGGGCGGGAAACGAAACAGCGCATGCCAGCATACCCGCGGGGAGTCGCCACTTCAACGCCGACGCCGGCTGCGGAGGCTTCGCAACCTCCGCTACGGTTGCAGCATCCAATGGTCTGAAACAAAAAATTGCGCGAGCGCATCCGCCGCGAAGAGGAGTTGCCCATGGCCGCTGTCCTGGATGTGACGGATCAGAACTTCGAGGCCGAGGTCCTGAAATCCGACAAGCCCGCAATCATCGATTTCTGGGCCGAATGGTGCGCACCGTGCCGCCAGATCGCGCCCATCATCAAGGATCTCGCCGCCACCTGGGGCGACAAAGTCAAGATCGTGAAGATGGACATCGACTCGAACCCGAAGACGCCCGGCATGTACCAGGTGCGCGCGATTCCGACCATTCTCGCCTTCCAGAACGGCAAGGTCGTGCAGCAGCTCCAGGGCGTGCGCCCGAAGGCCGACTTCGAGGCGATGATCCAGAAGCTCCTCTAGCGGGGCGGCTGGAAAAACCGCACCGGCCAGCGCCGGCGGACGGCAGCGCGATAGAGGAGCGGGTCGGGATTCGTCGCGACCGGATGGCCGACCAGATCCATCAGCGGCAGGTCGGTGATCGAGTCGGTGTAGAACCAGCTCTTGGCCAGATCGATCCCGTGCTCCTCGATGAACTGCTGAAGCCAGTAGATCTTGCCTTCCTCGAAACAGATGGGCTCGATCACGCGGCCCGTGAAGCAGCCGTCTTCCACTTCGAGCCGCGTGTAGAGCAGGTGCTCGATTCCAAGCCGCTGCGCCAGCGGGCGCACCACGAACTTGGTTGCGCCGGAGACGATCGCCACCACGTGACCCTCGGCTTCGTGCTTGCGCACGAGCGCCTCCGCCTCGGGATAAATCGTCTGCACCATCAACTCGTCGAACCATTTTTTCGCTTCGGCTTCGAGCTCGGCTTCGTTCTGCCCGCGAAATTGGACCATCATCGTCTTGGTCCAGTTCCGGATGTCCAGGATGCCGAGCTTGTACTGGAGGTAGGCGCCGATGCCCTTGACCAGCTCGAGACCGCTGATCTCACCGCGCTGGTAGCGGTAGCGCATGTAGAGGCTGCCCGAATTCTCGGCGATCAGCGTCTTGTCCATGTCGAAGAAGGCGCCGACGCGGGGGATGGCACGGCGGACGACCGGAAGGGACATGCGCAGAGCATATCCCCCGGCCGGCTTCAGAACACGTAGCGCCGCAACGACACGTTCATGAGCAATCCGATGGCAATCAGCGCCGTCACGAGCGCCGAGCCGCCGTAGGCGAACAACGGCAGCGGCACCCCGATCACGGGCATCACGCCCAGCACCATGCCGATATTGAGCACCGCGGGCCAGAACAGGATGCCCACCACCCCGATCGCGATCATCGCCCCAAATGCGTCTTTCGAGCTGCGCGCGATGAAGAGCCCCCACAGCAGCATTAGCGCATACAGCGAGAGCACCACGCTGCTGCCGAGGAAGCCCCACTCTTCGGCGAGCACCGAGAAGGCGAAATCCGTGTGCTGCGTCGGCAGGAACCGCAGCTGCGATTGCGTTCCCTCCACCCAACCCTTGCCGAGCAGGCCGCCCGACCCGACCGCGATCCGCGACTGGATCGCCTGATAGCCCGAGGCGAGCGGATCGCGCCCGGGATCGACCACGTCGAGGATGCGGCTCTGTTGATAGGGCGCGAGGAAGAACGTCCACAGCGCCGCGAACGACACGACCCCGACGAGGACCACGCCCGCCCAACCGCGCCAGGGAATCCGCACGAAGGCGAGATAGGTCGACGCCACGAGCAGTGTGAGCAACGCGACACCCGTATCGCGCTGAAGCACGATCAATGCCACGGGCAGTCCTGCGATCCCGAGCGGACGGATCAGATCGCGCACACGGCGGATCTCTCCGGGCGGGTTGCGCTGGAAGAAGCGCGCGAGCATCAGCACGAGCGTGATCTTCACGAGCTCGGAGGGCTGGAAGCGGCCGCCGAAGAGCCAGCTCTGGCTGCCGCGGGTGACGGGCGCGACCACGAGCGTGGCGGCGAGCAGCACCAGCGAGGCCACGAAAATCGGCACCGCAAAGCGTTCGAAATGGCGGTAGTCGATCGCGACCGTGGCCATGAAGGCCACGCAGCCGATGCCGAGCGAGATCAATTGTCGGCGCATCTCGTCGGAGAGGCCGCCAGCGCTGTGGCTCGATGAAATCAGGTTGACGATCCCGATCGCGACGATCGAGAACGCCAGCAAGAAGAGCGTCCAATCGAAATTCTGGACGAGCCGCCGGTCAATTCCCAACATGGGGCGCCTCCGTCTTCGTCTCGGCCACCTGCGCGGCCGGGAGATGCTTCTCCGCCCAACGCGCGAGAACACGCTGCGCGATCGGCGCCGCCGCGCTGCCGCCATGCCCGCCGTGTTCGTTGAGAACCGCGACGACGATTCGAGGCGCATCGGCCGGCGCGTAGGCGACGAACCAGGCGTGGTCGCGGTACTTGATCGGCACCGCGTCTTCCGCGAGATCCTGCGTGTGCTTCAGATGCACGACCTGCGCCGTGCCCGTCTTGCCCGCGACCTGCATCCCGGGCACGCGCGCGCGCCCGCCGGTGCCGCGCGGCTCCTCGACGACTGCGCGAAGCGCGTCCCGCACGATCGCGAGATTCTCGGGGGAAACGGGCACCGTGCTGACCGCCTCGGCCGTCGGCGCTTCGATGACGCTGCCGTCGGGATCCTGCGTCCGCAACACCAGGCGCGGACGCACCACGCGCCCGTCATTCGCAATCGCGGCGAAGGCCACCGCGAGTTGGAGCGGCGTGGTCAGATTGAAGCCCTGACCAATCGACGCCGAAACGGTTTCTCCCGCCCCCCACGGCTCCCGGAAGCGTCTCTCCTTCCAGGCCGCCGTCGGAATCAGGCCCGGCTGCTCGCTCGCCAGCGGGATACCCGTGCGACGACCGAGATTGAAGCCACGCGCGAAGAATGCCAGGCGATCGACGCCGAGCTTGAGCCCCGCCTGGTAGAAGAAGACGTCGCAGCTTTGCACGAGGGCATCGCGCAGGCTGACCGAACCGTGTCCCTCCTTCTTCCAGCAGCCATAGGTGCGGCGCCCGAGCGTAAAGTGCCCCGGGCAGAAGACGACGGTATGCGGGGTGATCACGCGCTCCTGGAGGGCCGCCGCCGCCACCAGCGCCTTGTAGGTCGATCCGGGCGGGTATTGACCCGAGATCGCGCGATTCTGAAGCGGCCGCCACTCGTCCGTGTTGAGCTGCTTCCAGATCGCGCCGCTCACACCACCCGCGAAGTCGTTGGGATCGAACGAGGGTTTGGATACCAGCGCCAGGACGTCGCCGGTGTCGACGTCCATGGCGACGAGAGCGCCCATCTTGGACGGTCCGCCGACCCCGTCGGGTTCGAAGCCCTGCTCGGCAGCGCGTTGCAGATCGAGGTCGAGCGTCAGGGTGACGCTGCCACCGGCGACCGGATCCTCTTCGTCGAGCACGTCGACCACGCGCCCGCGCACGTCGACCACGACGTTGCGCCCGCCATCGCGGCCGCGCAGCTGAGACTGTTCGACCGACTCGATCCCCGCCTGGCCGACGACGTCGCCCGAGCGGTAGCCGACATAGTCACGTGACTCGAGCTGTGAACGCTGGATCTCGCCCAGATAGCCGAGCACGTGGGCGGCGAGATCCTTGCCTACGTAGTCCCGGCGCGGTCGCACGTCGGTCATCACGCCGGGCAGCGCGTAGAGATGCGACTCCACGCTCGCGAGCCGATCGTACGAGAGATCGCCCGCCAGCCGCACGGGTTGGAAGCGGGCCCGCCCGCGCGCTTCGCCGACCTGCTCGCGCAAACCGCTCGCGTCCTCTCCCAGCAGCTGACTCAGGGCGCGGAAGGCGAGCTCGGGATTCCGCAAATCGTTCGGCAGGACCTGGAGCCCGAAGGCCGGGCGGGTAGTGGCGATCACGCGGCCCTCGCGGTCGAGGATTTCGCCGCGCGGCGCTTCGAGACGCACGAGACGCACGGAGTTCTTGGCGGCCTCCTCCGCGAACACCTCCCCCATGATGATCTGGAGCTGAAACAGCCGCACGATGAAGGCGCCGAAGACGAGCAGGATCACGACCACCAGCAGCGGAAGCCGGTCTTCGACGCTGATATCGACCCCGGCGCCAAGGCGACCGCGCGCGGAATCGTCGAGCCGGATCATGCGACGCGTCCCCGCGAACCGAGCGGCAGCAGGCGCTGGCCGCCATCCTCGTCTCCGAGCCGGACGACGGCGCGTTCGGTGATGAAGGCAACGAATGGGGCAAACGCGGCGTTGACGAGTGCATGGGGCAGGAGGTCGCGAAACGCGACGATCCCGGCGCCGCTGCCGGGCGAGAAGAATGAGGTGAGCAGCGACAGTGCGATGGCGTTGGCTGCGGTGACGCCCGCGACGAAAATGGCTTGCGGCAGCGGCCCGCGCAGGTTGAGGTGCCGGCTGCCGACGCGCGCCATCGCGTACGCCGCCAGACGCATCAGTGCGTGCTGGCCGAGCAGCGAGCCCGAAAGCAGATCGCTCGCGAAGCCGATCGCCGCGGTCACACAGACACCGCCGACGGGGCTGCGCCAGCACAGCCCCAGGGCAACGACGAGCAGAAGACCGAGGTCGGGGCAGAAGCGCGGGGGAATGAAGGTCGCGACGGCTCCTTGCAACGTGAGCGCCACGGCGCCGAGGCCGAGCAGGCCGAAGACGCGCTTCACGATCCCGGCCGCGCGGGCGCGGCGTCTCCGTCCTCGGCCGCGTAGAGCAGCTCCATCGTCGGGCCTCGCCGCAGGATCACGAATAC
Source organism: Deltaproteobacteria bacterium (assembly GCA_031405455.1). GTDB lineage: Bacteria > Myxococcota_A > UBA9160 > UBA9160 > SMWR01 > DATBRV01. Next base: position 21,375 of record JANNIY010000078.1, on the reverse strand, counting down.
CTGTTCGAGGCGCCCGAAGTCGACCGCGGGCTCGAGCTCGGCGGTCTGCAAGAGTTTCGCGCCGGGGTCGGAGATCGCACGCACGCGGCCCACGCGCAGACCCTTCGGGTAGACACCGCCGAGCCCGGACGTGATCACGAGATCGCCCACCAGGACATCGCCCCCGCGCGCCACGAACTCGAAGACGATGCCGTCGCCGCCCCGCCCCCTCACGATGCCGCGCGAGCGGCTGCGCTGGACCGTCGCTTCCACCGCGCTCTGGCGGTCGAGCACCGTCATCGTCTTGGCTGCGCTTCCCGAGGTGGCGGTGACGAGTCCCACCAGACCGTCCTCGGAGATCACGGGCATTCCGGAGTACACGCCGTCGGCCTGGCCGCGATCGAGCAACACCGAACGGAACCAGGGCGAGACGTCTACACCGACGAGTTCCGCCGGGCGCATCGGCACTGCGAAATCTTCACGCATCTCGGCGATCCGCTCGAGACGCCCGCTCGCAACGAGCGCTTCGCGGAGCTGAAGATTGTCCTCGCGAAGCGCGGCGAGCTGGGTGCGAAGCGTCTCGTTCTGATCGCCGACGCCCACCAATGCGAGATAGCGGTTCCAGGCATCGCGCGCGCCGTCGAACGGGAGCGTCATCATCTTCTGCAACGGAACCGCGGCGTCGAGCACGAAACGGCTCCAGCCCGGAAGCAGGCTTTCGCCGCCCAGACGGGTGCGCCGATCGACGACCATGCTGATCGTCGCCACCGCAACCAGCGCGGCGATCAGCAGCGAAAAAACGATACGACTACGAATCTCGCCCATGACATCCGATGGGGAACAAAGCGAGGCTACGAACGAATCGCGATGTCCTTGAGCAGCGACAAATCGTCGAGCGTACGCCCAGTTCCCATGGCGACGGCGGTCAGGGGGTCTTCCGCCAGCATCACCGGGAGCCCCGTGGTCTCCCGGAGCAAAACGTCTAGATTGCGGAGCATCGAGCCCCCGCCCACCAGCACGATGCCCTTGTCCACAATGTCCGCCGCGAGCTCGGGAGGGGTGCGCTCGAGCGCGATCTTGACACTTTCGACGACGGCATTTACCGGCTCCGAAAGGGCCTCTCGGACCTCCTCGGACTTGATTTCGAGGGTCTTCGGCACGCCGGCTACGAGGTCGCGACCCTTGATCTCCATCGTCTCGTTCGCTTCCGTCGGGTAGGCGGTGCCGATGGTGATCTTGATCAGCTCCGCGGTGCGCTCGCCGATCAGCAGATTGTGCTTGCGCTTCACATAATTGATGATCGCCTCGTCCATCTTGTCGCCGCCGACGCGGACCGAGTTCGCATAGACGATGCCTGACAGAGAGATCACGGCGACCTCCGTCGTCCCGCCGCCGATGTCGACGATCATGTTGCCGGACGGCTCGGTCACCGGTAGCCCGGCGCCGATCGCCGCGGCCATCGGCTCGTCGATCAGATACACCTCGCGCGCACCGGCCGACATCGCAGACTCACGCACGGCGCGCTTCTCGACTTCGGTGATACCCGACGGAACCGCGATCACGATGCGCGGCCGAATCATGCGCTTGCGATCGTGAACGCGCGCGATGAAATATCGAAGCATCGCCTCGGTGATCTCGAAATCGGCGATGACACCGTCCTTCATCGGACGGATCGCGACGATGTTGCCGGGTGTACGCCCGAGCATCTCCTTGGCTTCCCTGCCGACGGCCCTTACGCGGTCGACTCCGCGCGCGTCGCGCGCGACGGCGACGACGCTCGGCTCCGACACGACGATGCCCTTGCCCTTGGCATACACGAGCGTGTTAGCGGTGCCGAGATCGATCGCAAGGTCGTTCGAGAACCAGCCGAGAATGGAATCGAGGATCACGCGAAACTCCCGACAAACGGCGTTTGGAGGCTCCTGCAGGGCGCGTCCCTAAGTGAGCGATTTCCCAAGGCCTTTGACAAGGCGATGGGCGCGTGACTCATGCTAACAAGCGGAACTTTCGGGTTCAAGCGGCAAGCTTCCCCAGCCGGCGACTTGCTGGCCGGGGGACCCGACCGTAGGCTCGCCGTGCGCCTTCGCCCCATCCATCGTCCGATCCCCCATGGAGGATGAGCAAACGTGCTCGAAACCCTGCGCCGCGGCCAGCGTTGGCTCACCGGGATCTTCGTCATCGCCGTGGGAGGCGTCTTCATCTTCTTCATCGGCCTCGGCGGGCCGCTGCGGGGGAGCCAGGCGGGCACGCTCATCCGGGTGGGACCCTACGAGTTTGGCCAGGACGAGTTCGCGCGCGTCCGCGAGCGCCGCGAGGCGCAGATCCAGGAAAGCGCCGGCGACGGCTACGACCCCCGTGCCATGCGCGACACGATCGACCAGCTCACGGTCCAGTCGCTCATCGATCGCGCCCTGCTCGCGATCGAAGCTGATGCGTTGGGCCTGAAGGTCGCCAAGCAGGAAATCGAGCGCGTCGTGCGCACCGTGCCGTTCTTCCGCGGTGATGACGGGCGCTTCGACCGCGAGGCGTTCGAACGCTACACGGAGTACGAGTTCGGCAGCCAGCGCAATTTCGTCGATGAGCAGCGCCAGGGGTTGCTCGCGACGAAGCTGATCCGCCTGCTCATGAGCCAGGCGAGGGTTTCCGAAGCCGAGGCGCGCGAGGCCGTTCGCGAGCGCCTCGAAACGGTCCAGATCGCGATCGTTTCCCTGGATGCCGCGACCCCCGCCGCAGGCCTCGAAATCACGCCGGAACAGATCCAGGAACTGCTCACCAGCCGGGAAGCGGCCGCCCGGGCGCTGTACGAACAGCGGCTGGAGACCTACGACGTTCCCGAGCAGGTGCACGCGCGCCACATCCTGCTGAGGCTCGAGCCCGCTGCGGCGCCCGAAGCGGTCGCCGAGCGCCAGAAGCAGGCGGAGGCGCTGCGCGCGCAAATCGTGGCCGGAGAAGACTTCGCGAAGCTCGCCAGCTCGGTCTCCGAGGACCCCGGCTCGAAGGAATCCGGCGGTGATCTCGGATTCTTCAAACGTGGCCAGATGGTGAAGCCCTTCGAGGACGCGGCCTTCGCTCTCCAGGCGGGCGAACTCTCCCCGGTCTTCCGCTCGGATTTCGGTTTCCACGTGCTGCACGTCGAAGAACGCAAGCCGGCGCAGCTGCGAACGTTCGACGACGTGAAGGCGGAACTCGCGAGCGAGATTCTCGGCAGTGAAGCGGCGCGCGCGCAGGCGCAGGCCACGGCCGATCGCCTCGCCGAAGCCGTACGCGGCGGCAAGAGCCTCGAATCCGCCGCCCGCGAAGCGCAGCTCACGCTCGAGCGCAGCGGGCGCCTCCAGCGCCGACCCGATGGCTTCGTTCCCGGGCTGGGCGCTGCGCAGGACCTGCTGGCGCTCGCCTTCACGCTGCCTGCGGGCACGAGTTCGCCCCGCATCTTCGAAGTCGATGGCAAACTCGCCCTCGTCCAGGTGCTCGAACGCAATTCGCCGGCCGACGACGAGATCGCCGCTGCCGTCGAGGCGGAGCGCGCGCAGCTGCTCGCTGCGAGGCGCCGCGACCTGAGCGACATCTGGCTCGCCCAGCGCCGCACCCAACTCGCCGCCGACGGCGAGCTCAAGGTCGACCTCTCCGGGCTCGGGCGCGACTCCTAGCTACGCGAACGATTTCCGCTCGTGGCGGATCAGCTCCATGAACTCGGCGCGCGTCTTCGGATCGCGCTCGAAGGCGCCGCGCATCGAGCTGGTGATGGCCGAAGCGTTCTGCTGCGCGACGCCTCGCATCATCATGCACAGGTGGATCGATTCGACGACCACCGCGACCCCCTTGGGTGCGAGCACCTGCTCGAGAGTCTCGGCGATCTGGGTGGTGAGACGCTCCTGTACCTGAAGACGCCGGCTGAACATCTCGACCAGGCGCGGGATCTTCGAGAGCCCCACCACACGCCCGTTCGGCAGGTAGGCGATGTGCGCGCGCCCGAAGAACGGAAGCATGTGGTGCTCGCACAGGCTGTAGAAGTCGACGTCCTTCACGATCACCATCTCGTCGTAACTGACGTCGAACAGCGCGTTGTTGAGAATCTGCTTCGGATCCTGTGAATAGCCGGTGCAGAAGAAGCGCATCGCCTTGGCGACGCGGTCCGGCGTGCGGAGCAGACCATCCCGGCCGGGATCCTCGCCGAGTTCCTTCAGCAGCTGCGCGATCAGCGGCTCGATCGCATCCCCATCGCTTCCGCTCATGGCAATTCTCCATACACGAAAGAATTTCGACGCGTCTCGACGACGCGAACGCGGGCCAGCCGCGCCGTGCCGGCGCTCGCGATCGCCGGGGCGAGCTCGTCATGCACCACCCGGGCGAGGTTCTCGGCCGTCGGCACGCGCTGCGCGAAGGCCGGATCTTCGTTGAGCATGCGGTGGCCAAAGCGCGCGGTGATCTGGCGTTCGAAGATCGCGTCGAGTGCATCCGGATCCATGATGCGGCCGCTGCGCGGATCGAGCGGGCCCGTCACGGTCACCTCGATCCCGTAATTGTGGCCGTGGCCCGCAGGGTTCGCGCACTTGCCGTAGACGCTGCGGTTCTTCTCCGGCGTGAAGGAAGGGTGCGCGAGCACATGGGCAGCCGGGAAGCGGTAGCGGCGGGTCACCCACATCAGGCGAGCGGCTCGATCCAATCGACCCAGAGGTCCTCGTCCTGCTGGAGTCGGATGCGATCGAGGGAGCCGGCGGGGAGCGCCGCGTGCAGCAGCCGCTCGATCACCCGCAGGAAATTCTCGGGCGTCGGGGGATCCTTCTCGAAATAGTCCGTATCGCAATTCAGATCGCGATGGTCGAAGCGCGCCATGATCTCACGCTCGAGCAGCTCCTGGAGGTGCTTGAGATCGATCACCATGCCGGTTACGGGGTCGGGTTCCCCCCGCAGCGTCACCTCGAGGCGGTAATTGTGACCATGCTGCGACGCGCGCCGCCCGAACAGGCGCGCGTTTTCCTGCGCCGAAAGACCGGCGCGGGAATAACGCAGTGAGCTCGAGAACTCGATCGCACGGGTGAGTCGAACCAACGTCGCAACCCATTGAAATCAAAAGCAAACTCACGAAGGGTAGCCGGGGCACCCCACCCGTCAAGCGAACGCGCGGGTCGGCGTTCGCAGCGGTTGAAACGCGCCGGAGCCCGCGTGCGCGGCTTCGCTAGTAGCGGCGCAGCAGTCCGCGCACGACGCCGCGGATCTGCACGTCCTGCGCAGGCAGCTCGAAAGCGCGCTGCGCAGCGTTCGCGGGCTCGAGTCGCACGAGGGCGCCGCGGCGGTAGAACTTCTTCAGGGTCGCGTCCTCGCCGCGGATCAGCGCCACCACCGTTTCCCCATCCCGCGCCTCGGGACGGCTCTCGATGATCACGAAGTCGCCGTCCCGGATCTGATCTTCGATCATCGAGTCGCCGCGCACCCGCAGCACGAAGCTGTCGCCTCGTTTGGGCACCAGCTCCCGCGGCACTTCGATCGTCTCGGCGACCTCGACCGCCTCGATCGGCGCTCCGGCGGCAATCGAACCGAGCAGCGGCAATACCATCGGGCCAGTACCCGCGGGCTCGATCGGCTCCACCGAGCGCGCGCGGTTCCACGCCTTGCGCAGGAAGCGCTTCTCGACGAGGTGCTGCACGTGCTTGTGGACCGTAGCGACGGAAGAAAGGCCAAAGGCCGCGCCGATTTCTTCGAGACTCGGTGAGTAGCCCTTCTCTTCCACGAAGTGGCGGATGAAATCGTAGATTTCGCGTTGCCGGCGGGTCAGGGCCATCGGTACTTCGATGTTTGTTCGCCCGCAGAGTCTCACGAAACAGAGGCGAAAATCAAGTCCAGCTCCGCCTGCCACCCCAGGACCCCGGATCACTGGGGTCGGAGCAAGCCCCCGAGGTCGGGTGCGAGCGCACCGAGGCCGAGCAGGCGGCGACGATCTCGCTGGCTCTCGGTCGCCAGGTAGCGCGCATACAGGCATGCGAGGGGTGCCGGGGAGCCGCAACGGCACCGCTCGCCCACCTCGGCGAGCACGTCGGCAAAGTCGCGGAAGCGGTCCGCCAGCTCTTCATACAGCCGGCTCCAGATGCGTTCTCCGACGAGCGGCGCCAACGCCGTCGCAAGGGCGCCGTAGGCGCGGCGCCCGGCTTCGCGGGTGGGAGTCGGCCCGAAGGGCCGGCGCGACAGGCTCTCGCCGAAGAAGCCAGCTACGAAGAGGGCTGCGTCCCCGAGCTGGCGCAAGCGGACCAGCCGCGCGGTGGCCGATTCACCCGCCCCACCGACCAGGGCCGCAAGCAGAGCGGGGTCGTCGATCGCGGGCAGGGGGTCGTGCAGTGTCCGGGTCCGTTCGGCGAGTAGATCGACCAGATAGGCGATCGCGACAGCCGTCGGCGGGGGCAGTGTGTGATCGAGGGCGCCCGCCAGCAGCTCCGCGAACACCACGCGCGGCGCCGAGATCTCGATTTGCACACTCGCGGACCGGGTCGCGCCCATGCGCCTCCCCCCCAGGTGGCGCATCGGTCGCCCGGCGGGCGGGGCTGAGCACGCCGCGGCGTCCTTGCGCCAGGGGGTGAGCGTGCATACATTGCGGCGCCACTGGCAGTCGCATGCCTCGACTGCCAATTCTGGTCCGATCGGCCGCCGGGTCATGGAGATCCGGTGTCCATATGCGGATCAGACCCAGCCAGCCAGCGCCGCACCCGTCGATCGGGCGCGCTCCGGAGGAACCCGAGTCATGAAGCTACGTCCGCTCCAGGATCGAATTCTCGTCAAGCGTATCGACGAGGAGTCCAAGACGAAGGGCGGGATCATCATTCCCGACACCGCCAAGGAAAAGCCCCAGGAGGGCAAGGTGATCGCAGTCGGCCGCGGCAAAGTGACCGACGACGGCACGCTGCAGCCGCTCGACGTGAAGAAGGGTGACCGGGTGCTGTTCAACAAGTACTCGGGCAACGAAGTCATCGTCGATGGCGAAGAGCATCTCATCATCCGCGAGGAAGACGTCCTCGCGATCTGCGAGTAAAGGGAGGAATCATGGCTTCCAAGGAAATCCGCTTTGATCAGGACGCGCGCACCAAGCTGCTCGCCGGCGTGAACACGCTGGCGAACGCCGTGCGCGTGACGCTGGGCCCGAAGGGTCGCAACGTCATCATCGAGAAGAGCTTCGGCTCGCCCACGATCACCAAGGACGGCGTCACCGTCGCCAAGGAGATCGAGTGCGAAGACCGCTTCGAGAACATGGGCGCCCAGATGGTGAAGGAGGTCGCCAGCAAGACCTCCGACGTCGCTGGCGACGGCACCACGACGGCAACGGTGCTCGCTCAGGCCATCTTCCGCGAGGGCTCCAAGCTCGTGGTCGCGGGGATGAACCCGATGGAGCTCAAGCGCGGCATCGAGAAGGCCGTCGCGGCGATCACCGCTGAGCTCGCGAAGATGTCGAAGGCCACGAAGGACCCGAACGAGATCGCCCAGGTCGGCACGATCTCTGCCAACAGCGACGTGACGATCGGCCAGATCATCTCCGAAGCGATGCAGAAGGTTGGCAAGGAAGGCGTGATCACCGTCGAAGAAGCCAAGTCGATGGAGACGGTTCTCGAAGTCGTCGAGGGCATGCAGTTCGACCGTGGCTACCTCTCGCCCTACTTCGTGACGGACCCGGAGCGCATGGAGGCCGTCGTCGAGGAGCCTCTGATCCTGCTTCACGAGAAGAAGATCAGCAGCATGAAGGACCTGCTGCCGCTGCTCGAGCAAGTGGCTCGCCAGGGCAAGCCGCTGGTCATCGTGGCCGAGGACATCGATGGTGAAGCCCTCGCGACACTCGTCGTGAACAAGCTGCGTGGCACCCTGAATGTCGCCGCCGTCAAGGCGCCCGGCTTCGGGGATCGCCGCAAGGCGATGCTTCAGGACATGGCGATCCTCACCGGTGGCCAGGTCATCGCCGAGGAGCTCGGCCTCAAGCTCGAGAACGTGACGCTGAAGGATCTCGGCAAGGCCAAGCGGGTCGTGATCGACAAGGACAACACCACGATCATCGACGGTGCCGGCGCCAAGAAGGAGATCGAGGGCCGCTGCGGCGAGCTGCGCAAGCAGGTCGAAGAGACGACCTCCGACTACGATCGGGAGAAGCTCCAGGAGCGGCTCGCGAAGCTCGTGGGCGGCGTGGCGGTCGTGAAGGTCGGCGCAGCCACCGAGACCGAGATGAAGGAGAAGAAGGCCCGCGTCGAGGATGCCCTGCATGCGACGCGCGCGGCGATCGAGGAAGGCATCGTCCCCGGCGGCGGCGTGGCTCTGCTGCGCGCGCAGCGGGCGCTCGATGGCATCGGCGACAACGACGAGCAGCGCGCGGGTGTCAGCATCGTGCGCCGTGCGGTCGAGGAGCCGATGCGACGCATCGCCGAGAACGCGGGCGTCGATGGCGCGATCGTCGTCGACAAGGTGAAGAGCGGCAAAGGCGCCTTCGGCTTCAATGCCCAGACCGAAGAGTACGAGGACCTCATGAAGGCCGGCGTGATCGACCCGACGAAGGTCGTGCGCTCGGCGCTCCAGAACGCCGCGAGCGTGGCATCGCTGCTGCTCACCACCGAAGCAATGGTGGCCGAGAAGCCCGATGACAAGCACGAGCACGGCGGCGGAGGCGGCGGCGGCATGCCCGGCGGCATGGGCGGCATGGGCGGCATGGGAATGTAGGAGCCGTTCGGCTCGACGAATCGAGGGCCCCGGAGCAGATCTGCTCCGGGGCCCTTTTCGTTTGCACGAGCGCGGAACCGCGGCGCGGAACCGCGCCGAATGGAATCAGCTGTGAATCGCGAGCTTTGCGCGCGCCGCTTCGACGTCGGCGTCCATCACGGTCTTGCGCTTGTTCTCCTCGGCGGAGGCCTGCGCTGCTTTCGCGAGGCGTGCGATGTAGTCCTCGGCGGCCGCAACGACGAGGGCGAGCGCGCTACCAGACACGCGCAAGCCGCCGCCGTGTTGAGCGAGAAGCCGCTTCACCACCGCATTCGGAAGTTCTGCCATGATCCCCTCCATCTCCGACCGGCGGCCTCGCTGCGATCGACGACCCATCGATGCAGGCTCGACACAGGGCCGGCCCTCGGCCCCGCCATGCGCGGAGCGCGCGGAGCGTAGCACCGAACCCGCAAGCGGGAAGCGCCCTTCGCCGATTTCACGGCGGCGACGAGCTATGCGAAACGGCTGAGAAAATCGGCCGTCGCGCCCGCGAGCAGGGGCCCGTCGAAATCGACCGTGGCGACGTGACCCGACGCCTCGAGCACCAGCAGGCGGCGGTCGCTGGACCCCACGTTTGCGTGGATGAAGCGCGCATCGGCCGGACGCGCGGTGCGGTCGTGCACTCCGTGGGCGATCAGGATCGGTGCGCGCACCTGCGCGAGGCGTCGCCGTACCAGTCGCTGAAGACGCAACAATTCGCGCACGCTCGCCAACGGCATGACGTCGTAGCTCGGGTGGCGGGCGCGAGCGCCGGGATCCTGGATGTCCGAACCTCCGCGCTTTCGCGCATAGGGCACGATCGGCGCGAGCAACGGGATGAAAAAAGCGGTCGAACGCGAGAGGCGCAGGGGCGTGCCCACCACGACCGCCGCGTCGACCGGCTCTTCGGACGCGAGCGCGAGCGTGAGGAGCCCGCCGAGAGAGACGCCGACAACGAACACGCACTCATGTCGACTGCGGAGCGCGCGCAAGTGCTGCCGCGCGGCATCGAGCCAGGCGCCATGCGAGGTTCGCGCGAGCTGCGCCGGTGTCTCGTTGTGCCCCGGCAGGGCCGGCCCGAAGGCCCGGATTCCCGCCTGTGACAGCGCCTCGGCGAGCGGCCGCACTTCGTACGGTGTTCCCGTCAATCCGTGCAGACACAGCGCGGCGGCGCGGCCGCGCCCGGGCAGATCGAACGGGGAGACATCGACGATCGGCCTCGCCGAACCCGCCGCGCCCGAGGCTTCGCTACTCGGAGAGGTCACGTCCGGCTTCCTCGGCGGCCCGCACCACGTCTCTCAGCGCCGCACCGGTCCGCTTTGCGGCGCGCTTGCAATCGTCGTACTCGGCGCTCACGTCGACGCGGCCCTCGCCATCGCGCACGAGCTTCACTCCGATCCGTCCATAACGGGTCTTCACCTGACGCTGCTCCCGCTCGAGCACCAGACGGTCGTGCTCGCTCACGCGCACACCGATCGCCGTCGACTCGGCGAAGAGCACCCGCGCGAGCGCGAGACGCTGCGCCGGACGCGCGAGCACGCGAACGCCGAAACCCGGCCGATTCTTCTTCATCTGGAGATGTTGGATGGCGACGTCGAGCGCTCCGGCCTCGAACAGGCGCTCCATCAGGTAATCGAAGTGCTCGGGCACCAGATCGTCCAGATTCGTTTCGAGCGAAACGACGCGATCCGCCGAGGCCCCGCTCGCACGTCCCAGCACCGCGCGCAGCACGTTGGGCATCGGACCCGGGCGATCGTCGCCGGCGCCGTACCCGATGGCCTCGACCGTCATCGCCGGCAGCGAGCCAAACTCATCGACGACACTGCGCAGGATCGCGGCTCCGGTCGGCGTCACCGTCTCCCATGCCACGTGCGCAGGCACCGTCGGAATGCCGCGCAGCAACTCGAGTGTCGCCGGTGCCGGCAACGGCAAGCGGCCGTGCGCCGTGTCGACGCTGCCGTTGCCGAGCGCCACGGGTCCCGCCGTGACACGCGTGATCGCGAGACGATCGAGGCCGATTGCGGCCCCGGCAACGTCGACGATCGCGTCGATGGCGCCGACCTCGTGAAAGTGGACGCGAGCAAGCGCGATGCCGTGGACGCTGGCTTCGGCGCGGCCCAGGGCCTCGAAGATCGCCAGGGCCCGTTCGCGCACGCCGGGACGCAGGCGTGCACGTTCGAGCAGCTTCCTCACTTCGGCGTAGCTGCGGCCGTGATTCCCAACGTGCGCCGCAGCGTGAGCATGCTCGTGGTCATGCCCGTGATCGTGGTCGTGCTCATGGTCGTGTGCGTGCGAATGGGCCTTGGCGCGTCGGGGGACGGACTTGCGCGCCAGCCGGGGATTCCTTGTCCGCCCCTCGCCTGGGAGGATCACGCTCACGTAGCGCGCCGCGAGCGCGCCGCGTTTCACGCGCTTGACCCGCAGTTCGTGCGGCACGCCGAGGCCGGCCAGATCCTGCTCGAGCGTGCGCAGCGGCAGCCCGAGGTCGAGCAGCGCAGCCAGGAACATGTTGCCGGCGATTCCCGAGAAAACATCGAGATGCAGCGCGCGCGGCGCCTCGGCGTCCGCGCTCGCGCTCCGTTTAGAGCCGGTTGATGAGCGTCGCGACATAGGCGGCCCCGAAACCATTGTCGATGTTCACCACCGTCACGTTCGAGGCGCAGCTGGTGAGCATGCCGAGCAGGGCGGCGATTCCGCCGAACGCGGCGCCATAGCCGACGCTCGTCGGCACGGCGATCACCGGCTTGTCGACCAGACCGCCGACGACCGACGGCAGGGCGCCCTCCATGCCGGCGACGACGATCAACACGCGCGCTTCGCGCAGCACGGCACTCGAGGCGAGCAGTCGGTGGATCCCTGCGACACCGACGTCGGAGAGCGTGTCGACCTTGTTTCCAAAGAGCCGAGCGACGCCGATCGCCTCGGCAGCGACCGGGAGATCCGCGGTGCCCGCGCAGACGACGGCGATCGTGCCCTTGCCGAGAATCGCGGTCTGCGCCGGTGCGATCCAGAAGAGGCGGCCGACGGGATCGTACTCCCCTGCCCCGAGGTCCTGGCGCACCTGCGAAGCCATCTCGGGCGCCAGCCGCGTCACGAGTACGTCCTGCTCGGCCTCTCGCAGCGTGCGCGCGATTTCCACGATCTGCGCCGTCGTCTTGCCGGGGGCATACACCACCTCGGGCAAGCCGTGGCGCAGCGCCCGGTGCGTATCGACGCGCGCGCCCGGAATCTCGACGAACGTGGGCCGCGACAGCGACTCGAGCGCGACGCGAGGATCCACCTCACCACGCTGCACGCCTTCGAGCAGTTCGAGCACCCGTTCGCGGTTCACGGCCCCTCCCTGCGTCGCACGGTATCGCAGGAAGATCGCTCCAGCTAAACGTCGGGCGCAAAGATCAGAAGCAGGTGCAGCTCGGCGCCGGGTGCTTCGAGCTCGCTGGCGAAGGTGAGCTCACCCGCCGCCTCGCCGCGCGCGGCACAGGCCGCAACGAAAGCGCTTCCCGCTCGCTCGAGCGCGAGTCGTGGAACGGAGAGGGTGATGCCGGCGCCGAGGGTGTCGGCGATCGCAGACACGGTCTGGCTCGCCACGATGTTCCCAAACTCGCACAGCGCGGATGCGACCATGTCGGAAGGGGCCTCCGGCTCCTCCTCGTCGAGCAGCAGGCGCACCAACGAGCGCCGCGTCAGTCCATCGAGGAAGAGGCCGAGACGACCCGTCAGCTGGCCTCCGACCTCGAACAGGACGCCGGCCTCGAAAGGCAGCGCCTTCGTCGCGTCGCACGCACACGCCGGCCCGACCTCCACACGAATGCCCGCGAGTTGGCCGAGCGCTTGCGCCGCGCGCTGCGCTCCGAGCGACGCCAGCTCGCGCAGACGCTCGGCGCTCGTCGGAGTATTCCGTGCAGCGCTCACCGTCATGCGAGTTGGTTCGGGTCGAGCACGAAAACGGGGCGACCGTCTCCGAGAATCGTGAGACCCGCGAGCCCCTTCACGCCCGCGAGAAGCTCCGGCACGGGCTTCACGAAGATCTCCTGCTGACCGACGATTCTCTCGACTTCGAGTGCAACGCGCGCGCCGCGTACGTCCGTGAGCACGAGCACCACCGTCGCTGAGCGCGAACCGCTGACGAGCGCGATGCGCCCCGCGAGCTCCAGCACGGGCAGCGGCTCGTCATCAATCAACACGAAGGCCTCCCGTCCGCTGCGTTCGATGGCTTCGACGGGGCATTCGACGATGCGCTCGACGCGCGCGATCGGGAGCGCGACGGTTTCCGCCGCGATCCCCAGCAACAGCACGCGCTGGACGGCAGCCGTGATGGGCACCGAGAGCGTGAGCGTGGTGCCGATCCCTCGCGTCGTGCGAACCTCGACGGTTCCGCCGAGTGATTCCGTGGTGGCGCGCACGGCGTCCATCCCGACGCCGCGACCCGAGACTTCCGACACCGAGGTGGCAGTGGACAGGCCGGCATGGAAGATCAACGCCGCCAGCTGCTCCGGCGGCAGATCGACGGCGACATCGTACGGCAACAGACCCGCCTCGACCGCGCGGCGGCGCACGGCGTCGAGATCGATCCCCGCGCCGTCATCGCGCACCGCGATGTGGATCATGTCGCGCTCGCGACGCGCCTCGATCTCGATGCGACCCGCCGCGGCCTTGCCGGCCTGCAAACGCGTGGCCGGATCCTCGAGCCCGTGATCGACGGCATTGCGCAGCAGGTGAACGAGGGGATCACCGATCCGATCCAGGATCGAACGGTCGAGTTCGAGCTCGGCGCCGCGCAGCACCACCTCGACCTTCTTGCCCAGCTTCTCCGCGATCTCGCGCGCGACCCGCGGCAGCGGCTCGAGAATGCGCAACAGCGGCGTCGTGCGCAGTTCGAGGGCGCGACGCTGCAGATCGCCGACCACGCGCTCCATGCCGTCGAGCGTCGACGCGAAATCGCCGGAACGCGGCCGCCCCGTCGTAGCGGCCGAAGTCCGCACCCGGCTCGAGTGCAGAATCACCTCGCCCACGGTCGAGAGCAGCCGGTCGAGCGTTTCGGTGCGAACGCGCACGGAAGGCGGGGGCGGTGGCGCCGCAATCCCTGCAACTCCAGCTGCGGCCGCCGAACTCGCCGTCAGCGCCGGGGAGGCCAGGTCGGGGCTTTTTTTTTTGGTTCCGCATCGCTGGCGGCCGTCGTGAGCGGCGACATCAACGCGCGCACCAGCTCGGGCTCGGCCGGCGGCGCATGCGAGGTGTCGCGCACGACCGCGAGCATGCGTTCGAGACCCTCGAGCCCGCGGAACAGCAGCGACAGCTCACCGCCGCCCGGCACGCGTCCCGCGGATCGGATCGCCTGCATGCGGTCTTCGAGCCGATGGGCGAGCTCGGTGACGCTCCCGTATTCGAGCGAAGCCGCCATGCCCTTGATCGAATGCGCCATCCGGAAGATCTGGTCGATGGCGTCGCTGCACGCCGCATCCTTCTCGAGTTCGAGCAGGGCACGGCTGATGTCGGCCAGGTGCTCGGTCGCCTCCTCGACGAACACGGCCCGGTATTTGGCCATGTCGAGGGGCACCGTCAATCCTCCTTCTCGATCACCTTGCGCAGGGTGGCCGTCACGGCTTCGGGCTTGAACGGCTTCACGATGAAGTCGCGCGCCCCCGCTTGCAGCGCCTCCTGCACCAGGGTCTCCTGACCGAGCGCGCTGCACATCACCACGCGTGCGGTCGGGTCGACCTCGATGATCCCCTTCACGGCGTCGATCCCCGAGCGCCGCGGCATCACGATGTCCATCGTCACGACATCAGGGTGATACTTCTTGAACTGCTCGATCGCCTCGACTCCGTCCGAGGCCTCCGCCACCACTTCGTGTCCTTCTTCCTCGACGATCTCGCGGATCATCTGACGCATGAAGGACGCGTCGTCTGCCACCAAGATTCGCGCCATCGATCCTCCCTTGGGCTCACTCGCCTCGACCGAGCGCCTGCTCGATCAACTCACGTGCCTTTGCCACCAGCCTGTTCGCGTCGAGCACGTTCGCCACGCGGCCGTCCAATGGTCGTCGCTCCGCAATCGGTTCGTGGTCGCGCGCCAGGGCGCCCGTGCCGTTTACGAGGCCGAGAATCCGGTCCACGGGCAATCCAACGCTCGGCGTGTTCATCCCCCCCGCCGTGATCACCAGCACGTGCTCGGGAGCGGGAACGCTCGCTTCGTCGAGGCCGAGCAGCACGGCGCCGCGAACCACCGGGAGCGCGTCGCCGTGGTAGTTCATCACCCTCGCCGTGCACGCCGAAACGTTGGGAATGCAGGCGTCGGCGCCCGCCAGCGTGACTTCGAGCACGCTCGCGATCGGAAGCGCGTAGACCGCTCCGCCCACCATGAAGGTGAGCAGGCGTTCGGATCCGCCAGCGGCGAACGGAGCGCTCATGAATCCATTTCCGCCGGGACGACGCTGCCGGTATTGAAGCGGCGCAGGCCGCCGCGCAGCTCGCTCGCGAGGCCCGCGAGCGTCGACGATGCTGCGACCAGCGCGCGCGTCGAGAGGACCTGCTGCTCACAGGTGGAAACCACGCCATCGATCGAGCCGGCGTTGCGCGCGGCCGCCTTTGCCACTTCGTCCATGCGCGCAACCATCGCCTCGAAATCGCGAAACTGCGTATCGGCGCCGTGGAAGATCTCCTCGGCGCGGCTGGCAGCCTCCCCCACCGCCGAGCGGATGTGCTCGAGCGAGTGCGCGATCGTGTCGACGTCTTCGCGTCCCTCGGAGACGCCCTGGCTCGACTCGCGCATGTCGTCGGCCACCTCGTTGGTGTCCGACTGGATCTCGTTGATCAGCTTCGAAATCTCGTCGGCGCTGCGTCCCGCGCTCTCGGCGAGCTTGCGGATCTCGTCGGCCACGACCGAGAAGCCGCGGCCGGCCTCGCCCGCGCGCGCGGCTTCGATCGAGGCGTTGAGCGAGAGCAGGTTCGTGCGATGAGCGACGCTCGTGATCATCGACGTGATCTGATTGACGTGGCGCGTCTTCTCCTCGAGCTCGAAGACGCGCGCCACCGAGCGTTCGACGCGCTCGAATACCAGGCGCATCTTCTCGATCGCGAGCCGCGAGATGTCGACGCCGGCATTGGCCTTCTGATTCGCTTCCGCCGCGAAACCGAACGCCTCGCGTGCCCGCGAGGAGTTGAGTTCGATCGCGGTGGCGATTTCGTGGATCTGGCGATTCGTCTCGGAGAGCAATCGCTGCTCCTCGACCACGCTGCCCGCCAGCGCCGACACGTTCGACGAGATTCCCGCGTTGTGCGAACTCACGTTCTCGACCGAAAGCGTGAGCTCGTGCGCGGCGGAGGAAACCCGGTCGGCGGTCGCCTGCATGTGCTCGACGACCGCGCGCAAGCGCGCCGCCATGCCCTCGATGCCGAGCGCGAGACCATGCGTCTCGTCCGGAAAACGCGGGCTCGGAACGATCTGGACCACGGCCGCAAGATCGCCGCGACTGATCAGATCGGTCGCGCGCCGCAGGCTCTGGAAGGTGTGCGTCAGCTCGCGCGAGAGAATGAAGCCGACCACGCCGCCGGCGCCGAGCGTGACGAAAGGAGCGATCAGGGGAGAAACGTAGAAGCCGGCCTCGGCCAGCAACGCAGGCAGACCGATGACGGCGCCGCCCACGGCGAGCGAGCCCACGACAAACTTGTGCGTGAGAGAAACCTGCACCGTGGGAGTATCGGAGAATGGGGTCCGGCGCTTGATCTGGGCGGGGCCGGAAAACGTAGGCCTGCCAGCAGCTTTGGCGTCCAAAGCCGCTAGAAGTGCCGCCACCCGCGGCGCGTCGCTGCGCGCGCCCCCGCCGGCCGCCGGACCACCCGGCCGATCTCGCTCACTCGCACCCCAAGCCGCCGGGCGAGCCGCGCCGCGGACGGGGCTCCGGGGCCCACTGTGAAGAGAAGTTCGTAGTCCCCACCCCCTGCACGCGCGAGCACCTCGGGATCGAGGCCGAGGCGCCCGCAGGCGGCCCGGAACCCGGGCGGAACCGGCAGCAGGGCAGCTTCGATCTCGGCGCCGAGCGCGCGGCCGGCGAGCAGGTGCGCGAGGTCGGCATCCAGGCCATCCGAGACATCGATGCAGGAAACGCGGCCGGCGAGCCGGGCGAGCGCCTGCCCTGCCCGCAGGCGGGGCGCCGGGACGTGGCGGATGCGACCGCGCCCGCGCTCGGCACGGGCCCGCTCGAGGGCGGCGCCCCCCAGCGTCCCGGTGACGAAGACGCGATCGCCCGCGCGCGCGGCGCCGCGGCGCAGCGCGCGCCCGCTCGCTACCGCCCCGATCACGCTGAGTGTGAGCGAAAGTTCTCGCGCGCGGCTCAGGTTGCCGCCGACGAGCGGGCAGGCATGCCGCGCCGCCTCGTCGAGCACCCCGGCGACGAGCGCATCCAGGGTTCGCACGGGAAGTTCCGGTGGCGCCGCCAGTGCGAGCAGACAGCCGAGCGGCCGGGCTCCCATCGCCGCCAGGTCCGAGAGGCTCGCTGCGAGCGCGCGACGCCCGAGCGTGCGCGGGCTCTCCTGCCGCAGGCGGAAGTGCACGTCTTCGAAGCAGGCGTCGGTGCTGATGGCGACTTGCTCGCCCGCGCGCAGGCGCAGCAACGCCGCGTCGTCGCCGATCCCCAGCGCGACACCGCGCGCCCCGCCCCGACGCGCCGAAGCGCGTGCGATGCGGTCGATCAGACCGAATTCGCCGAGCTCGCGCAGCCTCATCGGGTGCGCATGGCTAGGCCGTGATCGGCACCAGACGCAGCTCGACGCGACGGTTCGCCTGGCGACCGTCGACGGTCGCATTGTCGGCGATCGGGCTGCGCTTGCCGAAGCCCTGCGCGAGCACGCGGCGCTGGTCGACGCCCTGAGCCGTCAAGTAGCTGGCCACGCTCATGGCACGATTGTCCGAGAGGGTCTGGTTCAGGGCATCCGAGCCGGTGCTGTCGGTGTGGCCGGACACCTCGATGATCGTCTTCGGGTATTCCTTCAGCACCAGCGTGACGGAGTTCAGCGCCGCATAAAACGACGGGCGGATCGCCGACTGATTGGTATCGAAGGTGAGGTTGCCCGGCATGTTGAGGACCAGCTCGTCGCCGACGCGCGTGACGCTCACACCGGTGCCGCGCAGCTGCTCGCGCAGCTTCGACTCCTGGATGTCCATGTAGGCGCCTACCGCACCTCCCGAGAGCACCCCGACGCCCGCGCCGATCATCGCGCCCTTGGCAGCGCCGCGGCCGCCTCCCGCGATGGCGCCGATGGCGGCTCCGCCCGCCGCGCCAGCCGCGGTGCCGATCATGGCTCCCGCGGCGGTCTTGCTGAGCTGCCTTTCGCCGGTGAAGGGATCCGTCGTACACGCCGCCAACAGGCACAGCACACCCAGCACCGCGCATCCGCGCATCGATCGAAGCATTGCATCCCCCTTTTGATCCTGCGGCGGCGATCGAAGGCTGCGATCCGCAACCGCTCACAGGTCGAATTCAGAGGATAGCGAAGAACTCGACCGTCGCGGCGGGTTTCACCCGGGGCCCGCGGACCGTCACCTGGGATTCGCGGCCGGCAACAGGATTCGCACCAGCGCATCCGCGTGCGCGTCGGCAAACGCTTCGGTCGTGGGATCGACGCCCGAGACGTACGCGCACTCTGGAGACTGGCTGAACACCAGGCCGGCCGCCCCGAGCGCGATGTAGTGCAGGCTCACGGAGGGTATCGACGGGATCGCGCCGCGCGCTGGCGCTGCTCGAAGGCGCGATCCCGCGCGGTACGGGAATCCTCACGGGCACACCGGGCGGCGTCGTGTTCAAGTCACCGAGCGGCGGTTTCGTCGCGATGAGCCTCGCGCGCTGGCTGGCGGGCGCCGCCTTCCTGAACGAAGGCGCGGTGCCGTTCACGAAGCGCAGCTACGTGGAGGACCTGCGACGCCAGCGCGTGTTCCTCCAGCCCGGCGATGTGGTGATCGCACAGGGGAGCGGCCTCGGACAAATCGTGACGCAGATCGAAGACGCCGGCCGCCCCCCGCGCGAACGCGGGCTGGCAGCCGATCCGCGCTAGCGCGGCTTGACCGTCGCCATGGGCGGCGCGCCGGGGCTCGGCGCGGGCCGGGACGGCACGCTGCGACGTGGCAGCGTCTGCTCGAGCGCCGCCTCGAGCACCTGGTCCATGTGGTCGACCGGAATGAATCGGATCCGGCGTCTCATGTCGGGCGGTAGATCCTGGAGATCGACGAGATTCTTGCGCGGCAGGATCATCTTCGTGATGCCGAAACGCAGCGCCGCGAGCGCCTTCTCGCGCACGCCGCCGACGGGCAACACGCGACCGCGCAACGTCACCTCGCCGGTCATCGCCACGTCGTGGCGAACCCGTGTGCGGGTCGCGAGCGAGATGATCGCCGTCGCGATCGCAATTCCCGCCGAGGGCCCGTCTTTGGGGATCGCGCCGGCGGGGATGTGCAGGTGCACCTCGTGGCGCGCGAAGATCGCCTCGTCGAAGCCGAGGTCGACGCTGCGACAACGCGCGTAGGTGAGCGCCGCTTGCCCCGATTCCTTCATCACGTCGCCGAGCTGCCCCGTGAGCACGAGGCCGGTGCCGCGCGTCATCGTCGCTTCGAGCATCAGCACCTCGCCGCCGCTCTCGGTCCAGGCGAGTCCGTTGGTGACGCCGATCTCGCCGACCGTGGGCGGCTGCTCCCACAGGAACGGCGGGGGGCCGAGGTAGCGCGCGAGCGTGCGCACGGTGATGGCGATGCGCGACTCGTCGCCCTCGGCCGCCCGGCGGGCGACCTTGCGGCAGACCGTCGCGATCTGTCGCTCGAGATTACGCACGCCGGCCTCGCGCGTGTAATCCGTGACGATGTTCAGCGTCGCCGCTGGCGACCAGGTGATGCGGTTTCCCGGCAGCCCGTTCTCCTCGATCTGGTGCGGGATCAGATAGCTGTTCGCGATCTCCACCTTCTCCTCCGGCGTGTAGCCGGAGACGCGGATCATCTCGACACGGTCACGCAGCGGGCCGGGAATCGGGTCGAGCTGGTTGGCCGTGGCGATGAAGAGCACCTTGGAAAGATCGAAGGCGACGTTCAGGTAGTGATCGCTGAAGCGGGAGTTCTGCTCGGGATCGAGCACTTCGAGCAAAGCCGACGATGGATCGCCCCGGAAATCGGCGCCGAGCTTGTCGATCTCGTCGAGCATGAAGACGGGATTGTTGGTGCCGGCCTGCTTCAGGCCTTGAAGAATCCGGCCGGGAAGCGCGCCCACATAGGTCCGGCGATGACCGCGGATCTCCGCCTCGTCGCGCACGCCGCCGAGCGAGGCGCGCGTGAGCTTGCGGCCCATCGCGCGCGCGATCGACTTGCCGAGGGAGGTCTTGCCGACGCCGGGCGGGCCGACGAAACACAGGATTGGCGCCTTCGCCTCAGGTGCGAGCTTGCGCACCGCGAGATACTCGAGAATGCGGTCCTTCACCTTCGCGAGACCGTGGTGATCTTCGTCGAGCACGCGGCGCGCATCCGCGATGTCGAGGTGATCCTCGGTCTCCTTCGACCAGGGCAGGTCGGCCAGCCACTCGAGGTAGCTCCGTAACAAGTGGCGGTCGGGCGCGTGCTGCGCGAGTGCGCGAAAGCGGCGCAGCTCGCGATCGGCGTGTGTGCGCGCCGTCTCGGGGAGCTGCGCGGCCTCGAGCTTCTCCGCGAGCTCGTCCGCCTCGCGCTCGCCACCGGCGGCCTCGCCGAGC
Source organism: Deltaproteobacteria bacterium (assembly GCA_031405455.1). GTDB lineage: Bacteria > Myxococcota_A > UBA9160 > UBA9160 > SMWR01 > DATBRV01. The sequence continues at coordinate 973 of JANNIY010000078.1, read as the reverse complement.
TCTTCCTGGATGTCGCGCATGCGCCGGCGGAGCAGACGCTCCCTGCGCTTCGGATCCATCGGCTCTTCGTCTTCCTGCGCGCGCAGCGTCTTCTGCGTCTCGGCGATCGTGACCTCGCGTTCGAGCACGCGCGCGACATCCCAGAGCCGCTTCGTCGGCTCAGGCTCGCAGAGCAGGGCGATGCGCTGCTCGGTCGGCATCTGCACGCTCGACGCGACGAGATCGGCGAGCATGCCGGGCGTCGGCATGCTCGAGACGACGCCCTTCCATTCGTCAGGGTAATCGTCGCGTAGGTCGATCACTTGATGCGCGAGCTCGATCACGCGCGCGCGCGCGGCGTCGAGTTCGGCACTCGGCTCACGCGTCTCGGGCAGCGGCGTGATCGCGGCACGCAGGGCACGGCCGGTACTCGGCGTCGCGCTGAAGCGCGCGCGCACGACGCCGATCACGATCGCCTGCTTCGCGTTCTGCCGAGCGTCGGCGGTACGCACGATCTTCGCGACGGTTGCGATCGGGTGGAGCCCCTCGATCGCCGGCTCTTCTTGCTTCGGGTCGCGCTGAGTCGCGACCAGGATCAGGCCGCTCGCCCCTGCCTCGTCGAGCGCGGCCAGCGAGCGCGCCCGCCCGACCGAGAGCGGCACGGTAGTTCCAGGGAACACGACGGCATCCCGCACCGGTAGCACCGGCAGCGGGGCCGGCAGCTCGATCGACTCGTTACCGATCGTGATGCGCCGCGAGGCTTGTTCACTCAACGAGGCTCCTCTGCGATTTCCAGGGCACAGGCGAGGCTATGGCCGCGCCTCGCCGGGTCAAGAAAAGTGCCCGCGACGGCTCGCGATTCAGTAGGGCTCCCGTTAGCCTGCGCCTCCCGTTTTCCCGGCCCGGGTGGCGGAATTGGCAGACGCGCAGGTCTCAGAAGCCTGTCTCAGAAATGAGGTGCTGGTTCGACTCCAGTCCCGGGCACCACTTCCCC
>JANNIY010000077.1:0-1980 GCA_031405455.1 Deltaproteobacteria bacterium | reverse complement strand
CCTTGCCGATCAGGTCTTCGTCGCTCATCCACTCCTTGCCCTCGCGATTGGCGGCGACGAGCATCGAGACGAGATCACTGCCCGTCGCCCCCGCACGTCTTTTCTCGTCGAGCATCGCCTGGATCTCGCGCTCGATAGCTTCGGCGTGGCGCAGCAGGCCGTGGTATGGCAGGCCGGGCACGTCGAGCATGAGGCTCCAGACGCGGGCCGAGAAGCCCTGCGAGATCCAGGCGCCGATCATCTCGCCGAGCGCGTGGGAACGCGCCGGATCTTCGCGCGCGAAGAGCACGTCGCTCGAGATCTCGAGCGTGAGTTTTCGCATCTCGCGCCAGACGTCCACGACGCTGCCGGGGCTCCACTGGCCGAGCAGCTTGTCGGTGACGGCCACCATCTTGTCGGTGTAGCCCTCGACAGCACGCTTCTGGAACGGCGGCAGCATGAACTGCCGCTGGCGCGCGTGGCGCCCGCGCTGCGAGCGCGTGAGGCCGTAGCGCAGGCGGCGCTGCGCGGAATCTCGCGGCCCGCCGAGCCCCTGGCCGGTGGTGCGGAAGCGATCCGGATCGCCGAGCACCTGGTGATTGAACTCGGGGCCGAGGGCGATCACGTGCAGCTTTTCGCGCTGCGGCAGCGGCACGACGTTGCCGGCGGCGCAGACGGGGCCGAAAGTCGCCTGCGCCAGGCGCAGCGCATGGATGGGATCGCGGAAGAAGCGCAGATACCAGAGGGCGGCCTGTGGGCCGCGCATCGGCGCAGCGCCGGGTCTCGGAGTCCGAAAGACCAACGAGCGCAAACGCCGCTTCCTTTCGAGGCGCCGGGATCCGGTGGGCGCGGACGGGCTCGAACCGCCGACCCCCTCGGTGTAAACGAGGTGCTCTACCAGCTGAGCTACGCGCCCGTGCGGATCGACCGCCGCCGCGAGACTAGTTCACTCCCGCACGGCTCGGAAGCTCGGCGATCGGCGGCTTCACGTGCGGCGGCGGCACTTCGTAGATGTCATCGACCGTGTAATCCCCGACGTGCTGCATGCCCTTCGGATCGAGCGTGACGAGCGCCACGGGCAGCACGTCGTCCATGTGCTCGACGAGGATGATGTTGAGATTGCGCTTGATGTTGGCGGGAATCTCGACGAGATCCTTCTCGTTCTCTTTCGGGATCAGCAGCGTATCGATCCCGCCGCGGTGCGCCGCGATCATCTTCTCCTTCAGTCCGCCGATCGGAAGCACGCGCCCGCGCAGCGTGATCTCGCCCGTCATGGCGACGTTCGAGCGCACGGGGACGCGCGTCAGCGCCGAGGCGATCGCCGTCGCGATCGTGATGCCGGCGGACGGGCCGTCCTTGGGTGTGGCGCCCTCGGGCACGTGGATGTGGATGTCGACCTTGGAGTAGAAATCGCGCGTCAGGCCGAGTTGCTTGGCGCGCGAGCGGATGTAGGAGAGCGCCGCATTCGCGCTTTCCTGCATCACCTCGCCGAGTCTGCCTGTGACCTGGAGCTTGCCCTTGCCCGGCGTCACCGAGACCTCGGTCTGGAGCAGCTCTCCGCCCACTTCGGTGTAGGCGAGACCCGTGCAGACACCCACGCGATCGTGCTCTTCGGCCTTGCCGAAGCGGAAGCGCTGGACACCAAGAAGTTTTTTGACGCGCGCCGGTGTGATGTGCGCCTTCTTGAAGTTCTCGCCGGCCTTCACCACTTCGCGGGCGATCTTGCGACACAGCGAGGCGATTTCGCGTTCGAGGCCGCGCACGCCGGATTCGCGCGTGTAGTGGCGGATCAGCTCGAGCAGCGCGCCGTCGCTGAAATCGATGTGCTCGGGCTTGAGGCCGTTGGCTTCAATTACTTTGGGCACCAGGAAATCGCGCGCGATCTGGAGCTTCTCGGATTCGATGTAGCCGGGGATCTGGATGATCTCCATGCGGTCCTGGAGCGGCCGCGGAATCTGCGAGAGCACGTTCGCGGTGCACACGAACATGACGCGCGAAAGA
>JANNIY010000076.1:0-7252 GCA_031405455.1 Deltaproteobacteria bacterium | reverse complement strand
GCACATGTTTTGTAACCCGCGGGCATTATAGCTGCGGACGGTAACCGTGCGAAGCTTTCAGGAGGTGTGATCTTGTTGCGTCTTAAGCATAAGTTGCTCTTTTCTCTGTTGTGCATTCTCGTCGCGGGCTCTGCATTTGGTCAGGGGATGACGACGACCACCATGACTCGGGATGAGCAGCTTGCTCAGGAGGCCCCGAGTTCCAGTGGCCAGACGGGTCTTTTTGAGACTGTCACTGCTGACACTCTTCATCAGGGTGAATGGTCCTTTGGAGTCTATTGGAACGACTACGACCTGCTCGCGGGACCGGCGCGCGACTTCGCGCTTCCATCGAACCGTGAGTATCGCGATCAGAGCTATGACCTCTATCGGGTCAGTGGCTCGGTCGGCTACGGAATCACCGACCGGTGGGAAATCACCGCGATGCTCCCGTGGGACCGTCTGGTCTCGAACGGTGGCGACCGCGCTGGTTTCATCAACGGCTACCTCTATCAGGGCCGGTTCACCGACAGCGGCATCGGCGATGTTCGCCTCGCCACGAAATTCGGCACCGCGCCGATGGCCAACGGCGGCCGCTTCGCGTTCTCGGTTTTCACAGATCTCCCGACTGGTGATGACGAGGCCGGAATCTCGGCCGGCAGCACCAACTTCGGTGTCGGCGCCCATCTGACGGGCGGCATGGGCACCATCAGCGCCAGCTACAAGATGGTTGGCGACCGCAGCGACACGAACTTCGGCGAAGAGATCACTCTCCCGAACGAGTTCGCAGTCGATGCCGGCCTCCAGGTTCCGCTGAGATGGTGGCGCACCACGAATTGGATCAACGAAGTGAACGCGCGCTTCTACACCGGAGGCGATCGCGCCCCCGACGCGCCGATCTTTCTTCTGACGGGTCTCCGTCACTGGTTCGGTAATTCCGGTTGGGCCCTCAGTGCCGGCGCCCGCTGGAACATCGCCAAGTTCCTCGACAACAACGACGAGTGCCGCCTGACGGAGCTCGACGACTGCGCCCTTTCTGGTCTTGTCGGCCTTACGTTTGCGCCGATGCGTTTCGCAGCCGTTGCACCTCCGCCGCCTCCGCCACCCGTCTACGTGCCGCCGCCAGTTAGCCGGCGCCGGTTCCTCCGCCTCCTCCTCCTGTCGTAGTTCCGCCGGCCATGCCGCGCGAGCTGCGCACCGACGAGATTCACTTCGAGCCAGGTTCGGCGCGTCTGACGAACATCGCGAAAGCGATCCTCGACGACGTCGCACTCCGCATGAAGCAGGAGCCTTCGTCGACCGCGGTCGTCATCGGCTACACCGACAATCGTGAGAACACCGGTGCAAACACCGACCTCGATCGCCGCCGCGCCGAAGCGGTCCGCGACTACCTCGTGAGCCGCCACGGCATCGACGCCAGCCGTATCGAAGTCGAAGGCCGCAACGGACGCGAGCCGATTGCCGACAACAGCACCGCGGAAGGACGTCTGCGCAACCGTCGCGTCGTCATCCGTCTGATGCTGCCGTAGTTTGCACTCACACTCGTAACCACCCAAGGCCCCCGCAATGCGCGGGGGCCTTTTTTTTGCTCTCCGGGAGTCCATATGAGAACGATCGCAGTCTCGCTCCTCGCAGTGCTGCTCGCCGCCTGCTCCGCTGCACCCCCTCCCCGCACGGTACCGGCGGCGCAAACGTCCCAGCCTCTGTCTCCGTCGAACCGGTTGATCGCGGTGGCCTCACCGCAACGAACGATTTCCGAGCCGCGCATTCGCGTCGGGCTGCTGAGCGATCAGCCGTCGGTGACCTTCCCCCGGATTGCCGAGGGGTATTCGATCGTCTCCGACGGCGGGCCCTCCGTCATCAGACGCGGCTTCACGATCAGTGCGCCGCTTGCGAATGCGAAGGTGCGCTACTCGGTGCAGATGGCCTCGATCTCGGATGAAGGGAGCGCGAGCACGCTCGCCGCGCGGCTTCGCACTGAGACCGGCCAGCGCGTCGATGTGATCTTCGATCCCGCGACCGGACAGCGCCGCGTGCTCGCCGGCGACTTCGCAGCGAGCGAAGAAGCGACTCCGTTTCGCGGCAGCCTGCTTCAGCGCGGCTACGGATCCGACATCGTGGTCGTTCGCCGTCCGTCGAGCGAGCCGTTCGAGAAGCAGCATCGTCTCATCGACGACGAGGGCGACAGCCACACGATCCGCGGCGATTCGGTTCTCATCATGCCGCTCGCGGGCCGTCGCACCGGTCTTCGACGGATGCCACCACGCCAGCACATCGCCCTCGAGAAACTGCTGGCCGGCGTGCAGCAGGATCTGCCGTCGCGCGAGGGCCGGATCGTGAAACAGCAGGGGCAGCACATCCTGGAGCTGATCGCGGAAACCGTAGGCGCCGCTGCGCTGCTCGGATCCCGCGCGCGCCCACAACCGCGACGCCTGCACCTGATAGGGAAGCCAGTCGTTCACCAGGCGATCGAACTCCGGCAGATTGGTCTCGATGCGCAGCGTCCCGAGACGCTCCTCCCACCAGCCGCGTGTCGCGCGGGCGCTCTGCTCCGCAGCGGGGAGCTGCGCTGCGATCAGCTGCTTCGCATGCGCGAGGCTCTGCGCCTGCCCGAGCACGCTGCAAATCGTCTCGACGCCGCCCCGCGGCACTTCGATTTCTCCCGCAAAGCTCGCGATCCGGATGCCGTCGTCCGGCGCACTCGTGTCGGGGGCGCCGTGCTCGACCAGGAACGGATTCGAGAGATCGCGGGCCTCTCCGCCGACGAAGCGCGCGCGCACGCATTCGCTCGCAGCCTCCCGCAAGCTCGTCGCGGCGAACGCCATGCCGGCCTGGAAATCGTTGTCCGGGTTCGCGAAGAAGAGCGCCCCGAGACGAGGATCACTCGTCGCGGAGAGCTTCCCGCGGCTATCCAGAGGCAGCTCGGCGAGCACCATCTCGAAATAGAAGACCACGCGACAGCGCGCGGGCCGCGCGCCGCGATTCTCGACGCGCAGGATCCGCAGCTCGACGGGAGCATCGGGGACGACGCAGATCTCGAGTTCCACGCGCAGCTCGCCTCGCGATTGCTCGAACGTCGCGTAGCCGCGCCCGAAACGGATCTCGCGCGGGCCGCACGCCTCGGGGAAGCGGATCGGCTCCAGCGCTTCCGTCTGTGGCACGACGTAGATCGCCTGCCCCGGCGCAGCGGCAGGAACGGTGTCGAGCGTGAATGGCGTCAGCGCGTTCTTCTGGGAGTTGCCCGCAAACGAGAAGATCGCACCGTCACTGTTCACGATCGCGCCATGACCGAGGGGGCTCGCGAGCACGTGCGTGAACGGCCGCGGGGTTTCCGCGTGAATCCGCAGCTCCCTGCCGTCGCTCGAGAACTGAAACGGCGGCGCGGTCGGGTTCTGTATTCGCGAATCCTCGAGGATTCGCGTGCGCGAGAGCGCGGGCGCAAGCAAGGCCTCGTCGGGGACGGCGCGTCCGAGCTGCCGCGCAATCACGGCCGGCGCGTCGCGCTCGTCCTCTACCCAGCCATCGACGAAGACGATCTCGACACTTCCGCGCGGTTCGAGAGCGACTTCGACCCTCAGACTCGCGCAGGGATCGAAGCTGTGGAGCAGCCCCTCGTCGCCCGGATCGCGGGCGCGAGCCTCCGCGAGCGCACGCGGCGCGCGCAGCGACCCGCTGCCGATGAAGCGCGGGCGCGAGTCTTCGTAGCCGGTGAGGCGAACGCTGCCGTCGCGATCCGCGCGCACGGCATGAAACGCCACCGGCCGGCCTGCGGTCCGCCGGAGCGCGCCGTGCAGCCGCCGGTCATGCGCGAGGATGGCGCCGAGCGGCGCCACGAAGCGGGTGCCGATGTAGAGAGCCGAGAGCTGCGGGTGACGCCGGTAGGCGTCCGCCACATCGATGGCCAGCTCCTGATAGCTCGTGATCTCGAGCCGGCGCGCGTGCGCTTCGCGGTTCTCGAGTTGGATCCGCCAGATCGCGACGGCATCCGTCGCTGCGAGCTCGATCGTGGCAGTGGCGCGAACGCCGCCGAACGTGTTCACGATGCGCAGCTGCGATGGCGTGGGCTGCGAGATCGCGAAATCCGGCCCCGTCTTTCGCAGCGGCTGCGCCGTGAGCGACCAGGCGCCTGCTTCGCTCGCCGGCGCGCGATCGAGATCGCGCAGATAGAAGAAATTTCCGCGGGGAGAGAGGGGATCGTCGGGCCGGCGCGTGAGATCAATCTCGCGGCCGCCGTGCGCAGCGCTCGCCACCCGGCTGAACCCGAGCCCCTCGCGCGAGAGCTCGAGCGCGTAGTTGCCGTTGGCGAGCACGAAATCGCTCTCGCGGGCCAGCGCCAGATCCGCGTGAGCGGCGGGCGCGCGCCGCGCGTCGCGCCGCCGATGCCGCTCGCGCAGAAGAATGACGGCGAGGGCGAGCCCCATGCCGACGGCTGCGACCGCGTAGCCGAGCAGCACGCGGGCGACCGGCGCCGATGGCGCGGCGTTCGCCGCGCGCACGACCTCGGCGCCCGTCCACGCGTAGTCCCAATCGGCGCCGCGCGGGATGTAGAAGGGGATCAGCAGCGGCGCCCAGGTGGCGAAGCGTCGGATGCCTTCCGGGATCACGCGCGCACGCGCCGAGTGGCCGACGAAGCGCGCAGCCGTTTCGTCGAGTGCGTCTCCGCCGACGAAGGAAAGGTTCACGAGCGTCGCGACCCGCAATCCCATGTGATCGAACCACACGAGGATGCGAACTCCATCGTAGGCGAGCAGGCCGAGGAAGACCTCGAGACTCCAGCGCCGGAATTCGCCGGGATCGAGCATCAGGGCATGCAGCGCCGCCACCACACTGCGCACCGCTCCGTCCTGGTCGTACCAGGTGGGATCTGGAGAGAGCCGTAAAAAAGAATAGATGACGGGCGCCATCCAGAGCCCCCAGCGCTGCACCCGCAGCGCCTGCTCGCCGACACCCGCCAGGCCGCTCGCCGTGAACAGCCGGCGCAGCGGGCCCACGCTGCGCTCGAGCAGAGCCGTCAACAGTACGAGATTGACACTGAATAGAGGCGCCGCGAGCGACCACCCGATCACGCCCGACAACGACTCGACGAAGAAGAGCTTCACGCCTCCCGTGATCTCGCCGAGATCGATGGCGCCCCATTTGCTGAACCAGGGATAGATGACGTAGCGCGTGGCGCCTCCCGAGGCGGCCAGATCGCTGCCGGCATACAGCTCGAACTTCTGGAACACCACAGCCAGTTGCGACGTCTCGAAGTACCAGCCGAGCGCGGCGCCCACGCTCCCACCGAGCAACGCGCCGAGCACGTAGACCCGCCAGGTCTGCAAGCGCTGGCGCCGGCCAGCGGCGATCGCGAAGAGGTCGCGGAGGAGATCGACACCGGCATACGCCGCAGCCCCGACCAGCAGACCGAAGCCGGTGCGTTCGGCATCCGATTGCGCAGGCAGCGCCCAGGCGGCGGCGAGCCCGATGCCCGCCCCGACCACGAAGCCACGCAACACGTTCGCCGGCGCGAGCGAATTGCTGGCGAGGCGGTGGAAGAACGGCGCGCTGCCGTCGAAGCTCTCGACGAGAGTCCTGGCGAACGCGAAGAGCATCCCGCCTGCGAGCGAGACACCGAGCAGCGGCGCACGCGCGAGCCAGGCTTCCGCGGCAGGCACGTCGAGCGCGAGCGCGACGCTCTGGATCAGCGCCATGAAGAAGCCGCCGAAGACGGCGCCCCTCACGAGCCCGTCGCGCGCGTGCTGATCCGCCGCGCGCCGCGTCGGGCGGCGTCCCCAGATCGCGTCGAGCAATGCGCCGGTGACGAGGTACGTCTCCGCCCACAGACAGGCCTGCGAGAGCGCTGCCGCAACGATGGCAGCGAATCGCCACGCGGTCTTCCCGATTCCCAACGCGGCGGGGCTGCTGGCGGCATCCGCGATCCAGGGCGCCGCGGCTGCGAGCGCGGCGCAGGCGAGCAACAGACCGTAGAGGCCGAGTCCTCGCGTCGTGCGCCCGTCCCCGATCAGGCCGATGCCGAGGAAGAGCGCCGTGTTGAAGACCGCAAGCACGAAGGTGCATCCGAGAAACACCGCGGCCCACGCCGCGGGCTCGGCCCCGAACACGAGTGCGCGGCCCAGCGCTCCGATCAGGCCTGGCGACGTGAGCATCCAGAGCCAGTTGAAGGTGTACGGGATCGCCAGCACGACGAGTGCGGGTACGGGCGAGAGCAGGCGCCGGGTTCGCGCCAGGGTCCACAGACTCGCGGCGAAATAGAGCCCGCCGGCCGTCAGCGCGCCGATGCGGCTCAGTGCAAGCAGGTCACCCGCCGTCGCCGGGGACTGCCAGGTGAGCAGCTGCGGATCGCTCGAAAGCGCCAGGAGGCCGAAGCTGGCAGCGGCCTGGAGCAGTGCGAAGAGTACCGACCCGCGTGCGCTCGGAGCGCCTCTGCCGGCGCGAACTGCGTCCGTCACCATGCGAACCCACCCTCAGCAGGTGTACTGGATCATCCAATAGCCGAAGTCGAAGATCCTGCCCCAGCCCGCTTCCGGGATGCAGCCGGCCACGAAGAAGTGGCGGAGCCTCCCAGCCAGGCGATGGGAGGGTGCAGCCGGGGATCGATCCGAGCGCGGAGCCGCGACCTTCGTCAGTCCCCGGAATCGAACGGCTGCGTGGGATAGCCGGGTGATCCAGCCGCCTTCCACTCCTTGTGGAGCTCGAAGAACTCGGGGCCCATGGGATTCTTGCCGCGGATGGGCATCGAGCCGCGGCGAATCGTCCAGTCGTGCGGTGAGAGTTTCCCGGCGCGCACGAAATGGCGTTCTGCCGCAGTCGTCTTGCCCTGTTGGTGGAGATACCAGGCCAGCGTGAACTCGGCGCGGGCCTGCTGTTGCTCGGGCGTAGGCAGCGACTGCTGCGAACGCACCTGCGCGGGGGCGAGCGCACCGCGCCCTTCCTTCACCCAGGCGCGCACGGCCGCGAGGAACGGAGCCGAATGCTTGCCGTGAAATTGCGTGAAGATATCGGTGCCGAACTGGGCGTCGTTGGGTCGCACGATCCGACCGCCCTCGTCGATCCACACCAGGGTCGGCACGTTGATCATCGCGTAGAGATCGGCGACCACATGCTGCGTGTCGATCAGGCTGGGATGTGTGGGCTTCGCCTTCTCGATGTAGGGACGCGCATCCTCTGCGCAGCGATCGAGCGCCACCGTGATCGGAACGAAACCGGATGAGCCGAGTTCCTCGAACAGTGCCTGCCAGACCGGCAGGTCCTCACGGCAGCCTCACCAGGAGGC
>JANNIY010000075.1:0-2422 GCA_031405455.1 Deltaproteobacteria bacterium | reverse complement strand
CGGGCGCGCTCGGGGCGCTCGAGATCGCTCAGCGCGGCTGACGCGCGTGATCGGATCACCGTTCCTTCAGCCACAGCAGTTGGGAGCCGTCGGGGAATCTCTCGCGCGAGCGGATCGGCAAAACGCTCTCGGCGTAGCGCTCCCATGCCTTCCCTCGCGCGGACGCTTGCAGCACGACCACATCGATGCCCCAGTGCGCGAGGTAGTCAGGGCCCTCGGCGCGGTCTCTGCGCAGCGTCTCCGCGTTCGCCCAATCCGGGCGCAAGAGCGTGCCGACGATGGGCGCGTCGACCAGCGCCTGCCACGTCTCCGCCGGCAGGCGCGAGACCATGCCGCCCACGATCGGGTGGTGGTGAACCGATTGCGCGAAAATCTGACGGTTGTCGGGCACACCGCTTCCAACATGCCCATCGCGCACGCTGAGGGGAATCTCGAGCACGGCGAAGTCCCCCGGAATCTCCGCCAGCCGCCGGTACACCGGCGAGAGTTCCGTCGAGACGCTGGGCACGGGCATCGCCGCGAAATCGAGCGCGAGCAGCGCCAGAACCGGCCAGGCCAACCAGGCGGGTCGGAGCCGCTGCCAGCCCGCGGCGGCGAGCAGGGCAAAGCCGAGCATTGCGACCACGATGTGCCGTCCGGGCGCCCGCGCCAGGCGTAGCAACGGCAGCTGTTCGAAAAGCAGACCCGGCAGCGGGATCTGGGTCTGGCTCCCAACGATTCGGAGATGGCTTCCGAGCGACAACACACTGAAGACGAGAGCCACCGCGAGCAGCAACCGCAGCGGCTCGCCGGCGCGCCGGCGCGCGAACGCGCCAAAAGACGCCAATCCGAGCACGATCCATCCCACGTACGTCGTCGTCTCGTGCGGTAGGAAACCAATGGGGTTGAGCCGCTCGTGCAGGGCGCCGAGGGATTCTGCGAGCAACGGGTGCGTGAAGGCCGGCAGGAAGAAGCCGATCAGATCGCCCGAGTGGTGGTCGAAATCGGAATACCCTGCGACACCCGCGTCCAGCTGGGGCGCGCTCGCGCCCAGGAAGGACCACAAGAGGGGCCCCCAACCGATCAGCGCGATCGCCGCCGTCACCGCGAACGCAGGCAGCGTCGCGGGGCGCAGCGTGGCCCGGCCCCGCACGATCGCTGCGAGGATCAGCAGCTCTACGCCGTACACGCAGTAGTACTGCGAGCTGTACGCAGCGCCCACGAGCAGCAGACCGAGCGCGACGGCATCCCGCAGGCGCGGCACGGGCTCATCGGTGAGCCTCAGGAAGGCGAACAGCATCGCGGGTAGCCAGAAGGTGGCGAGCAGCTCGTAGTGGCCCGCGTACAGATGACCGAAGACCGCCGGCGAGAAGGCGTAGATCCCTCCCGCGACGAGGGCTCCGGCGCGCCTCAGACCGAGGTGGAGTGCGAGCGCGAACGTAGACATGCCCGCGGCGACCAGAGAGCAATAGATCATGAGATTCTGAGCGACCGTCAGCGAGACGAACGCCTGCAGAACGATGCCGACGGCACCATGCAGCGGCGCCAGCGTATGGAACCAGAGATCGGCTCCCAGCGGATGGAAGATGTACCCGCAATCGAACGGATTCTGTCCGAGATCGAGCAGCGAATAGCGGAACCACCACAGGTTCCAGAGATTGATGAGCGACTCGGGAAGGATCCTCAGCGAACGCCACGACTCGCCGCCGGGCACGCGATCCCGGAAGTAGAGCAGCAGCGGCCAGGTGGCGACGCTGGTGAGGAATGCGTAGAGGATGGTGGCAGCGCCCAGATCGCGCAGGCCGATCGGGCTGCTCTGTCCAGACTGCGACGTGGACACATCCGTCGAAGGACTAGTTTCCACCCATCGGCCGGTTCGGGTCGGGTCGCGCAAGGCGGGCTCGGTGGCCTGCTCTTCTTCGCCGCGGTTGAGCCCGCGCAGCGCACGCTGCGTGCGCGCGATCGCCGCGCGTTGCACGCGCAGCTCCTCGCTCTGGGCCGCGACCTGGCGCTCGAGGCGCTCGCGCGCGTCGTTGGATTCGTCGAGGCGGGTTTCGAGCTGCGCCACGCGGCGCTCGAGCTCGCGAAGCAGACGCGTGACGTCGGAATCGCCCGCAGCGGAGGTGACCATCGTCGGTGCCGGAGTCGGACGCTGACCGCGCGAGGCCGGCAGATCGAGAGTGTCCTGGCTCATTTTCTTCTCCCCCTTCTCAGACGATTCGAACAGATCCTGATCCGTGTCACCAAAGAGACCATCGCCCAGAGCGGCGGCCGGCGTCGGCGCATGCACCACCCGCTCGGGCGCGCTGCTCACAGGCTCGGGTGCGCGCGTCACTTCGCGATCGCTGCTGGCGCCGAAATCGAGGCCTTCCGAGATCGAACCGGAAAGCTCATCGTCGGCATCGACGAGAGCCGTCACGTCGAGATCGTTCGGCAGGCGGCG
>JANNIY010000074.1:0-4521 GCA_031405455.1 Deltaproteobacteria bacterium | reverse complement strand
TGTCGCCGAGCTGCTTCTCGAGGTAGTCGAGCAACGGCGCCGCCTGCTCCGCCCAGACTTTTTTGGCGTTCTCCTCGGCGGCGGCGTCGGGCGCCTTGCCACCGGAGATCAGCGGCTTGAGCACGAGCGCGAGAAAGATGTGCGGCCCCACGACCGGGACGAGGCCGCCGTCCATGAACTCCTCGATCCAGAGAGCGCGCGCGTAGTCATACGGATCCGAGGGGTAGAGCGCGGGCGTCGGGTAACGCTTCTCGAGGTAGGCGCAGATCACCGACGAATCGCAGAGCGTGCGATCGCCGTCCTTGAAGGCGGGGATCTTGCCCAGCGGCGAGATCTCGCGGTAACCAGCTGGCGCCGAGAACGGATTCACCGGCTCGTGCTGGTAATCGAGACCCTTCTCGGCAAGCGCGACGCGAACCTTGCGGACGAACGGGGAGACACCCCCACCGAGCACGACGAGAGACATGGCGAGACTCCTTTGCGGTGCAGGCGCGCGCGACCGGATGGCCGCTTTCAGCCGGCATTCTACGCCGGGATCGGGGCGCCCCCAACTCCCTAGAGACCCGCGGGCGGATGGGGTAGCTTTTGGCCGCTCTAGAGGTTCCTACGCGCCCATAGCTCAGTTGGATAGAGCGTCAGGTTGCGGACCTGAAGGTCGCAAGTTCGAGTCTTGCTGGGCGCGCCAGCGCTGAACACGACGCCCCGGGAAGCTTCCCGGGGCGTCGCCGTTTGGGGGCTGCGGGCGCGGTCAGGCCTGCGTGAAGTTCTCGAGCCGCGCGAGTAGCGCGCCCGCGTCGCGCTCCCGCAGCCAGGCGCGGCGATCCTCGCCCGCGAAGAGCTGGCCTGCGGTCCAGTGATGGAAGAGTTGCTTGAGGCGTGCGACGACTCCGCCGGGGCCGAACTCGCCGCGCGTGCGCATCGTGTGCGCGTAATCGAGCAGGAAGCGCGCGGCCTGCGCCCGCGAAACGCGTTCGCCGGAAAAAATCCACGGATCGGCGAGCGCGCCGTGGCCCACCATCACGAATGCGCAGCCGGTTTCGTCGCGCATGCGCTGCAAATCGGCGTGCGTCCTCACGCCGCCGTTGCCGCAGACGGGAATCGCGACCGCGGCGACGGCGCGCGCGATGCGGGTCCAGTCGATGTGCGGGCGGTAGCCCTCGGCGCGTGTGCGGCAGTGCACCGTCAAGAGCGCCGCGCCGCCCGCTTCTGCGGCGCGCGCGAGATCCTCGACGCGGCTCGCATCCGCGACGCCAGCGCGGATCTTGGCGCTGACGGGCGTGAAGGGCAGCGCGTCGACGACGGCGCGCACGACGCGTTCGAGCGCCGCGGGTTCCTCGAGCAGAGCCGAGCCTGCGCAGCCGCGCAGGGATCCCTTCGCGGGGCAACCGAAGTTGAGATCGATGAGCGGCGCGCCGCAGGCGACCGCGCGCCGCGCGGTTTCAGCGAGCATCGCGAGATCCGAGCCCATCAGCTGCAAACCGACGGGCGCCTCGAAACGCTGCGGCCCGAGGTGACGCGCGAGGATGTGGTGCGGCACGGGGGCCTCGGATACGCGCACGAACTCGCTGAACGCTCCACCGAGCTGCGTCGCCGGGTTGCGCGACAGCACGAGATCGCGAAAACACGGCTCGGTCACGCCTTCCATCGGCGCGAGCAACCAGGGTGCGGTGAACGCGAGCGGGCTGCGCCGCGCAGCGGGGCGCGCAAGCGTCGGCGCGCTGCGGGGTGTCTGCGCCAGCGCGGCAAGGGCCATGGCTATTTTTTCTCCAGCTCGAGCGCGCGCCATAGATACCAGCTCGCGACGCTGCGATAGGGCCTCCAGCGCTCGGCGTGTTTTTCGAGATCCTTGCGCATCGGCAGCTTGCGCTTGTGGTAGACGATCGCAAAACCCTTGCGGACGCCGTAATCCTCGGCGGGCAGCACGTCCGGACGACCGAGCCGGAACATCAAGAACATCTCTGCCGTCCAGCGGCCGATGCCGCGCACCTGCGTGAGGCTCTCGACGATGGCGGCATCGTCCATGCGGCGCAGAGCCGCGAGCGGGGGGATCGCTCCGGCCTGTGTCTTTTCCGCGAGGTCGCGCAGTGCGAGCAGTTTGGCGCGCGAAAGCCCCGCGCCGCGAAGCTTCGCGTCCGAGGTGCGCAGGATTCCCTCCGGCCGCAGGCCTGCACGGGCGCGCGGATAGAGCGCGCACACGCGCCCGAAAATCGTCGCCGCCGCGCGACCGTTCAGCTGCTGATAGACGATTGATCTCGCGAGCGCCACGAACACGCTCGCGGTCTTCAGAACTTCGATCTCGTACGGTCCGACGGCATCGATCACGCGCGCCAGTGTCGGGTCCGATGCGCGCACGTGCCGGACCGCGGCCTTCGGGTCGAATTCTGCTTGCTTCATGCGCGCAACGCCGCATAGAGCGCGCCGATCAGCGCGAAGCCGCGGGCGTCGCCGCCGAGGCCCATCTGCATCTGGTTCATCGTATAGGCGAAGCCGAGCTGCACGTCGGGATCCGCAAACGCGATCGAGCCCCCGGCCCCCGGATGCCCGAAGCTGCGCGGGTTGGGACCGAACGGAATCATCGGCTGCGTCAGCATGAAGCCGAGGCCGAAGCGGGAGTGCAGGGGCTTCAGCACCGCGTCGATCCCCCGCGCCTGCTCGCGGTTGGCGCGAACGATCTGTTCGGGCGAGAGCACGCGCTCACCGTCGAGCACGCCGTTGGTTGCGAGCGCGCCGTAGATGCGCGCGAGTCCGCGCGCCGTGCCGTGGCCGTTCACCGCGGGGAGTTCGGCCGCGCGCCAGGCGCGCGAGTTCACGTCCTTCGTTTCGACCACGGGGTTGCCGAATACGCGCCCGACGAGCGATTGCGGCTGCTTGCGCGCCGCAGCGAAGGGATCCGGAGCTCCGGGCGGCGCGGCCGGGGCGGAGAGGATCTCCGCCACACGCGCGTCGTGTTCGGCGGGAAGGCCGATGTGGAAGTCGAGCGCGAGCGGCAGCGCCAGTTCTTCGCGGAAGTAGCTGCCGAGCGTTCGCCCATCGACGCGCCGCACGATCTCGCCGACCAGCTGACCGTAGGTGAGCGCGTGGTAGCCGTGGTGCGTTCCCGGCTCCCACCAGGGCGCCTCGGCGGCGAGCGCCTCGGTCCAGAACTTCCCATCGAAGCGGGCGTGCGCAGGGACATCCTCGCGCAGCGCCGGGACACCGGCCTTGTGGCACAACAACCAGCGCACCGGAATCGCCTGCTTCCCCGCGGCCGCGAATTCGGGCCAGTAGTGGGCGACCGGCAGGTCGAGGTCGAGCGCACCCTGATCGACGAGACGATTGGCGCAGATCGCCGTCATGCCCTTGGTCGTCGAGTAGACGTTGACGAGGGTGTCGCGCGTCCAGGGTTGTGTGCGCGCAGCGTCGCGGTGTCCGCCCCAGAGATCGATCGGCGTGCGGCCCGCGATCGTCACGCAAAGGGCGGCGCCGACCTCGCCCTTCGCAAAGCTCTTTGCAAAAACCTCGCGCACCGCCGCGAAACGCGGCTCGCATTCGCCTTCGACTCGCGCATCCGCCATCCCCTGGGCCCCTATTCCGTTCCCGTGTCCCGGGTTCGAGAAGGCGTAGCATGCGCCATTCCGGGGCTGGCATCGAATCCGCTGGCGAGGGGGCCTGCGAGCGTGGCAGACGCGGCGAGGCTGCGCGGCTGGAAGCGGTGGCCTGGACGCGAGGCGCGCGGGCGTCAGTCCGCGCGGTTGGCGCTGCGCGCTTCGATCCAGCGGCGGTAACCGGGGCTCGGGAAGAACGTCAGGAAGAGCGTGACGGCCGAGACGGTGCCGATCAGCATGGTCACGATGATCGTGGGTCCGACCGTCGCAGCGAGATGCTCGGCAACCGGCTGGACGGTTCCGAATGCGAACCAGTAGAAAGATCGCGAAGCCAGATCGGCCACATAATTGAGTGTTGCGCTGGCGGCCCAGATGGACCACAAGAAGAAGCGATTCGTCACGACGGGATCGGCGAGCCCGAGGCGCAGGCGCCGCCGCAGCATCAGCCAATAGCGGAACGATTCGAAGGTGACGCCGAGCATCGCTGCCGTGCGGCCAGCCCAACCCACCCAATGCCCCCAGCCCGCGAAGACCACCGGGGCGAAGCCCTCGAGAAGCGCCTCGAGCGCATACCCGATCGCGAGGCACGCGCAGCCGGCCCACACGATCGTCTTGGCCCAGAAGCGTTCGGGTCGGAAGGTCTTCCAGGTGAAGACGTAGATGGCGCCGGCGCCGATTGCCATTGCAAACATCGCGAAGGCGAGCAGCGCGCGGCTCGCGGGTTCCGAGACGGCGAGCCGCGGGTCCGCCATGCCCCCGTAAACCAGGATCTGCGGGGGCGTGGCGATGAAGGCGCTCAGCAGGAAATAGATCGCCAGCGAAAGTTCGGGAGCGGGCCAGCCGTCGCGGCGCGCCATCGCGAGCAGCCGCAGCCCCACCATGAGACACAGCAACAGATTGAGCGCAGTAACGAGACCGCCGAGGACCAACACCCAGA
>JANNIY010000073.1:0-30085 GCA_031405455.1 Deltaproteobacteria bacterium | reverse complement strand
ACGTTTGTACCAATCGGAACCCGAACGTGTAGGAAGGTGAGTGGAAGCTCCGACCTGGAGATCCTTGCTTGCGCCGCCGCGCCGCAGTCCGAATTGGGTTGGTTCGCTTCTTGCTCCAGGTCCGGCAGAGCCAGACGAGGTGAAACCATGACCAGAAGCAAGCGAGCCATGTTCGGAACGCTCGCAGTGATCGGCTGGGGGCTCGCCATCGGCTGCGTCGGGTTCCCCACGCAGCGCAGCGGGCCCGCCAGCCCCACGGCGTCGGAGCCCGCCACGACGGTTGCGACACCCGTGCAGGCCGCGCGCCTGCGGCGGGTGATGCTCCCGCTGCTGCGCGTCATGGATGACCCGATTCCGATCGACCAGGTCACCGTGGGCATCATGAACGATCCCGGGATCAACGCGGCGAATGCGGGGGCAGGGCGGTTCTTCGTGACGAGCGGGCTGCTCACGCGTGCGAGCGACGACCACCTGCGCGCCGTGCTCGCCCACGAGATCGCACACGAGGATCTCAACCACGTCGCGAAGGCGCAGGTGCTCGCCGCCGGGCTCAACATCGGGGTGGCGCTGATCGACCAGATCTTCCCCGGAACCGGCCAGTTCACTCCGATCGCCGGCGAGCTCGTGGCGCGCAAGTACAGCCGGGACGAGGAATTCGCCGCCGATCGGCACGGCGCCGAGCTGCTGGGGCGTGCCGGCCTACGCAAAGAGCTGATGGTCGACGGGCTCACGTGGCTGGTGCAGGTCTCGGGGGACGCGCGCGGCGGCTTCTTTGCGACGCATCCGGGCACGGTCGACCGAATCGCCGCGTTGCGCGCTGGGGCCTGAGGGCTCGGCCGTTCCACAGCATCCGACTCGAGAGTCAGTGCTCGACGCGGTGCGCGGCGGGCCGCGTAGCCGCCCGTTCGTTCCGGAGGCGAACGTAGGCGAGCGAGCGCCGGCCGTTCACGGTTCGCTCCGCCGGGAAGAGCCGGGCGAAGATACGGTCCGCGAGACCGTCGCGATAGAACCGGAACCAGAGCTTGCGCAGGACGAACTCGCCGAAAAAAAAGGCCCCCAACAACAGATAGGAGATGAAGCCGGCGTAGAAAGCCCACCACTCGAAGGGGCCGAGGGCGACGAGCAGCGCCAGACAGAGGGCGTTGGCTGCCAGGAAGCTGCACCAGGCGATCGTGACCTTGCGGCAATAGGGAACGCAGAAATCCGGCAGATCCGGATCGACGAGACGCGCGAAGCGCTCGACGATCGGCGGACCCACGCGCAGGCTCCAGCCGAACGTCGCGAGCAGGTACAGGCTCACGGCCATCGGAAGCAGCTGAAGCAAGAAGCGCTCGCCAGTGACGATGGCGAATCCGATCAGGATCACGAGCCCGAGATGCTCTCGTACGAGCTGCCAGATCTCGGCGGCCGGGCCGCGAATGCGCGGCGCGAGCGTGACGGCGTACAGGCCGAGGAGCACGCCCGCCGCCCCACGGGTTTGGAGCCGTGTGTAGGCGAAGTAGACGATCACCGGATAGGCGAGGAAGAGAACCGCCTGGACGATTTCCGAGCCGATCCGCAACGCGGAAAGCGGGGGGCGGTGGGCGCCGGCGATCCCGGAATCCATACGCGCGCACCTTAGCCCTGATCCGGCCGCTCTGTGCACAAGCCTGCCGTTTCTCGACTCGGCGTGCGGGCGCAGCACGGCCCTCGCAACCAGGCTCTCGCCGTCACGCCGGGGCCACTCGGATCGCGAGCGGAGCTGGTGCTAGCGTCCTCTCACGATCGTGCACCACTCGCCGACGATGCCCAGCAGGTTCCTGGCCGAGTGATCGACGCTGGAAACTTCCGAAATCTGACCGTCTTCCTTCGCTGCGCGCACGCTCGCGTCGCCGCGAGCGATCAGGCCCAGGATCGACTCCGCGCAGGCCTTGCCCTCCTTCACATTGGGCGAAGTCGCGGAGCTGGCCTCGCCGGTCGCGATGTCGCCCCAGATCACCCTCGTCCCCATCACGCCTCGAATCGGCGCATCGACGATCATGCAGCCACCGAGAAAGACAACGAAACCCATGATTCCAAGCACTGAGAAAGTTCTCATCGGGACGCTCCTTTTGTTGTAGGAATGAAGCACGGAAGACGCGAGACAATCTTCGAGGCCGAGAAGTCGCATGCGAGATCGAGAATCGCAGCAGATTGAATCTTGTAATTTGTAACTCTACTCGAGAACTTGTTACAAATCTCTGCTCGATGCTGGTCGGCGTCTACTCTTGTCGCCATGAACCCTCGAGCCCTCTCTGACCTCTCGAGCCCCAACTAGATCGCAGCGCTCTGCGGGCGGGTCCTGAAAACATGGACGGGCTCGCCGCATCGGCAAGATCCCGTGCAAGAAGCGCACCACGGCCTTTTCTGCCCTCGGACTGCTTCTTGCAGCGACGTCCGGCATGCACGTCCGATCGACACGCGAGAAGGCGGACGGACTCATCCCGTTGCGGCGAGGCCGCGATCGGATTATGTGTCGGGTATCGCTCAGGAAGTCGCGCTGTGAAAACGTCTAGCCTGGCCAGCCAAGTCCTTCACGACGCACACGATTCGCGGCTGCGATACGGCACGCCAAGACCGGCCCGCTTGATACTGCTGGCGTCGATCGCGGGCCTGGGTGCCCTCGCGCTCCATTCCGCGC
The DNA here is from genome assembly GCA_031405455.1 of Deltaproteobacteria bacterium. Classification (GTDB taxonomy): domain Bacteria; phylum Myxococcota_A; class UBA9160; order UBA9160; family SMWR01; genus DATBRV01. The sequence continues at coordinate 27,426 of JANNIY010000073.1, read as the reverse complement.
TGCTCGGTGAGCCGGGTCTGGGAGTGATCGCAATGCTCGCACTCGGCCTGGGCGCGCTCGCCACGACGGGCGTGATCTTCCCACGGCTGGAGATGTACGAGCGTATCGTGTCGCGCGTCCCTGCCGGTGCCTCGCGCGTTGCGCTGACGTTCGACGACGGCCCCCACCCGGTCACGACGCGACGAGTGCTCGAGGCCCTCGCGCCGACTCGTCATCGCGCGACGTTCTTCGTGCTCGGCGAGAAGGTGCGCCGGCATCCCGACGTCGTACGCGAGATTCACGAGGCCGGTCACACCCTCGCCATCCACGGTGATTTCCACGACCGGCTGCACTCGTTCCGCATGCCGAGGACCGTTCGCGACGAGCTCGTCCGGGCCGCGAGCTCGGTCGAAGCCGCAACCGGTGTGCGCCCCCGATTCTTTCGCCCGCCGCTTGGCCACACCAGCGTCACGACGGTACGCGGCGTGCGTGACGCGCGGATGACCTTCGTCGGCTGGTCGTCGCGAGGTTTCGATGGTCTGCGCAGTCGGAGCCCCGAGGCCGTCGTGCAGTCCATCAGCCGAACACTCGTCGACGGCTCGATCGTGTTGCTCCACGATGCGGCCGAGCACGACGATTTCGAGCCCGCGGCCGTGCGCGCGCTGCCGCGGCTCTTCGCGCTGCTCGACGAGCGCGGACTCACGAGCGTGGGCGTCGGCACGCTCCTCAGCGACCCGCCCTTCCCACCTGGGGCTGGCTCCTTGCTCGCGCAGACGCCGGATGCGTTGCATGGGCCCGACCGGGTGAGTGCGAGCACGATCTGGGCCAGGACGGCCGAACGCGGCTCGCTCGGGGCGCTTCGCGCGATGGCCTGGATCTATGGCCGCTTCGGTCGCTCGCTGTGCATCTCCCTCTTGACGCCGATCGCTGCCTACTTCGTCCTGCGCGATGGGCGCTCGCGGCGCGCGTCGCGGCAGTATCTGCGCCGGCTACACGCCTGGCTCGGGGAGCGCGGGGAGTTCGACCGCGGGCCGGGGCTGCTCGATAGCTGGCGCCACATCCACGAGTTCGCGATCAACATCTTCGATCGCCTCTGCGTCTTCATGGGAGGCGGCGATCGGATCGAGATCCGGGACGTCGGCAGCGAGCACCTGTTCCGACTCGCGCAGCAGCGTCGCGGCGCGATCCTGCTCGGGGCGCACCTCGGAAGCTTCGACATGCTGCGCGTGCTGTCGGACCGGCAGAATTTCAAGGTGAACGTGCTGATGTTCACGAAGCAAGCGGCGAAAGTCACCGCATTCTTCGAGCGAGTGAACCCGGGAACTCGACTGCGCGTGATCGAATATGATCCCGGATCCATTCGCTCGGTATTCGAAATCAAGGCTTGCATCGAGCGCGGCGAATTCGTAGGCGTTCTCGGGGACCGCATCGGACCGGGCGAGCACGGCCGCGCCGCCACTCTGAGCTTCCTCGGGCGCCCGGCGACCTTTCCTCTCGGTCCGTTTCTCCTGGCGGGTCAGCTCGGCTGTCCCATCCTCATGACCCTGTGCCTGCGAACGGGCGATGCGCGCTATGAGACCGTGGTGAAGCTGCTCGGGTCCGGGGAGGTCGTACCGCCCGATGAGCGCGAGGCGCGTGCGCGGGAGCTGCTCGAGGTCTACGTGCGGAGTCTCGAGGAGGCGTGCCGTCTCGCGCCGAGGCAGTGGTTCAACTTCTACGACTTCTGGAACGCCAGTGGAGCGGTTGGCTGAGCCTCGTTCGTGCGTCGGCGAGTGCGCGACCGTCTCGCTGTGGCTCCCGGCGCCCGAGGCGGGCGGCGCCGCGCGCGAGCCCTCCGCGGCCTGACGCGAGCCTGCATCAGACTGACGCAAGCTGATCGGCAGCGGTACACTCCGCGCCTTCCCGAAACCAGGAAGGTGTGCGTGGCTCCCGAGTACATTTTCACGATGCGCGACGTGCGCAAGGTGGTCCCTCCGGATCGGGTGATTCTCGACGAGATCACCCTCTACTTCCTCCCCGGCGCGAAGATCGGCGTGCTCGGCGCCAACGGCGCGGGCAAGAGCAGCCTGCTGCGCATCATGGCGGGCGTCGACACGGATTTCCTCGGCGAGGCGCGGCCGGCCACTGGCATCCGCGTCGGATTCCTCCAGCAGGAACCGCAACTCGACCCGACCAAGGACGTGCTCGGCAACGTCGAGGAAGGTGTCGCCGAGACGCGCGCGCTGCTCCAGCGCTTCGAGGCGATCTCCGCGGAATTTTCCGAGCCGCTCGAAGACGACGCGATGACGGCGCTGCTCGAAGAGCAGGCGAAGCTCCAAGATCGCATCGACGCCGTCGGCGCCTGGGAGCTCGATCGCACGCTCGAGCAGGCGATGGACGCGCTGCGGCTGCCGCCGGGCGACGCCGAGGTGCACACGCTCTCGGGCGGCGAGCGGCGGCGCGTGGCGCTGTGCCGGCTGCTGCTCCAGAAGCCGGATCTGCTGCTGCTCGACGAGCCGACCAACCATCTGGATGCGGAATCCGTGGCCTGGCTCGAGCGCTACCTCCAGGAGTATGCGGGCACGGTCGTGGCGGTGACACACGATCGTTACTTCCTCGACAACGCAGCGGGCTGGATTCTCGAACTCGATCGCGGCCGCGGCATTCCGTGGCAGGGCAACTACTCCTCGTGGCTCGAGCAGAAGTCGCAAAGAATGGCCGTCGAGGAGAAGCAGGCTTCGGCGCGGCGGCGCACGCTCGAGCGCGAACTCGAATGGGTGCGCATGGCGCCGCGCGCGCGGCAGGCCAAGAGCAAGGCGCGCATCAAGGCCTACGAGGCGCTCGCGGCCGAGCAGGAGCGCAGCGTCTCCGAAGGCGTCGAGATCATCATTCCGCCCGGCCCGCGGCTCGGCGACGTCGTGGTCGAGGCCGATCATCTGCGCAAGGCCTACGGCGATCGCCTGCTGATCGACGATTTGAGCTTCACGCTCCCGCCCGGCGGGATCGTGGGCGTGATCGGCCCGAACGGCGCCGGCAAGACCACCCTGTTCCGCATGATCACCGGCTCCGAGAAGCCGGATGGCGGCGAGCTGAAGCTCGGTTCGACCGTGAAGATCGCCTACGTCGATCAGAGCCGCGACGCGCTCGACCCGAAGAAGAACGTCTGGCAGGAGATCTCGGGCGGCGAAGAGCGTCTGATCGTGGGTGGCCGCGAGCTCAACTCACGCGCCTATGTGTCGTCGTTCAACTTCAAGGGGCCCGACCAGCAAAAACTCGTCGGCAACCTGTCGGGCGGCGAGCGCAACCGCCTGCATCTCGCCAAAACGCTTCAGGCTGGCGGCAATCTGCTGCTGCTCGACGAGCCCACCAACGATCTCGACGTCGATACTCTGCGCGCGCTCGAAGACGCCCTCATCGGCTTCCCCGGCTGCGCCGTCGTGATTTCCCACGACCGTTGGTTCCTCGACCGCATCGCGACCCACATCCTGGCCTTCGAAGGCGACAGCCACGTCGAGTGGTTCGAGGGCAACTACCAGGATTACGAAAAGGATCGCCACCGCCGGCTCGGCGCCGAGGCCGATCGCCCGCATCGAATCAAATATCGCAAGCTTCACGGCTAGGGCGCGCGTGGTAGGCTGACTCGCAAGAGGAGGCCCCCCATGGCCGAGAGCCCCGCGAAGCCGACCGCCCGCATCATCCCGTTTCTCTACGCCGACGATGTCGCCGGCTATCTCGAGTTTCTCACCAACGCCTTCGGCTTCGAGACGAAGCTGCACGAAGTGGATCCGAGCGATCCCGAGCACGAGCACGCCGAGACGTCGCTCGGTGGCGCCTTCGTGATGATCTCGCACGCGAGCCCGAAGTTCGGCTCGGCGTCTCCCCGCTCGCTGCCCGCGCGCCACAGCTCCAACTACGTCTATGTCGAAGACGTCGACGCGCACTTCCGCCATGCGCAGGCGGCCGGGGCGACGATCGAGAACGAGCCCGCCGACATGCCGTGGGCCGACCGCATGTACACCGCACGGGATCCCGAGGGCCACCAGTGGTTCTTCGCGACACCCGCGCTTCCCAATCTGGGGGACGTCTTCGTGCGCATCCTGTCGAAGGTCGCCGAGCAGGAGCGTCCGCTCGTGATTGCGATCGCCGAGCGGTTGGCCGCCGAGCGCTACCGCGGCTGGGCCAGCCAGGTGACGCATTCTGCGGACGCTGCGCGCCTGCTCGCGTGCGCGCAGCGGGAGGAGGAGATCGCGGCCCGCGTCGAGGCGCTCTTCTCCGGGGCTTCGGCGACCCAGCGTGAGCTTCTCGCGAAACATCCGGATCTCGCGGAGCTGAATCGTTCGCTGTTCGCCGGGCGCCCGCTGGCCGTGCAGTTCCGGATCCAGGCGCAAGGCGAGCGTCTCGGCGCCGCCACCTGGCGTTCGTTCGCCAAACTCGAGAAGGCTGGCGCCGCGCGCGACACCTACTTCGCCTGTGCGGAGCTGGAAGAAGCCAGCGCCGCCGTGCTCGAATCCATATCCTGATGCTTGCCTGTCTGGCCCTGCGGTAGCAGAATGCTGCGCCATCCCAAGGAGGACAGGCGATGAAGAGCCTTCGGCGCGCGCTCGTGCTCGGTGTCGCCTTCGGTTTCGCGACGGGCCTCGTCGAAGTCTGGCTCGGGATGATTCCCATTGTCCAGCGCCGCTTTGGCCCTGGACCCCTCTACATGTTGCAGGTGGCGCTCCTCCACACGGGGCTCGGCGCGCTGCTCGGCTTGATCGCGGCGCCATTGCTGCGGCTGCGGCGCGGTGTGGCGTTGCATCTGCTCGCGATGGGCCTCGCGTGGTACGGCCTCGAGCGCTGGGTTCGGCTCGATTCGCCACAGCTCATGATCGGCGAGATCGTTCGCCCCGTCGGCGGCGCGTTGCTCTTCTTGCTGGGTATGTGGATCGCGCGTGCGCGGCCGCGCACGGCCTGGGCGATGGGCGCCATGCTTCTCGCCGCCGGCATCTCCGCGCCGCGTATCTATCTGGTGAAGACGACACCGCCGCTGCCGCCGCGTGCGGAGCTTCCTCCGGCATCGCCCGACGCGCCGAACGTCGTGCTCGTCGTGCTCGATACGGTGCGCGCGATGGATGTCTCGACCTACGGCTATGCGCGGCCCACTTCGCCTGAGATCGATCGGCTCGCCGCGGAGGGAGCGCTCTTTCTCGACGCCACGTCGCCGTCCACCTGGTCGCTTCCGTCCCACGCGTCGCTCTTCACCGGTCGCTATCCCTCGAGCCACGGAGCGCACGGCGAGCACCAGTTCCTCGACGCGCGCTATCCCACGCTCGCGCAGGTGCTCGAGCACCGGGGCTACGAGACTTTCTGCATCACCGCCAATGCGTGGATCAGCGACGGCCTCGGTCTCACGCGCGGCTTTGCCTGGCAGGACGCTTCGTTGAAGGAGCAGGGAGGCGCCGGACGGGGCTTCAGCTTCATCCATCGCCTGCTCGATCGCTTGGGTCTCGAAGAGGCCGACAAGGGGGGGGACGCCGTCGCGGCGAGCTTCGAGTCCTGGGCACGGGCGCGGCCTGCGCAGGGGCAGCGCCCGGCCTTCGTATTCTTGAACTTCATCGAGGCGCACTTTCCCTATCACCAGTTGCCGCACGCGTCTCTCTTCCGTTTCAGCGATCGCCCTTATGCAGAGCTGCGGGCGATCAGCATCGACTTGATGGGCCAGCAATTTGGCGGCAAGGGTCGGCCGGCCGACGAAGCCGGTCCGCCGGCGCGCGACATGTATGACGGCGGGGTCGTGTACTCGAACGAATTGCTGCACCGCGTGGTCGAAGCACTGCGTGAGCAGGGCACGCTCGATCGTACGATCCTGATCGTGCTGGCCGATCACGGCGAAATTCTCGGTGAGCGCGGCGGCTTTTTCGGACACGGCCCGACGCTCTACCAGGAGGCCGTCGGCGTGCCGCTGGTGATGCGCTATCCGCCCCGCATTCCGGCCGGCACGCGCGTCGCCCAGCCGGTTTCTACACTCGGCGTCTTTGCGACGGTGCTCGATCTCGCGGGGATCGAGCCGCCGCCCACGCTTCAGGTGGCGTCGCTCGCGCCGCTCGCGTCGGGGGCGTCGCACGCGGGCGGCGGCCCGATCCTTTCGGAGCTGCACGTGTTCCGCGAACTCACGACAGGTGCCTCGCGGCCGGATCCCCAGATGGAGACCGATCGCCGTTACCGGCTGCTGCGCGAAGGCAACCTGAAGCTCGTGACCACGTCGCAGGGCGATCGTTTCTTCTACGATCTGACGCTCGATCCCGGCGAGACGCGGGATCTCTCGAGCGAGCGACCCGAGGATCTCGCGCGCATGCAGGCGCGGCTCGCGCAGGTGGAAGCAGAGATCGGGTTGCCGGCGATCGACGCAACGCTCGGCGAGGGCGAGAAGCCGCCCGAGCTCGATGCCGCCACGCGCGATCGCTTGCGCGCGCTCGGCTACAGCGAGTGACGCGCGCAGAACCCGGATACGAGCTGGGGCCAGGCGCCGAGATCCTGGAGTCGCCGGGCGACCGAGAGCGTTGCGTCGGGGAGCAGCTCGGCGAGCCGCTCGGCGGTGCTGAGGGGATGGCCATCGTCGCCTTCCCACGCGAGCAGCAGCGTTGGCTGACGCAAGCGTGCGACGGCCTCGGGGGCGGGGAAGTCGGAGTCCGCCGCGCCGCGCAAGATGGCCGGTAGCACCTTCGCGTCGAGTGCGGCGTAGCGGGCGCGGGCCATCTCGGCCGGATCGAACAGGCCGCGGAAGATCGGGATCGGCGGCTGCGCGGCTTCGGCGGCCGCGAGCGCTTCGAGGCCCTCGCGTTCGGCGAGATCGGCGCTGGCGCGATAGCGAGCCGCTTGCGCCGCGCGGGTCGCCCATGCGGTCGGCGGGATCATCAGCACGAGCGCCGCGATGCGCTCGGGCGCAGCGACCGCCGCGTGCAGGGCGACGGCGGCGCCCATCGACGCCCCGCCGACCCAGAAGCGCCGATGGCCGAGCGCGTCGGCGAGCGCGAAAAGATCGCCGGCGAGTTCGGACCATCGGTACGCGTGGGGTTCAGGCTCGCCGCTCGAGTTGCCGTGTCCGCGGGCATCGACGCGCACGACTTCCCAGCCCTCGCGCAGTGCGTCCCAGACCCGCAGCCCCATGCGGTCTTCCTGTGCGGCGCTCGAGGTGAGGCCATGGCCCCAATAGAAGGCCCGCCCGCTCCCGCGCCGTTCGATCGCGAGCTCCGCCCCGCGGACCTGCACGGCCTGCTTGCGCCAAACCGGTGCGTCCATGCCCGTGCTCTACCAAAGTCGGCCACCTCTGGCGAGGGCGGCCGGGCCCCGTCAGGCTTCGGGGCGCGATGTCGGAGTTCGAGATCCGGGCTTACGAACCGGGCGATCGCGCGGCGGTCCGCGCGATCTGCTTCGAGACGGGCTACATGGGCGAGCCCATCGCCTGGCTGTGGCGCGATCGCGAGAGCTTCGCGGATCTGATCACGCGCTACTACACCGATCGCGAGCCCGAATCGATCTTCGTCGCGACGCGCGAGGGGCGTGTCGTCGGCTATCTCACGGGCTGCACCGATAGTCAGCGCACGCGCGGTGCGGCGGTTCGCGAGATCCAGCGGCTGTTGCTGCGGGGTGGCTTGCTGCGGCCGGGCTTCGCCGCATTTCTCGGGCGCGCGGTCTTCGACACCATTCGGGATCGCGGCGTGCGTAGCGAGGCGCTCCTCGACGCCCGTTGGCCGGCTCATCTTCACATCGATTTCCTGCCCGAGGGCCGCGGGCGGGGACTCGGACGACGCCTGATGGATCTCTGGTTCGAGCGGCTCCGCGGTCTCGGCATCCCCGGAGTCCATCTCGGCACCTTTGCCGAGAACCACGCCGCGATCCGCTTCTTCGAAGGCTGCGGCCTCTCCCGCCAGGGAGAGCCGGTCCGCGCTCCGGGGTTTCGCATGCGCGACGGGCGGCGCATGCATGCTCAATGGATGGCGCGCTCGCTATGATCTCGGGGTCGCCAGCGCGTCGTCGCTGTCTTTCTCGAACCCGCGCGACCGGACGCCGAACCACGAGGAGCCTCGATCCCCATGCAGGATTTCCCGCACCGCTACACCGCCGCCGCACTCGCCCAAAGCGAGGGAGAAGTCACCCTCGAGAGCGAGCGGCTCGCTTCCCTCGCGTCGGCGCCTCCCAGCGAGTTCGGGGGGCCGGGCGATCGCTGGTCGCCGGAGACGCTGCTCGTCGCCGCGCTCGCAGATTGCTTCGTGCTCGGCTTTCGCGCGATCGCGCGAGCCTCGAAGCTCGAATGGGAATCCCTGCGGTGCGAGGTCGAGGGGACGCTCGATCGTGTCGAGCGCGTCACCCAGTTCACCGGCTTCGTCGTGCGCGCGTCACTGCGCGCGGCGGCGGGGACGGATCCGGACCGCGCGAAGAGCCTGCTTGAGAAGGCGGAGAAGGTCTGCTTGATCTCGAATTCGCTCAAGGCGAGCGCACATCTCGAGATCAACATCGAGATCGCCAGTTAGCGCATCGGCGGTGTAGGAAGCCGGGCTCGCTTCAGCTGCGCATGCCCGGCGCCTCGTGGCCGCTCGCGGCGACATATTCGAGATAGCCGCCGCCGTAGACGCGCGCCGAACCGGGCGTCAGCTCGAGCACGCGGTTCGTGAGCGCCGCGAGGAAGCGCCGGTCGTGGGAGACGAGCAGCAGCGTGCCGTCGAAGCCGGAGAGCGCGGCGATCAGCATCTCCTTCGTCGCGAGATCGAGGTGATTGGTGGGCTCGTCGAGCACCAGAAAATTCGGCGGATCGTAGAGCATGCGCGCGAGCACGAGCCGCGCCTTTTCGCCGCCCGAAAGCAGCCGACAGCGCTTTTCGATTTCATCCCCGGAGAACCCGAAGCAGCCGGCGAGCGAGCGCAGCGAGCCGACCGTCGCCATCGGAAACGCCGCTTCGAGCGTCTCGAAAACGGTTCCGTCGCCGTCGAGCACCTCCATCGAATGCTGCGCGAAATAGCCGAGCTTCACGGAGGCGCCGAGGGTGACTCTGCCGGCATCGGGCGCCGCCTCGCCCGCCACGAGCTTGAGTAGCGTCGATTTTCCGGCGCCGTTGGCGCCCATCACGCACCAGCGCTCGCGGCGTCGCACCCAGAAGTCGAGGCCGTCGAAGACGACGCGCTCGCCATAGGCCTTGCGCAGGGCGTCGGTGCGCACCACGTCCTCCCCCGAGCGCGGCGCCGGACGAAACTCGAACTCCACGCTCTGCCGTCGCTTCGGCGGCTCGATCTTCTCGATCTTGTCGAGTTTTTTGACGCGCGATTGCACCTGCGCGGCGTGGCTGGCGCGCGCCTTGAAGCGCGCGATGAAGGCCTCCTCCTTGGCGAGCATCGCTTGCTGGCGCGAATACTGCGCGGCCTGCTCACGCTCGGCGATCTCGCGCTGGCGCTCGTAGAATTCGTAGTTTCCCGAGTACGTGAGGAGATCTCCCCCATCGATCTCGACGATCTTCGAAACCATGCGGTTCAGGAACTCGCGATCGTGCGAGGTCATGAGCAGCGCGCCGGTGAAACCCGCGAGCCAGCCCTCGAGCCACAGGATCGACTCGAGATCCAGATGGTTCGTCGGTTCGTCGAGCAGCAGCGCGTCGGGTTGCATCACCAGGATCCGCGCCAGACCGACGCGCATCTTCCAGCCACCGGAGAGGCCGCCGACGTCCCCGTCCAGCGTCTCGGGAGCGAAGCCGAGACCGGCCAGCACCTCGCGCGCGCGGGCCTCGAGTTTGTAGCCTCCGAGCTCGTCGAAACGCGCCTGCGCTTCGCCGTAGCGCTCGACCAGCGCGTCCATCTCGTCGGCGCGCGCCGGATCGGCGAGCGCGTGTTCGAGCTCGTGCAGGGTGTGCGCCACTTCGGAGACGGGGCCCGCGCCGTCGAGCGTCGCCTCGACGACGCTCTTGCCCTTCATCTCGCCGATGTCCTGGCTGAAATATCCGATCGTGGTGCCGCGATCGACGGAGAGCCTCCCGGCGTCCGGTTCTTCTTCGCGCGTGATCAGCCGAAAGATCGTGGTCTTGCCGGAGCCGTTCGGCCCGACGAGCCCGACCTTCTCGCCGCGGTTCACCGTCGCCGAAGCCTCGAGAAAGAGAATCTGGCCGCCGTGGCGCTTGGAGACGGAATCGATGCGAATCATGGCCCGGGTTTGTAACGAAACCGCGGGCCGCCCGCCCGGAAGGAACCAGGGGACGCTTTTCGCGGGGCTTCCAGGCCTATTTCCCGGGCAGCGATGCCGCGAAGCGAATGCCGAGCTTCAGCCGCTCGGTTTGGAGTTCTCCAGTGGGGGTCATCAGCGAGGAATTCGTCACGCAGCGGCTCGCACGCTCATCCGGTTGGGTCGAATGCCAATGCTTGTGCGTCGAGTGGACTCGAGCGGAAGACGCCACGCTCGTCATTCGTGGAACTCACGGCCGGGAGGCCGACGCCAGCCGGCGCAGCCGCTCCAGCGTTTCGATCGCTTCGGCCTCCGGCGCAGACCGGCTGCAGCGGGAAATCGACCAATGGCCGGGTTCCCCATGTGCGATGATGAGAAAGCGTTCGCCAAGTGCGGGTTTGAGCGGAGGAAGGAAGTAGTCGCAATCCGAAATCCCGACCGGCACGCTGACGAGAGACACCAGCTGGCCCTTGATCATCTCGCTGACGCGAATCTTCACTTCCTGAAGAGCTTCAAACGACTCGATCGATCCCACGAAGATCAGATTGGCGCTCGCAAACTCGGCTTCGAGGTCGGGGTTCGCGCAACTACAAGCCGATGCTCGCAGCGGGCTGAAGAGGGCCACCACGCATGCGATCGCCACGATCCCCGGAATTCCCAGGCGTCGAAGCACCCGATCGAACCTCACGGCGTCTCCTTTTTCCTTCAAAGCGGCGTTTCGAACTTCCAAGTCACTCTCTGGAGGACGCCGATCGGTTCGAAACTGACCGCGCGATTGCTACGGGCTCATTCCCCATGGATGTCGTGCCATACGTTCCAGAGAAGTGTGACGAACACCGAGAACGAATAGATGACGTAGGAAACGATCAGCACCAGATACGGCCAGGCCGAATTCAGAATGAAAACATTGGGGATTTGCAGAACGACACCCACGAGAAAAATGGCTCCACCCAGGGACACTGCCGCCCTCGAGCGTGCGGGGAACGCGCCGCGCTGGCGCAGGCGGTAGCTGAAAACGACGGAGATGTAGGCCAGAAAGGCGGCGCTGCTGGCGGTCCAGACGGTGGAATCGTCGAGCCCAGCCACCGAAAGCAACATGGGAAGGAAGGCGAAGAAGACCGACGCGATCGACGTCAGCAGCAGAATGGAGATCAGGAGCGCTCGCGAGTCTGCGTTGGCGTCTCGCTTCGAGAGCGCGATCACGATTCCCGTGAAGCCCGCGATCGCGATGCCCACTTCGATCGCGCTCGTGAGCACCGTGTCGGGTTGGATGGTCAAGCGGACGTTCCTCGGGTGAATTTCCAAACCCTACAAGATTTCGAAGCCTTGCAGGACACCCCTAGATCCCGGACGGCGGCGAGTCGCGTAGCGACCGATGCAACCACGCGACATCGTGCCATTTCCCGAACTTCCAGCCCACCGTCTTGAAGACGCCGATCGGTTCGAAGCCGACCGCGCGATGCAAGGCCACGCTGGCCTCATTGGGTAGCGTGATCCCCGCGTAGGCGTTGCAGAAGCCTCTCCCCGCCAGATCTTCGAAGAGCTTCCGGTAGAGGGCGCGGCCGATGCCCTGGCGATGAAAGCCTGGATGCACGTACGCCGAAACCTCGGCCGACCAGCGGTAGGCGGCACGTTCGCGATGCAGCGCGCCGTACGCATACCCGACGCATCGGCCAGCCTGCTCGGCGACCAGCCATTGCCATCCCGACAGGGCCTTGGCAATACGCGCAGCGAATTCTTCGACACTGGGCGCTGCTGCCTCGAACGACACCGCGGAGTCTTCGACGAACGGTCGATAGATCTCGAGCAGCGCCGATGCATCGGCATCGGTGGCTGGGCGAATGAGCGGCGACTCGAGCATGTGTGCACCCCCGACCAATCGCTGCTTCGCTGTGGCCGCGCGCGATCCCTTGTTCTCCCGATCGGCCGCCGCAGTTCCCTCGCCGGTAGCCCGCCGATGACAGCCACGAGCCGCAGACGCTTCCCGTGGGCTGGCGCCAAAGATCAGTCCTGCCCAGCCCCTGGGACCGCGATGTAGTGCTCCACCGTTGGGAACGGGTCATAAAAATGATGAAGCAGCCCGCGCCAACGCTGATACCCGGCCGATTTGCGAAACCCCTCTGTGTGGTTCTCGAGAGCATCCCACCAGACGAGGAGCAGGTAGCGATCTCCGGCCTCGACGCATCGCCGGAGCTCGTGCCGCTGGTAACCCGCGCTGGCCGAGATGATCGCCTGCGCTTCGAGGAACGCCGCCTCGAACGCCTCCGTCTCCCCGGCACGAATATTCAGAATTGCGGCTTCCAACACCATGCGCGCGAGGGTAGCGTCCGCGCCGGCTCGCACGCGCTCCCCGTTCTAGGCGTCCTGGTTGAAGCGCGGCTTTCTCTTCTCGAGGAAGGCTCGCATCCCTTCGCGTTGATCGGGCGTTCCCATGCTGGCGAGCACCGCGCGCCGCTCCTCGGCGATGCCTTCGGCGAGGGGCGCGTCGCCGGTCCCCACGACGCAACGCAGAATTGCGGCCACGGCGAGCGCGGGCTGCTCGGCCAGCTCGTGCGCGAGTGCCTGGGCACGCTGAAACAACTCGGCGAGTGGCCAGACTTCGTTCACGAGGCCGATCCGCAACGCCTCGGGACCCGAAATCTTCTTGGCCCGCAGGATCATATCCAGCGCGTGATCGCGCCCGACACGGCGGGTCAAACGCGCGCTGCCTCCCCACGCGGGCACCGTACCCAGATCCAGCTCGGGCAAGCCAATCTTGGCTCCCTCCGCCGCCGCCAGGCGGAAGTGACATGCGAGCGGAAGCTCGAGCCCTCCGCCGAGGCAGTAGCCGTAGAGAACGGCGATCACGGGCTTCGGGAGATTCTCGACGGCGGCGAGAACTCGCAAGCGCTGATCGAACACCGCCTCCACGCTTCCCATTCGCGCTACGCCCTGAGGCAGTTGCTTGAGATCCATCCCTACCGAGAAATTCTCTTCGCCCGCTCCGCGAAGGATGATCGCGCGCACCGCTGTGTCCTGTGCGACGCGTTCGATCTCGGCTTCCAGGGCATCCATGAACTCGAGGCTCATCCGATTTCTCGGAGCGTCGTTGATGAGAAGAGTCTCGACGGCGCCGTCGCGTTCGATGCGCAGGGGTTGCTCGCTGCCGTTCATTTCAACCGACGCCATTGACACGGAGATCGTGGAACTGCTTCTTCGAAGGCTCGTAGTACACCTGGAAAAAGCACCCGCCGCCGTCGAAGACGACGACGATGCGGTCTCCCCAGTCCGGGGTAGCCTCCGCAAACGGACCACAGAATGCGTTGACGAAGATGACGCGGTGGCCGTCGTGGGAGAGTCCGAAATACTGGCGCCGGTATTTCGCAAGGTCGATCAGCGGTCCACGATTTTCGGGCCACGACTTGGCGAGGAAAGCAGGTAGCGCCGTCTCCAGTGCCTGAATCTCCGCGGCGCCCGGCGTCCAGTAGGGCGTTTCCTCCGCGGGGTCGTGGGCGTAGCTCGCTGCCGAAAAGCGCTCGGCTTCGTCTGCCGTGTAGATTCTTCCGAAGCCGGAGTTCCCGTTGGAGGCGCTGGCGCACAGAACCAGGACGACGGTGGCTGCCAGCGCCGCGCTGTGGATTCGCAGCATCGGTTCGATTGGACCTTTCCCGGAAGGTTGCCCTCAGCCGATGAAAAGAGGTTGTTCCTGATGGCTCTCTACCTGGGTTCCAGCCGAAGGAAGAATCTCGCCGGGAAGCCCGTCAAAATCCGAAACACGACACCGAGGCTGTTGTCGCTGTTGACCTGATCGTGCTCCACGCCCGTCACCGGGATGGCGCGATAGTCGCCCTCCTGGCCATCCAGCGAGACATGCACGTCCGGGTTTTCCAGCGCGCGGTTGTACCACGCCCGCGGCCAGTGGTTGGCGGCCACATAGAGCTGGCCGCCGCTCGCGAGGCGCGAAACGACGCGGTCGTGCGGAACTCCCGTCGCATCGAAGGTGGTGATGACGAGAGTCGACCCTGCCGTGGGCTGGAAGAACCCGATCGAGGACTCGAACGCGATGACGATTCCCAGATAGACCAGGAAAACGATCGCGATGATCTTCAAGGCCTTCATGGATCGACCCCCACGGGCACGCAGGCCAGACGCCCGAATTCCGCTGCCCAACCGAAAGGCGCTTCAGCTGCGAAAAACCGCGTTGACCATCAACGCTCGCACTGAACCGCTCGCCGCCAGAATGCCACCGCGGACCGATGGAAACAAGCTATCTGGTGTCAGCTGCAGCCGCTCGTGGGGAGGCGCGATGGGGAACCAGTTGGCGCGGATGGCCGAGACACGTCGGAACGGCCGAAGCTGTAGAATTCACGAGAGGTGCCGTGATGGTGGAAAAAATGGATGTCGAGCGTTTCGTCGCCGACGTAAAGCAGGCGAACGGCGAGGGGCAACGCGCGGTGGACGAAATCCTGGCTCGGGCGGTATCGGCCCCTGGCCGAGTCCTCGCCGGTCTGGGGGAACCGAAGGTAGCCGGACTCGAGGTTCTCCATCGTGCGGACGACCTCACGATTCTCAACGTGATCTGGGCGCCGCTGATGCTGCTCCTGCCCCACAATCACAACATGTGGGCTTCGATCGGGATCTACACCGGTCGCGAAGACAACATCGTTTGGGAGCGCAAGGGATCAGCGGTCGGGGCGATCGGTGCCGCATCCTTGTCAGAAGGGGAGGTGTTTCCGCTGATGAAGAACGGGATCCACTCGGTGATCAACCCGCTCCGTCGGTTCACCGGGGCCATCCACATCTACGGTGGAGATTTCTTTGCGCCCGGCCGGAGCGAGTGGGACTCCGAGACGCTCGCGGAGCGCCCGTTCGATGTAGCGGCCCTTCGCGAGAACTTCCGCGCGGCAAACGAGCGCTTCGAATCGCGCCGGTAGCGGAGTGTCAGACGGCAGCCTCTTCGTGCGTCGCGCACCATGCCTGGTGAACGTGACGGAGAACGGCCGGATAGATGAGCCATCGGCGGAACGGATCGATCAGAGCCATGTAGAATCCGCGGAACCCGGCTCGACGAGCGATCGTTTTCTGTCCTCGTCAGAGAGGCGGTGGATGAAGGAATCGGCGCTGGGAACACGAGTCGAGGTGTCCCAGCGAAAGACGCGGCCGAGCCACACGCGCAGCCGGAATAGCGCACGCACGGCGGGGTTGAGCGACATGAGTTTCTCGCCGCGCATGAGGGCTCGCGCATCGGCAAGCGTGCGGTTGAGCCCGCCGCCCGGAAGCTCGACCGTCCACACATCGTGGAGCGGGACGTCGCTGAGAAGCGCATGCGCACGCAGATCCAGCCGGCGAAAAGCTGCGGGATCTCCGCGAGACCAGGCGGGCATCTGCACTCCTTTGCCGCCGCCCAA
The DNA here is from genome assembly GCA_031405455.1 of Deltaproteobacteria bacterium. Classification (GTDB taxonomy): domain Bacteria; phylum Myxococcota_A; class UBA9160; order UBA9160; family SMWR01; genus DATBRV01. Next base: position 11,899 of record JANNIY010000073.1, on the reverse strand, counting down.
GGGTGCAGCGCCTGATTGCGGGGAAATCCGACTACGGCGCATCCGAGTGCACCATGTGCCCGGACTTCTGTTGACCATCAGCCCGAGCGTTCAGCGTCAGCGATAGACCTCGCGACGATGACCGATCTTGACGATCTCGACCGCGCGAGTCTTATCATCGACTGAATAGACGATTCTGTAGGCGCCTCGGCGGACGCGGTAGCGCTCCTCGTCGCCTGCAAGCTTCTGGCTGCCTGGGGGACGCGGATCGCGCGCGAGGCCCTGGATGCGGGACACAATGCGAGCCCGCATCGCACGAGGCTCGACGGACTCGAGCTCCTTGGCTGCGGAGGTCTTGATGAAGACGCTATAGCTTGCCACGTCGCCTGAGTGCCTTGACGACGTTTTCGAACTTGAGACTGCGCTCGCGGGAGCGCTTTGCGAAGGCTTCGAGATCTTCCGCATCTTCGGCGAGGCTCAGACGAACGGCCTCGCTCACGAGGTCAGATACCGAGCGGTCCACTTCGGCTGCCTTCAGCCTCAGCGCGCGGTGCATCTCGGCCGGGAGATAGATGGTGGCTCGTTTGGGTGCTGCGCTCATGAAGGAACAAGATATCGCTTCAACGTTATAACGTCAAAGCGCCAAACGCATTCCCGGCTGCCCAACGGATCGCGCATCAGCTGCCGCCCGCCGTGGATCGGCCGTTCACCGCCTTGGAACACGGTCAGAACGGCTGCTCGAGGTCTCACGGATGTTGGCGCGGAGGGCTCGGGAGAAGAATGAGAAACCCACAGGTGAAAAGGATGTCCCCGGACTAAAGCGTCAACTATGTGTCCGGCCGTTCAGATCGCAGATGCTACGGAAATCAAGCGGCTACCCCAAAGAGCGCCCCGACCCCAGCCGTCAATGCCATTGCAAGGGCGCCCCAAAAAGTGACGCGCGAGGCAGCCGCAATCATCGGTGCGCCGCCGGTACGTGCGGAGAGGGAACCCAACAGTGCGAGAAACAGGAGTGAGCTGCCTGAGACAGTCCACATTAGTGCGGAAACTGGAAACAGGACAACGATGAGAAGGGGGAGAACAGCCCCCACGGCAAATGTACCGGCCGAGGAAAACGCGGCCTGCACGGGGCGCGCGGCCAAAGTATCTGAAATGCCCAGCTCATCACGCGCATGAGCACCGAGCGCATCATGCTGCATTAACTGGGTGGCAACGTTGGAGGCGAGTTCCGCATCCAGCCCGCGCTTGACGTAGATGGCGGTTAGCTCGGCGTGCTCGTGCTCGGGACTCGCATCCAGTTCCCTACTTTCTCGGGCAAGATCGGCGCGTTCGGTATCAGCCTGCGAACTGACGGAGACATACTCGCCGGCAGCCATCGACATAGCACCAGCAACGAGACCGGCGACACCAGCGACCAGGATGCCCTGAGAGTTAGCCCCAGCCGCAGCAACGCCTAGAACGAGGCTTGCAGTGGAGACAATACCGTCATTTGCGCCGAGAACCGCTGCACGAAGCCACCCGATTCGGTGCGTTCTATGTATTTCAATATGTCTCATGAGTCCTACTCTTTAACGGCGACGTCCAACGGATCGGGCTTCAGCTGCAACACACAGCGCTGACTGTCAGCGCAGTGCCACAGAGTGCCGACGCCAGAACGCTACCGAATTCAGGAACGCCCAGCTGTCTGTTGGCAGCTGCAAGCCCTTGTTGGGCGGCGCGCGATCTATGATCCGAGATGCTCCGGCTTTGACTGCAGCAGAGTCGCTATGCAGGCGACATGAGCCACGACCATGACCGGCCCGGCGAAGACCGGCACGTACCATTGCGTGGCGAGATGCGCGATTGCCCCCGTTTGCGCCGCGTGAGGGAGCGCGATCAAGAGGTCACCGACGCCGACAACGGTGCAGAGCCACACTAGAACGCGCGCGGCCGGCCAGTCGCGATGAAGAGCAACGAACGAGATGGCGGCCAGGATCGAGGTCGTGGTGTCAGCGATCGCCGTCGGAATCGCGAACGAGAGGGGCATCCCGGGTGAGAGATTGGGGACCAAAAGGCCCACGCCGAGGACTCGGAACGCCTCCGGTGCAACCCAGAGCGACAGGCGCCGATTGATGTGAAGCGAGTTCGACCATGGCCATACGACGTAGTACGCGATCAGGGCCCACGCGAAAGTGAACCAAAGGAACTGAAAGACGAACAAGGCAATCGGGTTCATTTCGACTGCGTGTCCCTCGCGGCCGCGCCGCCCAACGGATGGCCGCTCAGCTGCCAGGCCCGCCGCTGGCGGCCGCCCGAAGCGCCCAAGTTCCAATGCCAAACACTACCAAAGGTCGATTGGAACGCGCTGTGGCCCGGTCAGCTGCAGCGGCTTGTTGGACCGCTCGCGTGTTACTGCGGCAGGCCGGGAAACAGTCGTGCGGCATGAAAGACAGTTGCGATCTCAATGAATTCGCCCCGCAATCGGTAGACGAGGCGGTAGGGGCGCACGATGAGTTCGCGCAGGTCGGCTTGGTCAAACTCGGGAACGACACGGCCGAGCTCCGGGAACTGAACGAGTCGGCTTGGTGCGGCGAGGAGTCGGGAAACCATGAGGCGAGCGTATAGCTCTGAGTCGTAAGCGATATGCTCGCGAATGGCCTCGATGTCGGCGGCCGCCCGCGGCGACCAGACGATCTGCTTCACGCGCCGAAGCGCCGCTTGATTTCTTCGTGCGGAATGCCCTGGCCCGCATCTAGCTGCGCCAGACCTTCCTCGACCCGAGCCATGAAGACAAGGCGCTCGATCGCGTCGTCGACCGTGGCGTCAGAAGGGAGGGCTCGTAGGGCCTCGATGATTCGTTCTTTGGTAGTAGCCGCTGTAGCCATGCGACCGAGGGTAGCTCCTCTCGTCCGAGCGGCCTAACGGATGGCCGCTAAGCTGCGGCCGCGCGTGATCCTACCACGATCCGTGTCGAGCGAGGCCGGCCGCGGAGCAGAAGCTCGCGGCCGTCAGATTCAGCGGCTTGTTGGGCAGCTTGCGACCTACTTCGTCTTGCAGAAGTCGATGGCCGAATCGAGTGCAACGCGGGCGGCTGGCCCGTAGGCGCCACCGTCTCGCGCGCAAATCTCGGTGGTGTGATCGGCGATCTGCTCGTAGATGCTCCATAGGCACGCGGCGAGCTTGGAGGATTCAGGGCGGCCAACGCGCTGCTCGAGCGCGGATCCAATGACCACGAGTCGGTCCTTTGGCTTAAGCGCCGCCCAAGCTTCGCAAGTCGGCTCGTCGGCCTCGCCGAGCGCGGGCGCGCCAGCAACGAGTGTGGCTATGGCAACCAGGGCAGTGACGTGCCAGCGCATACGACTCCTCAAGCTGCCCAACTAATATTGGCCAACGTCTCCCCGCGCCCAAACGAGGCGTGGACGTGCAGTCATTGTACAGCGGGCGGTGACGCGCCCGCCTGGGAAAATAGTCGGTAGTGCGGGGGCTTGGTTCGCTTGCGGTTCCCGAGGTGAATGGGATTGGGCTGCGGGGCCTTGCAGCCTAGCCCGTTGAGCTCGCGCCCGTCCCTGAAGCAGTCTGCGAACGCTGCATCGCGCAAAGGGAAAAATCGTGAGGGGCGTGGTGCGTGCTGTCTTCGCGCGGGTCTGGCGTCCTGATTCCTCACGAAACCGACTCCGCTCCAGGCGCGATGGCTACGACCCCGTCGCCGGGTTTTCGCTTGGACGATCCGACCCCTGGTGTCATCATCGCCTGCATCGGAGGTGCCATGGCCGCTGGCGTCGTGCTCGTGACCGGGGGGAATTCGGGAATCGGATTCGAGTGTGCGCGCGAGCTCGCGCGCCGGGGCTCGCGGGTGTTGATCGCGAGTCGGAACCAGTCGGCGTCGGAAGAGGCGGTGCGTCGCATCGCCCGCGAGAGCGGTGAGGGCTCGGCCGCCGCGATGGCCCTCGATCTCGGTTCGCTTGCGTCCGTGCGCCAGTTCGCGAAGGAGATCGAGGCGCGCGATCTGCCGTTGCGCGCGCTCGTCTGCAACGCGGGCCTCCAGCTGAACCACGGACCGAAGCTCACGCCCGATGGCTTCGAGAGCACGTTCGCGGTGAATCACCTCGGTCACTTCCTGCTCACGCACCTGCTGCTCGAGCGGCTGCTCGAAAACGCGCCGGCGCGCATCGTCGTGGTGGCCTCGGGCGTGCACGATCCGGCGATGAAGACCATGATGCCGCGCCCGGCGATCACGGATTTCGAGACCCTCGCGGCGACGGGCGGGCCGAGCCAGGGGAAATTTGATGGCCGCGTCGCCTATGTGAACAGCAAGCTCTGCAACTTGTGGTTTACGTACGAGCTCGCGCGTCGCCTCGACGCTGCGAAGCTCACGAGCGAATCTCGGCCGCTCTCGGTGAATGCCTATGAGCCGGGTCTCGTGCCGGGCTCGGGCCTCGCGCGTGATTATCCCCCGGTGCTCCGCTTTCTCTGGGATTGGGTGCTGCCGGGTGTCGCCCGCGTCGCCTCGCTGCGATACCCGACGATCAACCCGGCTCCCAAAGCGGGCGCCGCGCTCGCGCGCGTGGTGCTCGATCCCGCACTCGAGCGCAGCTCCGGTCAATATTTCCCGTCGCACTCGCGCTGGCAGGCGGCGCCTTCCTCGGCTGCGTCCTACGACGGCGAGCGTGCCCGGGCGCTCTGGGAGGCGAGCCTGCGCATGACGCAGCTCGCGCCGGGGGAATCGCCGCTCGTCCGCGCCTGAGGGCTGCGTCTGCGCGCCTGCGCGGCTACGCCTTCTGTCCCGAGACCATTCGAGGGATTGGCGCCGAGCTGGGGCTGCGCGTGCGTACGGGCCTCTATCGCTATCCGACGCCCTCGCCGGGCGAGTTCTTCTCGAAGCCCGCCTGAGTGCGCGCTCGCCGCAGCGGCCAGACGAGTTGGCGACCCCAGCCCTCCGGCACCGGGTCTCCGCCAATTCCGTAGCGCTCCGGGAAGCCGTCCGGCTCGTAGGCGGTGCCGAAGAGGCGATCGAGCATGGGAAGGTGGATGGCAAAATTCTTGTCGATGGGCGTCACCGCGTGGTGCCAGTGGTGAAAAGCCGGCGTCGCGAAGAGCCAGCGCAGCCCCCTGAAGCGGAAATGCAGGTTCGCGTGCAGGGCCACCGCCTGGAACGCGACGAAGACGAGATAGGCCATCAACGCGTTCGGAGCGAAGCCCAGCACGAAGAGCGGCATGAACGTGATGGCTCGCGTCACGATCACGTCGACGAGATGCAGGCGCGAGCCCGCGAGCCAATCCATCTCGCGGCTCGAGTGGTGGATGGCGTGAAAGCGCCAGAGCCACGGCACGGCGTGAAACGCGCGGTGCACGCCGTACTGGAAGAGATCCGCGATCACGAGCGCCATCCCGAACTGAAGCCATGGCGGGCGTGTCGCGACCCAGGCCTGGAGGCCCGCCGGGACGCTGCCGCCAAATAGAAGCGTGGCCGGCGCAAGCGTGAGCAGCGCCAGCACCTGCACCAACAGGTGGCTCACGAAAAAATGTGCGAGATCCGTGCGCCAACCGAAGCGCAGGATGCGCTGCGCGCGCACGCGTGCGAAGGCGCGCTCGAGCGGAACGAAGAGGAGCGCCAACACCAGCAGATCGAGCACGAACCAGTCGAGCCCCAGATGCGCTGACGCAGCCACCGGTCCGGATTCGAGCCAGGGTCCGCCGAGCGCGATTGCGGCGCCCGCGCTGGCGGTCCCGCCAAAGCCCAGGCGCCGGCGCTCGCCGAGCAGCACCGAGAGTGCGCCGAGCCCGAGCGCGAGCACGAGCGCGCTGAAAAGCGCCGCGCGCACCCACGCGATCGGATAGATCGCCCGCAGCTCGGGTGTCGTCAGCAGCTCGGGAAAGCGAAAACACAGCACCGCAAAGAGCGAGAGCACGCCGAGCCCGAGTGAGAGAGCGCCCGAGAGGCGGCCATCACCGAACGCGAACTCGCGGGCAGGGTGGGGCGACGACATGCGGGGCTCCCGTGCCTGGGGCCGGTCGAATCTGGAAGCTTTTCGGCAGTCTCCGCCCAGAACTTGGGCGCGAAGCCGTCTTGCAGCAGCTTCGATATGCTGGCGGCGTGTTCGCAATCCGCTACGACGCCGCAGCCGTTCCCGTTCGATCCGATCTCCCCGAGGCTCACACACGCGCGTGGCAGCGCCTCGCCGCGCCCGGTACCTGGTGGACGGGCGCCGAGCGCGTCGCGATCGCCGCCGAAACGCGCGCCGCCGCGAGCTGCGCCCTCTGCCGCGAGCGCAAGGCTGCGCTCTCGCCCGGCGCCGCGACGGGGAAGCACACGAGCGTCAGCACGCTTTCGGACGCCGCGGTGGAGGCCATCCACCGCATCAGCAGCGATCCGGGCCGTCTTTCGAAGCGCTGGTTCACGGATCTCGCGAGCCAGGGGCTCGGCGACGCGGCCTACGTCGAGATCGTGGGCGTCGTCTCAACCGTGGTGAGTATCGATGCCTTCGGTCGCGCGATCGGCGTTGCCCCGCAGCCGTTGCCCGAGCCGCAACCGGGCGCTCCCTCCCGCGTGCGGCCCACGAGCGTCGGCGACAACGGCGCCTGGGTCGTCATGCGCGGCGGCGGCATGGGCAATGTGATGCGGGCGCTCTCGCTGGTGCCCGCCGAAGTTCGCAATCTCGGCGAACTCGGCGTGGTGCATTATTTTGGAGCCGACCGCATCACCGATCTCGGAGCAACCGGCCGCGCGCTCGATCGCGCGCAGATGGAGCTGCTCGCAGGCCGCGTCTCGGCGCTGCGCGAATGTTTCTATTGAACTTCCGCCCACGCCCTGCTGCTCCGTGCGAGCGGCCAGATGCAGGGCAGCGCGGTCGATCTCGGCGCGGTGACGGGTGATGGCAAGCCCGGCGCCGAGAACGGCGTCGTGCAGGGCGCGCTGCTCGTCGCCTTTGCCGAAGCGACGGTGGCGGAGGATGACGCCGCGCTCGCACGCGCCCGCGAGGCATTGCGGGCTGCGCTCGGCCCGGAGGCGCTCGTCGATGCCGCCGCCGTCACGTCCAATTTCGAGCGCATGGTTCGCATCGCCGATGGAACCGGCATCCCGCTCGATGCACCGCTCGCCGCGATGACGGTCGACGTGCGCCGCGATCTCGGCATCGATCGCTACGCCGCCGCCGCCAACACGCCGCCTCCGAGCCGCTTGGCGGCCACGCTGGCGCGTTGGGCGGCGCCGCTGATGCCGCTCGTGTTGCGGTTGGCTGTCAAACGAGGCCGGCCCAGGGCGCGCTGACGAACGCTAGAATCCTCCGCGCTCGCTGCCGGGAGGATGAACGTGCCGAAGATCCAATTCGCGGGGCAATCGATCGAGTGCCCGCTCGGGGCGAATCTGCGCGTGGTGCTGTTGCGCGCGCGCCTTCCGCTCTACTCGCGCGTCGCGCGCGCGATCCACTGCCGCGGTCACGGCACTTGCGGGACGTGCGCGGTCCGCGTCGAGGGGCCGGTTTCGCCGCCGACGGCGGCGGAGCAGCGGCGCATGCGGCTGCCGCCCCATCAGCCCGACACCGGCCTGCGACTGGCCTGTCAGTGCAACGTGCTGGGAGATCTGACCGTCACGAAGTTCGACGGCATGTTCGGCCAACACACGGATTCTCCCGGAGAACCGAAGCGGTCCGGCGGCTGAGCGAGCCTGCCAGTCGCTACTGCCAGGTTGCCGCGTCTCCGGGGAAATCCTTGCGGCGGCCGGTAGGCACCACGCAGAACGCGTGGCCGGACGGCGCCAGCATCACGACGTGGTCTCGGATGCGCGCCTTGACGCGCGCCCCGAGGCCTTCGAGCCGCGAGACTTCCTGCGCGACGTCATCGGTTTCGATGTCGAGGTGAACCGCGCGTTCTTCCTTCACGACGCGCTGCAGCAGCACGAAGGGCCCGCCTTCGCCGCCGAGCCGCCCGCGCAGCGACACATAACGCGGCGGTTCCTCCGCGATCGGCTCCTTCCCGAGCGCCTGGCTCCAGAACGCCACGTCACGTTCGAATTCCGCGTCGGCGCAGTCGATCACCACGGTGGAAAGCCGGCTGCGATGCATCGAGATCCTCCTCCCTCATCGGTTTCTGACACGCTCTGCCTGCCGCGCCAAACCGGGGGTGCCAGGCATGCGGCGAGAATAGGATGCCCGCCGCCCCCTCCTCAACCGGCGGCGCTGCGGAGGGCGATCTAAGCTTCGCCCCATGTCGAAGACTGCCGTCGTGAGTCCCGCGCGTGGATTGTCGGGGAACCGGCCCCTCCAGGCGCTGATCGCCGGGTACGCCGTTTTGTGGGTCGCGCTGGCGATTGCGCCGAAATACCGCTCGGACTGGCTGCTCGAGAACCTGCTCGTCTTCGGCTTCGTGGGCGTGCTCGCCGCCACGTTCCGGCGTTTCCAGTTCTCGAACCTCTCGTATGCGTTGTTTGCGATTTACCTTGCCGTTCACGCCTATGGTGCGCACTACACCTACTCGGAGACACCCCTCGGCTTCTGGCTGAGCGATCTGCTCGATCTCCCGCGCAACCACTACGACCGCATCGTGCACTTCATGTTTGGGCTGGTCTTCATCTACCCGCTGCGCGAAATCTCGCTGCGCGTGTTGCGCCTGCGCCGCTTCTGGGCCTATCTGATTCCTTTCATCGTTTTGCTCGCGATGAGCGCGGTTTACGAGAGCATCGAATCCTGGGTCGCCCGCGTCGCGAGCCCCGAATTGGGGTCGGCTTATCTGGGGACACAGGGCGACGAATGGGACGCGCAACGGGACATGGATCGTGCGATGACGGGAGCGGTGCTCGGTGTCACGATCCTCTGGCTGCGCGAGCGCCTGCGGGCGCGGGCGTCCAAGCGGAAGAAAAGCTGAGATGAGCTGGCGGCGCGTGCTTCTCGGCTTCTTCGGATTGCTGGCGCTGGCAGCGATCGCGGTCGTCTGGACGCTGCCGCCCCCCGCACCGCTCGTCCTCCCGCCGCAGGGCGTCGTGCTCTCGAACGTGACGGTGATCAACCCCGGCGTCGATCGGCGCGCGGGGCGCTCGCTCAGGATCGAGGGCGGCCGCGTCGCGTCGATCGCCGATGGGCGCGTCTACACGATGCCGCAGCTCACGGCGCAGCTCGCGCGCTACCGCGAGTACTTCGAAGGGGCGCTCTACGACCCCATCTCGGTCGCGCTCGTCCGGCGCGCGCTCGCGCGCATCCTCGATTGACCCGAGCCTGGCTGCTCGCCGGGGTCTACGCCGCCTGGGGGCTCCTCTACGTCTGGCGCACGAGCTTCGTGTTGGGAGGCGAGCGCATCTTCGTGCTCTGGGACGACGCGATGATCTCGCTGCGCTACGCGCACAATTTTGCGGCCGGGCTGGGTCTCGCCTGGAACGCGGACGAGCGGGTGCAGGGCATCTCGAACCTGGGCGTCACGCTCGCGATGGCGGCGTTGCACACGCTGCCGGTCGACATGCTGCGCGTGAGCCTGCTGATCCAGCTCGCGAACCTGGGCCTGCTGATCGTCGTGCTTGCACTCGCGTACCGGCTCGCCCGAGAGCTTTCGCCTCCCGAGGCTGCGGCGCCGCTGCTCGCGGCCGCGACGGTCGCGTTGTATGCGCCGCTTTCGATCTGGTCGCTCCAGGGTTCGGACGTTGCGCCCGTCACGGCCTGCGTGTTCGGCGCGCTCGTGCTTTCGGCGAGCTCCCTGCGCGCGCGCTGCGGACTCTCACGCGCGGCGTGGGCGCTGCTCGCGCTCGGCGTCGTGGTGCGCCTCGACGGCGGTCTCGTATATGCGGTCTGCATCGGTTTTGCGCTCCTTCAGGGCCGCAGCGCCTGGCGCTCTGCCGGCGAGGGAGCGCTGCTGCTCGCGGCGACGCTCCTCGCGATTCTGGCGTTCGGGAGCTTCTACTACGGCGATCCGCTTCCGAATACGTTCTATTTGAAGGCGACGGGCGCGCCGCTGATGGACGTGTTCGCAAGCGGCGGCCGCCAGCTCTGGGGGATGCTGACGCCGCTTTCGCCGCTGCTGTTCGCGCTCGCGTTCGCGGGCCTGTGGCGGCTGCGGCGAGATCCGCTGTGCATACTCGCACTGCTCTGCGTGTTGGCGCTGTTGGTTTATGACGTGAGCGTGGGAGGGGATTGGCTGAAGGCCTATCACAGCCGGTTCCTCGTCCCGGCCGTTGCGTTGTTCTGCGTGTTGCACGTCGTCGCCGTGCGGGCCCTGCTCGCGCGTTGGCTATCCGCGCCGCGGCTTCTGGCGCCCGCGGGCCGGCTGGCGCTCGTCGGGCTGTCGCTGCTCGGCGCGTTCGCCTTCTACTCGCCCATCGCCACCCGCGAGTGGCTCCTGCCGACGACGCCGACGTTGTGGTGGCAGGAGAACATCGAAAATGCGCGCATGGGGTTCTATCTGCGCGAGCAGACGCCGCCCGAGATGAGCATCGCGCTTCACAGCGCCGGCACGACCGCCTATTTTTCTGAACGTCCCGCCATCGACGTGCTCGGGAAATCGGATCGCCAGATCGCGAAGCTGCCGGTCAAGTTTTTTCATCCCGGCCATTCGAAGTGGGATTGGGATTACATCCTGCTCGAACGCCGGCCGGATGTGATCACCGAGATGAGCCGCGGCCTCGACAACCACCCCGAACTCGCCAGCCGCTACTACCTGGCCCAGACTCCCGACGGCCTCCAGTTCCACGTTCGCAAGGACGCGCTCGCGCGGATTCGCGATCATTCGATCGTGCTCTATGGCTTCCGCGTGCGACGCGGGCTCAGCTGGGACGAAGCGGTGGCGGCGGAGGCTTCCAGGCCATGAGGATCGGCGCGTGCGCGTTGGGAAGGCAGCCATGCTGACGCGGCCGCGCGTCGAGATCGGTCTGCGCGTGGCGTTGTGCGCTGCGGCGGCGGTGGCGCTGCTGGTCGGGTGGGTGGTGTTCTGGTTCCAGTGCGACGACGCGTACATCGCGTTTCGCTACGTGAGCAACAGCCAGCAGGGGTGGGGTTATACCTGGAATCCGCCGCCGTTCCGGGCGGTGGAGGGCTACACGAGCTTTCTGTGGGTGGTGCTACTGGATGGGGTCTGGCGGGGGCTCGGCGTCGAGCCGCCGGTGGCGGCCAACTGGCTCGCGCTCGGCTTCTCGGCGGGGAGCCTGGGTCTCGTGGTGGCGATGGTGTTGCGGCTGCGGCTTTCGCCGGGGCTCGCGCCACACCGCACGCTGCTGCTCGCGCTGGTGCTGCTCGGCGTGCTCACGAACCGCACGTTCCTGGCCTGGACGAGCTCGGGTCTCGAGACGGCGCTGTTCGGGTTCCTGCTGCTCGCCTGGATCTACGCGGCGCTGTTCACGAGCGCCGGGCGCGGGGCTTCGGCATGGCTTGCGCTCACGGCAGGGCTGCTCGCGCTGACGCGACCCGATGGCCTGTTGTTTGCGGCGGTGACGGCTGCGATCCTCGTCGTGCGCTGGCTCCCGACACGCACGTTCTCGCTGCGTGCCCTCGCCCCGGCGCTTCCGCTGCTGATTCCCGTCGTGCACGTGCTGTGGCGGCGAGCGACCTACGGCTACTGGCTTCCCAATACGTATTACGCCAAACAGATCGCGGCGTGGCCCGAGGCGGGGGCACGCTACTTCGCGGCCTTCTTGCTCGAGTACGCCTATTGGATCGCGCTGGTGCTCGCGCTCGTGGCGGGCGTACGCTTGCTGCGCAGCCCGGCGTTTGTGGCGCGGCTGCGCGGTTGGGATGTGGGCACGCTCACGGGCCTGTGGGTGGGCGGCGCGCTCGCCTTCCATTTTCTCTACTACACGTTCCTGGTGGGCGGCGATCATTTCGAGTTCCGGGTCTACCAGCCGTGGGTGTTGCTGGTGCTGGTGGGCTTCGCCGGGCTCGGCGAGCGGGCGGGCCTTTCGCCGCGCAGGACACTCGTGGCGCTCGCACTGATGATCCTGCTCGGCTGGCCGCTGCCGTGGTTGCATTGG
>JANNIY010000072.1:0-4764 GCA_031405455.1 Deltaproteobacteria bacterium | reverse complement strand
GTCTCCTCTGCGAAGCGGGGCTTCAGTGGGCGCTCGCCTGCGTCTCGAGATGGGCGAGGATCTGGTTCGCCAGACCTTCGGCCGCCGGCAGCATCAGCGGCTTCATCATGGCGTTGACCATGGGCGCCATCGGCCCGCCCGGGTCGAGGCGCAGGCGAAAGCTCAGGCGCGTGCCGCCGCCCGCGAGCGCTGGGGTTTCGCGACGCGGGGCACGCCCGGCGAGCCGCAACAGCGCGCGCACGACGGCCTCGAAGAAGCGCAGGCAGGCGCCGCGACGCGGCGCGCTGGCCAAGGCTGCATCGCCGCCCGCAGCGGATTCGAGCGAAAAGACGCCCTCGCCTTCCATCGGCTCGTTCACGCCTTTCAAGCGGAACGCCGCGCGCTTGCCCGGGCTCCACTCCGTGATCTCGACCTGGAACACCAGCCGGCGCGAAAGCACGCCGACATCGCCCTTCAGCGTCCACAGCGATTCGGTTTCGCTGCGCTTCTCGTGGCCCTGGTAACCCGTGACGAAGCGAGCCCAGTTGTCCATGTCGGCGACGAAATCCCAGATCAGCCCCACCGGAAGCTTCGCGCTGGTCGTGTACTCGGCCTCGGCCACTTCACGCCACCCCAGCCGCGTGCCGGCCCGCGATGTAGCCCCAGACGATCGCGCGCATGTTCGAGGTTCCGCTCTGGTAGCCGCCGCCGAGATCGAGCAGCGCCGCGGAATTGCCGACGGCATAGAGGCCGGGGATCGCCTGCCCGCGCACGTGCAGCACCTGGCCGTTCGTGTCGGTCGCGAGCCCGTGCGAATTGACCCCAACCGACACCGGAACGAGTCGCACGCCATAGAACGGCGGCTTGTCGAGCGGCCCCACACACGGATTCTTGTAGCTCGGATCGCCGACCAGCCGCACCGCCCATGGCCGCGAGCCCTTGCCGAAATCGGGATCCTCGCCGTTCGCGGCGTGGCGATTGAAGCGCTCGAGCGTGGCGACGAGACGCACGGGATCGATGCCGAGCCTGGCCGCGAGTTCGCTCGGCGTATCCGCCTGCACGACCAGCTCCTCGGGCAACGGCTGGCCCGGCATGAAGGAGCCGAGCGGATAGCGATCGCGGTAGTTCTGATCGAAGATCAAGAACGGCGGCAGGTTCGTCATCGTCTGCTTCTGGCCGTCCCAGTGGCGCAGGCGCGGCTGATAATCCTTGTAGAACGATTCGTCACAGAAGCGTTCGCCCGCGCGATTCACCCAGATCGCGTGCGGACAGCCGCACTCCCAGGACGAGCGGAAGAGCGGCTTGCCCTCGTGTTCCTCGCCCGGGATGTTGTAGCCGTAGAACATCGCGAGGTTGGTGGGCGGCACCGCGCCGAGTGCGGCGCCGATCTCGCCCGCCATCACGAGGTGATCTCCGTCGAGGTGCGGCGGGCACGCGGAGTTCCAGTCGGGCATGGCCTCGAACTGACGCGCGAGTTCGCGGTTCATGTCGTAGCCGCCCACGCCGAGCACGACGCCGCGGCGCGCGCGCACGAACACGTCTTTGCCGGCCCGTTCGGCGCGCACACCGACGACCCGCCCGTCGTCCACGACGAGTTCGCGCACGGGCGTCTCGACGTGCGCCGGAATCCCACGGTCCACCATCGCCGCCTTGATGAACCAGGCCATCATGCCGGGCCCGAAGCTGCGAATATCCTCGGACAGGCGTTTGCCGACCAGCTCGTAATCCCAGCGCGTGACGTTGGCGAGGCCGCCCCAGGCGTAGAGTTCGCGGTGCAGCACGCCCGGTGGAACGTGCGGGGTCATGGGATAGGTCTTCGTCTGCCACTCGCCGAGATCGGCGCCGCGGAACAGCTCCACCGACAGGTAGCGGCCGCCCGCATGCGAGCCCGGCGCGTCGGGGTAGTAGTAATCGGGCAGCCCCTCGACGGCCGTCCAGCGCACACCCGCCTCGCGCTCGAAGTACTCGATCGCGGTGTGCATCGTGTCGAGCAGCTTCTGCTGGTGCGCGGGCGCGGCGAAGCCGGCCGACAAGAACGCGAAGTACGCGCGGCCGGCCGCGTCCGAATCGGCAATCCCGACTTCGCGCATCTTGTGGCTGTTCGGGACGAAGACCTCGCCGCCGCCGTAGCCGCAGACGCCGCCGAGCCGGCCGGCCTTTTCGAGCACGACCACCTGGCTGCCGCCATCGTGCGCTGCGATGGCCGCGCCGATCGAGCCGAGCCCCGACCCCACCGCGACGACATCGACCTCGAGATCCCAGCGCTGCGGTCGCTCGGCCATGCCTCGCTTCCCCTGCTGACGCCTCCGGGGAGCCCCGGGCGGTGAATCAGAACGGAACGTACAGTATCGTAATGCGGCGCCCCGCGGAAGCGCCCGACGACCCGTTTTCCGCCCGTCTCGAACCCATTTCGCGGGCAGCAGTCAGGCTATGCGGACGAATCGCGACCCGGAAACCAGCGACGCCCCGAACGCCAACGGCAGCAGCGCCGGGCGTCCGCGCAGCGACGAGGCGCACAAGGCCATCCTCGACGCGACGCTCGAACTGCTCGCCGACGTCGGCTTCTCCGCGCTCAAGGTGGAAGGCGTCGCGAGCCGGGCTGGCGTCGGGAAGGCCACGATCTACCGACGCTGGCGTTCGAAGCTGCCGCTCGTGGTGGAGGCCTTCAGCCTGCTGCCTGCGCTCGAGGAAGTCGACACCGGCGATCTGGTGGCCGACCTGAAGAAGATGCTGCGCAACTACCTCGAACTCTTCAATGCGACGCCGCTCGGCACGGTGTTGCCGAGCCTGGCCGGGGAACGCCGCCACAACCAGGCCCTGTCGAAACTCCTCGATCCGGTGCTGCGCGAGCGACGCCGCCCGCTCGTCCGCGTGCTCGAACGCGCCGTCGCACGCGGGGAGCTGCCGCGCGATCTCGATCTCGACCTCGCCGTCGACCTGATCGTCGGCCCGATCGCCGTGCGCCTGTTCTTCAGCGGCGGGAAGCTCAGCTCGCGGCTCGTCGACCCGATCGTCGACCTCGCGCTCTCGGGACTGCGAAAAAAGGGCTAGTTCGTCGCCTGCGTTCGCCTGCGACTCGCTGCGCGCTTCGCTGGCACGTTCGCTGACGAAGCTCGCTAGGCAGGGGCCTGCGAGCGCTCGCGGAGCTGGTACTTCATCACCTTGCCCGAAGCGTTGATGGGAAGCGCGTCGACGATCTCGACGGCGCGCGGCACTTTGTAGTTCGCCATGTGCTCGCGGCACCAGGCGATCACGGAGGCCGGCGTGAGGGCCGCCCCGGCGCGCAGCACGACGAACGCCTTGCCGACTTCGCCCAACCGCTCGTCGGGAATCCCGATCACCGCCGCCTGCGCGACGCCTGCGAGCCCGAAGAGCAGATTCTCGATCTCCGCCGGGTAGCAGTTGAAGCCCCCCGTGATGAACATGTCCTTGATGCGGTCGGTGATGCGCAGGTAGCCGCGCTCATCCATCACCGCGATGTCCCCGGTATGGAGCCAGCCCTCTGCATCGATGGTCTTGCGCGTTTCCTCCGCGTCCTCGAAATAGCCCTGCATCACGTGATAACCGCGCACCACGACTTCCCCCGGCTCGCCGCACGGGACCGGCTTGCCCTCGCGATCGACGCAGCGCACTTCGGTGTCGGGAATCGCGCGGCCCGAGGTCGTGGCGATCGTCTCCGCGTCGTCGTCGAAGCGGCACATCGAGACGATCCCGCAGCACTCGGTGAGCCCGTAGCCCGTGATGATCGTCTCGAAACTGAGCTCGCGGCGCATGCGGTGGATCAACTCGACGGGAATCGCCGCCGCGCCAGTCACGGCCAGGCGCAGCGCCGAGAGGTCGTACTTCGGGAGGTCCGGGTGGGCGAGGATCGACTGATACAGGGTGGGAGGGCCCGGCAGCACCGAGATCTGCTCACGCCCCACGCGCTCGAGCACCGCCGGCACGTCGAACACGAGCTGCGGGAGCACCGTCGCGCCGCGCAACAACGAGGCCAGCCAGCCCGCCTTGTAACCAAAAGAATGGAAGAAGGGATTCACGATCAGGTAGCGATCCCCCTCGCGCAGTCCCACCACTGCGCTCCAGGCGGCGAAGGCGCGCAGGTTCTGGGCATGCGTCGTCATCACGCCCTTGGGCTTGCCCGTGGTGCCCGAGGTGAAGAGCAGATCCGAAAGCGCATCGGGCGAGACCGCTTCGGCGCGCGCGCGGGCATCGGCTTCGGAGATGGCCTCGCCGCGCGAAAGAAACTCCGACCATGCGAGCGTGCCCGGAGCCGCGCCTCGCAGGCAGACGATCGCCTCGAGCGCAGGCAGATCCTCGTCGGCGAGCAGCTCGGGATACCGCGTGCCGAGAAACTCGTCCACGGTGAACAGCAGACGGGCCCGACACTTTCGCAGGACATAGCCTGCCTCGGCGCCCTTCCAGCGCGTGTTGATGGGAACCAGCACGCCGCCGGCAGCCTGCAGGCCGAGCGCGGCCAGGATCCACTCGTGCAGATTCGGCGCCCAGATCGCAACGCAATCCCCGGGCTGGATTCCCGCCGCCATGCAGGCGCGCGCGGCGCGCAGGGCAGCGGCGGCGAGCTGCCGGAAGGAGAGCCGGACGGCGCCATCCTCGATCGCGCTGCGCTCGCCAAACTGTTCAGCGGCCGCGAGCACGAGCGCCGGGAGCGTCTGGCACGCGAGGGGCGCGCTCGTTCGTTGCATAGGGGTCGGATCGTATCGTAGGATTTGCGCCCACCCAGGTCAGGATCCGATGCACCTGCACTTCAGCGCAGAAGACGAAGCC
>JANNIY010000071.1:0-12906 GCA_031405455.1 Deltaproteobacteria bacterium | reverse complement strand
ATGGGCGCCCCACCCGTTCCGCGGATCAGGAGGCAGCGTGATGCAGGTCGAGATCGGTGAAGTCGTCCACAACGGTGACGACGTCGAACGCACCGTCGAGCAGCCCCGTGACAGTGGCCCAGGTCTCGCAGCCGTAGGCGTGACACGTGTTGTTGGAAGCGATCAGCAGCGAGGAAGCGGCGGCAGGGCTCGCGAGAAGGGCAAGCGCGGTCGCAACAGCGAAGCGGGTCACACGAGTACCTCGGCTCGGGTTCGAGTAGCCCGCCATCGGAAGCGCAGGCGAGAGGCATTCTCTCACGAAAAGCAGATTGCGTGAGAGCCTGCGTCCAAGCGGCGAGGAGCCTGCGGGCCGGCGGCATGTGATGCTGCCGCGACCCGTGGCTACACTGCGACTAGTTTGGGCTTCCGTAACGAGAGCGCCCCCGAGCCAACTGCTCGGAAGCGCTCTCGAAATCCTGGAGCGGGAAACGGGATTCGAACCCGCGACCCTCAGCTTGGGAAGCTGATGCTCTACCAACTGAGCTATTCCCGCGTTCCCAAAAGACTGGCACGGGGCTGAGGTCGGGGCAAGGCGGGCGCGGCGTGTCGGGGCGCTGCGCGAGGCTTGCAAAAGCGCTGCGGATGGCGCTCCAATGCTTCCGGTTCGAAGGGACGCCCAATCAATAAGTTCGAAGGGATGCCCCATCAATAAGGATGGGCGCCCCACCCGTTCCGCGGATCAGGAGGCAGCGTGATGCAGGTCGAGATCGGTGGCCAGGCGACGGGGCCGCTGCGCGGCATCACGGTGCTCGATCTCACGAACGTGGTTTCGGGGCCGATCTGCTCGCAGACGCTCGGAGATCTGGGCGCCGAGGTGATCAAGGTCGAGTCGCCGCAGGGGGATACCTCGCGCCGGCTCGGGCTACCTGGCAAGGCCGGCTTCGCGGCGTACTTCGCTCAGTTCAACCGCAACAAGCGTTCGCTGGCGCTCGATCTGAAGCAAGCGGCCGCCGTCGACGTGGTGGTTCGCATCGCGCGGCGCGCCGATGTGCTGCTCGAGAACTGGCGGCCGGAAGTGGCCGATCGGCTGGGGCTCGGTTGGGAGAAGCTCTCGGCGGAGAACCCGAAGCTGATCTACGTGTCGATCAACGGCTTCGGACCGGACGGGCCGTATCGGGATCAGCCTGCCTACGACACCGTGATCCAGGGGCTCACGGGCTTCATGCGAACGCAGGGAGGACAAGGCCCGCCGCGGCTCGTCCAGAGCGTGGCGGCGGACAAGACCTCTGGACTCACGGCGGTGTATGCCACGCTGGCAGCGCTCTTCGAGCGCGAGCGCAGCGGCGGACGCGGGCAGCGCATCGAGGTGCCGATGCTCGACGCCTACGCGGCATTCATCCTGCCCGACGTGCTGATCGACCGGACGTTCCTGCCGGAATCGCCCGCTGCGAACGCCACCCGTCCGCCGGAAATTCATCGTACCTGGCGCACGGCCGATGGCTTCGTGGTGATGATGATCATCGAAGATCGCCAATTCCAGGCGATCTGCCGCGCGCTCGATCGCGAAGAGTTGATCGACGACCCGCGCTGCACGAATCTCGGCCAGCGCCTCGTCCACATGCAGGAGCTGTTTGGAGTGCTCGAGACCGAGCTGCTGCGCTGGAAGACTGCCGATTTGTTGGAGCGCGCGCGGCGCTTCGGCGCGCCGCTCGCACCCGCGAACGATCTCGCGGAATTCCTCGCCGATCCGCAAGTCGCCGCCAGCGGAACCGTGATCGAGATCGAGGACGAGCTCCGCGGCCGCCTGCGCCTGCTGCGAAACCCGGTGCGCTTCTCCGAAACTCCGACCCGCCTGCGCCGCCCGCCCCCGCAGCGGGGAGAACACACGGATGAAATTCTCCAGGAACTCGGATACGCCGACGCCGAGATCGAGGGATTGCGGGCGACGGGAGCGGCGCTCTGAGCCAGCCAGCCCTGGAGCGTGCTGAATCCACCCCACCCTGCTTCACGTTTACGGGCCCGACTTTCCGAAAACCCTCGCCTCCGCGCCTCCCGGCGGGTAACGTTGCGCGAGCCTGGAAACCTCTCGAACGCCGCGCGAGCGGCGCCATCGAGCGCTTCAAGCCTTCTTCTCGATTCAACCCCTTTTGGAGGACTCCACATGTTGCGAAAAGCACTCTTCATCCTCGCCCTCGCGGGCCTCGCATGCGGTAGCCAGGATGCCAGCCAATCCACCTCTGGCGCGGACGCCGCGGGCGGCGCCGAAACCGCCACACCGGCGGTCTCCGCCGTGCAGCCGACCGCAGCAGGGACGGAGGCAGCTCCCACGATGGAAACGGAGACGTGTCTCGAGTTCGTGAGCGCCGGCCGGTACGGCGAAGCCGTGGAGATCTGCCAGGTCGCCGCGAGTCAGGATCCGACGAACACCCAGGTTGCCACCGCGCTCGCGAAGGCGGGCGCCGCGATTGCCGCCGAAGGCACCGCCGGAGCCGTGTCGGCAGCGACCGGAAACGCGGTCGAAGGCGTGAAGAATGCCGCCTCCAGCGCCGCAGCGGCTACCGGTTCCGCGATCGACTCCGCGGCCGATTCAGCCAAAAGCGCCGTGGGCGCTGGCGAAGACGCTGGCGAAGAGAAGGCGACCGACTAGCCGACGCCTGGGCGGAGTCCGCTCCGCACGGCGCTCATCCGGATCGAAGCGATCCGCGGGGAATTGCGATGTCACGTAATCGAAATGGACAGGCCCGCGCGCACGCGCGGGCCTGTCTCGGCAGCTTGTTGCTCGCGGGCGTCCTCGCCACCGGCTGTGGCGATAGCGAGGAAGCCCGCGTCGCTGCGCTGTCGAAGGAACTCGGCTCGTTGCGCGAGAATCTCGCGGAGACCCGCGCCAGCGTGGCGGAGCGCGAGGCCACCGCCAAGACCGCGCAGGATTCGCTCGCTGCGGCGCGCGGCGAGCAGCGCGATAGCGAGCGCCGGATCGCGGAAGTCGAGAAGGAAATCGGCACGCACGCCACCGATCCCACCCTGTTCCGGATGGTGCAGACGCAGCTGCTCGACGACGATGATCTCGAGGACGTCGCGATCTCGGCCCGGGTGGAACGCGGCGTGGTGACGCTAACGGGCGTCGTCAGCGACGAGAAGCTGAAGGAACGGGCGCTGAAGCTCGCCGAAGGCGTCCCCGGCGTCGTGTCGGTGCAAGACCGCATTCAGGTCGCCACCGAAAAGCCAGAGGACTAGCGGCGGCGGGCCTCCCCGCGCGCGCTGGGCTGCCGGCGGGTAGCTCGCGGCGTCAGTCTTCGAGCAGCTCGATCAGCAGGTCGTCGCCACTCTCGTCCGGGTGCTGCTTGGGCGGCGCCTTGCGCGGCGCGCGCGGCCGCGCTGACGACGCGTAGCTCGGCGGCAGCACCGGATCGCTCGTCTCGAACACGGCTTCGAGTTCGGAATCCAGGTCGCCGAGCGAATCCTCGATCGGATCGATGATCTCGAGCGTCGGGCGGCGTGAACGCTGCTCGCTCGGCCGCGCCATCCCGAAATCGAACGTCTCCTCCGCCGAGGCCCCGGCCGGGAAGTTCAAATGGCGCATGCCGCGCTCGGGAGCCGGCGCCGGAGCCTGCGCCACGGCCTTGCGCGCCTCCGGCACGGCGGTGGGGCTCGCCGCAGGCGCCTCCCCAATGCCCAGATCGCGTTGCGCGCGCTCGACATCGGTGCGTGTCATTTTCGGACGTCCGCACAGAAACGCCTCGAACAGCGCATTGTCGGCGAGCGTGTTCATGCGACCCGGCAGGCCACCGCCCAGCGCATGCAATGCGGCGACGGCGCCCGCTTCGAGGATGGCGGGATTTCCACCGGCGACATCGAGCCGGTGCGCCAGGTAGGCCGCCGCGCCGGTCGGATCGAGCGGGTCGAGCCGCACCTTCACGTCGACCCGATGAGCGAGCCCGGGATCGTTTGCAATCGCCAACTCGAGACTCGGCGCGCCGGCCAACACCAGCGACAGCAGACGGCGCTCCTCGTACTCGAGCTTGAGCAGCCCGCACACCTCGGCGAGCGTCGTGTCTGCGGCGAGCGCCTGCGCATCGTCGATGATCAGCACCGCGTGGCGCCCATCCTCCCGGATGATCGCGAGCTTGTCGTAGATCTGGGCGAGCAGGGCCTCGCGCTCGCGCGCCGGCTCTTCGATCCCGAGCTGCGCGGCGAAGCGACCGAGCATCCAACTGGCATCCGCCGCGCCGTGCAGCACGACGAGCATGCTCGCATCGAAGACTTCTTCCTCGAGGTTCTCGAGCAGCCGGCGCACCACCATCGTCTTGCCCGCTCCGACATCGCCCACCAGCACGAGCAGGCCCTTGGCCTGGCGCAGTCCGCGCTCGAGGCGGCGCAGCGCATCGCGGTTGGCATGCGTCTCGAAGAATGTCTCCAGGCGCGGCTCGTTGCGGAAGGGATCTTCGGCGAGCCCGAAATGTTGCAGGTGCTCCACTGCGACTCCTCAGACGAAAGAGATTTTCTTCTTGCGCGCCGGCTTGGCGGGTTCTGCGCGGCCGGGCTTCGCGACGCGAGGCGCCGGCGCGCGGGCCTCGGGCTCGTCGTCGATCGGCGACTCGAGGGTTTGCGGCTCGTCCTCTTCGCCATTGGCCTCGGCGATCACGTCGTCGAAGTTCTCTTGCGCGGCCGGGGCGATTTCGACGGGATCCGCGCTCTCGCCCATCAGGTCGTCGAACGACTCGAACTCCGTGTCAGCTGCCGCCTGGGAGGCTTCGGGCTTGGCCTCGTCGTCGACGCGCTCGAGACATTCCTCGACGTTGCAGAACGTCGGGTCGACGGCGGCGACGGCCTCGAAGGCGGCTCGTGCACGCACGCGATCACCGAGCGCCTCGAAGGCGCGACCGAGCTCGAAGCGCACGGCCAGCTGCTGTTCCGGCGTCGAGCCCGGAGCGGCGAGCGCCTCTTCGAAGTGTTGCACCGCGACGGCCGGCGTGCCCTGCTCGAGCGTGCACAGGCCGAGCATGTGCAGACAATCGAGGCGCCGCGCCGGGCTTCCCATCGCCGCGCGGAACTCGGACGCGGCGTCGCCGAGCAGGCCCATCTCACGGTAGGCGATGCCCAGATCGTAGTGGGCCTCGTGATCGCCCTCCGAGAGCATGCGGCTCACGCCCTTCTTGAATTCGCCAAACACCGATGCGAAACCGTCGTCGCTGGCGCTCGAACCGCTCGCCGAGGCGCCATTGCGATCGTCATCGAAAGCATCCGAAAGTTCAGCGGCGAGATCGAACCCGGCCTCGTCGCCCGCCGAAATCGGCGCGGTCGGGTCACTCGCACTCGTGTCGGAAGCCGTATCGGCATCCGGGTCGAGCGGTTCTTCGGGTTCGGAGAAATCGACCTGCGGCTCGGCGGCCGCAATCGGCTCGGGTTCCGGGCTCGCGAGCGAAGCCACCTCAGCCTCGCTCGAGGCATCGGCGGCAGCCTCTGCGAGGGACGCCTGCGGCTCGCCGGCGGGTTCGTCTTCGATCTCGATTTCGAGATCGTTCGCCGACGCCAGAGCGTTCGCCACGGGAGAGTGCTCCGCGCCGCTCGGCTCATTGCTCCAATCCGCGAGATCGCTGCCGAACTCGGGATCCATGGCGACCTCGGGCTCGTCCGCCTCGGGGCTCGACTCTGCGAAGCCGCTGCCGGTCTTGCCCGGATCGGCGCCGCGTGCGGCCGCGATCTCGCCGAGCCGCACCAACGCCAGCGGGTGGTTCGGCGCCTGCGCGACGACGCGCTGGTAGATCCCCTCCGCCTCGCCGTGCAGGCCCTGCTGGTAGTAGAAATCCGCCTCCTCGAGATCTTCGCTGATCTGTTGGGAGGTCGAGGCGCTCGCGCCCGCCGGAGCCGGCGCCACCGAAGTCGCTGGGCGCACGGAATGCTCGGTTTGCGCCGCGGGATCTTCCTCGTCGAGCGCGGAGGCGTCGACGTCGATCTCGATGTCGCCGAGCTCGAACTCCGGCTCCGCATGCTCCTGCGTCGTTTCGGTTTCGGGCAGCTCGACCTCGATGAGATCCGAAGCCGCCGCGCCGAGATCGGATTCGCTCGCGGGTTCTTCCGCGCGCGCGGGCAACCACTCGCTCACCTGCGCCGCAGCGACCTCGTCGAGGGCAGCGATGCGATCGCGCAACACTTCGAGCGCTGAGAGGTCGGCCTCTTCGCGCGCCAGCTCCGCCGCGCGCAGC
Organism: Deltaproteobacteria bacterium; assembly: GCA_031405455.1. GTDB lineage: Bacteria > Myxococcota_A > UBA9160 > UBA9160 > SMWR01 > DATBRV01. The sequence goes on along the minus strand of JANNIY010000071.1, from coordinate 6,724 downwards.
CAGGCTTCGACCGCTTCCTGCGGTTCGCGAGCATCGGCGTGGGCGTCCCCGAGTTTTTCGAGGGCCGCCCGGTGGCGCGGGTTCTGCACCAGGATCGCGTGCAGATTCTCGATCGCCTGCGCACGCTTGCCATAGCGCAAGTAGACGCTCGCCTCGGCGAAGAGTTGCTCGGGATCCCCTTGCGACGACGTCTTCGGGGCCGCTTCCCGGCCGCCGCGAGCCGGCGGCTGGAGCACCGTCTCTTCGGCCTGCATGCGTTGCGGTGTCGCTGCCGCAGGCGCCGGTCCCGACGTTTCCTCCAGCAGGTCTTCACCGAGGCCATCGTCGAGAAATTCGTCATCGATCAACGAGCCTTCGTCGTCGATCGTCGCCTCGTGTTCGAGCAGCATCTCGCCGCTGCTCGCGACTCCCGCGCTGACCGAGAGCGCATCGGGCGGCGCGAAGCGTTGAATGATCTGCCGGGCATTCTCTTCGTCGCCGCGTCGGCGGTAGAGATCCGCGAGGCGGCGATAGACATCCTTCAGCGCATCCTCGCGCTGCTGCGAGCGGTAGACGTCGGCGAGCAGATCGTAGTACTCGGTCTCCGCGGGGTTCGCATCGAGCAGGCGCTTCGCATAGGGCTCGGCGCGTTCGCCGAGTCCGCGCGCAAGCAGGTTCTGCGCGAACATCTTCACCGTCGCTGGACGATCGGGCTCGAGCTCGAGGATGCGCTCGAGTACGGTCCCCACGCCTTCTGTCACGCCCTGGCGTTGCAGCTCTGCGGCAACCTCTTCGTACTCGTCGATCGCCTCCGCAATCAGCTTCTCCTGGCGCAGCAGATCCGCGACCTTCAGCCGGCTGCTGGTGTTGGTCGGGTCGAGCGTCGCCATTTTGCGTAGGAGCCCGAGCGCCTCGCGCTTCTTGCCGGAGCGATGGAAGCCATCGGCCGCCGTCTGCAACGCGGAGATGGCCTCGGCCGTGAGGCCCATGCGCTGGTAGAGCTCGGCGAGCGGCTCGTAGGAATCGAAGCGGTCGGGCGCGAGGTTCTGGATCTGCTTGAAGACGGCGACGGCGCGGGCGTCGAAGCCTTCCTTCATGTACTGATCGGCGACCTTGGTGTAGGCCGCGATCGCGTCCTCGACCTGACCCCAACGCCGGTAGGCGTCACCGATCTCGAGGCGCAGCTTCGCGTCCTTCGGATCGAGGCGCAGGAGCTGCTCGTACTCCTTGAGTGCCCGCTCCTTCGCGCCCTTCTGCGCGTACTTGCGGGCGGCTTCCAGGATTTTGCGCTTGTTCGCGGCCAACCGGCGCCTCAAGGGTGAGCAATTGATGGGGGAAATCCCCCTGCGCATGTATCTATCGGCGAGCGACGGGGTCTCTTGAGAATCCCGCGGGGGTGGGCGATTCGAAGGCCGTCGCGTAGCTGGCGGCGCGTTCGAGTGCCCAGGCATGCTCGCCGGGTGCGAGCGTCGCGAGCTCGAATCGGATTCCCAGCACCGTCGCAAAACCAGCGGCGAGGGCCTCGCGAACCGCCTCGGCGGCGAGTGGAAAGCCCAGCTCGCAGAGGCTCGTGGCCGCCCCCAATTCGAGGCCCGCCGCCGCGCGGATCGCCGCGGATTCGGGTGCCAGCCGCAACGAGCCGTGTTGCAACACCCCCTCCCCGCTCCGGCGCTGCGCGCTGCCGGCGAGCTTTCGCCCGGCGACGCAGAGTTCATCCGCGGCCAGCGCCTCGAAGCAATCGAACGCCTGCGTCCGTGGCTGGGGGGCCGGCGGGCCACTGCGGTCGACGAGGATTCCGAGCCTCGCGAGCCCCTGTTGCAGGGCCTCCCCGAGCAGCGCGTAGCTGGCGTGTAGACCCGCCGGCAGCTGCGAGGTGGGCGCGGCCACCGCGTAGGTGAGATCCGAGCCGTGCAACACGGCGCGGCCCCCCGTGGCGCGGCGCACGATTCCGATGCCCGCCTGGCGGCACGACGCCAGCTGTGAGGCAGCGAGCCGCTGCGAAAGGCCGAGCGAGAGCCAGGCTCCGTTCCAGGTGTAGAAGCGCAGTGTCGGCGGAGCGCCCAGGCACGCCGAGCGCAGCAGCGCATCGTCGACGGCCATGTTCCAGGGGCCATCGCCCGGGCCGTCGAGCAACAGGCGCCAGGGCACCGCCACCGCGCGCTAGCGCTGCGCGCGCTCGACGTGCTCGAGCAGGGCGTGCAGCCCCAGGCGGTAGCCGAGGGCCCCGAAACCCGAGATCACCCCCACCGCGATTCCAGACACATATGAGTGTTCACGGAATTCTTCGCGAGCGAAGATGTTCGAGAGGTGCACCTCGACCACGGGCAGCGCCGAGGCCACGAGCGCATCGCGCAGCGAGACACTCGTATGGCTGAGGCCGCCGGGGTTGATCAGGATGCCGTCGGCCCACGAGATCGCTTCGTGGATGCGGTCGATCACCGCTCCCTCGTGGTTCGATTGGAAGCACTCGACCTCGGCGTCCCATTCCTTGGCGGCTGCGGCGAGACCGTCGTTGATCTCGTCCAGCGTCGTCGTGCCGTAGGTCTCGGGCTCCCGGCTGCCGAGCAGGTTCAGGTTCGGACCGTGCACCACGAGAAAGCGTCGCAGCTCGGGCATGGCCGTGGCTCCTGGTGTCGGGCAGAGGCCGGGGGCTTCGCGCTGAAGGCTCAGAGCTCCTGGCGGATCGCGTGCAATTGCCTGCGCATGAGATAGCGCGCCTTGCCCAGGTTGCCATCCGGCGCGAGGATCACGACCAGGAACGTCTCGGCATCTACGCCGCGGAAGATCAGCGTGAAGCGGGCGAGCGCGATCACCGTCTCGTGCACCGCGCCAGCCGACATGGCATCCGAAGCCTTGCGGATCTCGTCGAGAATCCGCCCGAACTCGACGCCCGCGTTTCCGATCTCCTCGCCGAGACCGCCTTCCCAGGCGTCTTCGGAGATCACTTCTTCGATGGGAACACCGTCATTGCCCATCAAGGCGGCGCCGATCACGCCGCCGCAACCTTCGACGATCTCCTTGAGCATGGCTGCGAAGCTCATCTCACGCCTCCTTGCGAAGATTGACGAGCCAGCGCTCGAGTTCGTTCACCAGCTGTCGGCGGCGATCGGCGGCGATCGGAGCCGCCGCTCCCTCGCGCGTGCGCTCGATCCGGTTGCGGATGCGCGCCGCACCCGCGCGGTCGCCCTGACGTTCGAGCAGCTCCGCCATCGTGCGCGTCGCGAACACGGAATCCGAACCGGCCGGCGAGATCTCGTCCGCCGGGCCCAGCTCGGCTTCGCGCAACGCTTGCTCGGCGACGCGATCCGCATCCATCAATTGTTCGGCCTCGGGCTCGGCATTCTCGAACGCCGCGTCGAATTCCTGCTCGGAGAGCTCGGTCGGAAACTCCATGCCGGCCGCGAGTCCGCGTTCGAGCTCGGACCCGGCCGCAGCAGCGCGGTCCTGGTCGAGCAGCGCGAGCGCCAGCAGCACGCGCAACCGCAGTGCGCGCGGCTCGCGCTCGAGACCAGCGCGGGCAACACGCTCCGCCTCCGCGGCGCGTCCCGCGCGGCGATGAGCCTCGGCGAGCGCATAGGCATCAGCGGCCATTTCAGGCTCTTGGCGCCCCATCGGCGCCTGCTCGGAACGCGGTGTCACGCCTCGACCTCCCTAGGCACGCGGCCGGCCGGGCTTGGCCGGCAAAATCTCGGCGACGGTCAGCGGCACCGCCTCGGCCCGCCCGATCCCGCGCAGCACAATGTAATGGATGCGCGCGTCCCGCCTCTTCTTATCGACCTTCAGCGCCGCGAGATAAGCGCTTCGCGGCCGATCCGGGAGTTCGATCGGAAGTCCCAGACGCGAGAGGAGCACGCAAAGCCGTGCGGCGGTGCCCGCCGGGGCGCAGCCGAGCTGCTCCGAACGGCGGGCCGCGAAGGCCATGCCCATGCTCACCGCCTCACCGTGCAGCACCTTGCGGTAGCCCGTGAGCGCCTCGACGGCGTGGGCCAGCGTATGCCCGAAGTTGAGGAGAATCCGCAGCCCCTCCTCGCGCTCGTCCTGGCTCACCACCTCGGCCTTGATCGCGCACGCCCGTTCGAGGGCCGGCAGCAACGCCGTTTCGTCGAGCGCGAGCAGACGCTCGGCGTCGCGCTCGAGATCAGCGAAGAAACCGGCGTCGCGAATCACCGCGGCCTTCACCACCTCGGCCAGCCCGGCCGCGCGCTGGCGCAGCGGGAGCGAGCGCAGCGTCGCGAGGTCGATCCACACGAGGCGGGGCTGGTGAAAGGCACCGACAAGATTTTTCCCCTGCGGCAGGTTGACGGCGACCTTGCCTCCGATGCTCGCGTCGACCATCGCCAGTACGGTGGTCGGCACCTGGACGAACGCCACGCCCCGCAGATAGGTGGCCGCCGCGAAGCCGGCGAGATCGCCCACGGCCCCGCCGCCGAGCGCCACCACGACGCTGCCCCGGTCCGTGCGGCCCGCGAGCAGCTGTTCATAGAGGCGCGCGGCCTGGCGCAACGTCTTCGCGGCATCGCCATCCGGCACGTTGATTCGCGTCGTGCGCAGGCCGGCCTGCTGAAGCGAACGCAGGAGCGTCCCCGCGTAGCGCCGTCCGACGCTCGGCACGCAGACCACCACGGCGTGGCTCGCCTTCGTGTGACGGACGATCGCGTCGCCTGCGCCAGCGAGCGTCCCCACGCCCAGATGGATCGGATAGCTGCGCTCGCCGAGAAACACCTCGAGCGAGCGCGGCCGCAGCTCGGCCGTCATCCCGCCTCCTGCTCGACCCGCCGGGCCAGACTTTCGACCAATGACTCCAGGGGCGCGTCGTCGGTATCGATCACGACGGCTGCGGATTCGTAGGCGCCCTGCCGCTGCGCGAGCAGTTCGGCGAGCCGGGCCTTCTGCGCCGCGGGCCCGAGGCCCCGCAGCAGCGGTCGGCTGCTCGCGTCGCCCACGCGGGCGAGCAACGTTTCGGGGCGCGCCCGCAGATAGACGACGATCCCCGTGCCGGCCAGGCGCTCGCTCTCGCCCGGCTGGGCGATCGCGCCACCGCCGAGCGCGACGACCGCAGCTTCCCCGCGGCACGCGTCGATCGCCGCGCGTTCGTGGCGCCGGAAGGCAGCCTCGCCCTCGAGATCGAAGATTTCGGCTACGCGGCGACCCACGGCGCGTTCCACCTCGGCATCCGTATCGATGAAGCGCCAGCCGAGGCGCTGGGCGAGCCGCGGCCCGATGCTGGATTTGCCTGCGCCCATCATTCCGATGAGCCACACCGTTCGGGTCCCCGCCACGCGCGGCAGTATAGACGACGCGGGGGAGCCGAAGCTCCCCCGCGCCCATTTCAACGGACTCTGCGGAAAATTATGGAATCGGCCTCAGCTCGCGACCGCCGGTCCCACGACGATGCGCGGCGTGATGAAGATCAGCAGCTCCTTGCGGCGGTCTGCGACCGAGTCGCTCCGGAACAGCGCGCCGAGCAGCGGAATCGAGTGCAGATAGGGCACCCGAGACTGCTTCTCTGCGGTGTCGACCACGTAGATGCCACCGATCACCAGCGTCTGGCCATCCTTCACGAGGGTCTCGGTATCGACCTGGTTCTTGCGGATCGCGGGCGAGCCCGTCAGCGTGACGATGCTGTCGTCCGGCGCGTTCCGGCTCACCTTGACCTTCATGATGATGCTGCGGTCGGCCGTGATGTGCGGCGTCACGTTCAGCGAGAGCACGGCGTCGACGAACTCGAGCTGGGCATCGCCGTTCTCGAAGGTCTGGAACGGAATCGACACACCCTGCTCGATCTTCGCCGGGCTGTTGTCGAGCGTCACCAGGCGCGGGCTCGAGATCACCTTGCCATCGCCATTCGCCTCGGCTGCCTGCAGCGTCAGGTGCAGGTCGATCTTGTCGTCCCAGATGGAGGCGGCGAGATCGTAGAGGCCGTTCGTCGCACCGACCGGGTTCAGGAACTCGGCGTTGTTGTTGAGCGAGAAGTCCTCGTTGCCCACGGGAATCAGCGGATTGCCGATGCCCCAGACCACGCCGAACTCGCGGGTGAAGTCGAGGGTGGCCTCGACGATCTTCGACTCGATCATCACCTGCGGCGTCTGGGTGTCGATCGCCTTGATCAGCGCCGTGGCTTCGTCGATCACCGAGGCGATGTCCTTGATGATCAGCGTGTTCGTGCGCTTGTCGATGTTCACCGTTCCGCGGGGCGTGAGCAGGCGCTGGACCATCGACGAAACGTCGTTGACCTTCGCGTAGTTCACGGGCTGGAGTTTCACGACCAGGTCTTCGAGTTTTTCTTTGGCGCGGCGCTCCTGCAGACGCGCCTCTTCTTCCTTCGAGAGCACGTCGGCGCTCGCGATGCGAAGCACGTTGCCCACGCGCATGAAGCCCAGACCCTTCGTCAGCAGGATCACGTCGAGGGCCTGATCCCAGGGAACGTCGATCAGGCGGATCGTGACCTTGCCCTTCACTTCGTCGCCCGCGATCACGTTGAGGTCCGAGACCTCGGCGACCAGGCGCAGCACGTCTGCGATCTCGACGTCCTTGAAGTCGAGCGAGATGCGCCGGCCCGCATACTGCTTGCCGTCGATCAGGCCGCCTTCCTGGAGCATGGAGATGGCGGCGGGCGGCTCGAGCGAGGCCGGTCCGGAGACATCCGGAGCCGCCGCGCTGGCAGCACTCGGCGCCGGCACGTGCGGCAGCTTCGCTTCCGCGGCAGCCATCTCGTCCTGGCTGTCGGTAGCGCCGGCCGGCAGCG
>JANNIY010000070.1:0-2094 GCA_031405455.1 Deltaproteobacteria bacterium | reverse complement strand
CGAGGTCCGCGCCGAAGATCTTGATGCCGATCGGAGTGCGAATGCCGGTGGTGAGCATGTCGACGCGCGCCTTGATCGGCATCGTCCAGGCGGCTTGCAGGCCCGGAGTCTTCACGGCGGCGTCCATCTCGGCGAGCAGAGCGTCGAAGTCGAGTCCTGCGCGCCATTCATCGCGCGGGCGCAGCGTGATCACCGTCTCGATCATCGAGAGCGGGGCCGGGTCGGTCGGCGTCTCCGCGCGGCCGCCTTTGCCGAAGACGGAAGCCACTTCGGGGATCGCTTTCAGGCGTCGATCTTGTTCCTGGACGAGGCGCTTGGCCTCTTCGATCGAGATGCCCGGGACGCTGACCGGCATGAAGAGGACGCTGCCTTCGTAGAGGGGGGGCATGAACTCGGATCCGAGGCGTGAGAAGGGAATCAGGGTCAGGCCGAGGGCGGCGACCACCGCCAGCACCAACGCCCGCCGGTGCACGAGGGACCAGCGAAGCACGGGCGTGTAGGCCGCGCGCACGAACCGGTTCACCGGGTTATCGACTTCCTTTCGGATGCGCCCCCGCAGCAGAAGCACCATCAGCGCGGGCACGAGCGTCACGGATAGGATCGAGGCGAAGACCATCGCCAGCGTCTTGGTGTAGGCGAGTGGCTTGAAGAGTCTCCCCTCCTGGGCCTCGAGCGTGAAGACCGGCAAAAAGGCGATCGCGATCACGAGCAGCGAGCCGAAGATTGGCGGGCCCAACTCCTTCACCGAAGCGATCACGATTTCGGTCCGGTTTGCTTCTGGACCGGCGCGCTCGATCCGCCGGTGTGCGTTTTCCACCAGCACGACTGCAGCGTCCACCATGTCGCCGATCGCGATGACGATCCCGGCCAGGGACATGATGTTCGTCGTGAGGCCCATGGCGGACATTGGAATGAACGAGAGCAGGATGGCGATCGGGAGCATGATGGCCGGCACGAGCGCCGAGCGGAAGTGGAAGAGGAAGATCACGATCGTCGCACAGACGATGACCATCACCTGGACGACGTTCTCGCTGAGTGTCCGCACGGAGGCGCGGATCAGGTCCGAGCGGTCGTAGGTGGTGACGACCCGCACTCCGGGGGGCATGGCCGGCGCCAGCTCGACGAGCTTCGCCTTGACGCGCCCGATCACGTCGAGCGCGTTCTCGCCGAAGCGCATGACCACGATGCCACCCACCACCTCGCCCGTACCGTCGAGCTCGGCGAAGCCGCGCCGGATGTTCCCGCCGATCTGGATGCGCGCGAGATCTCCGAGCTGCACCGGCGTGCCGGCCGCGTTCGTCGTCACGACGATCTTCGCCAGGTCTTCGCGATTCTGGATGTAGCCGCGGCCACGCACGGCATACTCGTGCTGCGCCATCTCGAGCACGCGGCCGCCGACGTCGCCGTTCGACATGCGGATGGCGGCCGCGACGTCGGCGATCGAGAGATTGAAGGCCTGGAGGCGCACCGGATCGATTTCGACCTGGTACTCCTTTTCATAGCCCCCGAGGCTCGCCACCTCGGCGACGCCGGGGACGGCGGAGAGCCAATAGCGGAGGTGCCAATCCTGGAAGCTGCGCAACTGCTGGAGGTCGTAGCGACCGCTCTCGTCGACGAGCGCGTACTCGAACACCCAGCCCACGCCCGTCGCGTCGGGTCCGATCTGCGGTGCTACACCGGGCGGCAGGCGGCCCTGGAGCTTCACCAGATATTCGAGCACGCGGCTGCGCGCCCAGTAGATGTCGGTCCCGTCGTCGAAGATGATGTAGACAAAGGACATGCCGAACATCGTGAAGCCGCGCACGACCTTGACCTTGGGCGCGGCGAGGAAGGTCGTCACGATCGGGTAGGTGATCTGGTCCTCGACCAGGTTCGGACTGCGTCCCATCCACTCCGTGAAGACGATCACCTGTGTGTCGGAGAGATCGGGAAGCGCGTCGAGCGGAGTGCTCCGAAGCGCCAGGATGCCCCAGAGCGTGAGGAGGCCGACAGCGAGGAAGACGAGCAGCGGCCGTCGGGCGCAAACCTCGATCAGGCGCGCGAGCACGCTCAGTGCCCCGCGTGCGCGGGCCGGGCGACCCCGCGCAGGCGGCT
>JANNIY010000069.1:0-227236 GCA_031405455.1 Deltaproteobacteria bacterium | reverse complement strand
GAGCTGGCCGAGGAGATCATCCCACGCCTGGCGCAGGACGACGCTCGCACGCAGCTCTTTCGGCGCGTCGTCGCGCTTCATCGCCTCAAGCCTCGCGACCGGCAACGCCGCGCGGGGCCGGCTCCTGCCAGTGGAATCGCGCGAACAGATCCGCCAGCTCGCGGCGGATCGTGTTCGCACGCAGACCGAACTCCGCGAGATCATAGCGGTGCGTCGTCTCGTGCTCGCGCGCCCGGCGCTCCTCGGCGTCGAGAACCGCTTCGTAGCCGGGAGTCATCGCAAGACCCAGTGCGCGGTAAACCTCCTCGACCACCGTGCGCGGCTGTGCGATCAGCTCGGCGTAGTCGACGATCGCGTGCAGCGTCTCCGGGTGCCGCGCCAGCACCGCGATCGGATGGCGATAGGTGTGAAATGACTGTTCCGCCAGCACCGCGAGCGAGCGTTGCATTTCGTCATCGCTCCAGCGACGCATCCGCCAGGCCACCTTCATCAGCTTGAGCAGGCTGGGAATCGTCTCGTAGGGATTCCGGAACGGCACCACGAATCGGGCGTCTGGAAAAGTCTCGATCAGGGCCTCGACACGGCCCGCGAAGATCGGATTCTTCGATAGATGGATCCGATCCCCGCCGTTCAGACACAGCTGGCGGCGCACGCACTCGCGATAGAAACGCATCAGGCGGCGCCGCTCAGGATCGGAGCGCTCGTCGACGTGATAGAAATCGAGTTCTCCGAGATAGGGGAAGCGCACGATCCAGGCGCCCGAGGCGCAGGAGTACGTCAGCACCCCGTCGTCCTCTTCGGGCTCCGTGAGGCCCATCGGGTGGAGATGATGCGTCTTTTCGAATTTTCGCTCCTCCCACGCGCGGATGCGTCGCTCGACCGCGCCGCCGAACCAACGCGCGTCGAGCACCCCCAACAACCGGACCGCACGTTTCTGGAGCAGCGAAGGCAGGAAGAGTTCGTAGAGCAGGAAGGCGCTGAAGCGATCGGCGTCCTTGCTCATCAAGCGATGCAGCAGCGTCGTGCCGCTGCGCGCGTGGCCTAGAATGAAGACGGGAGCCTTCACCTGCGTGCGCCGCAACGACGGGAACAGGATCGGATCGAGCCCGAAGCAGAGCGCGTGAAAACTCGCGACGGCGGGAACCACGACGAGCAACGTCCAGAGCAGCTTCCCGCGGTTTCGCGGATTCTTCTCGCGCCACGCGAGCGAGAGCATCTTCCGCCAGGTCCGAAAATCGAAATGGAACATCAGCAGGCAGCTGTGGACGCGGTGTGCACGTCGCGAGCCTACGGTGAACCGCGACCCGTCACGGTCTGGAACAGGATGCGCGCGCAGGTTTCGACCAGATGCTCGCGGGTGGCGCCGAAGTATTCGAGCTCCTTGTGGTAGGCGGCGAGTCGCTCGAGGATCGAGGCGAGCGCAGCGGCGGCGGCGTAGGGGTGCAGCTCCGCAGCGATTCTTCCCTGTTCCTGCGACTCCTCGATCTTGCGCGCCAGATGGACGATCACGGGCGTCAGCGCCTCGCGGCGCACTTTTTGGAAGCGGCGGTCTCCCTCGTCGGCGGCGAGGTTGCGCACGAGCAACACCGATCGGTGCACGTCCCAATGATTCACGAAGGCCGTCGCGAGCGCGCGCGCGGTCTCGAGCCCCTTCTGCCCGCGCCAGGAGCCGTCGATCAGCTCGACGACGGTCGGGACTTCTTCCGCCGCGAGCTCCGCCAGTCGCAGCGTCGCCTCGCCCACGTCCTTGAAATACTGATAGAACGTCGCCGGCGAAGTGTTGGCCTTGCGGGCGATGTCGACGACCGAGATGTTCCGGACGCTCTTCTCCTTGAGCAGATCCGCGGTCGCCTCGAGCAGGCGCTGGCGCGTGCCAAGCGCACGCGGCCCGAGCTCGCGTCCGCTCTGATCGAGCGTGCGCACCTCGGCGCCTCCGGCATCGCCCCGCCCGCTTGCCATCGCCGTCACACCCTCATGATCTGCCCGCCGTCGACGGCCAGGATCTGGGCGGTGATGAACGACGCTTCGTCGGAAAGCAGGAACAGACACGCGCCGACCATCTCGTCGACCTGCGCCATCCGGCCGAGCGGCATGCTCGCAAGCAGCATCTTCTTGTAGACGTCGGGCACGACCTTGCGTGTGGCTTCGGTGTCGGTCGGTCCCGGCGCGATCGCGTTCACGCGGATCTTGCGCGGCCCGAGCTCGCGCGCCAGCGACTGGGTGATCCCATGCATCGCGAGCTTGGCGATGCCGTAGTAGCCGGCGCCCATCCAGGCTGCCGACGACGATTGGTTGACGATGGCTCCACCGCCGCGCTCGACCATCGATTCATAGACGGCGCGCGTCGCCAGCAGACACCCGTGCATGTTCACGGCCATGAATTTCGTGTAGTAATCGAACGGGACGGTGAGCAGGCCGTGCATCTCCATGTCGTGGTAGATGGCGGCGTTGTTGACGAGGTAGTCGACACCTCCGAGTTCGCGGCGCACGGTTTCGCCCATCGCACGGGTCGACGCCTCGGACGAGACGTCGGTCTCGACGAAGAGCGCGCGGCCGCCGGCCGCGGTGATTTCTTTCGCGACCCGTTGGCCCTGATCCGCCGACAGCTCGGCGATCACGACCGCGGCGCCCTCCTTCGCGAGCGCCCTGGCATAGCCCTCGCCGATCCCCTGCCCCGCTCCGGTGACGATCGCAACCTTGTCCTTGAACCGCATCCGCATCCCCCTCGCCTCACGCGTCGACGACGCGCGTGGCCTTGTAACCCGAGCGCGGGAGCGTTTCCCGCGCCACGATTTCGACGTTCGCCTCGATCTCGAGATCCCGCAGAATCGCCGCCGCACAGGCGCTCGCCGCGGCCTTCGCGTCTCCCTCGGCGAGTTCGACGCGCACGCAGAGCTTCGCCTCAGCCTGGCGTGGCTTCACGACGACCCATTCGAGCGACGGCTTCGTCACGGCAGGCACCGTGCGCAGCGCCTTCTCGAGTTCGGAGGCCTGGAAGCGCTTTCCCTGGCAGGTGAGCAGATCCTTGAAGCGGCCGCCCCAGAAGCCGCGCACGGAAGTCTCACCGCAGGGGCAGGCCTCGCGCGTAATCGAGCAGGCTTCTTCGAGGTCGTAGCGCAGCATGCCGTTGTCGCGATCGAGCGTCGTGACGACGAGATCGCCCCATTCGCCGTCCGGAACTTCCCTGCCGGTCTCGGGATCGACCGCCTGCACGATTGCCCAGTCGTCGTTCACGTGCGCGCCCGGAGACTGCGGACAGGCGCCGCCCAGATACGCGTAGCATTCGAGGCCGGCCGTCATGAGCGGCATGCCCTTGCCGCCGCCCAGCGACGGAATCCGCAGGCCCGCATCCTTCATCGGATCGAGCTTCAGCTTCGCGCAAACCTCGAAATAGCGTCCGAGCGAGAAGCCGACGAACGGGATGTCCGGCTTGAAGCGCATCCACGAGCGGATTCCCATTTCGGCCAGCTCGTCGGTGTCCGGCGGCGGTACCCACAGATTCGTCAGCCCGAAGTATTCGTAGGAACCGGAGAGCATCACGCCGCCGCCGTAGAGGTAGGCGGGGTGCGCATGCGTCGCGAGCATCCCGGGGCGGTAGCCGCTCCGCCAGTACAGGCGCGCCGCCGATTCGTATTCGACCCAGATGTCGCGGCGCGTCCACATCATCGTGGTCGGCGTCCCGGTGGTTCCGGTCGATTGTCCAACGCGCACGCACTCGCGCAGGCTCGTGAATCGGTAGTCGCCGATCGGCGGCGCCGCGGCTTCGCTATCGCGCAGCTCCTGCTTCACGGTGAGCGGGATGTGCTGGAGATCATCGACGCCCTTGATGTCGTCGGGATTCGTGACACCGGCGGCGCGCAGCTTGCGCGCATAGAACGGAACCGGCGTTTCGAAGCAGCGCCTCACGAGCTCGCGCACGCGCGTGTCCTGAAGCCGGCGGCGGCGCTCGGGCGCGAGCGTCTGCAGCGCCGGGTCCCAGTACTTCTGCTCCGGATCCCGCGGCGCGGGGGCGAGCACTTCGGGTCCCGAGAGCGGCATCGGCTTCTCCTGCGGAACGGCGCCGAGGGCGCCGCGCAAGCCCGTGATTTCGCTGGCGTTGCGAAATCTGACGCTATATCAGCAAGGCTCGCGAAGGCAAGTCGAATCTCTCCCGACGCCGGCCTTCCCCGTCGGCGTCGGACTCGCGTTCAGCGAGGCAGCCCCAACACGCGCTCGGCGATGATGTTGCGCTGGACCTCGGATGTCCCGGCGTAGATCGTGGCAGCGCGCGACCACAGCTGTTCGTGTGCCCAGTGTCCCCCGTCGGGGGCGAGCGGATCGCCCGGGAGCAGCAGCCCGAAGGGACCGAGCATCCGGCAGGCGAGATCCTTGATGCGCTGGTCGAGTTCGCTCCAGCCGAGCTTTTGGGTCGAGCCCTGCGGACCCGGCACTCCCGTGCGCTCGATCGTCGCGACGTTGCGATAGGCGTTCACGCGCAACGCCATCACCTCGATCGTAAAGCGCGCGAGCTGCTGACGGATCACCGGATCGTCGGCGGCAACGCCGCGCCCGTACGGCACACGCCGCGCCAGATCGCGCAACAGCGTCAGCTCGGCCTCGAGCCGCGCATGCGGCGAAGCCGAGGCGCGCTCGTGCGAGAGCACGTTCAAGATGACGTCCCAACCGCCGCCGATCTCGCCCACCACGTTCTCGATCGGAACCCTCACACGATCGAAGAACACCTCGTTGAACCAGTCTTCGCCCGTCATCTCCTTGAGCGGACGGATCTCGATGCCGCGGGTTCGCATGTCCACCAGCAGGAAGGTGATGCCGTCGTGCTTGCGTCGCGCGGCGGGATCGGTGCGCACGATCAGGATGCACCAATCGGCGTACTGCGCGAAGCTCGTCCAAATCTTCTGGCCGGTGACGAAGACCGCGTCCGCTTCTACATCACCGCGCATGCGCAGGGCCGCGAGATCCGAGCCCGCGTCGGGCTCCGAGAAGCCTTGACACCAGATGTGCTCACCCGTCAGGATCTTGCGCAGGAAGGCCTCGCGCTGCCAGGCCTGGCCCTTCGCGATCAAGACGGGCCCGGTGAGACTGATGCCGACGCCGAGACTGATGAGGTCCGGCGCCCACGCACGCGCGTATTCCTCGCCCCAGATCATCTGCTCGAGAATTCCGAGCTCGCGGCCTCCGAACGCCTTCGGCCACGCGAGCCCCGACCAGCCGCCCTCGAACAGCCGCCCCTGCCACCAACGCGTGAAACGCATGCGTTCCGCCGCGGTGTCGGGTCCACGGTAGCCGGACGTGCCCCAGCCGGCGGGCAGGTTCGCTGCGAGCCAACGCCTCACCTCGAGGCGGAAGCGCGCGTGTTCGGGGCTCTCGCGAAAATCCACGGATCGCCGGCCGCGCTAGCGCGCCGGCCTGGAGAAGAACACCCGGTTCGCGTTCTCGTAGAGAAAGCTCTCGAGCACCCCCGGCCGCAGGTCGAGCGCAAGCGCCTCTTCGAGGCAGCGATCCATCTGGATCGCCGGGTGATCCGACGCGAACATCACCTTGCTCTTGCCGCGCGTGTTCATGAAATGCAGCAGCTCCGGTGGAAAATATTTCGGCAGGTAGGCCGACGTCATCATCGTCAGGTTGTGATACTTCAGCATCAGCCGGCACGCCTCGTTCCACCACGGATCGGCGCCATGCGCCATCACGAGCTTGAGCTCCGGAAAATGCAGACAGACCTTGTCGAGGTGCATCGGGTGCTGGCACTCGCCGGGAGCCGGCGGCCCCGGGATGCCCGTGTTGATCGTGATCGGGAGATCGAGCTCGATGCATTTCGCATAGACCGGAAAATAGACGGCGTGGTTCGGCGGCAAATCGAGCATGAAGGGCGCGATCCGGGCCAGCACCACGTTGTGGTCGCGCACGAAGCTCTCGAGCGTGCGAATCGCCTTCATGCCGCGGCGCGGATCGACGTGTGCGCCGAGAAAGAAACGATCCGGCCGCTTGTCGGCAAACGACATCACATGAGGCTGGGGATGGTGTGGATCGGTGGTGAGGATGGCCTTTTCGACCCCGAGACCGTCCATGGTCTTCAGGATCTCCTCGATCGAGTAATCGCGGAAGAAGTCTTCGCCCTGCTTGAAGTAGTTTTTCGCGACTTCCTTCAAATAGTCCGGGCGGCCCAGGCCGCTCATGTTGACGTTCACCCAGCAGTCGATCGCACGCACCGTCATGTCTTCCCCATTTCCGATTCGTCGAAGAATTGGCGCATCCAACGCCGGTAGACGCCGAAGGCTCCGTCGCCGTCGCACAGCAACGGCTTCGCGTAGTATTTCTTGTTCTCCCAGATGGGGATGTCTTCGCCCATCTGCTTCTCGAGATCGCGGATGATGGCGGCGCCGACGCCGCGCGCCTTGGCCGCATCCCCGGTCGTGTTCACGCTATAGGCGAACGATACGTCCGTATACTCGTCGTCGATTGGCGTCGAAGTGTTGATCATCAACGTCTCGACGATGCCGGTGAGGTGCACGGTCTGGAAGCCAGGGCCGAAATCCGTGGTGTCGATGCCGCCTTCGACGTTCCCGCGCGGTGTGCCGAGTTGCATGCGTGATTGGCAGCGAAGGATGTGCCCCTCTTGCGTGACTTGCGTCTTCGGGATCGTCTTGGTGCCGTGCACGAAACGAAAGTGGACTTGATCGACGGCGTTCTCGTTCATGTCGAGCCAACGGCTCCTCACCTTCCAGCGCCGGATCTCGAGCGGCGTCCAACCCGCTGCGCCGATCTGCGGCAGCCCGGGCAGGTCGTAGCCGGGCGGCTTGCCGTTCGCGTCGTAATGAATCATCACGAGGCCGTTCTTCTCGGCGAGCGTCCACGCGCGCATCTTCGCTCCGACGGGGATGCGCTTGGCGTAGGGAATCTCCCGGCAGTCTCCGTCCCGGCCCCAGAGCCACGCATGAAAGGGACAGCGGATCCCCCGCCCGTCCACCTTGCCGCCGTACCCGAGGTGGGCGCCGAGGTGGCGGCAGTGTGCATCGAGCACGACCGCCACTCCCTCCGCGTCCCGGAAGAGCACGAGATCGCGCCCGAAAAAATGCAGCGGGACGACGTCGCCGACGGCCAACTCGTGCGTGTAGGCGGCTCGGAACCAGCCGTTCGGGTAGGGCGGGAACGGGAAGCGATCGTCCATGCCTGCCTCCGTCTGCGGTGGAAGACCAGCCGCCGGGCCCAATCTGACGGTGCGTCAGATCCTACGCGAAGTCGGCGCAGCTTGGAAGCCCAACCGGGATTCCAGGCCTCGCCCCGAAGTTGCCGGCGCGTGAACCCGAGTCGCCGGTTCGTGAACCCCCGGTCCGATGGAGCGCGAATCGCGCAGCCCCATTCCGTCACCTTCCACCCCAATCATGGGACCCACTGAGGACGCACCACATCAGGTGATCCGTGAGCACGAGCGCCGCACCGACGACCGCTGCACCCGCCCAGGCGGCGGCGGCGCGAGCGACGGCCCGTCTCCTGCGGCCTCCCGTCTGGCTCGCGCTCGCGCTGCTTCTGGTCGCGGCGGGATTCGTCGAACTGCGAACCTCGCGAATTCAGGCGGCGCTCGCCACGCGCTTCGTACGCGAGATCTCCTTCCGGCTCGAGGCGGGCAAGAGTCCTGCGATCCGCTTCCCGCTGGCCGGGCCGCATGACGAGCGCCTCGGCTACACCGCGTTGCCGGCCTTCATCTCGCGGCTCGAAGGGGCCGGCTTCGAGGTGAAGTTCCAGGCGCGCGCATCGCCCCGGTTGCTCGAACTGATGGGCTGGGGGCTTCCGGCGATCTACCACGAGAAGCTTCGCGCGGGCCTCGCGATCGAGGACCACATGGGCCGCTCGCTCGCGCACGGCCGCTTCCCCGAACGCAGCTATCGAAATTTCGCGAGCATTCCGCCGCTGATCGTCCAGACCCTGCTCTTCATCGAAAATCGCGAGCTGCTCGCCTCGGGCTCGACGCGCCACAACCCCGTGATCGAGTGGGATCGCCTCGCGCTCGCGAGCCTCGTGAAGCTCCTGCCGAGGACGCCCGGCCAGAGCATGCCGGGAGGCAGCACGCTCGCAACCCAACGCGAGAAGTATCTGCACTCGCCGGGCGGCTACACCGCCGGGCACACCGACAAGCTGCGCCAGATCGGCGCGGCCACGCTGCGCGTCTATCTGGACGGTTCCGACACGACAGCCGCCCGCCGGCGCATCATTCTCGATTACTTGAACAGCGTGCCGCTCGCCGCGCGCTCGGGCTTCGGTGAGCTGCTCGGAATCGGCGACGCGCTCTGGGCCTGGCACGGCGCCGACTTCGCCGCAGTGAACGCGCTGCTCGCGGATCCGCCTTTCGCGAGCGCATCCGACGCGAAGAAGCTCGCCCAGCGCGCGCGCGCCTATCGCCAGGTGCTGTCGCTGATCCTCGCCCAACGCCGTCCCTCGGGTCTGCTCGTCTCGGACCGCGCCGCGCTGCGCGAGCTGACGGATCGCCACCTGGTAATCCTCGAGCTGGAGGGGGTGATCGATGCACGCCTGCGCGATGCAGCGCTCGCGACGTCCCTGGAATTCACCCCAGGCGAGATTCCCAGCCCGCGCGGTTCGTTCTCCGACACCAAGGCAGTCGACGCGGTGCGCGCGGAGCTGCTCTCGCTGCTCGGTGTACCCGGCACCTACCAGCTCGACCGCCTGGATGCGCACGTGACCACCACCCTCGATACGCCGATGCAGACGAACGTGCGGCGCGTGCTGGCGGATCTGCGCGATCCGAACGGTCTCGGCGGAACCCTGCTCGAGCCTCGCCTGCTCGCGCGCGGCGACCCTTCGAAGGTCGTGTATTCGTTCTCGCTGTACGAGAGAACGGGCGATGCGAACGTGCTGCGGGCGCAGGTCGATACGCTCGACCAGCCCTTCAATGTGAATCGCGGCATGAAGCTCGATCTCGGATCGACCGCGAAGTTGCGAACACTCGTCCATTATCTGTCGCTCGTTTCGAACCTCTGGGGACGCTGGCACGCGCTGTCCCCCTCGCAGCTGCGCGAGCTCGCGCCGCACCGCTCGGACGCGATCGGCGGATTCGTGGTGGAAACTCTGCGCATGCGCCCCGAGATCACGCGCGCCGAGATCCTGGACGCCGCGCTCGAACGGCGGTTCTCCGCGAGCCCCAGAACGCTCTTCTTCACCGCCGGCGGCCTGCATCGGTTCGCGAACTTCAATTCCGATGACGACTCGCGGGTGATGACGCTGCGCACGGCCTTCCGCCACTCGGTCAACCTTCCCTTCGTGCGCCTGATGCGCGAAATCGTCGATCACACGCTCTTCGGACCCGACGGCTTTGCGAACCACGTGCTCGACGATCCGAACGATCCGGCGCGCAGCGATTATCTCGAGCGCTTCACCGCCTGGGAGGGTCGGCTGCTGCTCGACCGCTTCTACGCGAAACACCGCGATCTCAAGCCCGAACAGCGCAGCGCGGCATTGATCGAGGGGCGGCGCGTGACGCCTCGCAAACTGGCGATGGTGCAGCGCTCGGTCGATCCGGACGCGGACCTCTACGCCATGCGCGCCTGGTTGATGACGGAGCTGCCGGAGGCGACCGCGAACCGCCTCTCCGAGGATCAGCTTCAGGATCTCTTCACGGGCGTCGAGCCGGGCAGGCTTTCGTTCTCCGATCGCGGTTGGCTGACGGGCATCCACCCGATCGAGCTGTGGCTGGTGGGCTACCTGAATGCGAACCCGCGGGCGACGCGCAGCGAGATCCTACGGGTGAGCGAACCCGTACGGCGCGAATCCTACTCATGGCTGCTCCGGTCGAAACTGCGGAACGCGCAAAACCTGCGCATCCGGATCCTGCTCGAGCAGGACGCCTTCGTGCGCATCCACGCCGAGTGGCGGCGCCTCGGTTACCCGTTCGCATCCCTCGTACCTTCGCTCGCGACGGCGATCGGGTCTTCCGCGGACCGGCCCGACGCCCTGGCCGAGCTTCTCGGCATCGTGCAGAGCGACGGGCTGCGCGGCGCGACGAATCGCATCGAGGAGCTGCGCTTTGCGGAAGGGACGCCGTTCGCAACCGTGCTGCGGCCGCGCCGGTTCGAGGCGGAGCGCGTGCTGGACCGCGAGGTCGCGCAAACCGTGCGTGCGGCCCTGATCGACATCGTCGAGAACGGCACCGCCGTGCGTGTGCGCGGTGCGTTCAGCCTGCCGGACGGCACGAACCTCGCGGTCGGCGGCAAGACCGGCACGGGCGACAACCGCTTCGAAACCTTCGGCCCGGGGCTCCAGCTCGAGGGTTCGCGGGTGACGAGCCGTTCAGCGACCTTCGCCTTCCTGATCGGAGATCGACACTACGGCGTGATCACCGCCTACGTCGAGGGCGAGGATGCCGCCGACTTCGGCTTCACGAGCTCATTGCCGGTGCAGGTCCTGAAGCTGCTCGCGCCTTCGCTTTCGAGCCTGATGCAGGAACCGGCGCAGGTGGCTAGAGCTCTTCCCCCCAGACGGTCTTGATCTTCGCCCGGCCCATCATCTGATCCGGGGTGTAGCCGCCCACGTGGTGGCGCGGCCCGGGGTAGCCGGCGACCTTCCAACCGATGAAATCGTGGTTGCCGCCGTACTTCGGATCTGCGAGGAAGCCGATGATCGTGTGGGCGCGAACCGTCGCGAAGAACGCCGCGGAGGTGACGACGCCTTCCGGCCAGCCCAGCGCGCGGCCTTCCTCGAGCAGGATCAGCAGTTCGTCCTGCTCGGCCGACGTGAGCTTCACGAAGGGACGTTCGAAGCGACGCTGCGACACGGCGTCCGTGCCGGCCACGCCGAGCGCGTAGAGCGGGCGCGCCTGCGCGTCCTCGTTGGCCAGCGCTTTGTCGATGAAGTTCACGCAGCGCGCTTCGATCGCGCCCGGCTGCGCATCGGTCGGGATGATGCGGCCGGTGATCGCTTCGATCGTCTTCCACTCCGCCGGCGTGAAGACGGCCGCCTCGCTCGACGCCGCCGCCGCGCGCGCCGTGTTCGGGCGCGGCAACTGGAGTGCAATCCAGAGACCGCCGCCGTACAGGGTCGAATCGCGCAGAAACTCGCGCCGCGTGTGTTTCGCGTCCGTCATGAGCGAGCCGTCACAGCGAAAGACCCCGCGCCTGCTTCGCAAAATGGTCCGCCACACGATACGCGTTGGCGACGATCGTCAGCGTCGGATTGTAGCCCGCAGAGGTCGGCAGCACGCTCGAATCGACGATCCAGAGGTTCGGAACCTCGTGGCTACGGCAGTTCGCGTCGACCACCGAGTGCTTGGGATCGCTCCCCATGCGGCAGGTGCCGTGGAAATGCGCGTTGCCCTTCATGGCTGTCTTCTCATCGAGCACGCCGAGGCCGGGCGTTCCCAGCGCCCATCGCTCGCTGGCGCCCGACGCCTCGGCGATCTCGAGGATGCGTTGCGTGTACCAGCGGTGCATGGCGAGATCGTTCGGATGCTGACGGTGCGTGATGCGCGGCACCGGCAGACCCAGGCGATCCTTCACGTCGGGATCGAGATCGACACGGTTGCTCTCGACCGGAAGATCTTCGAGGATGCTCGCCACCACCACGGAACGCGAAAAGGCACGCAGGTAGCGCTTGAGCGGCGCGCCCCAGCCGCGCCCGAGCTGCGGATAGCCATCCGCGGTGAACGCCCAACCGAGCGGCTGGTGGTTCACCGTATTCAGCTCGGCGATGACGCCACCGCGGATGAAACCGCGCTTCGGATCGCTCGCGTGGAGATCGTCGATCGCCGTTTGCGCTTCGAAACCCGTGTACGCCCGCGCGGGACCCTCCAACAGGAAGCATGCGCCGGCGTGCGTATGGAAGGTGAGGTTCGCACCCACGAGGCCGCTGCCATTGGCGAGCCCCTGCGGAAACGCACCGGACGTCGAGAGCAGCAACAGTTGCGGAGAGCCGATCGCATTTGCGGCGAGTACGACCTGGCGCGCTCGCACCTCCTGCTCGCGGCCCTGCGCGTCGAGATAGCGTGCGCCCGACACGCGGCCATCGCTTCCGATCGGGATCTCGAAGACCCGTGCGTTCGGGCGCAGATCGAGTTTGCCGGTCGCGAGCGCGCGCGGAATCGAGACCGAGAAGGTGGTCCCCTTCGCGTGGATCGCGCAACCGTAGGAGCGGCACGCGCCGCCGTAGAAGCAGCGCGGGCGCCCGGCGTAGGGGCGCGAGTTGATCGCGACCGGCACCGGGAAGGGGTGGTAACCGAGCTTGCTCGCCGAGGTAGCGAAGGCCACGCTCGCCGTCCGCGGCGGATGCGGAGGATTCGCATATCCCTTGCGGCGGGGCGACTCGAACGGATTCGATCCCGATTCGCCCGCGACCCCGAAATCGCTCTCGGCCTGTTCGTAGAAGGGCTCGAGATCCGCATACGAGATCGGCCAGTCGACGAGGCTCGCGCCAGCCACCGGCCCCTCCGTCGAGAGCACGCGAAATTCGTCCTGCCGGAAGCGCCAGGACCACGCGGCCCAGTGCGTCATCGTCCCGCCGACGCAGTGGGCGAGCTGGTTGAAGCGTCCGGTCTCGCTGGGGCTGTTCGCGTCGAGGCGGTAGGTCTCGATCTGCTCCGGCGAAAAGACGCGATCGCGCACGACGGTGGCGAGCTCATCGTCGTCGAACTGCGCCGTCGAAAGCTGGGGGCCGCGCTCGAGCGCCACCACCCGGAAGCCGGCTGCCGTCAGGCGGTCGAGCATGACGCCGCCGCCAGCGCCCGTCCCGATCACACAGACATCGAAGCTCTCGCGGTTCGCCATCGGGATCAGGCCCTCATGTCGCCGCGCCACCATAAGACAATCGCCAGTAGTATCACAGGAGTTTCGCGGTTCGAACACGGAGTGCGGCGGCGCGTGCGCATCGGTCTCTTCATCTCGGCAGGCGGCACCACGCCGCTCGACGCGATTCTCGCCCGCTTCGAGCGCGCGGAAGCGGACGGCTTCCACACCGCCTGGGTCGGTCAACTCCTCGAACACGACGCACTGACGCTGCTGGCGCTCGCCGCGCGCACGACCCGGCGCATCGAGCTCGGAACCTGGGTCGTGCCGGCTCCGCTGCGGCATCCAGCGGTGCTCGCTCAGCAAGCGCTGAGCGTCCAGACAGCGAGCGGCGGCCGGCTGGCTCTCGGCATCGGTGTGAGCCACGAAGAGGTGGTGACGCGCCGTTTCGGCATTCCGCTCGAGCGCCCGGTAAGACACATGAAAGAGTATCTATCGGTGCTCGGGCCATTGCTTTCGGGCCAGCGGGTAGAGCACGCGGGCGAACGCTATCGCGTCTCCCTCGAGCTCGCGTCGCTCGACGCCCGGCCCCCTTCCCTGCTGCTCGCAGCTCTCGGTCCGGCGATGCTGCGCCTCGCTGGGGCCGCCGCGGATGGCGCCGCCCTCTGGCTGGGTGCGCCGCGCTTCCTCGAGCAACAGGCGATTCCGCTTCTGCGCGCCGCGGCCCGCGACGCCGGACGTCGCGCGCCGCGCATCGCCTGCGGTTTTCCGATCGCCGTCACGCGCGATTCGGCAGCCGCTCGCGACAGCGCCGACGCCTTCCTCGCACGCAGTGCGAAGCTTCCCGCCTATCGTCGTGTGCTCGAACGCGGCGGACTCGCTCGGCCCGCAGATGCCGCGATCATCGGCGACGAGGCGAGCGTGACGCGCGAACTCACGCGTCTCCGCGAACTCGGCGTGACGGATCTCACCGCGGTCCTATTCGAAGTCGCCGGCGACCCCGGCGCCTCCGCGCGGTCGCGCGCGTTGCTCGCGGATCTCGCGCGCGCGGGCAGCCCCTAGGGCTTCTCTTCGGACTTCTCGAGCTCGAGCGCGGCGGAATTCATGCAGTAGCGCTGGTGCGTCGGACGCGGGCCGTCCTCGAAGACGTGGCCCAGATGCGAATCGCAGCTCGCGCAGAGCACCTCGGTGCGCTGCATGCCGTGACCGCGATCGACCTCGGTGCGCACGGCACCCTCGGCGATCGGCTTCCAGAAGCTCGGCCAACCCGTGCCCGACTCGAACTTCGTCTCCGAGCTGAAGAGCTCGCTCCCGCAGCCCACGCAGCGATAGACACCGTCGTCGTGGCAATCGTGATAGCGGCCCGTGAAGGCCGGCTCCGTGCCCTTGCCACGGCAGACCTGATACTGCTCCGGTGTGAGCTGCGCGCGCCATTCCGCATCCGATTTCTGGACTTTGCCGGCCATTCGCGATCCCTCCGGGTTCCTCGATGCCCCAGAAGCATACCGAGGCTTCCCTGGCTGCGTGCAACGGGGGTATGCTGCCGCACAGGCGCGGAGGTTTCCGTGCCAAGGAGGTTCGGTGGGCAAGTTCAGCAAGGCGGAGCTCGAAACGGCGTTCCAGAACTATTGGCGCACGGGCGCGGTGAACGAGGACTGGGACGGGTTTGCGGACAATTTCACGCCCGACGCGCTCTACGTCGAACACGTGCTCGGCACGATGCACGGCCGCGAGACGATCCGGCGCTGGATCAAGCCGATCATGGAAGAGTACTGCGAGCTCTACACGGCCTATGAATGGCATACGATCGACGAAGAGCAGTCGCGCGCCATCGTCTACATGCAGAACCGCCGCGATCACCCCTCGGGCGTCGGCACGATCGACTTTCCCGGCATCACCATTCTCGTTTATGGCGGGGACGGTCTCTGGAAGTTCGAGGAAGATTACTGGGCCGTGCCGGGCGCGCGCCGCGCCGTCAAGGCGTATCAAGAAGCGTGCAAACAGCACGATCCCGATCACAAACAAAAGCGATTGCGAAACGATTGGGGCAACGGCCCCAGTTGGACCCGCGGCGCAAGCACCTGGTTCGAACGCGCCGGAGCGAAGCGCTAGAGCAGCGCCGCCGCCCGCTCGAAGATCAGCGCAGCAGCGGTGGCGCCGATCGCGTAAACCGGAACACGCGAAAGCCAGTCGGGTGCCCGTTCGCGCCATGGCGCGAACACGGCTGCGAGCACGAGAAACCCCGCGATGGCCGCGAGTTGGCCGGCCTCGATCCCGAGGTTGAACGCGAACAGCGCGAGCGGAATCTCGCCGGCAGGCAGACCGGCTTGCGCGAGCGCTCCCGCGAAGCCGAAGCCGTGCAGCAGTCCGAACACGGCCGCGATCCGCCAGGGATGCGCGAGCAGCACGTCGCGTTGCCCGCCGCGCGCCAGCCGCGTCGCCAGCCAAAATAGACTTGCCGCGATGCCGATCTCGACCGCGCCGGTCGGAACGCGGACCAGGCCGAGCACGGCGAGCGAGAGCGTCAGGCTGTGCCCCAACGTGAAACCGGTGATGCCCACCAGCAGTCGGCGACGGTCGCGCAGCAACAACACGAGACCGAGCACGAAGAGCAGATGATCGACACCCCCGAGCAGGTGCTCGAATCCCATTCGCAGGTAGCTGGACGCAACACCGACGCGCGACGGCCGCAGGGGGATCGCGAAGCGCTCGGCGCCGGGCCTCAGAACCGCGCGCAGAATTTCTCCGTCAGCGAGTTCGACGCGCAGCAGCGCGTCGGTGCCGCTTTCACGCAGGCCGCCCACGCGTACGCTCGCGCCGCGCAAGCCAGCCAACGGACAATCCGCGAGCCAGCGAAAGCTCACGCCCGCTGCGTCGCCCGCGAGCTCGGGCGCGCCGCGCGCGCGACAGGTCGCTGGCAGCTCCGGCACCACCGCGGCGCCCGGACGCTGGAACCTGGGGGTACGGAAGCGCACCGCGACGACGCCGCCTCCCTGCTCACGCAACTCGAAGAGCGAAGGCGCGAGCGGATGCGCGCTGGCTCCCGGTGCGAGCCCGAAGCTGCCCATCAGAGCGGCGAACCCGCACGCGAGATTTCGCAGATCGGCGCGCCGCATCAGCCGGCGGCGCTGCGCAATCGGCGCAGCCAATCCGCGAGCACGAGTTCGGCTCGCTTCGCGAAGACGGCCTCGCGCAACGCACCGCGCACCTCGCCCAGCCGCGCCGCTCGGGCGGGAATCCGCTCGTGCACGAAGACGTGATGCAAACCGAAACTCGATGCGATCGGTCCGCTCCAGCGACCCGGCGGCAGCACGGACACGGCGGCGGCAAAGGGCTCGCCAAAACCCGCCCCGAGTTCGGCACGCGTGCGCGGTGCGAGATCGTTCCCGAGCAGGAAGGGATCGCCGAGCCCGGCGCCGCTCCTGGGTTCCAGACTGGCGAGGCTCTTTGCGAGGGCGCGGTCCGCCGCAGCGAGCGAACTTGCATGACGATCCCGCGAAAGGAACACGTGCGACAGGCGCACCCGTTCGGGCCATGCGAACCGCTCGGATTCGCGCTCGAGCTGTTCCGTCAGCTCCGCGTCCGAGGGCTCACTCGCACGCGCCCAGCTGAGCGCGCGCAGCTCGAGACGCTGAACGAGGCGACGGCGCACGACGAGATCGCTGCGATCGAGTCCGAGCGCGAGCGCCTCTTCGAAATCCGCGCCATCGTCGCCCGACGCACCCGCGGCGAGGAACCGCAGGTTCTGGACGAGCCGGCGCTGGATGCCGCTGTCGTCGCGTTCGAGACCGAGGCGGCGCGCTTCGCGTTCGAGCAGATCGGAATCGGAAACCGCCCGCTGCGCGCGGGGAAGTTCGACGACCTCCGTCGTTGCGCCCCGCTGCCAGGATGCAATGGCGAAGGCGAGCGCCCCCAGCGCGACGAAATGCAGGGCGGGAGCCCGCAGCCAGCCGGACATCAGCGCGATGCCCGCGCCTGGGGATCCGCCGCGTACCAGATCGGAGAGGTCCACGAGCGCTCCTGGACCGTCTTCGCGGCGTCCGGATCGCAACAAACCGCGAGCTCTTCCGGAACGCTCTCGGGCTGGCTGCAATCGACTCCCTTGGCATTGCAGGCCCGGGTGCTCCAGCGGCAGCTCGGATTCTCGACGACGCGCGCGTAGTAGAAACTCGGCTCGCTCGGATCGAAGTCCGGATCGCGCCACACGCGGCACAAGCCGTCCGCGCCCGAGCCGCGCGGCTCGCAGGTCGCGAGATCGACGCTCGCACCGTTCGCGGGGTCGCCCGCGATCTCAAACACCCTTTCGTGCGAGACACCCGACTCGACCCAGCCCTTCACGATCTGGATGCGCTGAAGCGCACCGCCCGGATCGCGACGGGTTCCGGGATCACGCAAGGCGGAGACGGCAAACACGGGGGTACCCGCCGCACGCGGCGGGAGGTCGGCGCCCATCGGCACGCCCCGCGCGTAGCCCGTCTCCGCGAACGCCGCCTGCTCACACAGATCGTTCGGCAGATCCCAACCCCCGAAGAAGCGCACGACGTGTCGCGGCCCGCTCGTTCCGTACACTTCCCGGCGCCGCATGGCAGCGAACAGCGCATCGCGCGAGTTCTCTTCAGCCCAGATCACGGCGAGCCCACCCGGATTGAACTCGAAATCGTCGGGCAGGCCCTTGGGCAGCTCCCGCGCCGCGGGCGCGCCCGCCCCGCCATGACCCGGGTGATCGAGCTCGGAGACGGCTCCGGGGGTCGCGAGATGGGTGTCGGTGCTGGCGATCAAGCCATACTTGAAGGGGTTCACGCCGATGCGTCGTTCCTGTTCGAGCCCGACCTCGAGCGTATTGCGCACGAAGCTGAGGGGATCGGCTTGCTTGGCGAAGAAGGGAAAATATTTTTGTCCGAAGTTCGCGTACGGGAGTTTCTCGAAGCCGCACAGCTCGTCCGTGGACGCCGGCGATAGCCGGCACTCCGAGTCGCCCTTGTGCTGCATCACCTCGACCAGCCGCTCGAGCCCGGCGCGCGTGCGGGCATCCTCGGCCGTGATGGCTGTGCCATCGGATCGGACGGTCTCGAACATCAGGCCGTTGCTCAGATTCGAGTTGTGCGGGATCACGATCAGATCGCAGCCATCAGCCTTCGCGAGGCAGCTCTCGTGCAGGCCAGCCCAGAGCGCTTCGGCGCTCGACGCCTCGAAGAAACTCGTCGGGAGCGCCGGCACGTGTTCGTTGCGGAAGATCACGTTGCGGTGGAGATTGTTCGTGTTGATCGAGCCCGTCCACTCGTACGCGACGAAGCTGGTGAACCGGCAGGCCGAGCTGCGATCATAGGCGCCCTCCGCGGCGGCCTGGATCTCCTGCCACGGAATGCGAGAGGCCTCGAGACAGAGGCGACCGCCCTCACCGCAAAAGCCGAAACGCGTCGGGTCGTGCATGGA
Source organism: Deltaproteobacteria bacterium (assembly GCA_031405455.1). Classification (GTDB taxonomy): domain Bacteria; phylum Myxococcota_A; class UBA9160; order UBA9160; family SMWR01; genus DATBRV01. Next base: position 209,081 of record JANNIY010000069.1, on the reverse strand, counting down.
ACTCTTGGTGTTCATCAGGAAGTACGCGACACGCGGAAACTCGCGGTAGATCCAGCAGGGCCATGAGTCGTGCCCGGCCATACCCGGCGTGCGGCAGATCTCGACTTCGCCGATCAGCTCGGCGTGATCGGTGACAGCGGCGAAATCGAGCGGCCGCTCCAGCTTCAGGTGACGTTGCGCGCGGCCCTGCTCATCGTACGGCTGGATGCCGAGCTCTTCGCCGCGCGCGAACCGATAGGCCTCTCGCGGTCCGTTTCGCGTCCCCTGGGTGCTCGCATCCTGCGAAAAACTCGTGTGAACGTGCAGATCGCCAAAGTACGGCGAACGCAGCGGATCGCGCCCGGCGCACGCTTCTCGCGTTTCCGTCAGCGAGAATGCGGGCGGCGCCTCGCCCCGCGCCGCCACGGAAATGACGAGCGCCACGAGCAGGATTCCGACACGTTGCCCTCCCATCATCGATCTCCATTCTCCGCGAGCGCGTCGAGGCTCACCCGGAACGCCGTGGCGTGGCCTGGCGGGCCCGGCCGCGCGAGCTTGCGAACGCGCTGTTTCGCGACGATCAGGCGATCGTAGTGTAGAGCGCTCCCGGTGAGCGAGGCGCCTTGCGCGAGCGACACGTTCCGCAGACGACCTTGGCGCTGCATGGCTTCGAGGTAGGCCGCCGTCACGGCGTCGTGCTGAGCGCGCGGGAGCCAACGCAGCAGATGTGCGAGCTCGATCCAGGGGGTGACGAGCGACATCGCGATCCAATCGACGACGAAGATCCGATCGTCGGGCGTGAGCAACAGATGGCGCGGATGGAAGTCGCCGTGTCCCAGCACGCAGGCATCCCCTGTCGACGCGAGGTCGCGCGCGAGCTTCTCGATGCGCTGCCCATCGACGGCCCGGCGCCAGCGCTCGGGAACACTCCCCTGCTGGGCCTCCCAGCGAGCAAAGCCATGCGTCTCGATCTCGCCCCAGGCTCGCTGCATGCGAGCTGCGAGCGGCTCGGGCGCGTCATTTTCGTGGAGCGGGATGGCGCCGACCCGCTCGGGCTTGCTGGCGTGAATCGCCGCGAGCACCCGCGCCGCGCGCGTAAAATGCACAAGCCGAGCGTCACTCGACGTCCGCTTCCGGAGTGCGTCGAGCGACTCTCCGGGTACATGGTCCTGCACCAGATGCTGCCGTGTGCTGCCGCGAAGACGGGGAGTATCGATCGACGCGAGCGCATTCACCGTTGCGAGCCGCGCGGCTTCTCTCGCGACGAGCTGCGCCCGCCAGTAGTACTTCACCACGACGCGCGAGCCATCCTCGAGCTCGACGAGGACACTTCGGCGGTTCCGGCGGCGCTGAAGCTCGCGCTGCGAAACCACCCGCGCATTGCGGCCGAGGATCGCCCGCACGGCGCGGACGTTGCGCCACGCGGCGAACATTTCAAGCCATCCGTTCCGGGGACGCAGCGGCCTTCGTCTCTGCGAGCCTTTTCAGGTTGAGGAGCTGGCAGCGCATCATGACGAGATCGCCCCAGGGCAGGAATCTGCGCATCACGCCGCCGAATAGCCCGCGCGCCGGAACCACGCGCAGCTTGGCGAGCAGCCGCGTGCGACCCGGAGCCACGGCGCACGCCCAGTAGCTGACGCGTACGACACCGAAGATCCCCGCGCCGCGCGAACCGATGGGGGTCGCGAGCGTCACCTGCACCCCCGGTTCGAAGTCCTCGAGCACGAAGATCCGCAGGAAGCGTTGGCCGCGTTCGAGACGTTCGAGCGCCGGGTCGAGCCTGCGCGGGCTGCGGCGACCACCGTTGTCGATCCAGTCGTAGCTGTAGGGCGCGACGCGGAGTTGGCACAACCAGCGGAACACGACGCTGGCGGGCGCGGCGACATCGAGCCCGCGCCAGAGCAGATCGGCGTCGGCGTCTTCCGGCCGATCCCCCGGAAACGCCGCCGCGCGTTCGGCCGACGTGGTGCCCCAATGACGAGCGAGCGAAAACCGCATGGCGCAGATCAGAGCCTGCCCGCCGGGCGGAGTCAAGCTCGCCGGTCGGCTGGTCGATGTGCATGCGCCGGAGGCGTCGTGGGTTGGCGAAGGCGAACGGGAATCGGATGGCGCGCTCTCGTATGCGCGGGCTGCGTCGCGTCCAGCTCGGCGCGCGCGGTTCCGATCACGGTCTACGGCGACGTGGATTTCGACGCCAACCAGGCCGCAGCCCGCGCGCACATCCGCAGCAGCCGAGAAGCACCGCTAGCGACGTCGACCTTCGCACTCGAACTCGTTGCGACGAAGTCCGATCCGTCGACCGCCCCGATCGAAATTTCGTTTCGCGACGCGGAAAAACTCTGGGTCGGAACGCTGAATGAGGTTCCCGTCGCAAGCGACGATTCGAACCGCTAGCAATCCGGATGCAGGCCGAAGGGTCCCCCGAGATACCAGAAGCCATCGAATCCGAGGCTCCAGCAGGAGAGATCCGCGTCGTCGGCGAGCTTCGGATGATCTCGCACGGCTTCAGCATGACTCTGCTGCATGTAGGAGATCACCACGGGGGTCACGCCCTGCTTGCGCAGGGCCGCGTACTGCTCCTCACTGAGGAGATAGACGGTTCCGCCCCGCCGCACCTTCGCGATGATCTTCTCGGGCGCTACACCGTGCTGGCTCAGGATCACCACCTCGGTGATCGTGACCGGATCCCCCCAGCGGCGCTCGCCGATGCCCGCGCAACCGATGGCGACTGCGGCGAGACTCACGAATGCGACGAGGCGGAACAGCTGACGAGCGCGCCGCCGATTCCAATTCGCCGTAGGCATGCTGCAACCCCTCCCACCCGACGGATGCACCCGTGATTCGGCCGCGTTCGTGACGTCCCCCGCGGTTCGCTGAGCAATCACTGGATCACCTGGTGGCCACGCCCGCGCAGGCAATTCTCGAAATCGGTCTTGAAGGCTGCGTTCGTCGAGAAGCCCTCGTAGGCGCCGCCGCCGAAGCCTCCCGCCGCCGCGCCAATCGCCGCGCCCATTCCGGGGTCGCCCGCGGCTGCGCCGATCGCCGCGCCCGCAGCGGCCCCGAGCAATCCGCCAATGCCCGTTCCTTCTGCCGTCTTCTTGACCGAACTTCCGGCGGCGTGCATCGCAAGCTGCCGGCACTGGGCTTCGTCCTGGCTCAGACGCCAGGCGTTGGGATCATTGTAGCTGTCGACCGTCGGCGCCCAGGTGTTCTGATTGACACAGCCCGCGAGCGCGAGCGCGCCGATTCCAAGCGCCGTGAGAAATACTGTCTTCATCGGGGCCCCCCGCGTGGGGCGTAGTCATATCCGGTCGGCGAGCGGGTGGCAACGCCAGCTGCCGCTCGAAAGCCGCGACGAGAATCAGGGATGCCTGCATCGTTGCAGTCGTGGGGAATTCACCAACGACCCGACGCGATTTCACTCGCTGAAGCGAAGCAGGATCTCGTTCAGAAGCAGGGGGGGATGGCGCTCGACGCCCAACCTGGCAGTGTCGACGCTGCTCCCTGGCGTCGAAATCGACACGAACCGCTCGACACTGTCGCGATCGACGTGTTCATGCTGGTCCGGGACGAAGGCTCTCGACACGAGCCCCCGGCATTGCGGCGGAGTCCACCATGCACACCGATTCGGGTTGAACCTCCGTGATAGACTGATCGGCGTGCTTGCAATCAGCCGGGACGATTCGCGCCGGGTGCACGGATGAGCAAACCCGCTCGTCGTTGGCGGCGTGGACGGTTCGCTTTTGCGCTGGGGTTGTTGGCGCTCGCCGCGGGCCTCTGGACAGCCGCCCGCAGCGAGCCGCCCGCGGCGGGGCGTGTCACCCTCACGGCGGGTGACGCGGGCACCACCCGTTTCGTTGTCGCGCGCGCACTCGCGCGCGAGGTCAAGGCGCGCGGCATCGATGTCGATCTCGTTGCGGCGCCGGACACCGATTCCGAACTCGCCGCGGTCGATTCCGGAAGAGTCGATTTCGCGCTCGTTCCCGGAGCCTTCCGGATCGAAGCGTTCCAGCACGTCCAGCAGGTGGCCCCTCTCTACGTCGAGGCCCTCCACCTGATGGTGAAGCAGGAACTCCGCGAGCCCGTCGGCGCGAGCCTCGCGGGCTTGCGCGGCCGCGTGATCGACCTCGGCCCCCCCGGTTCGGCGGGCGCGGATCTCGCCGCTGCGGTGTTGGCCTTCGCGGGAATTCCCACCGCCGACGGCGCCGGCGCCGGAAGCACCAGGATTCGTTCGTTCGCGCTCGCGGAACTCGACGCCCTGATCGCACGCGGCGATCGCGACGCGCTACCGGACGCCGTCTTCCACCTCGCCACCGTGCCGTCGCTCCTCGCCCAGAGACTCGTTCGATCGGGACGCTATCGCCTCGAACCGCTCGCCTTTGCCGATGCGTTCCGGCTCTCCGCGCTGATCGAGGAGAACCGGCCCAGCGGTCCCGCGGCAAACATCGAGCGCCCGTTCGTCCTGGACACCGTGATTCCCGAGTTCGCCTACGGGACGGACCCAGCCGTGCCGCCGAAGCGGCTGCACACGCTCGGCACGCGGCTGCTCCTGGTCTCGAGCGCACGCGTTTCTTCGCAAACCGTCGCGCGCATCCTCGACGCCGCCTTTGCCTCGCGGTTCGCCCACATCGTCGAGCCTCCGCTCGAGCACGCCGTGCTCGCCCTGCCGAAGCGTCTCACGCTGCATGCGGGCACGATCGAATTCGAGAACCGGGACAAATCGATAATCACGCAAGATAGTGTCGACGAGGTCTCCAACTCGCTGAGCGTTCTGGGCGCGCTCGTCGGCGGCTCGATCTTCCTCGCGAGCGCCTGGCGGCAACGGCGGCAGGCCCGGACGGACGCGGTGTTCGGGGCGTACATGTTGCGCGTGGCGGAGGTCTCGCGCAAAGCAGTGGAGCTCGAGCTCTCCGCGAGCATTGAACTCACAGCGTTGATCGGGCTACAGCGCGACCTGCTCCAGCTCCAGGGCGAAGCGCTCGAACGCTTCGCGGCGGGAGAGCTCGGCAATCAGGCGACTCTCTCCGATCTGCTGGCGCCCCTGAACTCGGCGCGCGAGCACGTCGGAGATCTCCTGCTGCATGTGCGCGAGAACATCGAAGAAAGCGCGGAGTCCGCGGGCCGTTCGCCGCGCGCGCTCTGGCTCGAGGCCGTCACGAAGGCGACGAAGCCGAGCTCGTGAGCGCCAGCTGTCGGCGCGCGACGGGTTGCGCGCCGACAGGCGATGCCCAGATCCCCCCGGCTCCCCGACTCAATCGGGTGAGATCCATCCCTGCTCTGCGAAATACTTCTCGAGTTTCTCGGCGACTTCCCCGGCCGTGCGCCGAGCGTCGGCATTGGCGTCGACCCCGAGGGCCTCCGACGCAACCGTGCCCGCCACCGTCACCGCGGCGGACGCTAGCGGCGACCTCCGCCAGGGCCAGCGCCGAATCCGCCCCCCTCGCCGAAGCGATCGCCGAAGCCGCCCCCGCCGAAGTAGCGGGTGCCATCGAATTTCGGGATCCCGGTCGGCGGACCCGATGTGACGGTGTCACCCCAAACCCCGTAGACGTTGACTCCGGCCGAGCCGCAGCACGGTTGGCCGTGATCATCGGCGCTGTAGGCAACCGGCGATCCCCAGGAATCGAGCATCGCCGCCGTCGTGAGCCCGAGCGCGAAACCGTACGACCAGCCGACCGCCGGGTCGTGGGTCGGTTGCGCCATCACGCCCCAGGTTGGAGGCGGCGCGTAGTAGACGGCTCCGATCCAAGGTGTGTAGGCGAATCCGGTGCCGTAGACGACGACGCCGTCCGCCGCCAACAGCGTGCCGAGGTAGCCGGGCGTGTAGCCGAGATGGACCTCGTCGGCCGTCGCGCCATGGATCCGCGCGTAGGTCACGTAGTGCAGGGGTGAACTCGCGGGGATCGAATGGATCGCCGCGGGCACCAGCGTCGCGACGGTCCAGGGGCCATTCACCGAGGGAGCGACGAACCAGACGCCCGCCCGCAGCGCGTACCACGCGCGCGCGTCGACACGGATCGTCGGCGTGGGCGAGTTGATCACATACTGGAGCGGCGTGCCCTGGATGGCCGCCAGCTGCGGCGGACCATCGGTACGGAGGTCGAACGTCGGGGGCTTCACGAGCGACACCGTTGCCGTCTGCGGAAGCGAGTTCTCGACCGCCGCTGCCTGCGCCTGCGGCGTGCCCGCAACCGAGGCCAGCACGAGACCCGCGGGAGAATCCGGCGGAATCTTCTTGAAATCGCTGGGGAGATTCGCGCTCGAGATGAAGCTCCACGGGCCCGCGAGCGATGGCGCGGTGAACCAGCGACCCGCGAGCAGGACGAAGCTGGCAGCATCGCTGTCGTCGATGATCACCTCGGCGGTGGTGTTGCTGGCCCACGACAAGCGCGTCGAGGCGATCGGCTCGAAGTTCGGCCTTCCCTTGAAGACGATCAGCTCGGCCGGCGCCTGGCTCACGATGATCGCCGGTGCGCCATTCGCGAGCGACGGACGCGGCTGCACGTTTCCCGCGGCGAGCAGATCCAGCTCCCCCTTGCGAGCGAGATCGCTGGCGACTTCGTCGATGCGATCCGGTCTGCTCGTCGCCGGGGTCCACGGCCCGTTGACCATGCCGGCCGTGAGCCAACCATCGTAGACGTGCAGGAAGTAGCGGGGGCTCCGCTCCTCGCGCAGGATGGCCGCGCGCGTGTTGAGGACGCGCTCGAAGCGCGTGTCGGGCACCCGCCGCCACACCGGGCGACCATCGATCGGAATCAAGATCGCAGGCGCAAGACTCACGAAGATCACCGGCGGAGCGTTGCGCACGGAGATCCGGGCGGGCGCCAGATCGACCGTCGCGGCGAGCGACGCCGCGAGGCGATCGAGCGAGATCGTCTGCAGGGCGGCCGGGAGCTGACCTTGGATCTGGGCCAGAAACGCCGCGCCGGTGTCGGGCAGCGTCGGGAAGTTGCCGTACGTGAGCCGGAAGTCTTCGAGGCTCACGGTTCGCGAGCTGCGATCCACCTGCGCGCGCGCCGTGCCCCAGAGCATGCCGGAGACCTCGACGCCGGCAGCGACCGGCGTCGAAGTGACCGCGCAACGAAAGGCCAACTGGTTGCCCTGCCAGCTCTCGACCTGCGGAGGGAACACTGAAACGTGTGCATTCGCGAGTAAAATCTGGCGAGGCCAGGCGTCGGGGCCCTGGGGCGCGAGCGCAGACGCCTCGGATGGGATGCCACCCGCGATCTCGGGGCCGAGGTCGCCCGCCGACAACCCCAGACCCGCGCAGCCCGCGAGCACGCACGCAGCGAACGCTCCGACGATCCTCCCCGCCACGCGAGTGCGCATTTCCTCCTCCCCGCGCAGCGCCTTCGCCTACGGCGCCCGCATCACCGCCGGCGGCTTCCAGCCACCGTCGAGAATCGACGATTTCGGCGGCTCCGCCGGCCAGTAGAGGCGCAGCATCAAGATGAACTTCCCCGTCGGCGCGGGAAGCCAGTTCGATTCGCTGCCAGCTCCGGGGGACGCATTCTGGATGCTGACATCCACCGATCCATCCGCGTTCGCCTGGAGCTGATGCCGGCTGCTGAGCGTGTAGCGATGGAGGGGATTGTCGACGAAGAAATAGTTCGCGTCATACATCGTGAGTGACCAGAAGGCTTCGGCAGGCGGCATTGCGCCCTTCTCGAAATGCAGGACGTATTTTTCGGCGCCGCTGTAGGGCTTGCCGTCGGCATCCACTTCCGAAGTCGGATAGACGGCGTCCTGCGGTCGATTGGCGCCGAGCCCGATCGCCGCGACGAGTGCGCGCTGGAGGTAGTCCGTGCCGTAGAGACCGGTCTGTGTCGTGAACACCCAGCCATTCACCTCGCTGCCCGCCGACCGGAAGTGACCCATGATCTTCTCGAGAGCCGCCTTCGGAACCCGCGCCAATCCGCGCTGCGCGGCGGCGTCGAGCTTTCCGGGATCGAATTTCTTTCCGGGGACGATCCCCAGCTTTGCGAGCTTGGCGAGCATTGGCGCGTCCGCCTCTGCTGGCGGATTGTCCTGCATCAGCTGCGCCAGCCGCGCGAAATACGCGCCTGCGCTCAACGCGTTCACCTGCTCGCGCACGGGCGTTTGCATGTCGATCTGGGTGTCGAACTTGCTCACGGGAGGTATGTAGCGTTTGCCAAGGGCGCTGAGCGGCACCAGCGAGTACGCATCCTGGAGCTCGTGAACCGCCGCGTAATCCGCGGGCGTGCCCGTGCAGTAGGTGCGGCCCAGGATCCACACCAGGTTCGTGGGTGATCGGTATTCGCTGAGGCCCGCCGGCAGGGCACCCTGCCAGCGCGGGCCGGTAATCGCAATCTTCTGGGCTTTCGTCCCGGTCGTTCGCTTGCCCGGAACCGCGAACACGTCGGTCCAGCCCGAAAGCATCGGCATCAGGAAGTAGCGATCGGCCTCGTCGGGCAGCGAGAGGACGTAGGGCTCCTTCGCGAGGTCGAGCCACGCGGTCGAGTAGAGCGTGTCCGCGTTCGGGGCCGTGATGTCCCTGAACGCGGCATCCGGATATCCCCGCATGTTGTAGAACTGGCCCATCGGCGCGTGGTTTGCCGCCGGGCGGGCCGTGTTCGTCATCACGCGCCGGGTCGTGTCCATCGTGATGAGGGGATAGCCGTAGATATAGGCGTCGACGCCGAGATCGAAAACCTCCTGCTCCTGCGCCAGTTCGGCCGCGTTCGTCGCATCCGCCTTCTCCTCCCGGCCGGACGGCGACACACAGGCTGCATGGAGGCTGGCAACGACGAGGATCGCGACGCATTGGGAAGCTCTCACGCGACGGTTCTCTCCTTCATCGGATGCAGTGGTTCGAAACGTGCCGGCGGTATATTGGCGAGTTGCGCGTGGTCTCGTCAATCGGACCCGCCTGAAAAAATCGGGAGGCGTCGATGCTCGAGAGCGTGAACTCTGCCGGAATCGTCCGGCTCGCGCTCATGCTCGCCACCGCGCCGCCCGCCGCGGCGGAACTTCTCGCGGATGTCGGCTTCACTGCGGATCAGATCGCGAAGGTCGAAGCGGGGGAGTTCGTGGCGGAAGCTGAGCGCTCGCCTGCGTGGTGGCGTGACGTCGCTCGTGCTGGAGGGGAATCCCATGCAAGGCCTGAGAAACCGTGGTTGGCTGATCGTCGGCGTCGTATTGATGCTCGCGGCGATCTTTGCCTACGTCGCCAGTCTGGATGAAGCGGATCCCGAGGCCGCGCCCGCCGCCGTCGAAGACATCGGATCCGGCACGCCCCAGGTCTACTTCCCCATCCCGAACGTCATCTCCGACGGTTTCGTCAGATAACCCTTGATGAGCTTCGGAATCACCGGGGCGACGGTCAGCTGGAGGTTCCACTTCTGGCCGTAGGCATCCGGTTGCACGGGCATCCACTGCCCAGCCAGCGCGAGGCGCACGGGAAGCTTCCCGAACTTCACGACCTTGGCGACGCTCAAACCAATCGGGATGGTGAACGTGTCCGTCGCCGGGTTCTTCCAGTTCGCGAGAATGTTGCCGGAGTATCCAATGCTCCAGGCGTTCGGCAGGAAGTAGGCGGCGATGGGTTGCAGATTCAGCGAGGCCGTGCTCGGCCGTGAATCGGAGCCCGCAAACGACCACCAGTTCTGCGCGAGCGCGCCCAGGATCCATTTGTCCGAGAGGTAACCGACGAGGGCGCCCGGACCGATCTGATATTTGCCGCTGCCCGTGAAGTTGGAAGCGCCAGCGGGAAAGATCCAGCTCGGTCCGATTCCGAGCAGCCAGTCACCCGCGAGCTCGGGGCTCGGCGAGACCAGCTGCAAGAGAGTGATGTCGCCAAACGCCGTCGAGCGCCCGATGTGCGTCGCAGAGCCCGGCTTCGGGTCCGGATGGGGCTGCGAGACGAAGAGCGGGATCACCGGCCGCGTGATCAGATTCCAATCCTCGCTGATCCCGATCGGGAGCACGGGCTGGAAGAGCAGGTTCGAACTCCAGCGCTGCTCCCGATCGTTCCCCGGATCCAATTTGAAGTTGTTCTGCTGAAAGGTGATCGACCAGATGCTGCTCACCGGGTTGGTGAGCTGCTTGTTGACCTCGCCGAGGCTCTGCTCGTTCGATTCTCCCGTCGTCGGCGCCGGCGCGGAAGACGGCTCCTCCGCCCAGGCGTGTGTGGCCACGAAGATCGCCAGCCACGACGATAGCCATTGGAGCGATCCAACCCTGCGTCGGCCCTTCATCGCAGATTTCCCCGGCGCCCGATCGTTTCGCTACTGGGCAGGAAGCGCAGCGACCCGCTCCGCGATCTGCCGGATCAGCGCGCCGAGAGCCGCGCTCTCGGCGGCAACCACGTCCTCCATCGAAATGGAAGCGATGGGCTGCTCGAGCAGAGCGTCTTCGACGACGAGCGCGAGGCCGTCGCTCGCCGCGGCGATCGTCCAGCGCACGCGGAGCCGGATCGTCTCACCCGGGACGCCCTCGAACTCCCGCAGATCGAGCAGGATACGGTAATTGGCGGTGAAGCGCGGTTCGGAGGGATAGACCACGACTCGCGCGGTGCCGAGCAGACGGCCGAGATCGTCGGCGACGACGCGCAGGATGTCGCTGCGCAGCGAGCCGCCCCAGCGGTGCGCATCCGCGAGCGTCAGGCGGTGCGAGCCGTCGCGCGTCACGATCTCCTGCCGATCGAGGTAACGCGGAAATTCGATCGGTCCGACGACGAGGCCCAGCTCGGGCAAAGACGCCAACGCCGGGCCGGAGGCAGGCCCCGATGCCGCGCTCAGGGTGAAGAACTGCGGCTGCGGGCTGCCCCCGAAACAGCCGACGGCGAATGCGCCGAGAAGCGCGATGGCGATGCGCGTACGCAGGGAAGACGGCGTCATCACTTGCTGCCTTTCTTGCCGAAAATCAGGGAATCCGGCTCGGATTGGATCTGATCCGCAGCCAGCCCGAAGGAGCGCGCGGCGTCGCTCACCTCGAGCAAAGTGCGCCGGAGCTCGACCACCAGGGTCGATTCAGGGCTGATCAGCGCATTCGCGGAAGCCACCGTCTTCTCGGTTTGCGCGAGCGTGGCTCGCAGATCGACGAGCGTGCCATTCAGCTCGTCGCCGATCTCCTCGACCGGAATCCGGCTCAGCCGGTCGATCAGGTGCGTCACGTTGGCCGTAATTTCTTCGAGTGGTGTGGGGATCGTCGGAAACACGGGAACCGGCCCGTCCCAGGCGACTTGCGCCGGCTTCGCGTCCTTGAAGACGTCGAGGCTGACGATCAGCTGGCCCGTCAGGAGGTTGCCGCTCTTGAGCTGCGCGCGCATGCCCGATGCGACGAGACGATCGATGGCCTCGCGGCGCTCCGCTTCACCGTCGAGCTGGGTGAAGCGCTCGGGCTGCACGGCGATCGTCACCGGGATCCGGAACCGCTCCTGCTTCCTGTCGAACTCGAGTTTCACGTCCAACACTTTTCCAACGGTGATCCCGCGGAATTCGACCGGCGCTCCGACCGTGAGTCCGCGCACGCTTTGATCGAAGTAGGCGATGTAGGTGAAGGACTTCGCGAAATGCGGAGACTCCGCGTCGCTGCGACTCTCGTAGAGCGGGAAGGCGGCTTCCGCCGCGGCCTGGGGGCCGTGATCTTGCTCCGGTGTATCAAAGGCGATCCCGCCGATCAGGATGGAGACGAGGGATTGCGTTTCGACCTTGACACCCTCTGCGCCGATCGAAACATCGATGCCGCTTGCGTTCCAGAAGCGGCTGGTCTCATGGACGCGCGCATCGTAGGGCGCTCGCACGAAGATCCGCGTCGTGACGGTGTCCGTCGTGGCGTCGCTGTCGAGCGCGGAGGTCACCACCCGGCCCACCTCGATGCGGCGAAAGAACACCGGTGAACCGATCTGAAGCGCGCCGGCGGCGTCCGAGCTCAGCACGAAGAAGCGTCCGGGTTCTCCCGCGGTGACGATGGGAGGATCTTCGAGGCCGACGAATTTCCGGGTGCGCTTGCCCTCGCGCACGGGATCCGTCCCGATGTAGGCGCCGGAGAGCAACGTCGCGAGGCCCGACACCTGGCCGCCCGATATGCGCGGTTCGACGACCCAAAACTGCGTCTTCTCCTTCAGGTAGTCATCGGCGCCCTTCACCATTCGCGCCCGGCACACGACCGAGGAAAGATCCTCGGACAGCGAGACTTCCTCCACCACGCCGATCTCGACGTCCTTGTACTTGAGCTTGGTCTTCCCGGCCTCGAGCCCGCCGGCCGTCTTGAACGTGATGCTGATCTCCGGCCCGCGCTCGGAGAAGGCGCGATACGCCACGAAGGCTCCGACCAACGCCGCCACCAGCGGAATCAGCCAGATGATCGAAGGCCGATTGCGGGCTTCCACCACGGCATCGGCGACGTCGTCGAAATCTCGGGGTGCGGGTCCTCGTTCGCTCATGAATTCCTCGTTTCGCAGCGGTCCCAGATCAGACGCGGGTCGAAGGCTTCCGCAGCCAGCATGGTTGACACGACGACCGCGCCGAAGAATACGGCGCCGATGCCTGCCTCGATGGTGGCGAGATTACCGAGCCGCACCAGCGCGACCAGGATCGAGATCGCAAAAATGTCCACCATCGACCAGCGTCCGATCGTCTCGGTGATGCGATACATGCGCGTACGCTCCGCGGGCCGCCAATTCGAACCCCGCTGCACGGAGATCAGCAGGAAGCTGAGCATGACGAGCTTGAGCACCGGCACGAAGATGCTCGCCGTGAAGACGATGACCGCGAGCGGCCACATGCCGTGTGTCAGGAAGTAGATGACGCCGCTCATGATGGTGTCGGATTGGACCTGTCCGAGCGACGTCACCGTCATCACGGGCAGCACGTTGGCCGGCACGTAGCAGAGGGTCGCCGCGATCACGAGCGCCCAGGTGCGCTCGATGCTGCGGGGTTTGCGCACGTGGAGCGCGGCGCCGCAGCGCGCGCAGCGCGCGCCGTGCGCCCCATGAGCGGGCAGGCGCCCGAGCAGACCGCAGTCGTGGCAGGTCGCACAGCCCGCAGCGAACGCGGTAGCCGCAGCGGCGCTCACGAGCGCTTCTCCAGCCGCTCCCACACGGCCTCCGGCTCGAAGCAGGCGATGGCTCCCGTGAGCACCAGCATCAACAGCACGAATGACCAGAGCGCGAGCCCCGGCACGATGTTCGCCATGCCCATCAACTTCACGAGCGCGACCAGGATCCCGATCATGAAGACTTCCATCATGCTCCAGGGTTGCACGTGTCGCAGCAGGCGGAAGGCATCCGGCAACTGCCACGGCACCTTGTTCCAACGCAGGGGCACGAGCACGTAGAGCAGCAGCGCGATCTGACACAGGGGTGCGAGCACGATCGTCAACAGCACGAGCACCGCGAGCTCCGGCTTGTCCTGCTGGTAGAGGTCGACGGCGCCCGAGACGAGCGTGGTTTCCGTGACGCGCCCCTTCATCTCGAAGGCCAGAAAGGGGAAGCTGTTCGCCACGACGAAGAGCACCGCCGCGGCCATGGCGAGGGCGAGCGTACGCTCGAGTCCGTTGCGCGGATGACGGCGCAGCACGCCGCCGCAGCGTCCACAGCGGGCGGTATCGCCCTCCGGGACGTCACCGAGACGGTGCATCAGATCGCAGTCCTGGCAGGCAACGACTCGGATGGCGCCCCGCCTCGAAAGTCGCAAGAGCTTACCGTGTAACGGTTTGCTAGCGCTCACCAATCGGCTGGATCAGGCCCGCGAGCGCGCAGCGCTTGTCGTTGTCGAGCAGCACGTAGGGATCGGGCCCGGCCACGCGGTACTCGATCGTCGCCACGCCGGCGGGAATCAGCGCCTGGCATGCCGGCTCCTGGGGCAGAACGACCAGCGTATCGCCCATCCCCGGCCAGGCGATCAACCCGAGGAGCGGGAAGAAGCCGCGCAGCATGGCGACCTCCTTGTCCTGGTACTCGAGCTTGAAGTTGGCCTGTTTCGAGGGCAGCGGACCGACCTGCGGGCGCGGCCGCTCGTCGCGCCAGGCCGCGAGTGACCCGATCCCGGCCGGAATGCAGGTCGCCGCACCTGCCTGAAATTCGCCGAGCGGACCGAGATTCACGTAGTCGACGATCGCTTCCACGTGCAGCATGCCGCGACACGCTTCGTCCGTCGGGGTGAAGAAGCGCCGGGTCGAACCGTCGACCGAAAAGTTCACGTCGAGGTAGGGCCCTCGCTGGACGACGCTTGCGACCGTCCACGGGCTCGAACTCCCCGGAAACGAAGCGCAGCCGGTGGCACCCAGGCTGCAAAGTGCGGCAAACGAGACGGCGGCCCAGACCGCCCACCCAGCAACTCCTCGAAGCTCGGACTCGCAGGCAGTGACCGTAGACATAGCCCCTCCTCGCTCGCGTGTCGCGCACTCTACACGCCCAGCCAAGCGCGGATCAAGCCTTTCGCCCGAATCGCGGGCGCGCTGCTGGTAGAATCGAAGCGCCATGACACGTGCAAAAGAACGGGCCGAACGCCCGCATGTGCTCGAGCGCTCGCGCTTTCTCCTGCTGCTGGTCTGCCTGGTGGGAATGCTGGTGATCCTGCCGACGCTATCCAGTCAGGGACATTCGGCGATCGGTCTCGACCTGGCGCTGTTCGCCGTGCTGGTCGCCTGCATCTGGAGCCTGGGGAAGCGCAAGCATGTGATCATTGCAGGCAGCGCCCTGATCCTGCCCGGCTTCCTGGCGGCCTGGTTTGCGAACCAGACGGGCCACGTGTGGTGGCTGACGATCTTGGGACTCGCGTGCGCTCTCGCGTTTCTGACGTTCACCGCGCTCGCGATGCTGCTCAACATCGTGCGCCAGAAGAACGTCTCCACCGACGCGATCTTCGGCGGGATCTGCGTCTACCTGCTGATCGCCGTGATCTGGGCGGTGATCTACGAAATCATGGAGAGGGCCCAACCGGGCTCTCTCGGCCCATTGTCCGTTGCGGCAAACGACCTCGCGACGGGTCGGCTGATGTCGCCCGATCTGATTTATTACAGCGTCTTCGTCCTCTCGACGATCGGCCCCCAGGATGTCCATCCACTCAACGGAGCCGCGCGCGCCTGGACCGGTCTCGAGGCGATGGTGGGACAGGTCTACCTGGCGGTGCTGATTGCACGGCTCGTGGGGCTCCACGCAACGCGCAGCGGCGAGTAACCGCGGGCGGGCGGCCGACGCCCTCCCCGCGCCCGCTGCAATTCTTCCCTACGCTCCCTGCCAGGGTTCCTGGGCCTGGGATGGGTCTTTCTTCACGATGACCGGATCGATTCTCCGAAGGATCAGCAGACGCCTACGGTGGCTGCGGTCGCGCGATGCGCGTGTCGAATTGTTTCACGAATGGCGGCGCTGGCTCGCCGGCGAGCCGGCGCTCCCGCCGCGGCCGATCGTTCGTGTCCTGGTATTGTGTCACGGCAACATTTGCCGCAGTCCATTCGCAGCCGCCTATCTCGCGCGGCGAATTCCGCGGCTGGAGGTTTCCTCGGGCGGCCTCGCCGCCGGTGCATCCGCGCCAGCGGATCCCACCGCCGTGCGCGTGGCGGCGCGCCTCGGGCATGATCTCACCCAGCATCGCAGCCGCCCGCTCGCGCCCCAGGACTTCAAGGAGCCGGATCTCGTGCTGGTGATGGAAGCCACCCAGGCCATCGCCTTCCGCGCGCGGGCGCCGGGCCTGGCGGATCGCGTCTACGTGCTCGGCGATTTCCTCGCGACGTCCCCCTTCGGAATCTCGGATCCCTGGGGCTGTTCCGAAGCGGCCTTCGATCGCATCTTCGCGCAGATCAGCGCGGCGCTCGACCGCTTGACGCAGCGCCTCGAGGCGCGGCCGACATGAGCGCCGTGGACCAGATTGCCGCCGCGTTCGCGGCCACCGGAATTCACCGACTCCTGCCCGCGCCCGGCCCGTTGCTCGTGATGCTGCACGGTCTGGGGGGTGGGGATGGCGTCGCTCCCGCGCTCTTCGAAACGTTGCTCGATCGTCTCGCCGAACGGCGGCGCATCGTCCCGCTCGGCGAGGCGGTTGCCTGCCTGGGTCGAACCGAGGCCACCGGCATCGCGGCCCTCACCTTCGATGATGGCTACGTCGACTTCGCCGAATGCGCACTGCCGATTCTCGCGCGGCGCGGGTTGCACGCAACGCTCTTCGTGCCCGCCGGACGCCTGGGAGGCACGAACGACTGGGATCACGGCTACGCACAGGAGCGTAGAATCCTGGATGCGGCAGCCCTGCGCGCCCTCGACCCCGCCCACGTCGAGCTGGGTGCGCACGGCCTCAGCCACTGTCGGCTGGCGTCGCTCGCACCGCAGGCGCTGCGAGCCGAGACTTTCGAAGCGCGGGCACGCCTCGAACAAGCGTGCAACCGCAGCATCCGCCTGTTCGCCTACCCTTATGGACAGCTCGATGATTTCGACGCGGCTGCGCAAGCCGCCGTCGCGGACGCCGGCTACCTGGCCGCCTGCTCGACACATTTCGGGCGCGGGAGCCGAGCAGAGGAGCGCTTCCGCCTGCGCCGGGTCGGCATCGTGCCGCAGGACACTCCGGCGAGCATCGAACGCAAGCTCGACGGGGCGTATGATTGGAGTGCGAGCAAGGAAAGACTCGGCGCGTGGCACCGGGGCCGCCGGTCGGTGGGAAGGGCATGAGACTCAGCGAAAACATCCGCGCGCTGCGTGAGTATGTGCGGGCCAAGGGCGTGGGCGCTGCCTTCAAACGAGCCGCCGAAGTGGCCCGCGAACGCCTCGTCCACCCGTGGGAGATCATCTACTGGCTGCCGGCCTCCGCGGTGGTGCGTCTCGAGCCGCCTGCCGGATCGCGCTTCCGGGTGATCCGCGGGCTCGGCGAGCTGAGCCCGGCGGAACACGCCCAGGTGCTAGCGCAGCTCGGGGCTCCCACGTTGGCGATCTGGGAGACGCGCTTCGCGCGGGGCGGGGAAGCCCACCTGCTCTTTCTCGACGAACAGCTGGCGGCGAGCCGCTTCGTCGTCTGGGGCAACGTCGCCCCGTTCCAGAACCTCGTGTTGACGCCTCACGACACCATGGGCATGGACGTCCGCGTCGACCCGGAGCTGCGCGGACGCGGACTGGCCCCATTGTTCTTCTCGCTCTCGATCCAGGACCTGGCGCAACGCGGCTGCGAGCGCGTCTTCGCGATGGTCGCAGTACACAATATTCGGTCTATCAAGACCCTGGAACGTGTCGGCTTCCGCCCCCTCTTACGCTGCCGGATCGCGAACGGGCGCTACCGATACGAGGGAAGCATCATCCGGTGACGATCCGCGAGCGGATCCGCATCTGTCATCTGGTATCGGATGATGCCTGGGGCGGAGCCGAATCCGTCGTCGCCGGGTTGCTGCGCGCGCAATCGCAGCGCGACGATCTCCGCGTGCAGTTGCTTGCACTCAATCCGGGCCGCCTGGTCCGGCTCGCGACCGAGCTGGGCATCCCCGCGCAGGTCGCTCCCGAAGCCGGCCGCAGCTTCCCGGCGCTGCTTCGCGACGTAGGCTCCCGAATCGCAAAAATCCAACCGCAAATCGTGCACTCGCATCGCTACAAGGAGAATCTCCTCTCCTATCTGATCGCGCGCCGCACCGGCGCGCGCAGCGTCGTGACGCTGCACGGCGAGGAGGCGCCGGAAGGACGCTCCGCCCGCCTCGCGCTCGCAGTGCGCTTCTTCCTGATGCACCGCCTGGCCCGCCTCGTCGGGGCGCGCTTCGCGGCCGTCTCGAGCGACCTCCGCTCGCGATTCCACATGTCCCCCGAGCGCTGCGAAGTGATCCCGAACGGTGTGACGGTTCCCCCGCTCGCGATTCGCGGCCCCAGGGCGGAACCCAACAAACTCGTGATCGGCTGGGTCGGGAGGCTCGTACCCATCAAGAATCTGCCGCTGCTGCTCGAGGCCTTCGCGCGGCTGCCCGCGGATCTCGCCGCCGCGCGCCTGCTGCTGGTGGGCGACGGACCCGAGCGCGCGGCGTTGGCCGCGCTCGCAACCCGTCTCGGAATTTCGGATCGCGTCGAATTCGCCGGTTTCGTCGAGGATCCCGCTCGCGCCTTCGCCCGCATGGACGTCTTCGCATTGCCGTCGCTCCACGAGGGGCTTCCGGTCGCCCTGCTCGAGGCCATGGCCGTCGGCCTGGCGTGCGTGGCGGCGGACGTGGGCGGCATTCCCGAAGTGGACGGCGGCCATGGCGCGATCCGGTTGATTGCAGCGCATGACGCGAACGCCTGGGCCGCCGCACTGACGAGCCTGCTCGCGAACCCGGCGGAGCGCGCGGCGCTGGGAGCGCGCGGCCGGGCGCGAATCATCGAACGCTTCTCCATCGACGCCGCGCTGGCCGCCTACGTGGGACTCTACGAATCAGCGCTCGGCGGAGATCGCGCTTGATCCGACTCTTCGTCGACGGCGATGCCTGCCCGGTGAAGGACGAAATCTACGTCGTGGCGACGCGCTACGGCGTCCCGGTCGCGCTCGTCGCCAACGCACGCATGCATGTTCCCCACGGCTTCGGCGTCGAACTGATCGTCGTGGACGGGGCACCGGACGCCGCCGATGATTGGATCGCGGAGCATGCCCGCCAGGCAGACGTGGTCGTCACGGCGGACATCCTGCTCGCCTCGCGCTGCCTTGCCATCGGCGCGCGCGTGCTCGGCACCGACGGACGCCCGTTCACCGAGGATTCGATCGGCGGCGCGATCGCGACGCGCGACCTGAAGGCCTATCTGCGCGAGACGGGCGTGGCCTCCGGGGGCCCGCGCGCGCTTTCGACGAAAGATCGCTCGCGCTTCCTCTCGAAGCTCGACGAGCTGGTGGTGCGCAGCTTGCGTGAGCACGAGGCCTGAAGGCGCCGTGAGCCCGGAAGCGCCCGTCGCGTCCTTTTCCATGCGCAAGCAGCTGGCCTTCACGATCGTGATCGTCGTTTCGGTGTTGGGGTCGATCGAAACCCGCTGGTTCGAGGCTCTCGATGACGACCTGCGGGGTGGCGGGGCCGGAGCCGATCTCTACATCCCCGACGCAGAACTGTTCTGGAGACTTCGCCCCGGCACCGCCATCGAGGTGCCGAATTCGGTGTACCAGACACGGACCCGGCCCGTGACCTGGAACATCCAGATCAACGAAGAAGGTTTTCGCGGTCCGCCCCAACGGCCACGGACGACGCGGCGGCGGGGATCAACTACGGCGTTCCCGGTTGCACGACCTTTCAGGGCAGGCGCTTGCTGAGCGAGATCCTGTCGAAGCGACGACCCGATTTCGTGGTTCTCACGTTCGGGGCCAACGACCTGGAATCCGACGTCGCCTCCGATGCGGCCAAGGCCGAGGCGATCTGCCCCGCGCGCTTCCGGCTCTACTCGGCGCTCAGCCACCTGGCGACGGCGCGGCTGTTCCTGCGCGGAGCCGATACGCGCAGGAGTGATCCGCGAGCCGCCGTGTCGCTTCCGCGCGTATCGCCCGCTGTGTATCGCCAGAACCTGCTCGCAATGGCCCGGAAGCTCTCGCCATCGCGGAAGCAGCGGTCGCGCAGGCTCCCGCGGACGATCCGGGCGCGCTCGACGTGCTCGCCGCAGCGCACGCCGAGAACGGCCGCTTCGACGCCGCGCTCGCGACCCTGGGTCGCGCACGCGCGGCGGCCGAGCAGCGTGGGAACACCGGCTTGTTGGAAACGCTGCGCCAACGCGAGCAGCGCTACGCGCAACGTCAACCCTGGCGACCTGATCTTTGACTGGAATCTCGCTCGCAGCCCTGGGCTAGCCTGGAGCGCATGTTGAACGAACGGGAAGTAGAAGCGCTGAACGATCGCTTGGCGCGCACGCACCCAATCGGAGACTACTACGCAAAATCGCCGCTTCCGATCCGTTGGATCGAACGCAAGCGGCTGCGCATCATTCGCGAGATGGCCGGGGCCAGCGAAGGCCTGGACCTGCTCGAGGTCGGCTCGGGCGGAGGCCACGTCCTGCGCATGTTTCCGCACGCCCGCCTCACGGCCCTCGACGTTTCGAACGTGTATCTGGATCTCGCGCGCGAGAATCTCGCCGGCTACGACGCACGCTTTCTCAAGGGCGAGGTCGACAAGCTCGACCTGCCGACCGCCAGCTTCGACCGCATCGTCTGCACCGAAGTTCTCGAGCACACGGTCGATCCCGACGCGATCCTGGCGACGCTCGCGCGGTTGCTGCGCCCTGACGGAGTCGCGGTGATCACGATTCCCAACGATCCCGCGATCGCCCGCTGGAAGAAATGGATCCGGCGCACCCCGGCGGGCCTCTTGCTTCGCAACCGCATCGAATGGGGCGGCGACGCCTACCATCTGCATCAGTGGACGCCGGATGCCTTCCAGCAACGGCTCGAGCGCTGGTTCGATGTGACGCAGCGTCGGGCGTCGCCGTTCGATGCGCTGCCGATTCGGGCGTGCTTTCGCTGCGTGCACCGGGCGCCGCGACGATGACGGGAGACGTCGCTTCGCCGCCCGATGCCCCGGCGGAGAAGTCGACGTCGCGCCGCTCGCTCGTGTCCCGCAACGAATCCCGGTTGCGCTGGGCGCTGGCCCTGGCATTGGCGCTGGGCCTCGCCCACACCGGCTACCGGGCCGCGCACCTCGGAATCGAGTACTTCGATGGTTACGACTACCTGAGAAATGCGCGCGCGCTCGCGGGCGATCCGCTGGCGGAATATCAGCGGCTGCGTCCTCCCTTCGTACCGATCGCGCAGCTGCCGGCGATCGCGATCGCGCGAGCCAGCCAGCCTGCGTCACCCGCACGCTTGCTCGCACCCCACTTCACGAGTGCGCTCCTGAGCGCGCTCAGCGCCGCTGCCGTCTTCTGGCTGTTCTCCCGATCATTCGGCTCCACACTCGCGGCGCTCGGAACGCTGCTGTTCATGCTGACGCGCTACTTCGTGCATTACGGCCCGCACACGATGGCCGACATTCCTTCCGCCGGCTGGGCCGCTGCCAGTACGGCCCTCTACCTGAGGGCGCGCGAAGTGCGCTCGTTTTCCGCCTATGCCATGTGCGGCCTCGCGCTCGGCGCGGGCATTCTCACCAAATACCCCCTCGCGGTACTCGGACCCGCGTGGCTGCTCGCCGAACTGTGGCTGATGGCAGCGGCGCGGCGCGTCGATGCGCGCGCCTGGATCGGCATCGCGATCATCGGCGCCTTCAGCACCGCGATCTTCCTCTCCGTCCAGGCCGTGGTGATGAGGGCCCTGTTCGGATCCGGCTGGCTCGCCACTCTCGGACCGACACTCGCCGAGTTCGCAACGATGTCCGGTATCGGCGCGCACCCGGGCGAACACTGGAGCGATTACGGCGCCATGAGCGTGGCGATGTTGTCCCTGCCGACGCTGCTACTGTGCGGCGGCGGCGTCCTGCTCGGCCTCTGGCGCCGCGACCGGCGCGACGTTCCGCAGCTCGCGAGCCTCGCCGCCCTGGCAGGCACCACTGTCTTCGTCCTGAGACACAACGAAGCTCGCTACCTGCTGCCGGCGACGCCCTTCATCCTGTATTTCGCGCTGCGCAGCATCGAGGCGGCGCATCAGGCGCTGCGTGCCCGCTGGAGCCGTTGGGGGCGGGGGCCTCGCAGCCTTGCCCTGCTGATCGGCATTGCAACGTTGGCGGGGCCGCTCGGCGTCGGCCTGCACCAGGCGTGGCTCGACGCCGATCCGGTCTACACCGCCGACGCGCAGCGCCGGGCTGCTGCGCAGCTCGTCGCGGTGCGCCGCGGCAACGGCCGCCTGCTATGGAACGGGAACGCGCATACACTGCGCACGCGCTGGGCGGGATTCGTGCCTCACGATGAGTATCTGGGCATCTTCCACTACACGCCCTTCGCGGCGCATCACCTGCTGGAACTCGACGTCACGCCGATGCAGGAGCCGAGGCCAAGGACTCCCGCCCAGCTGGCGCTGGTGCTGCGAGACGGAGACGCCGTTCTGCGTACATCGGAGTACGTCTTCGACGCCATGCATCCTCCGCCGCCCGAGCTGCCGCCGATGGAGGTCTGGTCTGCGACCCGTCTGCGCTTCGCCGCGCTCGGCGAGGGCGACTTCGTCGCTGCTCGCAACCCCGACCTGCGCCTGTCACTGCGCGCGAACGCGATGGGGAGCACCCTCTCTTCGAGTTCGTTGGCGGGCACCTGGCAGGTGCTGCTCGTCGGCGCCTCCGAAGCTTCGCGCTGGCGGGCAGGCACGGTCTTGCTGCGGCCGGGAAGCACTGCGCAGCTCGCGCACGACTCGCGCGAGCCGGTGCGCGCCATCGAATTGTTCCAGGTCGAGCGAACCCGCATCGATTGAAAAGACGGAACGCAGCGGCGGGTGGCCGCGATCGCTGGCTAGCCGGACGCCTTGTTTCGCAACTCGCCCTGCGCGCCCCCCTGAAGATCCACCGCCAGCCGCGAGATCGAACCCTGATGCTTCCCCGTATGCACCATCTCGATGCGATCGACGAACTCGACCTCGATCCGCATTTCCTGGCCCAGGTATTGCCGCAGCAGTGCGAGCACCTCCTGGAACGTTGCAGCATCGAAGCGCAGCGCCTTGATCACGCGCAGCCGGATCGCGCCGAGCTCCTCCTGCACCACCTGGTATTGCCGGATGATGTGGTCATAGTCCTTGAACAGGTGCGCAAAGAACGTGCCCGGAACGTAGGCTCCGTTCTGCCCCACGATGATCGCCTGGACGCGCCCCTCGATTCGCCCGATCTTCGGCAGCCCACGCCCGCAGCCACAGGGGACGGAATCATCCATCGCCACGGCGAGATCGCCGACGCGGTAGCGGATCAAGGGCGCGCAGAAATTGTTCAGGTCGGTGATGACGACCTCGCCCCATTCTCCCGCTTTCGCGGGTGCACCATCCTTCAGGATCTCGACGATGTAGCTCTCGCCGACGACGTGATGGCCGTCGTGCTGCTCGCACTCCCAGGCGATCCCCGAAAACTCGCGACTTCCGTACTTGTCGAAGACGCCGCAGCCGAGCGCCGTCTCGATGATCTCACGGCTCTGTTCGGGTAGCACCTGTGCCGAAGAGATCACGGCCTTGGGACGGAAGCTCTCGATCCCGTGACTCTCGATATAGTGCGCGAGGAAGTTGAACGATTCCGCATAGCCGTCGAGCAGCACGGGCCGGTGGGCGCGAAGCTTTCCGACGAACTTCTCGATGTTCTCATCGGACATCTCGAATGCGGGAATGAACAAGCGACGATTGAACCAGGCATCGATCCGCTCGCGGATCCTTTGGGCCCAACTCATCCCCAGGGTCTGGTGCCAGAGGCGGGCACAGCGGTCTCCGAAGCGATAGCCCGTCCATTCCATGCCGCGCTGTGTGGCGGCCCAACGGATCTCCAGTTGATGCTGGTCCGCGTAACACACGAACGGCTCCCCGGTCGAGCCGCTCGTCTTGATCTTGAGGATCTTCCGCTTCACGTGATTGTCCGAGAGCAGATCGAAATGCAGATTCTCGCGAACGTCGTCCTTGCGCAGGAACGGAAGCTTCGGCAGGTCGTCGAGGGTGCGGATGTCGGATGGCTGCAAGCCCAGCGCGTCCAGCTTCTCCCGGTAGTAGGTCACGTGGTGATAGGCGTGTGTGATCAGACGCCGGAGTTTCTTCTCCTGAAGCTCGCGTACCTTCGCGAGCGGCAGGTATTGGCTCGCCACGAGTTCGTGGTAGTAGCTGCGCGCCCTGCGCGTGATCATCCACTTGTGCAGCGGCATGCTGAGGAAGAACAGCTCCATCCAGAGCCTGCGCCCGCGCGTCAACTCGGGCGCGCGCCTCGGCGGTGGATTCTCGGCCAGAAACTCCGCCAGCACGTTCTCCTGCTTCAACGCGAATCGGTACTCGACGAGGGCCTTCCCCAGATCGACGAAGGACCAGAGCACCGCGCGCACGGGGAATCGGGACAGGAAGGAGCTGCCGACCAGGCGGCTCTCGAACAGCGTCTCGATCGATCGCGTCGTGTAACCCTTGCGGGTCGCCGCGACGGTGATGAACGTCTGGAAATATCGATAATGGAAGCGGTGCGCGAGGATGTCCTCGAGCACTTCCTTGCGGGAGATGACGAAGCCGCACTTGTTGTCGCGCAACTTCATCCCGAAGAGGCTGTTCAGCAGGAAGTTGAGACCCTTGCTCAGGGCGTAGCGCGAGTCCTTCAGCCGCCCGACGGAACTGCGGTAACCCTGCACGAGATCGACGCGCGTGTGTTGGATTTCGCGCAACAGCCGGTACACGTCCTCCGGCAGATGCTGGAGATCGGCGTCGATGAAACAGGTGTAGATGCCCTGAGCCGCCTGCAGGCCGGAGCGCCAGCCTGCTTCGATCCCGCGATTGACCGGATGCTGGATCGCGACGACGTTTACATGGTTGCGGGCGAGCGCATCGATGACGGCGCCGGTGTCATCGCGGCTTCCGTCGTTGACCAGAATGATCTCGCCATCGATTCCCTTGCGCTCGAACGTGCGGTTCAGTCGTTCGGTCAGCTCCGGGAGGTTCAGCGCCTCATTGAAGCAGGGAACCACGACCGACAACAGTCGCCTCACGCGCCGCCCTCCGCGACGAGCGCATTCCACGTTTCGCGCAGCCCCTGCTCGAGCGTGACGCGAGGCTGCCAGCCCAGCGCCGTGCGAATCGCGTCGATGTTCGCGACGCGCGAGCTGCCCGCGGTCCAATCCGGCGGCTCGTGCTGGGGGCTCGCGCTCGAGCCTGCCACCCGCAACATCGCCGCCGTGAGGGCCTCGATTGAAATCCCCACCCCCGAGCCCACGTTGAGGACGCGGTCGCTTCCGGGCGACTCCATGCAGCGCAGCATCGCCTCCACGACGTCGTCGACGTAGACGTAATCGAGGCGCTGGGAGCCGTCGCCGAAGATCACGGGGGGTTGTCCGGCGCGCAGGCGGTTGAAATTCTTGACGATCACCGAGCGGTAACCCATACCCGCAAACTGTCGCGGTCCGAAGACGAAAAAGAACCGGAGCGAATCGCCGCGCATCGCCTGGCCCGCGGTCGCGTGCGCGAGCAGACGTTCGCCGCACAGCTTCGAAATTCCGTACACCGTCGTCGGAAGCGGCAGATCGGTCTCGCTGCACGGCGGGCCTGCGAGCCGGCCGTAGCTGTAGAGCGAGGAAGCGAAGATCACTTTCTGCACGCCGGATCGCGCCGCCGCCGCAAACAAGGCCTGTGTGCCGAGCACGTTGGCGCGCAATACCGCGTCGGGCTCGTGCTTGGATTGATTGTGCTTCTCCGCGGCCAGATGGAAGAGATGATCGACGCCGTCCAGGTGGCGCTCGAGCAGCGACGGCTCGTCGCGCCCCAGCGTGAAGCGCACGAGCTCGATCCGACCGGCAGCCTCGACACCGGCGAGGTTCTGCTCGCTCCCGTAGCGCAGGCTGTCGAGCACGACGACACGGCGCACACCCTCGGCCAGCAATCGCCGCACGAGATGCGAGCCGATGAAGCCGCAGCCGCCGGTGACGAGCACGGAAGAGCCCGGCAACGCGCCCACGCTAGGCCTCGATCCCGGCCAGACCGGCCTTTGGCTGACGGCGATAGGCGAGCCCGCACTCGCAGCGCAGGCGCGCGTCGAGTTTGCCGCCGCAACTGCACATCCACCCGACGCGACGCGCGGGGTTTCCGACGACCATGGCGTGGCTCGGGACATTCTTTGCCACCACGGCGCCGGCGCCGACGAACGCGTGTGCGCCGATCGTCACGCCGCAGACGATGCTGGCATTCGCGCCCAGCGTCGCACCGCGCTCGACGAGGGTCGGAACGAAGCGGCTCGCCGGCTTCTTGAAGGCCGCGCGCGGATTCGGATCATTCGTGAAAACGACACCCGGCCCCAGGAAGACATCGTCCTCGATTCTGACCCTGTCCCAGATCAGGACGGCGTTCTTGATCGTCACGCGATCGCCCACCCAGGCGCCCGTCTCGATGAATGCGTGATCGCCGACGTTGCAACCCGAACCGACGTGCGCCCCGCGCATCACGTGCGCAAACGCCCAGATTCGCGTACCGGCTCCCACGTCGTCGGATTCGCACAGCGCGCGCTCATGAACGAACGACGGCTTCGATCTGGCCTTCACGACAGCGCCTGCTTCAGCACATCCGCCACCCGTTCCTGCTGCTCCGGCGAGATCTCGGCGAAGAGCGGCAACGACAGGATCTCATGCGCCGCACGCTCTGCGACAGGAAAATCGCCGACGCGATGCCCGAGCTGACGGAAGGCGCCCTGTAGATGAATCGGCGTCGGATAGTGGATCGCCGCGCCGATCCCGGCCGCATTCAGGCGCGCCAGCACGGTGTCGCGCTGCGGCACCCGAACCACGTACAGGTGCCAGATATGCTCGTTGCCGGCGAGAGTCGCCGGGAGGATCAACCCCGGCGTCCCCGAGAGCAGCTCGTGATAGCGCCGCGCAGCCGCGCGGCGCGCGGCGTTCCAACCCGCCAGGCGCTTCAGCTTCGCGCTCAGCACGACGGCCTGCAGCGTATCGAGGCGGGAGTTGAAGCCGATTTTCTCGTGAACGTACTTGTGCTCGCTGCCGTAGTTTCGCAGCGCGCGCACGCGCTGCGCGACCGCGTCCGACGTCGTGAGCACGGCCCCCGCGTCGCCGTAGGCGCCCAGGTTCTTGGCGGGATAGAAGCTCGTCGCAGCCGCCGCGCCGAGCGTGCCCGCGCTGCGTCCATTCCGGGTTGCACCCTGCGCCTGGGCGGCGTCCTCGAGGATCGCGATGCGGCGGGCGTTCAGCAGGGGGAGCAGCGCCTCGATCGGCGCGACCTGACCGTAGAGGTGCACCGGCATGATGGCGCGCGTCCGCGGCGTGAGCTTGCGTGAGACATCGGCGATGTCGAGAAGAAACGTCGCGGCATCGCAATCGACGAGCACGGGACTGGCGCCGGCGCGCGCAACCGCAAGAGCGCTCGCGATGAACGAGTTCGCAGGCACGATGACCTCGTCCCCCGGCCCGATCTCGAGCGCGCGCAGCGCGAGTTCGAGCGCGTCGGTTCCGTTGGCCGTCCCGATGCAGTGCGGCACGTCCATGAACTGCGCGAAGCTCGCTTCGAATTCCGCCACCTCGCTGCCGAGGATGAAATTCGTGCGTTCGAGCACGCGCGCGAAACCCGCCGAGACTTCGTCGGCGACCTGACGGTGCTGCGCTGCGAGATCGACCAGCGGAATCATGGCGAGATCAGACCGGCTCTTCCCGGCCGTGGTTCTGGATCGAACGCGTGATCGCCTCGAGGGTCCGCACCACGCGCACCCCCGAAGGTCCGCCGGTGAGCGGCGGTTCGCCCGTCGTGATGCATGCGAGAAAGTGCTCGCATTCGGCCTTCAGCGGCTCGCCGGAACTCACGTGGGGAATCGTGATGTCGCCGTCGCGCACGCTCGCGCGGAACGAAGCGAAGGTGTCGACGAAGGCAGGCGTGGTCTGCGCCTCGGTCACCTGCTTGTCGTAGATGCGAACCGGCTCCGAGAGGTTCATGTCGTCGATGGTGAGCATGCGGCGGTCGCCGACGACGGTGATCTGGCGGGCCTTCTTCGGGTTCAACCACGAGGCGTGCAGATTCACGAGCACGCCATCCGCATAGCGCAGCGTCGCAAAGACCGCGTCTTCGATTCCCGGATTGATCCAGGTGCCACCCGTGGCGGACACGCTGCGGGCGGAACCTCCCAACCAGTGATCGACGATCGAGATGTCGTGCGCCGCGAGATCCCAGGCGGCGTTGACGTCGATGCGAATGGGTCCGAGGTTCGTGCGCTCCATCGCGATGTAGTACACGCGGCCGAGTTCGCCGGCGTCGAGGATGCGTTTCACGAAACCGACGGCAGCGTTGTAGAGGAAGATGTGCCCGACGAGCAGCACCCGCTGTTTCGCTTCGGCCAACCGGCAGAGCTCCTCGGCCTGATCCGAACGGGTCGTGATCGGCTTCTCGACGAGCACGTGCTTGCCGGCTTCGAGAGCCGCCCGGGCGAGGGGGAAGTGGGTTGCCGTCGGCGTGCAGACGACCACGGCGTCGACCGTCGGGTCGCCGAGCGCATCCTCGCTGCGGGAGGAGACGCGCACGTCCGGATAACGCGAACGCACCTGGGCAATCCGATCGGCGTCGAGATCGACGACCCACGCGACCTCACTCGCCTGGTGCGTGTGAAAACTCCGGATCAGGTTCGGACCCCAATGTCCGGCTCCGAGTACGGCGACGCGAATCATTGCTCCCTCATCGTTTCCAACCCAGGCCGACGAAGAGAATCGGGCGCAGGATCGACCACCACCCCGTGATCGGCTTCATCTTGGTCTGCCCCACGTGCTTGGGCGGATACACTTTCGTCACCGGCACTTCGGCTGTCCGATACCCCAACTGGATCGTCCGCAAGTACAGGTAGGGTTCGAGTTCGTACTCATCGAGCCATGCCTGATCGAGATGCAGGCGGGGATCCGTGAGCACCTCACGGCGCACCGCGCGGAAGCCATTCGTGCTCTCGCTGACGCGACGACGCGCCGCGAGCGAGAACAGCAGGGGATGTACGCGTGTCGCAATCCGACGGTAGAAGGGCATGTGCCCGAAATTGGCGCCGCGTTTCAGCCAGCGCGAACCCTGGACGAAATCGGCGCGGCCATCGGCGATGGGGTCGAGCAGCAGCGGGATCTCTTCGGGCGCATCCTTGTTGTTGCCAGCCATCACGACGGCGACGTCGTAGCCGTGCTCTACGGCGTAGGCATACCCGACGCGCAGCGCCGCACCGACACCGAGGGTTCGACCCAGCGACAGCACCGTCGCACCCAGCTCGCGCGCGACTTCCGGAGAACGATCGGTGCAGCCGTCATCGACCACCAACAGCTCGTCGACCACATCGCGCGGCGTGCGGCGCAGGACGTGGCCGATCTTGATCTCCTCGTCGAGGACGGGAGCAATCGCGATGACGGAGAGTCCACGATACATGCTGACGCGTCGTTCCGTTCGGCCCGCAGCTTACAGGGGCCGCAGACGATAGACGAGTGTCGGTCCGGGCCACGGCATGGGCTCGAGGTAGCGCTGCGAGAAGGCGTTCCAGAGCTGATTATCACGCACGAGCTGCCGCAAAGGATAGACGCGATCGTCCAGCAGGCTGAAAGGCAACGTGTTGCTCAGATAGACCTTCATGGCGCCCGGATTCACCACGACGTGGGTGAAGCCGCGGGCCGCGAGCTCCCGGGCGAATGCCTCGGGATCGTCGCGTTTGCGCAGCCAGGCGAGTCCGGAGGGCGCTTCGTAGAGCGGGTCGGCCTCGAAAGGCCGCTCGAGGAAGAAGAACCGGTTCTCCCAAAGGCCCAGCAGCTTCGCATCGGCGGGCAGCTCCTGATTCAGGAACTGGGTCAGACCCCAGTTGGCGTTGCGTGCCAGCAACTCCTCGCGAGAATGCGTAAAGACATCCGTCGCCGGCACTTCGGCTGCGGGTTGCAGCGTGCGCTGCGCGATCGCGATGCCGAGCGTGAGCACCACGATCGCGACGAGCCAGCGGCCTCTCGGAAGCCAGAAGCCCGCCGCCAGCGTGACGAGCGGAACCAGCGCGACGAGGTAGCGCCCACCCTGCACCGTGGACGCCCAGGCGAGGAACCCCGCCACCGCCATCAGCTGCAGAAACACGCCCGCGCCGCGGTACGACTTCGGATGCACGAGCCCCACGAGAAAGACCAGCATCAGGCTGCCCGAGAAGGTCGGAGCCAGGAATGCGCGACCATCGCTGACGAGACGGAATGGCAGCAGCAGCGTGCTCATGAAATCCCTGTGTACGCCACCGCTCACGCCGAGCATCCGCCAATGGTGAAAGGCCTGCGTCTCGGACCAGTAGGGACCGCCGAGGCTTCCCACGAGATTGGGATACACGGGGTTGCCGGTCCGCCAAAGGCCCTGAAGCAGCCACGGCAGCACGAGCGCCGCACAAGGAATCACGAGCAGGCTCGCTGCACGCAAGCGCCCGCGCGGCTCGGGCTCCAGCCGCAGGATCGCGAGCCCCCAGGCAGCGAAGATGGCAGCGACGTAGAGCCAGGCCGTGTACTTCGAAGCGCAGGCGGCGCCGCAGGCGATGCCCGCGATCGCCAGATACGCCCCGCGCCGCGTGTCCCACCACACGACGAATGCCAGGGCGGCCCCCAGCAGGAAGAAACCGAGGATCGGCTCGTTGTAGGCGCGGCCGAAGTGCGACGCGACGTTCTGGCCCGACACGTAGAGGAGCGCCAGCACTCCGACGCCGATTCGCCCGAGCCGAGGCCGCACGCAGCCGCCCAATCCGGCGAGAATCCAGAAATGAATCGAGAACGCGAGCAGCTTCCCGGCGACGAAATCGCCGAGCGCGAGCGGGATCGCGTAGAGAACCTCGATCAGATGCGGCATCGCGCCGTACAGGCCGAAGATCGGCGCGTCGAATGCGTGTGACTCCAGGTAGTGTCGTGGCAGAAACAGATGGTAGACGTTGTCATCGTGATCGAGCACGGGGTAGAGCGCGTTCGGCAGGTGCAGACATACGAACGCGACGGCGAGGGCCAGCGGAAGATCTTCGAGCGAAGGGCGCCAGCCCCTCCAGGGGCGCGAGCGCACGAGCCTGCGCCCGCCGAGCGCTGCCAGCGCAATCACTGCCGCCACCACGGCCGGCGCGTAGAGCAGGTGCAGGAATGCGAGCAGCAACGCCGCGTTCGCGAAGACGACGAGCCCGAGCAGCGCAGACAGGCTCGCGCGTACGGCGCCTGTCGCCGCGGGCCCGGCCCCGCGCGTCAGGCCCGCGTGCAGACGCTCGCCAGCCTCCCAGGCGGCGAGCTGGATGACTCCCACCCAGAGGACGGGGGTGACGAGTTCGACGGACGTCACCGCGTGGCGGTTCTCGCGCGTAGCGCGCTCGCCACGAGGGATGCGACGAGCAGGACGAGTCCGGGCGCCGAAAGCATCGGTACGGCGATCGGCGCCGCGGCAGCGAGATCCCAGAACACCGCGCGCTCGGTATCGCCGCTGCTTCCCACGGCGATCGCAGCGCCGGCGAGACCCTGGGCCGCGCTGTGCGAGTCGCCGGAAAGCGGCAGCAGTTCATGCACGACGCCTGCGACGCCCCCGATGTCGCGCCAGATCACGCCGCGGCGGTCGCCGGCCGCGTTGGTGCAATTGCCGACGATCCAGCCGCCCGCTTCGATCGCCGTCGCCACCTGGCAGCTCCCGCCGGCGAAGGGAACCGGCAATGTCTCGACCGTGTGTCCCCCTCCGCTCGGTCGCCAGAGCACCGCGGCCTGCGTCCCGCTGCCGGCGTCGCTGCTTCCGACGATCCGGCCCGTCTCGTCGAGATCCCGGGCATGGCTCGTCGCGCCGCCCGGGAGCTCGCCGAGGTAGGCAAACGACGGCGCCGCCGTCGACGACCACAGTACGGCTCGCGGAGTCGCACCCGCGCGGTCGCCGATGATCACCCCGCCATCGCTGATGCGAACCGGGTAGGGACCCGCACTGGTTCCCAGGTTGGCGAGCATCGTGGGAGTCGCGGCCGGCGAGCTCCAGAAGACCGGCGCGTCGACGAAACCGCTCGGGTTAGCAAGCACTCCGACGATCACCTCACCGGTATTCAGATGCCGCGCCTGGCCACCCGGCAGGAACGGACCGGGAAACGGAAGCAGCAGCGTCGCCACGCTGCCATTCGCGCTCCACGTCGCCGGCCTGCGGACGGTGCCAGGAGACGCGAAGCCGATGCGCCGGCCGATCACCCGCCCGCCGGCGTTTAGTCCGCTCGGAACGTCGGTTTCGTGGAAGCAGCTGAGCAGACCGCTGCATGGAAGAACGAGCTCGCCGCCACCGGGCTGCGGCGGCAGCAGGATCACCCCGAACGGGAGGCCATCGAGCGCAGCGGGCCCCTGAACGAGGATGCGCCCGCCCGCGTTCACGTCGCGGCCCGCGCTCGGCGAGAATGCGGTGACGCCGAGGTCGACCGCGGGAACGGGAGTCGAGGCGATCGCAGTCCCACTCGCGACCGCAACCGTCAGAAAGCAGAGGACGATCGCCGAGTGCTGTCGCATGGCTCCAAGCCTCTCGATTCCCCGAGTGTTTCCGTCGCCCCCCCCGTGGAATCCAATCTACACTATGCAGCTCCGACGATCAGATCCTACTCACGGATCGTGCTGCCGCCCACGAGCCAGCGGCGTCAAACGTCGCGGTAGAGCTTTCCGCGCCGACGCGCGGGTTCGAGCAGCGCCGGGTCGAACGGCTCGAGCGTGTGACCGGTCGGGAACGGCGGCTGCGGATCGAGGCCGAGCCCCTCGAGCACGCGGGCTTCCTGGTAGTACCCGACATAGGTATGGAAGATCAGGCCCGGCAGGAAGCCGGGCTGCGCGGTCGCCACCTCGTCGAGCACCGCCTTCCGATCCGCACTCGCGAGGGCCGCGAACCCGTGCGCCCGGCGGCCGCGCGCGATTTCGTCGAGCGCCGTGACACCCGCCACTACGCTGGCGCGCAAGCCGGGCTCGCGCTGGAGAATGCGATCGATGTGCGCCGCGACGCCGACTTCACCCGCCCCCGGCATGCGCCCATCGGGACTGCGCGGAATCAGGAGATCGAGGACGCTCGCGAGAGTACGCAACACGGCGTCGCTCGAGGTCGCCGCTCCCTCCGTTTCACTCATCGATCGTGCTCCGATCTGCCGCTCTCAATCGAACAGGTTCGCGAGATTCTTCTGGATCGCATCGGCGACGTAGAGCGCAAAGGCCTGGATCGTGCAGGTTGGATTCACGGCGCCAGCCGTCACGAAGACGCTGCCATCGATGATGAACAAATTCGGAACGTCGTGGCTGCGTCCCCATTCGTTCACCACCGAACGCTCCGGATCGCAGCCCATGCGCGCGGTGCCCATCAGGTGCCAGCCCGCCACGCGCAGCGGCGAATCCACGCGCACCCACTCGGCGCCGGCCGCCTCGAGCACTTGCGTCCCGCGCGCCACGCCGTGCTCGAGCATGCGCAGCGAGTTTTCGCTGAGTCGGTATTGAATGCGCGGCGCCGGAATGCCGTTCCCGTCGGTGAGCTCCGGATCGAGCGTCACGCGGTTCTCGGGCTCCGGCAGATCCTCGCAGATCGCGAGCACGCCGCCGGTGCGCGCGAAGATGTCCGCATACGCCTCGTGGTGTCCATCGCCCCACGGCAGGCGGCCGGCCGACATACCCCAGAGCGCCGTCGAGACGGGCCCCATGCCGCGGAACAGCTCGAACGAGTAGCCGCGCACGAAGCCGCGCGAGAGATCCGTCTCGTAGAACTCCTGGCTCATGAGCCCGCAGCCGGTCGGCCCCTTGTAGCCGTCGAGCCGCTCCGGAAATCCACCGACGATCATGGCGTACGGGTGGAACATCAGGTTGCGGCCCACGAGACCGCTGCGGTTGGCGAGGCCCTCGGGGAAGGCAGCCGAGCGGGAATTGAGCAGCAGACGCGGCGTCCCGATGCCGTTGCAGGCGAGCACGACGATCTCGGCGCGCTGCTTGTGAAGGGCCCCCTGCGCGTCGTAATAGAGCACGCCATCCGCCCGGCCGTCCGGCCCGAGCGTGATCTCGCGCACCCGGCAGCGTGTCGCGAGGCGCACGCCACGGCGCACGGCCGCAGGCCAGTAGGTGACGTCGGTGCTCGCCTTGGCGCCCTGCGCACAACCGGTGATGCAGGGCCCGAGGTTGATGCAAGGCGCGCGGCCCTCGTACGCGCGCGTCGCGATCGCGCTGTCCGATGGCCACCAGTGCCAGCCGAGCGAGTTGAAGCCGCGCGCGATCGTCTCTCCGAGTTTTCCGAGCGGCACCGGCGGCAGCGGCAGCTGCTTCGGCGGATAGGCAGGGTCGCCTGCGAGACCCGCCACGCCGGTCATGCGATCGTTCTCGGCGTAGTAGGGCGCAAGCGTCGCGTAGTCGATCGGCCAATCGTCGGCGACGCCATCGAGCGTGCGCGCTCGGAAGTCCGAGGGGTGGAGGCGCGGGTAGTGACCCGCATACAGGATCGTGCTGCCGCCCACGGCGTTGAACATCGAGATCGCGATCGGAGATCCGGAGTCGTTGACCGGATAATCCTCGGGCCGCTTGCGCGAGTTCGGGCTCAGCGCGAAATCGCCGAGCGCACGGATCTCCCAATCGAAGCCGGTCGTCGGATAGCGCGCCGGGTCCATCCAGTCGCCCTGCTCCATGCACAGGATGTTCATCCGTGTCCCGGCGAGGCTCCAGGCGAACGCCGCACCGGCGGCTCCGGCGCCGATGATGAGCACGTCCACGGTCTCGTCAGCCACGGCTCCTCCTCGATCGGCACGGATGTTTACGAAGCAGGCGGCGTTTGGCGAGAGGCTGCGAGGAGGGAACTCAAGCGCGCGTGACGACGACTCTTTCCGCGCGCACGAAACACAGCAGGCCGAGGCTCAGCGCGTTCAGCACCGCAAAGCTGGTGAACGCCAGCTGATAGGAGCCGAGCGTGTCATACAGGCGCGCAGCGAAGATCGGGCCGAGCGCGCCGCCGGGAAGCAGCGCGAACATCAGCGCGCCGTAGATCTGCGCCATGTGCGCCACCCCGAAGGCCTCCGCCACAATCAGCGGCAAGAGCACGTTCTCGGCGGCGACGGCAAAACCGTGCACCACCAGGAACACGATCAGCACGCCAGGCTGATCGATGAAGAGCAACAGCACGGACGCGAGCAGCACGAGCGCGAAATTCGCGAGCAGCGCCGTCTTCTTCGGAATGCGATCGGCGAGCGCACCGATCGCCAGCTTGCCGACGATTCCGACGGCAACCGCGCCGCCGAAACGGCGCGCCGCCGCCGGATCCGAAAAGCCGCTGTCCGACAGAAACGCGATCAGGTGATTGATCACGCCGAGGTAGTAGAAGTAGAAGACGAAGAGCGACGCGGCGAGAATCCAGAAGGTTCGCGTGCGCAGCGCAGCGGCGAGATCGAGACTCGGAGCTTCGTAGGCGGCCTGCTCCGAGTTCGGGGCTTCGGTCGTCCTGCCCCGCCCATCTGGCAACTCATCCGCTCGCGGCTCGCGCACCACGAATAGCGCGAAGGGCAGGATCACGGCGATCGCCGCGGCGCCCAGCACGACGAGCGCAACGCGCCACGAGCTGCGCGCGGCAATGGCCGTCGCCGCGATCGGCACCAGCGAACCGCCGATGTTCGAGCCCACGTAGACGACGCCGAGCACGAGCCCGCGGCTCTTCGCAAACCAGCGCGACGCCAGCGCGCCGACGGGAATGTCGCCGAGCCCCGTGAGCGCGAGGCCGAACAGCAGGCTCGTCGCATAGAAATGGGCGAGGCTCTGCATCGCAGAAAAGCTCGCGAGCGACGCCGCCAGCAAGAGCGTCGCGAGCGAAAGCACGCGCCGCGGCCCGAAGCGATCCGTCAGGCTCCCGATGATTGGAGCGGCGAGCGCCATCGACAGGAGCAGCGGTCCGCCGGCGGCCGAAAACGCCGTCCGCGTCCAGCCGAGATCGGCGACGATGGGCTTGAGGAACGTGGTGAAGACGTAGCTGAAGCCGAGCCCCATCTGACACACGACGCAGCCGAAGAGCACCCAGAGAGCCCGGCTGCGACGCGGGTTCACTCGCGCGGGGTCGTGAGGGGGCGCAGCCATCAGGTGGGGCAGGCCTCCAGCGTCGCGCGGCGCGCGCCCTTCATCCCAAAACGCTCCAACGCACACTGCGTCGTGCAATCTTGACCGCTTCCATGATCACGAGAGGCAGAATCGCCGCTGCACCCACCAGCATCCAGTCGCCGGACCCGAGCGGGGCCACCCTGAAGACCGGCGCAGCGAACGGAACCAGGAGAACCAACGCCTGCGCGCCGAGTGACAGCATCACGGCCCACCACAGCGCTGGATTCGAACCGGTGCCGATCTGGAACAGCGACAACCGCTCGCTCCGGCTATTGAACGCGTGAGCCAATTGCGCCGTCACCATGACACTGAACGCCACCGTCCTGGCGTGCTCGACATCCTGACCCCGGCCATGGAGGCTGAAGACGAACACCCCGAGCGCGACCAGGGCAAGCATCAAACCTTCCCCGCCGATCGCCGCCAACTTCTTGCCGTCCAGCAATCGCGCCTGCGGCCGCCGGGGTGGCCGCCTCATCAGATCCGGCGCATTCGGATCGACCGCGAGGGCCAACGCAGGGATCCCGTCGGTGACGAGATTCATCCAGAGGATGTGGATCGGCAACAAGGGCAGCGGGAGGCCCAGCAGGGCAGCGAGCAACATGACCAGGACCTCACTCACGTTGCACGAGAGGAGGAAATGTAGGGTCTTTTGAATGTTGTCGAAGATCCCCCTGCCCTCTTCCACTGCCGCGGCGATCGAGGCGAAGTTGTCGTCCATCACGACCATGTCGGAAGCTTCCTTCGTCACGTCGGTTCCGGTCGCTCCCATCGCCACGCCGATGTCCGCTTCCTTGACCGCCGGCGCATCATTCACCCCGTCCCCGGTCATCGCCACGATCTGGCCGCGGGCCCTCCATGCCCTGACGAGGCGTAATTTGTGCTCCGCCGAGACACGCGCGAAGACCGCGACGTGATCCACGACTTCGGCGAGTTCGTCGTCCGACAAACTGTCGAGCTCGGCCCCGGACATGGCCCGCTGCGCGTCGCCCAGGATTCCGAGTTCGCTCGCAATCGCCAGCGCGGTCTCCGCATGATCTCCGGTGATCATGACGGTGCGAATGCCAGCCTCACGACAGGCACGTACCGCGGCCTTCGCCTCGGGCCGCAGGGGATCCTTCATGGCGGCGAGTCCCAGAAACACCAAGGCGCGTTCCACCTCCTCTGCGCGAAATTCGTCTGGAGCGCGATCGAGGCGCCGCTGCGCCACACCGAGCACACGCAGCGCCGCGTGCGCGAAGGCGCCATTGGCATCGACGATCGCCTGGCGGTCGGATTCCGTGATGGGTTCGAGCGTGCCGTCCATCGCCATGCGCTGCGTGCAGTGCCGCACGAGCACATCCGGGGCACCTTTGACATAGGCGATCGTCGCGTCCCGAGTCCGCCGCACCACCGTCATCATCTTCCGCTCGGGATCGAACGGAATTTCTCCCAGAAACGGATGGGCGGCTTCCAGCTGCTCCCGCTGCAGACCGGCTTTGGCCGCGACCACCAACAGCGCGCCTTCCGTCGGATCACCCAGAATCCGCCAGGCTTCGTCCTCCTGCTCGAGCGTCGCCCCATTGCACAGCAGCGACGCCGCCAGCATCTCGCGCAGGGCGGGCAATTCGGCCACGGCCGTGCGCGACGCCTCGTTCGCCATGGGCGCCGATGGCGGGCCGACGACCGCTGACGACGGATCGCGCAGTTCCAGAATCTCTCCAACCGGCGCGTACCCCTCACCCGTCACCTCGAAGATTCGGCCGTCCGCGAAGAGCCGCGTCACCGTCATTTCATTCTTCGTGAGCGTCCCGGTCTTGTCGGAACAGATGACGGTCGTCGACCCGAGCGTCTCGACCGCGGGCAATCTGCGAATCAACACGTTCCGCTTCACCATGCGGGTAACGCCGAGTGCCAAAGTGATCGTCACGACCGCGGGCAGGCTTTCCGGCACAGCCGCCACGGCCAGACTCACGGACGTCAGGATCATCATCACCAGAGGCTCACCGCGCAGCGTCCCCAAGACGAACACGATGCCGACGACTGCCAGCGCGAGCCAAAGAAGCGTGTAGCCGAACTGCTCGAGACGCCGTTGCAACGGCGTCTCGGCCCGCTCCGCCGTCGTAGCCGCATCGATCAGCGCTGCGACCTGCCCCAATTCGGTTCGGCGTCCGGTAGCCACCACGCATCCGCGTGCCTTGCCCGCGACCGCGACCGTTCCCATGAAGACCATGTTGGCCCGATCGGCTAGCGGGATTCCGGCTCCGCTCAAGACTTCCGTGTGCTTCGCGACCGGCGTGGATTCGCCCGTCAGCGACGCCTCCTGCGTCAGGAAATTCGTCGCGTACGTCAGACGAGCATCCGCAGGAACCCGGTCGCCTGCTTCCAGGACGATCAGATCGCCGGGCACCAACGCGTGCGCTGGAACCACCTGGAGGGATCCGTCGCGGACGACGCGCGCCGTTGCCACCGACATCCGGCGCAGCGCCGCCAGGGATCGCTCGGCCCGAAACTCCTGAATCAGACCGAGGACTCCGTTGAGGAGCACGATGGCCAGAATGGCCGCAGCGTCGAGCCAGTCCTCCAGAAGTCCGGAAACGACGGCGGCCCCGATCAGGACCCACACGATGACGCTCGTGAACTGAGAAACGAACAACGCGAGGATGGAAACAGGCGAAGCCTCAGGAAGCGCGTTCGAGCCGAATTCGGCGCGACGAGGCTCGATCTCCGGCGCGGCGAGTCCTCTCTCCGAATCCACGCCGATTCGCTTCGAGAGCTCATCCGGCGTCAGTTGCCAGCTTCCGGCCAGCCGAGCGTCGGGGGCGAGCCCCGCCGTGCTCCCGCCCATCATTGAAACAGCAACCAGAGCCCGAGGCCGTAGCCGAGAACGCTGAGGAAGCTGTCGGGTTCGATCAACAGATGGCGCTTCTCCACCCGGCAGCTGATCCCCATCAACGCGACGCTCATCAGCAGCATGCTCCACAACGCGGTCAGCGCATGCGCATCGATCCCGATCAGGGACGTGCCGATGAAGGTCGTCGAAACGCCGGTGACTTCGGCGATCTCACGGGCAGATCTGGCCAAGAAGGGCGAGGCGATCACCAGCGCGAGCGCCGACACGCCGAAGCCGACGAAAGCGCGCCGAAGCGCGACACGGCGGCCGAGCCGCGATGTCGCTTCTGGCGGTGCATCAGATCGACGATGGAATCAGCATGTTTGCCATGCTGCTTCCCAACAGATCCCCGGCCGCAAGATCCGGTGCATTCATCACGGCGGCAGCTCGCGGCGGTCAGGATCTCCGGCAGCGACGTCGCCGACTCCAACAACACGACACCGATCGACAACCCGCCCGGGCCGGTCAGGTCGGCGATCCTGTCCCCGTAGCGGGTCAATCGCGTCCCAGCGTAGACGATGACGGCCGCGCTCAGCGCGAAGACTCCCCACGCGGCCAGGACTTCCATCATGCCTCGCTAGCATATGCCACGAGCGCACGCATTTCGTTGCGATTGGGCGCAGGAAGACCGATCCGCTTGCAGCGGGAGCTCACGGGATTCTGCTGGCCTTCATGCTTGGCGTGCGGCGAGTAGCGCGCGATGCTAGGGGGATGACGCTACCCCCGTCGGGGCCCGCCTCGTTCCTGCCGCGTGCCCGGCTGCAGGCGCTCATCGACGCGTTGCACGAGCGTGGCTACCGGGTCGTCGGGCCGGTGCCGCGCGATGGCGCCGTCGTGTACGACGAGCTGCACCGCGTCGAAGAACTTCCTCTTGGCTTTCGCGAAACGCAGGCGCCCGGGTCCTATCGCATCGAAGCAACCGCGAGCGGGCTCGCCTTCGATGTGGTGAACGGCCCCGGCTCGCTCAAACCCTTCTTTTTCGCTCCGCGCGAATCGCTGCTTCAGATCACGCTCGACGACACCTCGTTCCACGCCGAGGAGACGATCCCGACGCCGCCGCCCACCGCCTTCATCGGTGTGCGCGCCTGTGATCTCGCGGCGCTTCGCGCGCAGGACCGCATCTTCCTGCGCGATCGCTACCCAGACCCCTACTATGCCGCGCGCCGCCGCGACGCATTGCTGGTGGCGGTGAACTGCACGCGCTCGGCCGCCACCTGCTTCTGCGCGTCGCTACAAACGGGCCCCGAGGCCACCGCGGGCTTCGATCTCGCGCTGACCGAGCAAGGCGATGGCTTTCTCGTGCGTGCGGGCAGCGACACCGGCCGCGAGATCGCAGCGGCGCTCGCACTCGGGCCCGCCCCGCCCGAGCGCGTCGCCGACGAGCGCGATCGGCTGAACGCGTGCGCGGACGGCATGCAGCGTCGCCTCGACACGAGCGATCTTCCGGAACTTCTGTACGCGAACCTCGAGCATCCGCGCTGGGAAGAGGTTGCGCAGCGCTGCCTCTCGTGCTCGAACTGCACGCTGGTCTGCCCGACGTGTTTCTGTCACGACGAGCGGGACGAGCCTTCGCCCGATGGGCTGCGTTCGTTGCGCGTGCGCGAGTGGGACTCCTGCTTCAATCGCGAACACGCGCAAATCCACGGCACGAACTTCCGCCCGAAAATTGCCCATCGCTATCGTCAGTGGCTCGTACACAAGCTCGCGAGCTGGATCGACCAGTTCGGCAGCTCGGGCTGTGTGGGCTGTGGGCGTTGCATCAGCTGGTGTCCGGTGGGAATCGATCTCACCGAGGAGGTGGAAGCCATCCGGGGGACGCAGACTTGAATCCGCTCGTGCCGCAGCCGGCGGAGATCGTCGAGAAGCGCAGCTTCGGGCGCGAAATTCACGCCTATCGGCTGCGCCTGAAGGACGCCGAAGCGCGCCCGCGCTTCGATTTCCAGCCAGGGCAGTTCAACATGGTGTACGCCCCGGGCGTCGGCGAGGTCGCGATCTCGATCTCTTCGGACCCGGAGGAGGAGACGATCGAGCACACGATCCGCATCGTGGGGCGCACCACGCGGGTAATCGATCGGTACGGCGTGGGCGACGTGCTCGGCATCCGTGGCCCGTATGGCAGCTGCTGGCCGCTGCAAGAAGCGCGCTGGAAGGATCTCGTCGTGGTGACGGGCGGCCTCGGCTGCGCTCCCGTCTCCGGCGCGATCGACTATGTCTTTCGCCGCCGCGCAAATTACGGTCACGTGACGATCCTGCACGGAGTCAAGAAGTCCACCGATCTGATCCACCGCGAGCGGTTCGAAGCCTGGCGCCGCCACCCGGACACGACGGTGTTGCTCACCAGCGATCAACCCGAGCGCCACTGGCGCGATCGCACCGGAGTCGTGACGGAGCTGTTCGACGAAGTCGAGTTCGACCCTACGCGCACCCTGCTGCTCATGTGCGGGCCCGAGGTCATGCTGCGCTACGCCGCAGACCTCCTGGGCAGGCGCGGCTTGCCGGAGGATCGCATGTACGTCTCGATCGAGCGCAACATGAAGTGCGCCGTGGGACTGTGCGGGCACTGTCAGCTCGGACCCAGCTTCGTGTGCAAGGACGGCCCGATCTTCCGGCTCAGCGCAATTCGCCGCTTCTTCGCGGCGAGGCACCTGTGAGCGAACGGCCTCGATTGGGCGTCTTCAAGTTCGCGTCCTGCGACGGCTGCCAGCTCCAGATCCTGAATCTCGAGGACGAACTGCTGGTGCTCGCCGAGCGGGTGGAGATCGCACACTTCCTGGAGGCCTCGAGCCGTGCACTGCCGGGCCCCTACGACGTCGCTCTCGTCGAAGGCAGCATCACAACACCGAAGGATGTCGAGCGCATCCAGCGCATTCGGGCGCAGACACGCACGCTGATCACGATCGGCGCCTGCGCGACGGCGGGCGGCATCCAATCTCTGCGCAATTGGGCGGACGTCGAAGAGTGGAAGCGCCACGTCTACCCGGAGCCCGGCTGGCTCGCCGTGCTTCCGACCTCGACCCCGATCGCGAGTCATGTGCAGGTGGATCACGAGATCCACGGCTGCCCGGTCGACAAGCGGCAGGTCTTGCGCGTATTGCTGCGCGCCCTGCTCGGAGCCGAGCCGGATCTTCCGGACCACAGCGTGTGCATGGAGTGCAAGCGGCGCGGCGTCGTCTGCGTGGTCGTCGCGAAGGGGATCCCATGCATGGGGCCGGTGACGCGCGCGGGCTGCGGGGCCATCTGCCCGGCCCTCGGGCGCGATTGCTATGCGTGTTTCGGTGCGGCCAGCGACCCGAACATGCCGGCCCTGGGGAAGCGTTTTCGAGAGCTCGGAGACTCCGAGCGCGACGTGCGCCGCCGCTTTCGGGGGATCACCGGGAACGAGCCCGCGTTCCGCGAGTTCACCGAAGGGCGCGGCGGAGCGAAGGATGACTGAACGCCGGACGATCGAGGTCGGCGCCCTGGCGCGCGTCGAAGGCGAAGGCGCGTTGCACATCACCCTCGAAGGCGGCGCCGTCACCGATCTGCGCCTCGAGATCTACGAGCCGCCGCGTTTCTTCGAGGCTTTTCTACGCGGGCGCAGCCATCGCGAGCTTCCCGATCTGGTGGCGCGCATCTGCGGCATCTGCCCCGTGGCCTACCAGATGAGCGCCATCCACGCGCTCGAGAAGATCTTCGACGTGACCGTCGACCCCGCCGTGCGCGCGCTGCGCCGGCTCTACTACTGC
The DNA here is from genome assembly GCA_031405455.1 of Deltaproteobacteria bacterium. GTDB lineage: Bacteria > Myxococcota_A > UBA9160 > UBA9160 > SMWR01 > DATBRV01. The sequence goes on along the minus strand of JANNIY010000069.1, from coordinate 166,942 downwards.
GGGGAATGGATCGAGAGCCACCTGCTCCACATGACCTTCCTGGCGGCGCCCGACTACCTCGGCCTCGACGACGGAATCGCACTGGCCCGCGTCCATCCCGCTGAAGTCGAGCGTGCGCTGAAACTGCGCAAGCTCGGCAACCGCATCGTCGCACTGCTCGGTGGACGACCCGTGAACCCCGTCGGCGTCCAGATCGGCGGCTTCTCGCGCATCCCGCGGCGAAGCGAGCTTTCCGAGCTCGCCCACGAGTTGCGCTCGGCGCGCGGCGAGGCGGAGATGCTGTTGCGCTGGCTGGCTTCGCTCCCGGTGCCCTCACGGGCGCAGGAGATCGAGCTCGTGGCACTTCGACACTCTGGAGAGTATCCGATGAACGAGGGGCGCCTGGTCTCCTCGGCCGGCCTCGACATCGACGTCGCCGATTTCGACGCGCACTTCGTCGAAAATCAGGTGCCGCATTCGACGGCGCTTCACAGCCGCCTGCGCGCTCGCGGCTCCTATCTGGTTGGCCCGTTGGCGCGCCTGCTGCTCAACACCGACCGACTGACGCCGCTCGCACGCGCCGCCTTCGATGAGCTCGCGCCGCGGTTCGCAGCGGCGGATCCCTACGCGAGCGTCTTCGCACGCGGCATCGAGGTGATCCTCGCCTTCGAGGAGGCCCTTCGCATCTGCGAGTCCTGCGACCCGCCCGCGCAGACGGCCGCACTCTGGGCGCCGTGCGCGGGCGTGGGCCACGCCGCGACCGAAGCGCCGCGCGGAATGCTCTACATGCGCGTCGAAACCGACGCGCTCGGCGACGTGGCGCAGATCCGGATCGTGCCGCCGACGTCGCAGAACCAGGCCCGCATCGAGGAGGACCTGCGCGGTCTCGCGCCGGAGATCGTGGAGCTTCCGCTCGACGAGGCGCGCCGCCGCTGCGAGTTGGCGATCCGCAACTACGATCCCTGTATCTCGTGCTCGACCCATTTCTTGACGCTCGAGATCGAACGCAAGGGGGAAGCGTGCGGCTGCGGGTGATCGGCGTGGGGAGCCCGCAGGGCGATGACGCGGTGGGCCTCGCCGTCGGGCGTCGGCTGCTGACGCAACACCTGCCGGAGGACGTGGAAGTGCTGCTGCGCGAGCGCCCTGGGCTCGACCTGCTCGACGACCTGCGCGATGCTGATGCGGCGGTGTTGATCGACGCGCTGCACGCAGGCGCCGAGCCGGGCCGCGTGCACTCGCTCGCAGCGCGCGAACTCGCTCGCGGCGCGCGTCTATCGAGCCACGAACTGGGGGTGGGCGCCGCGCTCGCGCTGGCCGACGCCCTCGGCGCGCGCCGACCGCCGCTGCGAATCATCGGGATCGAAATCGCCAGCACGCAGGGATCCGGACTTTCGACGCAGCTCGAGGCGTCGCTCGAGACGGCCTGCGCGCGGGTGCGGCGAGCGATCGCGGAGCTGCGCGTAGAACTTTCGGACGCGGATTCCGGGGCGGAGAACCGGGGCTAGGGAGGTCGCGGCGTGCATGAGGCCCGCTTGTGTCTGTCCCTGATCGCGCTCGCAGAGCGCCGGCTCGCAGCCGCAGGGGCACACCGCATCCTGGCGCTGCACATCGAGGTGGGAGAGCTCTGCGGCGTCGCGCCCGAGGCGCTCGCGGCGGCGTTCCCGATCTGCGCCAGCGGCACCTGCGCGGGCGGCGCAGAGCTGCGGATCGAGCGCAACGCGGGCCGCACTCTCGTGCTCCGCGAGATGGAGGTCGTCTGATGTGTGGAATCTGTGGTTGCAACGAGCATCCCGTAGCGGGGGAACGCGGGGCGGCGCACGAACACGATCACGCCGACGCGCGCCGAGTCCGCGTCGAGGAATCGCTCCTCGCGCACAACGACAGACAGGCCGAGGTTCTCGGGCAACGGCTTCGCGCACAGAGCATCGACGCCATCGGTCTGCTCGGCGGACCCGGCAGCGGCAAGACGACGTTGCTCGAAGCGACGCTGCACGCGCTGGGAGACCCGCACACCGAGGCCGTGATCGAGGGCGACTGCGCGACCGACCGCGACGCGCAACGCGTCGCCGCCTGCGGCGCACGTGTGACACAGATCGAGACCGGCTCTCTCTGCCACCTCGACGCCCATCTCGTGGGCCACGCGCTGGACAAACTCGATCTCGCTGGCGTTCGCCGTTTGTGGATCGAGAACGTCGGCAATCTGGTGTGTCCCGTTCCCTTCGCCTGTGGCGAATCGCGGCGCGTCGTCCTCGTCTCGACCGCCGAGGGCGACGACAAGCCCGAGAAATACCCCGCGGCGATGGCGGCGGCGGACCTGCTCATCGTCAGCAAGCTCGATCTGCTGCCCCACGTGGATTTCGACGTGCACCGCTGCATCGAGTCGGCACGTCGCATCCAGCCGGGGCTCCCCGTCCTCGCGCTCTCCGCGCGCAGCGGTGAGGGCATGGAGGCCTGGTTGCGCTGGCTCGAGAGGGGAGACGCCTGATGTGCCTCGCGCTTCCGGGACGCCTCGTCGAGCACGTGCAGCACGAGGGGCTCCCGCTCGGGGTCGTTGATTTCGGGGGGGTGCGCAAGCAGATCTGCCTCGAGCTCGTCCCCGAGGCCCGGCTGGGGGATTGGCTGCTCGTGCATGCGGGCTTCGCCTTGCGCGCCGTGGACGAGGCCGCGGCGCGAGACGCGCTGGCCGCGTTGCGGGGTCCGGCTGCGGCAACCGAGACTGGAAGCGAACCGTGAAGTACGTCGACGAGTACCGCGACCCCGTGGCCGTGCGGCGCGTCGTCGCCCGCATCGCGGCGCGCGCGACCCGCAACTGGACGCTGATGGAGGTCTGCGGCGGCCAGACGCATGCCATCCTCGAGCATGGACTCGATGCGTTGCTCGGGGATTCCGTGACGCTGCTCCACGGCCCCGGCTGTCCCGTCTGTGTGACGCCTGTCGAAACACTCGACGCCGCGTGGATGCTCGCCGCGAGGCCGGAGGTCACGCTCTGCAGCTTTGGTGACATGTTGCGCGTCCCCGGTTCGCACGGCGACCTCCAGGCCGCACGGGCTCGCGGCGGCGACGTGCGCGTCGTGTACTCGCCGCTCGACGCCGTGCGGATCGCGGCGCGGGAACCCGCTCGTGAGGTCGTCTTTCTCGCGGTCGGATTCGAGACCACGGCCCCCTCGGTCGCGGCGGCGGCACGCTGGTCGCGACGCCGCGGGCTTCGCAATTTTTCACTGCTCGTCTCCCACGTTCGCGTCCCGCCCGCGATCGAGGCGATTCTCGCGGACCCCCGCTGCCGCGTGCAGGCATTCCTCGCCGCCGGCCATGTTTGCACCGTGATGGGAACGCGAGAGTACGAGCCGATCGCAGCGCGGCATCGCGTGCCGATCATCGCGACCGGCTTCGAACCGCTCGACATCGCTGAAGGTGTTGCGCTCGCCGTCGAACAGCTCGAGGCCGGCGTGGCCCGCGTCGAGATCCAATACCAGCGGGTGGTGCAGCCGGAGGGGAACGCGGTCGCGCGCGCGCTGCTCGACGAAGTATTCGAGCCCGTGGACCGCGCCTGGCGCGGGATCGGCGTGTTGCCCAACAGCGGTCTGGGCCTGCGATCGGAATGGTCAGAACTCGACGCAACGCACCGATTCGGCCTCGCCACGCCAGAGCTTTCGCGACTCGCGGCGCATTCCGACGCCAGCTGTCGCGCCGGCGAGGTGCTGCGGGGCCTGCTGAAGCCGGACCAGTGCGGCGAATTCGGCCGTACATGCACCCCGGAGCGGCCGCGCGGCGCGCCCATGGTGTCGTCGGAAGGCGCCTGCGCCGCGTACTTCCGATACCGCGCTCACGATGCGGCCGAAGCAGAAGCAAGGGAGGCCACATGACTCTTCCGTCTGTCGATTTTTCAGCGCTCGCGTGCCCCGTCCCGACGGAGGACGATCGCATCACGCTCGCGCATGGCGCCGGCGCGGGCGCGAGCGCACGGTTGTTCGCAGACCTTCTGCATCCGCATTTCGCAAATTCCGCCCTCGACGTCGGCCACGACGGAGCCGTGCTCGACGCGCAGCCCGGCCGGCTCGCTCTCACCAGCGACACGTTCGTGGTGAACCCCCTCGAGTTTCCAGGCGGCGACATCGGGAGCCTCGCGGTGCACGGAACGCTGAACGATCTCGCCATGTGCGGCGCCCGCCCATTGGCGCTGACTTGCGCGCTCGTGCTCGAAGAGGGGCTGCTGATCGCAACGCTCGAACGCGTCGTCACATCGATGGGCGCAGCCGCGCGATCCGCGGGCGTGCCGATCGTGACAGGCGACACCAAGGTCGTCGAGCGCGGCAAGGGAGACGGAATCTTCGTGAACACGACCGGGCTGGGCGCCGTCGCGGCTGGAATCGACCTTCGCCCGCAGCGCGTCGCGCCGGGCGACCTCGTGATCGTCTCCGGCTCGCTCGCGGAGCACGGCATCGCCGTGCTCTCGGTGCGGGACGGGCTCGGCTTCGAGTGCGACGTGCGCAGCGATTCCGCGCCGCTTCACGATCTCGTGGCGCAGATGCTCGACGCAGTGCCGGAAGTCCACTGCCTGCGCGACCCGACGCGCGGCGGTCTCGGTGCGCTGCTCTTCGAGATCGCGGGCCGTGCGCACGCCGAGATCACACTCGACGAAGAGGCGCTGCCGGTGGCGCCAGCCGTGCGTGCGGCGTGCGAACTGCTCGGCCTCGATCCACTCTTCCTGGCCAGCGAGGGCCGCTGTGTGGCCTTCGTACCCGAGGCTCACGCCGCGCGCCTCATCGGCGCCTTGCGCGCACACCCGCTGGGGCGCGGCGCCGTGATCATCGGGCGGGTAGCCGTGGGCCCGTCGCGCGTCGCCGTGCGCACGCGACTCGGCGGCAAACGACTGCTCGCGCTCCCCGCTGGCGAGCCGTTGCCGCGCATCTGCTGATGGCGCGAGAACGCGTAGAGTTGCTTCTGCGCGGCGTGGTGCAGGGCGTGGGGCTGCGGCCGTGGGTGGCGCGTGCGGCGCGTGCCCTCGGCCTCGCGGGATCCGCGCGCAATGTGACTGACGGGCTGCACTGCGCACTGGAGGGCGAACCGGGAGCCATCGAAGCCTGGCTCGAGCGGCTACGTCGATGTCCGCCGCCGGGAGCGCGGATCGAGAGCGTGGAGCGCGCCGCTGCGCCGGCAACCGGAGCGGCCGGCTTCCTCTTGCTCGCAAGTGAGACGCAGACATGCGCATCGCCGACGCGCGTGCCCCCCGACGTTCCGGTATGTAGCGCGTGCCTCAACGAGATTTTCGATCGTAGCGGCCGTCGCCATCGCCATGCCTTCACCCATTGCGCGGATTGCGGGCCGCGAGCGTCGGTGCTGTTGGCGTTGCCGTTCGATCGCGAGCGCACGACGCTCGCCGGTTTTGCGCCCTGCCCTGCCTGCCAACGCGAGTACGCAGATCCCGAGGACCGACGCTTCCACGCTGAGACCATCGCGTGCCCGGCCTGCGGGCCGCAGCTACACGCCGTTCTACCCGATGGCACCCGTCTCGCGGGGGATCCGGTCGAACTCGCGGCGGCACACTTGCGCGCCGGAGCGATCGTCGCCCTCAAGGGCTATGGCGGCTACCACCTGTGTGTCGATGCGTGCTCCGCGGATGCCGTGGCGCGGCTGCGCAAGCGCAAGGGGCGCCCGACGAAGCCCTTTGCGGTTCTCGTGCCCGACCTCGCGACCGCGCAGCGACTCGCGCGGTTGGGCCCACGCGATGCGGCGCTCCTTGCTGGCCCCGAGCACGCGGTCGTGATCGCGCAGCGCCGCGAAGCGGAATGCGACGCTCTCGGCCTCGCGAGCGAGATCGCACCCGGATCGGGTGATCTCGGCCTCGTGCTTCCGCTCGCCCCGCTGCACTGGTTGTTGCTGCACGCACCCGGCAGCCGCCCAGGACATGACGCGGCGCGCTTCCCGGCACTGGTCTTCACTTCCGGCAATCTCTCCGACGAACCCACGGAGCACGACGACGAGGACGCTCGGCTGCGCCTCGCGGGCATCGCCGACCTGCTCGTCGGGAACGACCGCGCGGTGACGCACCCATGTGATGATTCGGTGTTTCGCACGAGCCCGCGAGGACCCATCCCGATCCGTCTCTCGCGCGGCACGACGCCGCGGCACTTTCGGCTCCCCGCGGAGCTGGCGGGGTCGCCACCGGTGCTGGCGTTGGGTGGCGACCTCAAGAGTGCGCCTGCCCTGCTCGCGCACGGGGAGATCCAGCTCGGATCCCACGTGGGCGATCTCGAGGCCGCGCGCGCGAGCGATGCGCTCGAAGTGCGAGCGCGCTCGTTGGCGCGGTTGCTGGGCGTGTCACCCGGCCTCGTCGTCCACGATCTGCACCCCGGCTACTTCGGGAGCGCGCTGGCGGCGCGCCTGGCTCCGACGACCTTCGCGGTGCAACACCATCATGCTCACGTGGCAGCCTGCCTGATCGAGCACGGACTCGCGGGCCCCGTGCTCGCGCTGGCGCTGGACGGCGCCGGTTTCGGCCCGGACGGAACTCTCTGGGGAGGCGAACTGCTTCACGCAACCCTCGCAGACTCCGAGCGCGTCGCGCACCTCGAAGCCGTCCCTCTCGCCGGTGGCGAGCGCGCGGTGCGTGAGCCCTGGCGGATGGCGGCGGTCTGGCTCGCGCGCGCGTTCCCCGGAGCGGACGAGCCGCAATTGCCATGGCATGCCCGTCACGACGCGGAAGAAAGACGCAAGATCCTGTATGTCGCCGAGCACGGCCCCGCGTCGCCGAGCACATCGTCCTGCGGGCGGCTCTTCGACGCCGCGGCTTCGTTGCTCGACTGCGGCGATCATGTTTCGTACGAAGGCGAGGCCGCGCAGCGGCTCGAGACACTGGCGCAGGGGGCACGGCCTTCGCTCGACGATCGGGAAGCCTGCGGACACGCGGGCGGGGTGATTCCCGCCGCCGACCTGCTGCGGCTGCTCGTGCTCGAGCGCGCGAGCGGAGAAAGCCCGCCGCGTGTGGCGCGTCGCTTCCACGAGCGCCTCGCACAGCGTTTCGCTGGGGCCGCGCTCAGCGCCGGTCGCCGCCTCGGAATCGCACGCGTCGCGCTCACGGGCGGCTGCTTCCAGAATCGCCTGTTGCTCGAAGCCGTTTGCGCGCGTCTCGAAGCCGGAGGCGTAGAGCCGCTCCTCCACCGCAGGCTGCCGCCGACCGACGCCGGCCTCGCCGTGGGCCAGGCAGCCGTCGCCGCAGCTTGGCTGGCACGCCAGCCGCCAACTGGAAGTCAATCCTTTGCGGCCAGCCGCTCCGCCACCTGGGCCAGGGCATCGGGATTGAGCGAGATCGAATCGATCCCGATTTCGGCCAGGAACTCGGCGAAGTCGGGGTAGTCACTCGGCGCCTGCCCGCAGATGCCCACCTTGCGGTCGTTGCGGTGCGCGGTCTCGACCATCTGGCGAATCAGCGCCTTCACGGCCGGATCGCGCTCATCGAAGAGCGGGGCCAGGATCTCTGAATCCCTGTCCACTCCGAGGACGAGCTGCGTGAGATCGTTGGACCCGATCGAGAAGCCGTCGAACAGCTTGGAGAACTCCGCAGCGAGGATCACGTTGCTCGGGATCTCGCACATGACGAGGATCTCGAGCTCGCGTTCACCACGCCGCAGCCCATTCTTCTCCAGTTCGAGCAACACACGCCGCCCTTCCTCGAGGGTGCGACAGAAGGGGATCATCAGCTTCAGGTTCACGAGCCCCATGTCCTCGCGCACCCGCCGCACCGCCGCGCACTCCAGCGCGAAGCCGTCGCGATAGCGATCCGAGTAGTACCGAGAGGCGCCGCGGAAGCCGAGCATCGGGTTCGCTTCGACCGGTTCAAAATCGGCTCCGCCCAGGAGCTCGCGATACTCGTTGGTCTTAAAATCCGAAAAGCGCAGAATCACCGGGCGCGGGAAGAACGCTGCCGCGAGCTGGGCCACGCCCGTGGCCAACCGGGAGACGAAGAACTCGGCACCCGACGCGTAGCCCCGCGTCCGCTCGCGGATCGCGCGTCGAACTTCGGGATCCGTGACCCGCTCCGGACGCACGAGCGCCATCGGGTGAATGCCGATGCCATTGAGGATGATCATCTCCATGCGCGCGAGGCCCACGCCGGCGCTCGGCAACAGTGCGCGATGGAATGCGGTTTCCGGATCGCCGACGTTGAGCATCAGCGGCACGCGCGGCCGCGGAAGTCGCTGTGGGTCGATCTCCTGACGATCGAATTCGATGCGACCCGCATAGACGCGTCCCTCGTCGCCTTCGGCGCACGACACCGTGACCTCGCTGCCCGTCTCGAGCAAGCGCGTCGCATCGTGGGTGCCAACGACGCACGGCAGGCCCAGCTCGCGCGACACGATCGCCGCGTGGCAGGTGCGGCCACCCTTGTTGGTCACCACCGCGGCGGCACGCCGGAGTACCGGCTCCCAGTCCGGCCCGGTCTCGGCGGAGACGAGGACCTCGCCCTCGCGAAAGGTCGAGAGATCCTCGAGTCTTTCGAGTACCCGCACGAGACCGACGCCGATCTTGCCTCCAACGCTCTTGCCACGCACGAGCACGTCGCCCTTGCCGCGCAGCTTGTAGATTTCGATCACCGGCCGCTCGCGTTGCGAGTGGACGGTTTCCGGCCGCGCCTGCACGACGAACAGCTGACCGGTCGGTCCGTCCTTGGCCCACTCGATATCCATCGCTGTCGGACGCCCGTGAACCTTCGAATAGTGATCCTCGATGGCGATCGCCCAGCGCGACAGCTCGAGCACTTCGTCGTCCGACAGGACGGCGCGGCGACGATCGTGCTCGGGTACCGCGAGCGTCCTCACCGCACGCGTGTTCGAGTGATCGTCGTAGACGAGCTTGATCGCCTTCTCGCCCACCTCGCGTCGCACGATCGGACGATGGCCGGTACGCAGGGTCGGCTTGTGCACCCAGAATTCGTCGGGGTTGACGGTTCCCTGCACCACCGTCTCGCCGAGCCCCCAGGCGCCAGTCACCAGGACCACGTCGCGAAATCCGGTCTCGGTATCGAGCGTGAAGATCACCCCCGCCGAGGCCAGATCGCTGCGCACCATCTTCTGCACGCCAACGGAGAGCAGCACATCGCGGTGCCGGAAGCCGTGCTCGGCGCGGTACACGATCGCGCGATCGGTGAACAGCGACGCCATGCAGCCCTCGATTGCGTGCAATAGATTCGCGAGACCGTGCACGTTGAGGAAGGTCTCCTGTTGCCCGGCGAACGAAGCAGTCGGGAGATCCTCGGCCGTGGCGCTCGAACGCACGGCCACGTCCGTCGCGTCCTCTCCGCTGTCCTTCGAGAGTTTCAGGTAGGCGGCTTCCACTTCGGAGACCACGGCGGCGGGCAAGCGAGCCGATCGCACGCGCTCGCGCGCGAACTGGCCCGCGCGGGCCAGCGCGCTCAAATCCCGGACGTCGAGGGAGTCGAGTGCGGCGTAGATCTCCTCCTCGACGCCCGCCTCGCGCAGGTGCAGCCGGAACGCACTGCCGGTGACAGCGAAACCATCGGGGACGCGCACACCGAGGGGGTCGAGATGTCGGATCAACTCGCCGAGCGAGGCATTCTTGCCGCCGACGTCGGAAATGCGCGAGAGGTCGAGCTCCCGGAACGGGATTACGTACACACACTTGCGTTCTTCCATGGCTCCTCCGACACCGTCACCGTCGAACAGGATACTCGTCTTCACTGAACCGGGGAGTCGGCAACGCGACCGCGTCGGAGGCGAGCAAACGTTCATCGCTTCCACTGCTCGCTTGTAGCCTTTTGCCCCTTGAAGCCGCGTCATGGACACCGGCGGGGCTAGAACGAAGTGCAGCGGCCGATCAGGATTCCCCGCGACGCACGCGTCACGCAAGCGGCCCGGCCTGCGAGGCTGCGCGCGGCTTCACTCACGCGAGAACTCCCGCCGCGGCGAGCGACGCAATCTCGTCCTCGCTGTAGCCGACCTCGCCGAGAACACGCTGGGTGTGCTCGCCGAGATCCGGACCCGGCGTTTCGAGACGGCGCGGGCCTTCCGAGAACTGGAGGCCGTAGTGCTCGAAGCTCAGCTCGCCGAGGTGACGATGCGTGAGCCGGACGAAGTGACCGCGATGCGCGAGCTGGGGGTCTTGCAGGAGATCGGCGCAGGTCTGCACCACGCCGGCCTCGACACCCGCCGCCTGGAGCCGCTGCATCAGCGCCGACGGTTCGAAACCCCGCGTCTGTTCGGCGAGTGCGGCATCGAGCGCGTCCTCGTGCGCGAGGCGCCCGGAGACGGTCGCAAAACGTGTATCGCTCGCGAGCGCGGTCGCGTCGAGCGCTGCGCACAGGCGCCGCCACTCTGCGTCGGAAAACACGGCGATCGCGATCCAGCGGTCCTCCCCCGCGCAGGCATAAATTGCGTGCGGTGCCGCGTCTTCCGCGTGATTACCCCGGCGCGTCATCACCTCGCCGCGCGCGCTCGCGCGCACGCTGGCCTCGGAGAGGCTGTAGACACCCGTCTCGATCTGCGACACATCGATGTACTGCCCCTCGCCCGTGCGCTCGCGGTGGAAGAGCGCCGCGGCGATCAGCAGCGCTACGTAGCGCGGCGAGAGCGAATCCGTGATGGTGCCCGCTGGCCCGATCGCCTCGCGATCGGGCCAGCCCGCCAGATGGTTGAAGCCCGCGATTGCCGATCCCTGACCGCCGAAGCCCGGGTACATGCGCTGCGGCCCCGTCTGCCCGAAGAGGCAGCTGCTCACCATCACGAGATCGGGCTTGATCTCGCGCAAGCGCTCGTAGCCCAGCCCCCACTTCGCCATGGCGCGCGGCGAAAAATTCTCGGAAACGACATCGGCCCAGACCACCAGCCGTTCGACCACCGCGATGCCTTCCGGCATGCTGAGATTCACGGCGACCGAGAGCTTGTTCGGGTTCATCAGCACGAACATCGGTCCGCCGTTCAGACCATGCGGGTCGCCCGGACGGAAGTTCAGGAGCCGCAGAAAATCCGGGCGCACGCTGGATTCGACGCGCACCACCGTCGCTCCCTGGTCGGCGAAGTAGCGCGTGGCGACGGGGCCGGCCGCGCCCGCACCGAGCTCGAGAATCTTCAACCCCGCGAAGAGGCCTGCCGCTTCGCTCATCGCGTCAGACCACCCCTTCGCGGGCCAGCTCGCGCAGCGCAGCCGCGTCGATTCCAAGCTCGCCATAGACCTCGGCATTGTGCTCCCCCACGCGCGGTGCGCGGCGCCGGATGCCGATGCGGGAGCGGCTCGCCTTCGCGAAGAAATCCGGATGCTCGATGCGCGCGCCGAACTCGGGGTACGCGAGCGTCGTGAAGAGCTCGCGCGAGCGCAGTTGCGGCTGCTCGAGGATCTCGCGTGCGTCATTGCAGGGAGCGAGCATGATGCGCCGCGCGAGCGCCTGCTCGAACAGCTCGCGCCGCGTCTTGCTGGCGAAGAACGCGCCGAAGGCGCCTTCGAGGCGCTCGATCTCCTGCGCGGAAAGCAGATTGTGATTGTAGGTCTTCCAATCGAGCGCGCGCAGCCAATCCGGCGCCATGCCGTCTTCGGCCATCCATGCGACGGTGGCAGCGAGGCTCGCGACGCGCGCTGCACCGCCGCGCAGCCCGAACGTCACGTCGCCATCCTTCGCCCGCCAGATCTCGCGGGTTCCCCCGAGCCGCGCTCCCGTACGGCCGCGTGCGCGCGGGCCGATTCCATACGAACCCGGCGCGGTGACGAGCGTCGCGAGCTGACACTCCTGCATCGAAACATCGACGAGCTGCCCGCGCCCGTTGCGTTCGCGCGCGTAGAGCGCCATCGCGATTCCCGCCGCCGCTTCGGGGCACGCGGCGAAATAGGCCGTCGGCAGCGTGCAGCGCACGGGCGCGCGATCGGGATCGCCGGTGAGCGAGGCGTTGCCGCCCATCGCCACGAGCACGAGATCCTGCGCGCGGAACGCCGCGTAGGGACCCGTGCGGCCGAAGGGAGTGAGCGAGCACCACGACAAACGCGGGTACTGCGCGTGGAAGCTTTCCCAGCCGAGGCCCAGGGCTTCGAGGGATCCCGGCGTCGCCGTCTCGAGCACGACGTCGGCGCGCGCTGCCAGCCGCCGGAAGAGCTCGCGCCCGCGCGGGCTGGCGAGCGCCAGCGTAATGCCACGTTTGCTCGTATTGAGGGCGAGCCAGCGCAGGCTGCGCTCGGGATCGACGACCTCGCCGAGAAACGGCCCGCGCCGCCCGAACACGTCGCCCCCCGGCGGCTCGAGCTTGATTACATCCGCGCCGAGATCCCCGAGGATCTTGCCCGCAAGAAAACCGGGCTCCTCGCTGAGATCGAGTATGCGGATCCCGTCGAGCACGCTCGCCGCCTCAGCCGAGGATCTTCTGTGCGCGCAGGTCTTCGATCTCGCTCGTCGCGAGGCCGAGCTCGCGCAGCACCTCGTCCCCGTGTTCACCGAGCGAAGGCGCGGGGCCGCGCAGCAACGCAGGTGTCACGTCGAAACGCGCCACCGGCCGCGGCGTGCGGAAGCGCCCGGCGAGCGGGTGCTCCATCTCGACGAGCAGCGCACTGGCGACGACCTGTGGATCTTCGTGGAGCGTTTCGAGCCGATTGACGGGCGCGTGCGGAACATCTTCGGCTTCGAGCCGCGCGCACAGGCTCGCCGTCGATTGGGAGCGCGTTATCTCGTCGAGGATCACCGCCAGCGCATCGGCGTTCCGGAAACGGCCTGCGGTATCGCGAAAGCGCTCTTCCTGCGTCAGCTCCGGGCGTCCAAGCGCACGGCACAGCCCCGCGAACTCCGCGTCGGCGATCGCGAAGATCGTCATGAAGCCGTCGGCGGTGGGGCGCAGGGAGAGGAATCCGGCGAGCGAGGCCGGCGGTGTCGCGCCGGGGCCGAGAAAGGTCTGGGCCTGCATGACGTCGGGCCACAGGAACGCGATCGCCGCGTCGAGCATGGCGACGCGCACGTGCTGGCCGCCGGCGCCGCGCGCGCGCGCGAAGAGCGCCGCCGTGATCGCCTGGGCCGCTACCAGCGCGCTCGCCTTGTCGGCGACGATGTTGCGAACCAATCCGGGTTCCCCCGTCACCGGATCGGCCTGCGACGCCGCCATTCCGGAGAGCGCCTGGATCACGATGTCGTAGACGCGGCGCTGCGCGTAGGGCCCCGACTCGCCGAAGCCGCTGATCGAGACGTACACCAGATCGGGCGCGACGCGGCGCAGCGCCGCTTCGCCCATCCCCATGCGCTCGGCGACACCGGGCCGGAAGTTCTGAACGAATACATCCGCGCGCGCGACCAGCGCGAGCAGCAGCTCGAGGCCGCGCGGCTGGCCGAGATCGAGCACGAGCGAGCGCTTGCCGCGGTTGAGCGTGCTGAAGATTGCGGAAAGGCCGCCGCGCGAGCAGCCGATCTCGCGGATCAGATCGCCGGGGCCGGGGGGCTCGACCTTGATGACGTCGGCGCCCTGGTCGGCGAGCACGCCGGTGGCCAGCGGGCCGGACACCATCGACGTCAGGTCGACGACGCGAATTCCAGCGAGGGGTCCGGGCATGCAAAGCCTCCGCGAGAGCCCTGCGCGGGGGGTCGCCGGACGATTCTAACACTGCGTCAGATTTCGGGGCGCCGCTTCAGGATTCGTCGAGATCCCCGATTCGCCGGCCCTTGCGCGCCCGCTCGCGCGCCCGCTCGAGGATGTCGGGCGGGACCGGGTCCATGCGGCGCATGACCTTGCGCAGCAGCGAGGGCCACAGCCGGCGCAGCACACGCGCCGCGTTCAGGTCGAGCCTGCGCCTGGGCACCGTGATCTCGTGACGCTGCTTCTCGATCGCCTCGAAGATCGCCGCGGTCACGATCTCGGGCGGCGCCTTCCGGCCTTTGAAGGCGACCGGCTCGTCTTCCTTGTCCCAGATCTCCGTGTCGATGGCCCCGGGGATCACCAGCGCCGCGTGCACGTTCGCGCCTTCGAGATCGTTCCACAGCCCGCGCGTGAACGCGTGAAGCGCCGCCTTCGAGGCTGCATAGATCGTCTCGCGCGGCGGCACGACCTCGGCGGCGAAGGAAGACACGTTCACGATCGTCCCCGAGCCGGCGAGCAGCATGTGCGGCAGCGCCGCCAGGGTGGTCCACACGCAGGAGAGGAAGTTCACCGCCATCACGCGTTCGGCCTCGTCGGCCGACAGGTGCCAGAGCTGCTTGTGTTTCGAGATCGCGGCATTGTTCACGAGCACGTCGAGGCGGCCGTGCTTCGCGAGCGTGTCGTCGATCACGTGCTCGGCGAAGGCGCGCTCGCCGAGATCTCCGCTGAGATATGTGCATCCCGGCGAGCTCGCGCGGCAGGCCGCGATCAGCTTCTTGAGATTCTCCTCGCGGCGCGCCACCGCGATCACGCGGGCGCCGCGCGCGGCAAAAGCCTCGGCCGTGACCCAACCAATTCCGGAGCTCGCGCCCGTGACGATCACCACGCGATCGCGAAAGTCCATCACGCCTTGGCGCCGCCAGGCAGGCTCGCAGGCCCCACGCCGGGCGCCCACTCGTAGCACTGCACCTCGACCATCAACGGCAGGCGAAAGCGCACATAGAAATTGTGCAGTTTCAGCACCCGGAAGTCCTCGACCTCGGGATCGATGATCTCCACCCGCGCATCGCGCTCGCGGAATTTGCGCGCGCGTTCGAGCGTCGCGTAGAGCTCCGCGGGCGCCGCGACCGAGAGGCCGAAGTGATCCAGGCGCGGACACGTCATCGGCTGCGCATCCGCGATCAGGAACACGAACTGCTCGTTGCTGTGAACCCGCAGGACCAGGCGCTCGCGATCCTGCGAGAGCGTCGGCATTTCCGTCCAGCCGAAGACCTCGCCGTAGAAGCCGAGCAGTTCGCCGCGGCCCTGCGCATCCAGCAGATCCGCGGGGACGCTCATGGCCACGTGATTGAAGGTCGGCAGGCGCCGCTGCGGACTCGGGTCGGTCATTTCGCCTGCCATTTCGAGCATCCTCCAGGGGTCGCGAGCAGCTTACTCCCGAGCCCGCCGGCCGCGAGGGAATTCGCTGCAGCCGCCGCCCCGCGCGGCGGCAGGCCCCCGGGCGCCGGGCCTCAAAATGCTTGATTTCGGTGCAACAGCCCAGTAGGATCGAGATCTGACGGTCCATCAGATTTCGCGGATCAGGCCCGGGCGGGCGCCCCGCCCCGAAATCAGAGGAGCAAGCCGTGCGCGAGTACCGGTTGATCGATGCGGATTCCCACACCCTCGAACCGGCCCACATCTGGACGAGCTGGCTCGCCAAGAAGTTTCATGGCCGCGCACCGAAACTCGTGAAGGACGCCGACGGCGGCGATGCCTGGCAATTCCAGCCGGGCACGCCCCCGATGGAGATCGGGCTCGTCACGACCCCGGGCCGCTCCTACGAAGAGATCAAGTGGACGGGCTACACCTACGATACGATCCGCAAGTCCTGCTTCGAGCCGAAGTCGCGCCTCGAGGACATGACGTTCGATGGTGTCGACGCCTGCTTCCTGTATCCGAGCCAACGCACGATGTTCTTCTTCATGGGCAACGAGGATCGCGAATTCCATCTCGCGGGTGTGCAGGCCTACAACAACTGGCTCGCGCAGGAGTTCTGCTCCGTCGATCCCGAGCGCCTCTTCGGCCTCGCCCAGCTGCCGAATCTCGGCGTCAAGACCATGATCGACGAGATGAAACGCTGCCAGCAGCTCGGCTTCCGCGGTGTGATCATCTCGACCTGGCCCTCTGGAGAGGACGATCTGTCTGCCCAGGACGATGTCTTCTTCGCGGCCGCGCAAGAGCTCGGAATGCCGGTCTCGATCCACATCCGCATCCAGCGCAAGCGCAACCCGCCGGGCGTGCTGAAGGGCGTCGCCTCGATCAGCGCCATGGCGCTGGCCGGCATGCTGCTGTTTCCGCCGATCATGAGCGAGCTGATCATGTCCGGGCTCTTCGATCGCTTCCCAAAGCTGATGCTGCTCGGCGTCGAGACGGAGGTCGGCTGGATCCCCGAAGCGCTCGAACAGCTCGACAACTTCTACTGGCGCAACCGCACGCGCACGGGGCTCACGATCAAGCACCTTCCGAGCACGTACTTCCACGAAAATTTCTGCTGCACGTTCATCAAGGACGCGATCGGCGTGAAGCTCCGCCACGACGTCGGCGTTCGCAACATGGCCTGGTCGACCGACTTCCCGCACCACGGCTGCGACTGGCCCTACAGCCGCAAGGTGGTGGACGAGATGATGGTCGGCGTGCCCCAGGCCGAGCGCTACGAAATGCTCGCCGGCAACATGGTGCGCATCTACGGGCTGCCGCAGGCACCCGAATGCTGAGGATGGCATTGGAAACGAAAGAGTTCATCAAGCGAGCGCGCAAGTTCGCGAAGCCGTTTCGCGTGACCGACGGCGGAAACTTCCGCCTGAAGGACTTCGATCCCGGCGACACCCAGGATCTGGGCTCCGAGGACAAACCGCGGGCCAAGGAAGCGCTCGCGATGGGAGTCGACGTCCTCGCCGAGCTCCAGTACATGCTCTACGCCCAGAATCGTTGGGGGGTGCTGCTGATCTTCCAGGCGCTGGATGCAGCCGGGAAGGACGGCACGATCAAGCATGTCATGTCGGGCGTCAACCCGCAGGGCTGCCAGGTCTTTTCGTTCAAGACACCGTCGACGGAAGACCTCGATCACGATTTCCTGTGGCGCTGCATGAAGTGCCTACCCGAGCGCGGGCGCATCGGCATCTTCAATCGCAGCTACTACGAAGAGACATTGGTCGTGCGTGTGCACCCCGACTTCCTGGCAGGGCAGAGACTCCCGTCCGAGCTGGTCGGCAAGGACATCTGGAAGGACCGTTTCCAGGACATCCGCAGTTTCGAGCGCTACCTGGGTCGCAACGGGATCATCGTTCGCAAGTTCTTCCTGCACGTATCGAAGGACGAGCAGAAGCGCCGCTTCCTGGAACGGCTCGAGAACCCGGAGAAGAACTGGAAGTTCTCCGCCAACGACATCAAGGAACGCGCGCACTGGGACGACTACATGGCGGCGTACGAGGACGCGATCCAGAGCACGGCGAGCGACGAAGCGCCATGGTACGTGGTGCCGGCCGACAACAAGTGGTTCACCCGAGTCGTGGTGGCGGCCGCCGTGATCGATGCGCTGGCCTCCCTCGATCTGCATTATCCGGAGGTCGGCGCAGAGACGCTCAAAGAACTCGCTGCGGCAAAGCGGCTGCTTCAGCGCGAGAAGTGACGAGCAGCCCCGACCTCGATACAGACCTTGCCACCCGCTGACCGCGCCGGAACTCGCGGCCCGGGCTCGCCGGCAACATGGTGCGCATCTACGGGCTGCCGCAGTCGCGCACGCTCTAATCCCGCGCGCCCGCGCGCGGCGTGCCTAGAAGATCGTGGGCGGCAACACCGGCGCCACCGCAGAGGCAGGGGCCTTCGCCGGCAGCGATGATGCCCGGACAGCCTGGGCCTTGCGGCGCGGCTGCGCCTCGGGCGTACTCGCCACCGCGCGCTTCGCAGCCTTTCGCCGTGGGCGAGCGACGCTGCGCGGCTCGATCGCCTTCTCGAGTCGCCGGAGCAGCTTGACGGCATCGCGCCGCGCCCGCGTCGTGCGCTTCTGCCACTCGCGCTCGCCCAGGGCCTCGATGCGGCCGAGCTGGTGGCTCGCTTCGCGCAGCAGGTGCGCCCAGCGGCGGCGGGCGTCCGCCTGCGCCGATGCGACCTGCTTCTCCAGCCGCGAGAGCCCCTGCTGCATGCGCTTCACGTAGTGGCGCAGCTCGGGCGGAAGCTCCGCTTCGATGCGTTGAACGCGGCTTTCCACCTTGGCGCGCAGCCCCGTACTGCGTCGCTTCGGCTTCTCTCGCCTCGCTTTGGGATTCGCCATGCTCCTATCCTCCGTTTCTGGAACGACTCCCTAACAGCGAGCAAGATCCATGCCGCGCGAAGCACCCGCGGGCCGCGCGCCGCAGCGCACGAATGCCTCTGCGGGGACGCGCGAAACAATCCGACTGGGACAAAGCGCGACGTGCCATCGGATGGCCGTCAAATCCGCCCCAGTCGGACGAGATGCCTTCACCCGTAGGCTCGTCGATCCGAAGTCGCCGCCATGGAACCGCGTTACGCCTGCCTCCGCGGCGGCTGGTAGAGCAGGATCATGCTGTAGAGCAGCGCGGGCTTGTCGTTGCCGACCGCGTGGATCGCGATCTCTCGCACCAGCCGCGTACCCTTGGGCCCCGCCTCGACCGCCGCGAGGCGTGAGCGCGAGTGGAGCTTGCTGCCTGCCGGCACGGGCGAAAGAAAGCGCAGCTTGTCCGAGCCGTAGTTCGCGACGTTGCCCTGGCCGACGATCACCCAATCGCCGGCGTCACGTACTTTGGCGTTCATCGCGGGCAGCAACGAGAGCGTCAGGAAGCCGTGGGCGATCGGGCCACCGAAGGGGCTTTCGCGGCGGCAGCGCTCGACGTCGACATGGATCCACTGGCGATCACCGGTCAGCTCGGCGAAGCGATCGATCATCGCCTGCGTCACCTCGATCTCGCCGCCGAAGGGACCGAATTCCTCGCTCACGCGCGCTTGCAGCGCCGACACGTCATCGAACTTGATTTGTTCCATGAGCTCCTCGGGTTAGCGGCCGCCATAACGGTGGCCATCGATCACGGCGCCCTCGCTCTCCAGACGCTTGCGCGCCGCATCGCGCAGCGGCGCGACCTGCACCTTCTGATTGCCGGTGTAGGCGAGCTCGTCGGCGCGAAACGCGAGCACGCGCTTCGGAACCTTGTATGCGGCGAGACGCTCTCGCAACCATGCCCGCAGCTCCGCTTCGTCGACCTTCGCGCCCTCGACGGGCACGGCGCACACCACGACGATCTCCCCGAGCATCGGGTGCTCGACGCCGACGGCGAACGCGACCTTCAGCGCCGGATGTTTCGCCAGGCATTCTTCGATTTCGATCGGGCTGACGTTCGCGCCGCCGGTCTTGATCAGGTTCGAGAGGCGGCCGGTCCAGTGCAGGTAGCCGTCAGCGTCGAGCGAGCCGCCGTCCTGCGTGCGGAAATAGCCGTCCGCATCGAAGACGTTCTCGGGCGCAACCTTGTGGTAGCCGCGCATCAGCGTCACGCCCTTCACGGTGATCTCGCCGGCGGCGCCAGCGGGCAGCACCTGCCCCGTTCCGGGATCGACGATGCGCAGCGCCATGCCCGGGAGCACGCGTCCGCTCGTCCGCGTGCGCAGCTCGAGCGGCGCATCGGCGGGAAGCATGGCGGCGATCGTGAAGGTCTCGGAGAGTCCGTAGGAAGCGCCGGTGCCGTACACGTCCTTCTCGATCCCGGCGAGCTTCGCGATGGGTGCGCTGAAATCGACCTTGCGCACGCTGCGCAGATCGCGCGATCCCGCCGAGGGATGTTCGCCGAGCGCCTTCTGCTGGTGCGGCCAGGCGTGGACGGCCGTCGCGCGCTCCGCTTCGATCAGCGCGAGGGCGGCCCCGGGCTCGAAGATCTCCTCGAGCAGCAGCGCGGCGCCCACGGCGAAGGTCGGGCCGATCGACATCGCGATGCCCGCCGTCCAGAAGAAGGGATAGGTGGTGTAGACGCGGTCGTCCGGCGCGAGGCGCAGGATCTCGGCGAAGCGCCAGCTCTGGAGGATCGCCGCCCGCTGCGTGTGCAGCACGCCCTTCGCCTGCGCGGTGGTGCCGGAGGTGTAGATCAGCATGCCATCGTCGCTCGGCTCGACCTCCGAGATGGCCGCGTCGAGCAGCGCGTCGCTCACGCCCTGCTCGTGCGCGAGCAGCTGGCCCCAGGTCTCGACGCCGCCGCGGGAAGCATCGATCGCGAGGCACGCCACCCGGCGCAACTGCGGCAGATCGAGACAGCGCAGCCGCCCGGGCGCGCCGAGAGCGATGGCGGGGTACTCGGCGAGCAGATCCTTGAGAAAGTCGTGCTTCAACAGGCTCGGCTGCATCAACAGAACCGACGCGTCGCTGTGTCGCAGCACGTGTTTGAGCTCGGAGCGGCTGGCGAAGGTATTCACCGGCACGATCACCCCGCCGAGCATGCCGATTGCGAATGCGGAGACGATCCACTCCGGACGATTGCCCATGTGCACGGCGACGCGCGCGCCCTTCACGACGCCCGCACCGATCAGCGCGCGGGCCAACAGGCGCGCTTCGCGCTCGAGCTCGCGGTAGCTGGTCTCGCGCCCCTCGAAGACGATCGCGCGCCGCGCGCCAAAGCGACTTGCCGCCTCCCCGAGGAAGCGGCCAAACGTGAGACGGGGATCGCTCGGCTCCATCTGGTTCTGCCTAGGGCTTCGGCAGCATCACGTCTGCCTTGCCGGTCGCCATCACGGCGTTCTCCTGGTTCGTCATCACGACCTTGACGGTCGCGATCGGGTTTCCCGACGGGTCATCGTGCTTCAGCGACACGATCTCGCCATTCAGGAAGGTGGCGTCGCCGGTGAGCGCAGGCGAGCGGTACTGCATGTTGCTGTAGCTGATGACGCTCCACTCGCCACCCCAGTTCGCGAGATAATCGATCACCCAGGCGCCCATCGAGGCCCCGTAGCCGTAGCCGCGAGGCATGCCGATCAGCTGCGCATAACGCGGCTGCACATGGCCGCGCGAGGGCCCCTTGTAGAGGCCGTCGGCATTCGCGGGATCGATCTTCGCGCCTTCGGGGTCGCGCGACATCTCCGGCAGCCAGCCGGCCGCCATCGTCGAGCTTTCGCCGTACTCCTCGCTCGCGCCCCAGACCGTCATCAGATAGGAGCGCCACTCGGTGGTGAAACTCGCGATCGAGTGCGGGCCGAGCGGTCGCGTCGGCAACTCGTCTCCCAGCTTCACGAACAGACGCTTCTGATGGCCGAGATCCCGGAAGCTCTGGTAGTAATCCATCTTCTGCTTCTCGAGATCCTCGAGTTCCTGGTCGGTCCACTGCTTTTCCTGGTTGCCGTCGAACATGCCCAGCTTGCGCGCGTTCTCGGCCAGGTAGCGCACCGAGGTCGAGCGCTGTTTGCAGATCACCTGGCCGCGTTGGTTGATGTAGGTGGTATCGCCGCGCGAGAACATCGTGGGCCCGGAGAATTTCGTCTCCGAGACCTTGTAGTCGAAGAGCATGCGATCGTGCGTGATCTGGTCGCCCGGCAGGATGCGCGGGCCGAAGAACCACCACTCGTCGCCCCCGAAGATCATGTGCTGGCCGGGAATGTTCCCCTGGATGGCGGGGCCCGCGCCGTGGCTGGTATCGGTGCAGACCGCGAACGACTGCGGCGCCACGATCCGGCCGAATGCGGCCTCGGCGGCGTAGCGTTCGTCGTAATAGAGGGGGTTCGGATTCTGCATGCCCTGCGCCCAGCGGCGGATGTCGTTCACGTCGACGGGTTCTTTGAGGCGCGCGCCGCCGAGGGGCTTGCCGATCCAACGATCGACGTCTGTGGTGTCGAGTTCGATCAGGCCGTCGGGACGGGTCTTGGGCTTGCTCATGGCTTTCTCTCCGTGTCGCTTGAAGTTTGAATCTCGGGCATCACGGCGCCAGCCGCCATTGCGGCAGGACGCTGCCCTCCGCGATCTCCTCGAAGGCCACGCGCAGCTTCTGGCCGATGCGCAGGCTCTCGGGCGGCGCATCCAGGACGTTTCCGAGCATGCGCAGCGTCGGATCCTCGGCGAGCTCCACCAGGACGACGGCGTAGGGCGCGCCCGCCTGGAAGGCCGGCAGCACCGGCGGGTGGCAAATCACGAAACTGAACAGGACAGCGTCCCCCAGCATTCGCAGCCACTCCGAACTGGGGGAGAGGCAGTGGGGACATAGGGGCCTCGGAGGGAAGCGAAAGCGCGCACAGGCGCTACAGCGTTGCACGCGCAGTTCGCCGTGGCGGCAGCCTTCCCAGAACGGGGCCGTCACTTCGTCGGGAAGGGGCAGCGGGCGCGAAGGGGCCGCGGCGCTCACGGTTAATCCCTCGCCAGGATCAGGGCGCTGGTCGGAACCCCGGCGCCCGAGGTGACGAGACACAAGCTCGCGTCTCGCACCTGGCTCGTGCTCGTGCCTCGCACCTGGCGTACGCCTTCGAGAATCAGGTTGAAGCCATGGACGTAGGCTTCGGAGAGGCCGCCGCCGCTCGTGTTCGAGGGCAGAGCGCCCGCAGGCCATTCGAGCCGGCCGCCCTCGCAGAAGGCGCCGCCCTCCCCCGGCTTGCAGAAGCCGTACTCCTCGAGCGAGAAGATCACGAGCGGCGTGAAGGCGTCGTAGAACTGTGCGCAATCGACGTCGGAAGCCTGCACGCCAGCACGCGCCCACAGATCTTTCGCGGCCCACAGCGAGGGTGTCTCGAGGAACCGCGGCCCATGATAGTTGGCCATCACCACGTGCTCGGTTCCCGTCCCCTGCGCGGCGGCGAGCACGATGGCGGGGCGTTCGCGCAGGTCGCGTGCGCGTTCGAGCGACGTCAGCACCACGGCGAGCGCGCCGTCCGTCTCGAGGCAGCAATCGAGCTTGCGCAGCGGATCCGAGACCAGGCGCGAGGCCTGGTGGTCCGCGAGCGAGATCGGATCGCGCATCATGGCGTGGGGATTGCGCACCGCGTGCTTTCGGAAGGCGACCGCGACAGCGCCGAACTGCTCGCTCGTCGTACCATACTCGTGCATGTGTCTGCGCGCGACCATCGCAATCTGGTCGACGGGCCGCACGAGGCCGAACGGAAGGTAGAACTGCGCGTCACCGCCGACCTCGGGGCGGGTCCCCGCCCAGGGCCGCCCGCCGGATCCGCGGTTGCGCGCACGCCAGCACACGACGGTCTGCGCCCAGCCGGTCTCGATCGCCATCGCGGCGTGCCCCACCGCCGCACAGCCACCACCCCCGCCATAACCGACCTCGCCGAAGAAGCGCAGATTCGGAATGCCGAGGTTGCGCGCAATCTCGACTTCCGTCGTCGTCTCCATGTCGAAGCGCACGAGCCCGTCGACGTCCGCCGGCGAGAGCCCCGCGTCCGCGAGCGCCAATTGAATGGCTTCGAGCGCGATCTGCCGCTCGCTGCGACCGATGTTCTTCGAGAACTCCGTCTGGCCGATTCCAGCGATCGCGACGCGCGACACGGCTAGCTCGCGGAGGCTGCGGGCAGCGAGATCACGTAATTGCCGAAGCGATCGAGCTCCGCCGTCTGGCCGGGGTAGATCACGATCGTCGTGAAGCGCTCTTCGACGATCGCGGGGCCTTCGATGCGATGACCGTGGCCGATCTTCTCGCCGTCATACACCGGCGTGTCTTCGAAACGTCCGCCGAAATAGGCCTGGCGCCGCGAGCGCAGCGCGCTCGCAACCTTCGTATCGACACGCGGGTACTCGCTCAAGCTCGGCTTCGCGGTCTGTCCGATCGTCTGCACCCGCACCGCGCGAACCACGGGCTCTTCGTCGCGCACGGCATAGGCATGCAACTCCTCGTGCAGATCGTGAAACGCGGCAACCGTGCGCGCGAGCTCTTCGGCTCCCATGCGGCCATCCGCGCGGCAAATCGCGGGCACGGCCATGTCGAAGGTCTGGCCGGGGTAGCAGAGGTTGACGAAGCGGTTGAAGACGAGGTCGCGGCGCGACAAGCCTGCCGCGCGCAGCTCGCGTTCGGCGTGATCCTCCATCTCGCTGAGGAGCGCGTTGACCCGCTCCGCCTGCGCGCGGCCCGCGGGCGTGATGTAGCTGCGCTGCGAATCCACCACGTAGTCGGCGAGCAGCAGGCCCAGCGCGGAGAAGGCCGGCGACGTCTTCGGCACGAGCAGCTCGCGGATGCCGAGTTCGTCGGCCTGCATGCCGGCGTGGACGGGTCCGTTGCCGCCGTACACGACCATGCGGAAGTCACGCGGGTCGAAGCCCGCTTCGGATGAAACCCGCCGGATCGCGTTCGCCATGTTCGCGTTCACGATCCGGAAGATGCCGTGCGCCGCCTCAACGACATCGAGGCCGAGCGGTTTCCCGATCTGCGCGAGAATCGCCTCGCGCACGCCCTGCTCCCGGAGCTTGAACTCGCCGCCGCACAGCGCCTCGGGGTTGATGTAGCCGAGCACGAGGTTCGCGTCGGTCACGGTCGGCAGCTCGCCGCCGCGCCCGTAACAGATGGGACCGGGGTCGGCCTTCGCGCTCTCGGGGCCCACGCGCAGGGCGCCCGCCTGCACGCTGGCGATCGAGCCGCCGCCAGCGCCGATCGAGTGCATCTCGACCATCGGCAGGCCCACGAGATAGCGATGCTGCCAGTTCCAGAAGCTCCGAATGCGTGGCGTTCCGGACTTGATCAGACACGCCTCGTAGCTCGTGCCGCCCATGTCGATGGCGATGAAATCGGAGACCCCCGCGCGCTTCGCGACGGCGCAGGCGCCCATCACGCCGCCAGCGGGGCCGGAACCCAGCGAGGCGACGGCGCGACGCGCGAGAAAATCTGCCGTCATGATCCCGCCGTTGCTCTGCATGATCAGGAGATCGTGCCCGTAGCCAGCCCCGTGCAGCGCGCCCTGCAATCGTTTCAAATAGGTCTCGACGCGCGGGCCAACGTAGGCGTCGACGAGCGTGGTCGAGGTGCGCTCGAACTCCGGCGCCGTCGGCATCACCTCGTGCGAGAGCGAGACGCGCACGCCGGGAAACTCTTCGGCGATGATCTCCTTCACGCGCTTCTCGTGCGCTGGATTGATGAAGGAGAAGAGCAGACAGACGGCGATCGACTCGACACCCTGCAGGCGCAGACGCTGCACGGCCTTGCGCACGGCCGCTTCGTCGAGTGGCGTGACGACGGCGCCGCGAAAATCGAGCCGCTCGGGCACGCCGATCCGCCGGCGGCGCGGAGCGATTGGAATCGGCGGCGGGAAGGCCGGATCCCAGATGCTCTCCTTGTAGCCGCGCCGGATCTCGATCTCGTCGCGGTGCCCCGCGGTGGTGATGAGCCCGGTCAGCGCACCGTTCATCTCGATCATGGTGTTGTCGGCCGTCGTCGTGCCGTGGACGATCAGGTCCGTGCGCTCGAGCAGTGCGCGCGCGCTGACGCCTTCGCCCTGCGCGATCGCCGCAATTCCGTTCATCACGCCCTGCGATTGGTCCGGCAGCGTCGTCGGCACCTTGAAGAGCACGATCTCGCGCCCGTCGCGTCCGAAGATGAAATCGGTGAAGGTGCCGCCGACGTCGATTCCGATGCGGTGACCCACGGCTAGCGCCTCCCTACCCGCAGCTCTTGGGTGGCCTCGGCGTCGACCGCGAGATCGAAGGCCACGAGGCTTCCCGTCAGGGCGACGCCGTAGTCGCGCCGCGCGGCTTCGACGGAGACGAGTTCGTCGAGCACGTCGTCGAGCACCCGCGCGGGGTCGCGCGCGAGCGGGTCGCCCCAGCCGCCGCCACCGCCATAGATATACCTGAAGGCTTCGCCCGCCGCGTGCGGCACGCCGTTCGCCATGCACTCGATCTTCTTGGCACGATCGGTATCGACGTTGGTGATCAGCTCGTTTGGCGTGCCATCCATGCCGCCGGCGACGCCCGACATCGGGTACTTCATCCCCACCATGTAGGTCGTGATCGCCGCGGGCACGAGCACGCGCTTCACGACGCGCGAGCCCGGACAGCCGCGAAACTCGCCGGGGCCGCCGGTATCGATCTCGTAGTCGCAGCACTCGTGGCGCACCGGGAAGATCGACTCGTTGACTTCGGCGGTGGCGCGAATCAGGTTGCCGAACGAAGCCGGCATCGAGCCCCAACCGTCCTGGCCGTGCACGGCATTGCAGTAGGCCGCGAGCACGTCCACCGAATGGTCGACGAAGAGCTGCTTCGTCTCCGGGTGCTCGCCAAAAATCACGGTCGGCATGCCGAGCTTGTAGATCTGCGGACAGGATCGCTCGGGCAGGATCTGTGCGAGCGCCTTGCAGATCGCCTCGCCGACTTCGACGCCGGGGTGGTGCGTGCCGGCGGCCACGGTTTTCCCCACCTCGGGGTTGAGCACGCAACCCCTGGGCACGATCAGCTCGATCGATTCGAAGAAACCTTCGTTCTTCGGAATCGTCGGGTCCATCATCGAAGCGAGCTGCGCCACCACATAGCCGCGCGTGTTGCCATAAGACGAATAGGCCTTGAGATTCTGCCGCGTGTCGGAGCCCGTGAAATCGACGGTGAGCTTGTCGCCAGCGACGGTCACCGCGACGTGCACGTGGATGTCGGGGTTTCCGATCGGATCGTGATCGACAAAGGCGTCGGCCACGTACGTGCCGTCCGGCCACGAGGCGACCTCTTCGCGGAAGCGCCGCGCGGCGTATGCAATCGAGTGATCGACCGCCGCCTTGACGGCCGCCACGCCATAGCGCGCGATGATGTCCTTCAAACGTTTCACGCCGAGCTGCGCAGCGCCGACCTGGGCGCGCAGGTCGCCGATGAAGGTCGGCGTGCGGTTGTTCACCTTCAGCATGTAGGTGAGATCGCGCCGCTCGACGCCGCGGTCGTAGAGCTTGAGCGCCGGAAAGCGCACGCCCTCGGCCCAGATGTCGATCGCCTCGGCGTTGTAGCCGCCGGGCATCCCGCCGCCGGTATCGGCGTGGTGACACTGGATCGAGGCGATCAGCACCAGCTCGCCGTCCACCACCACGGGCGAGAAGACGTTGTAGTCCGGGAGATGGCCGCCGCCGTGGTAGGGGTCGTTCGCAACCAGCACATCGCCATCATTGAGCCCCTCGGCCTTGAAGAACTCGAGCGCAAAGCGAACCGGCAGGGTCGAGGAGAGCATGAACTGCGGAATTCCGACCGAGAGCGCGCCGAGCGCGCCGCGCCCGTCGAGGATGGTGGCGTTGCGTTCGTTGCTCTGGTTCAGGATGGGCGTGGTCGCGGAGAGCGAGACGTGCGTCGCCATTTCGTAGGCGACCGTCTCCATGGCGCCGCGGATCACCTCGACCGTGACGGGGTCGATCGCCGACGCCCGGGCCGCGCGGTCCGCGACCGTCCGCTGCTCGACCGCATGCGTGGCCATGCTCGTCCCCCGGGATCCGAATCTGACGGAGTGTCAAAACATTATGCCCGCGGGCCGCAGGGTTTGTCCAGGATGACAGGGCGGTCGGCGCGCGAGGCCAGCTGCGCGCGCTTCGCGGCTTCCCAGATCGGCGCGGCTGCGATAGAACCCGCGACCTAGGATGCAGGAACGAGCCGCCTTTCCGCGCGCAGCCTCGGCGCCTGATCCCAGCGCGATGCGGCGGCTGGTGCTGGCGGCGAGCGCCCTGCTCGCCGCGCCCGCGCTGGTCTTCGCCTATCTCCCGATGACGGATCTGCCCCAGCACTGGGCGGCCATCCGCATCCTCTTGTCGCTCGACGATCCGCGCTTCGGTTTCGTCGCTCACTACGTCCCGGCGTGGACGCACACGCTCTATGTGCTCCCCTACGCGCTCGCGCTCGGCCTCGCGCAGTTGCTGCCCTTCGAGGCGGCGATGCGCGGCGTCACGTTCCTCTCGCTGCTCGTTTATCCGCTCGGCGTGCTCGCGCTGCTGCGCGCACTCGGCAAGCCCGCATGGCTCGCCCTGCTCGCGCTACCCCTCGTCTACAACAGGGCAGTCTTCTGGGGCGCGCTCCAATTCGATTTCTCACTCGGCCTGGCGCTGCTGGCGTGCGCGCAGCTCGCGACGCCGCGGCGCGGTTGGCGCTCGGAGTGGGCAGCCGGGGCAACCTGTGCCGCCGTCGTGCTCTCGAATCCGTACGGCGTGATGCTCGTGATCGGCTTCGCAGCGCTCGCGTTCACGTTCGGCGAGCGGCGCGGGCTGGCGCAGCATGGGCTCCCGCTCGGCGTGCTCGCGGCGGGTGTCGCCGCCTGGCTCTGGCTCGGAACGGGATCCTTCCCGCCCGGCGAGTTCTACTTCGAACCCCTCTCCCAGCGACTCGCAAACTTCGACGACGAGATTCTCGGCGGCTACCGCGGGCACTCGGAAGATCTGCTGCTGACCGCGTGGTTCGCCACCTGGCTCCTGCTCGCGCACGCCAGCCTGCCCTTCACGCGACGGCGCTGGCGCGCGCTCACTCCCGCCGCGCGCGCCGTCTGCGTCCTGCCAGTGCTGTGCGCCGGCCTCTACTTCGTGCTGCCCACCCACACGGCCTACGCCAAGGCGGTGCACTTCCGTTTCGCGCTGCTCGCCGCCGCGTGGCTCCCTTTCGCTGCGGGATCCGACGCGCTCGTGCGTCGGCCTCGGCTGTCGCGTGCGGCGCTGGTTGCGCTCGCATGCGCGACGCTCGTCCTCGCCTGGGTGCAGCTCGCGCGCTTCGATCGCGAGGCGCGCACGTTCGATACGGTGCTCGCACACCTGCCCGAGCAACCGAAGCTGCTCGCACTCACGTTTGATCGCAACGGCCGCGTGATGCGCAGCGTCCCCTACCTTCACTTTCTCGCGTATGCCCAGGCGCGCCGCGGCGGCGTGATCGCCGCCAGTTTCATTGGCGAGTTCTGGCAACTGCCGCTGCGCGAGGCGCCGGGCAGCGACCGGCCGCCCTCCCCTGCGGACCTCGCCTGGCGACCGCAGGATTTCGCTCCCGACGGTTTTGGCGCCTGGTACGACTGGGTGATCGTGCGGGCGCGAAAGTTCGGCGGGCGCGAGAGCCTCTCCGAAGCCCGCTACGATCTCGTCTTCGACGCGCCGCCGTGGCGGCTCTATCACGCAAGAACCGGAGGGAGGCCGAAATGACTGGCGCCCAGAACACGGACGACACACTGGCGTCGCTCGCCGCGCGGGTGCGCGTGCTCGAAGATGCCGAGGCCATCCGGCGTCTGAAGGCGCGCTATGCCGCGCTCGTGGATGCCCGCTACACGAAGGACGGGCCGCGGCCGCCCGAGGATCTCGCGCGTCTGGCCGGCGAGATCGCCGCGCTCTTCAGCGAGGACGCCGTATGGGACGGCGGCGCCGGGCTCGGGCTGTGCCGCGGACGCGAGGCGATCCGCGCCCGCATGGCCGAGCCCACGCTGCTGTTTTCTCGACACTATTTCGTGAACCCACAGATCGATCTCGACGGCAATTTCGCGCGGGTGCGCTGGGAGCTGCTCGCGCCGTGCACGCTGCGCGACGGACGCCCGGCGTGGATGGCCGGCGTCGAGGACGACGAGTACGCAAGAATCGACGGCGCCTGGCTGCACCAGCGCATGGCGCTCAGCGTCCATTTCCTCGCGCCGCACGAGCGCGGCTGGGTCCGCGCGTAGCCGCGGGCTTCAGCCTGCGGCCAGACGCGCGAGCCACGCCGGGATCTCGTCGCGCGAGCGAACGAATCGGGCCAGCGCGAACCCGGCGATGCTGACGCCAGCAGCGCGCAAGCGCGGCAGGGCTTGCAACGTGGCGTCGAGATCGGGCCTGCCGGCGGCGTCGCTCACGACCGGCGCATTGGCGCGCACGCCGAGCGTCATGGGATCGCGCCCCGCGCGCTCGTAGGCGCGTCGCAGCAGCGCGACGCCGGCCGCGATGGCTTCGGGCTCGGACTCCATCGGCAACCAGCCGGCGCCATGTTCGGCAAAGCGCGGCGCATGGCGTTCGTTCGCCGCGAGACCAAACCAGAGCTGCGGGCCACCCGGCTGCTGCGGACGCGGGAGGCAGATCAGATCCTCGAACGACACCGTCTCGGATCGAAACGAAACGGGCCCCCCGCTCCAGAGCGCCCGGCAGGCGCGCAGCTGATCATCGAGCCGCGCGGCGCGGCCGGTGAACGGCGTGCCATTCGCGTCGAACTCCTCGCGCTGCCAGCCGATTCCGACGCCCAGATCGAGCCGCCCACCCGAGAGCACGTCGAGGCTGGCTGCCGTCTTCGCGAGCAACAGCGCCGGCCGCAGCGGCGCGATCAGCACCCCCGTGGCGAGCCGGATCTTGCGTGTGGCGCCCGCCATCGCGGCGAGCAGCGTGAGGGGCTCGAGCCACGGCTCGTCCGCGGGCAGCGGAAAGCGTCCATACGGGTATTTGTCGGTGCGCGGACCGATCGCGAGATGATCGGGTACGGCGATCTGGTCGATGCCGGCGGCCTCGGCCGCGGAAGCCAACGCGACCACGGCAGCAAGCTTGTCGCCGTAGAGACGCCCGAGACCGGAGAGCGTGACCGAAACACGCAGGCCGTCGCGCATCGCGCCCGACTATAGTCTGGGCATGAGCTGGAAGCCCGAAATCGATGAGATCGAACGCCTGCGAGCGCTCGCCCAACAGCAGGGCGGCGCCGAGGCCAGCGAGCGGCAGCACGCACGCGGGCGCCTCACGGTGCGGGAGCGGATCGCGGCGCTCGTCGACCCGGACAGCTTTCGGGAGCACGGCGAGCTGGCCGGCGAATCGGAGCGCGCTGAGAACGGCGAGCTGCGCGCCTTCACGCCCGCGAACGTCGTGGTGGGGATGGCGCGCATCGAGGGACGCCAGGTCGTCGTGGGCGGAGACGATTTCACGATCCGCGGGGGCGCCTACACCGCAGTGGGCCTTCGCAAGGGGCAGTACAGCGACGAGCTGGCGATCCGGCGGCGCGTTCCGCTGGTGCGCCTGCTCGAGGGCGGCGGCGCCTCGGTGACGGGTGCTTCGGGCGTGCGCGGCCGCTCCGGTTACGACCTGACGGCATCGTCGCCCCTGAACCTCTTGTGCATGGAGGCGCTCGCGACGGTGCCGGTCGTGTGCGCTGCGCTCGGACCGGTGGCGGGCTTCCCGGCGGCGCGGCTCGTGGCTTCCCATTTTTCGCTGATGACGCGGCATACCGCCCAGGTCCTCACCGGCGGGCCGGCCCTCGTCGAGCGCGCGCTGGGCGAGAAACTCTCCAAAGAACAACTCGGCGGCGCTGAGATCCATTTGCGCAGCGGTGTCGTGCAGAATCTCGCCGAAGATGAACCGGACGCCTTTCGGCAGATCCGACGCTTCCTCGCCTACCTGCCGGCGAACGTTTGGGACACCGCGCCGATCGTCGACGAGGGCGATCCTGCGTCGCGCGAGGAGGAAGAGCTCGCCTCGCTCATTCCGCGCGATCGCCGGCGCGCTTTCAAGATCCGACGCGTGATCGAACTCGTCGTCGATCGCAATTCCTTCTTCGAACTCGCGCCCCTATTTGGCCGCTCGCTGGTGACCGGGCTTGCCCGCCTGCGAGGCCAGCCGGTGGGCGTGATCGCGAACGATTGCCATCACCTGGGCGGCTGCATGTCCGCCGACGCCGCGCAGAAGATCCGGCGCATGGTCGAGCTGTGCGATGCCTTCCGGCTTCCGATCGTGAGCCTGGTCGACGAGCCGGGCTTCGCGATCGGCCCCGAGGCCGAGCAGGCGGCCACGATCCGACACGGCATGGCTGCCATGTTCGCCGTGCTCCAGACGACGGTGCCGTGGGTCGCGGTGGTGCTGCGCAGGGCCTTCGGCGTGGCAGCGGGCATCCATTTGGGGCCGGCGCCGACGGTGTTCGCCTGGCCGTCCGCCCAAATCGGCGCGCTCCCGGTCGAGAGCGGCGTTGCGCTCGCCTTCCGGCGGGAGATCGAGGCGGCGCCCGACCCCGACGCCCGTCGCGGCGAGCTCGAGAATGAACTCGCTGCCGCGCAGTCGATCTTTCCGCGCGCCGAAGACTTCGGCGTGCACGCGCTGATCGACCCGCGCACGACGCGCCCCCGGCTGTGCGAGTGGATCGACGAGATCGGACCGGCGCTCGGCCAGCTTCGGCAATCCGCAGGCCCTCGTCGCTACAGCATGCGTCCGTGATCGACGACGCTCATCCGCGTCGAACGCGCGAGCGTTCCGTCGCCTGGGCGCCATGGCCCCTCCGCTATGCTCCGCCGAGATCGCTTCCCAGGAGGCAGGGTGCGCGTACTCGTCACGGGCGGCTGCGGCTTTCTCGGCTCGCATGTGTGCGAACTCTTCCGCAAACGCGGCGACGAGGTCGTGTCCTTCGACAACATGACCAAGGCCGAGCTCGTGCGCACCGGCTACCAGACCGAAGCGGCACGCGGCCACAACGAGAAGATCCTGGCGGACCTCGGCGTGCGCCTGCTGCGCGAGGACGTGCGCGATCTCGAAGCCGTGCTCGACGCCGCTGCGGGCTGCGACTTCATCGCCCACACCGCCGCCCAGCCCGCCGTGACGATCAGCCTCGAAGATCCGCTGCTCGATCTCTCCAGCAACGTGGTCGGCACGGTTCACGTGCTCGAAGCCGCGCGCCGCCACGCCATCCCGGTGGCGAGTTGCGCCAGCGTCCACGTCTATGGCAACTGGCTCAACGCCGGGCTGCGCGAAGCCGATACCCGCTACATGCACGACGCCGGGGCCATCCGCGAAGACGCGCCGACGATGGCAGGCTATCTCACGCCGCTGCACGCCTCGAAGGCTTCGGCCGAACACTACGTGCGGGTCTACGCTTCGGCTTACGGCGTGCGCGCCGCGAGCTTCCGGCTCACGGGCATCTACGGTCCGCGCCAGCTCGGCGGCGAGGATCACGGCTGGGTTGCGAATTTCGCGATCCGAAATCGCATCGGTTGGCCCGTCACCTTCTTCGGC
Source organism: Deltaproteobacteria bacterium (assembly GCA_031405455.1). GTDB lineage: Bacteria > Myxococcota_A > UBA9160 > UBA9160 > SMWR01 > DATBRV01. The sequence goes on along the minus strand of JANNIY010000069.1, from coordinate 134,531 downwards.
ACGGGCAAGCAGGTGCGCGACATCCTTTATGCCAGCGATGCCGCCCAGGCCTTCGTGGCTTTCGCCGAGCGCGGCGAGGCGGGCGTGTACAACGTGGGCGGCGGCCCCGAATCTGCGATCTCGCTGCTCGAGTGCCTGCGCTCGATCGAGGCGATCTCGGGCCGCAAGACCCAGCTGCGCCACGAGCCAGCACGCTTCGGTGATCTCTCCTGGTTCGTCTGCGACGTGAATCGCGCGCGCGAAGGCTTCGGCTGGCAGCCGCGCGTGCGCCCGGCTGCGGGCATTGCCGAAATCGTGCGTTGGGTCGACGCCAACGCGAGCCTGTTTGCGGGGGAAGCGGCGTGAAGGCGCTGATTCTCGCCGCGGGCCGCGGCAAACGTCTGGGCGCGCAATCGGACGATCACAGCAAGTGCATGCTGCGCATGTTCGGGCGCCCGCTGATCGACTACAGCTTCGAGAACGCGGCGCGGGCGGGCGTCTCCGAGATCGTCGTCGTCGTGGGCTATCGCGCCGAGCAGATCATCAACCAATACGGAATCGAGTATCGCGGCGTGCGCGTGCAGTACGTGCTGCAACAGGAGCCACGCGGGCTCGTGCACGCGATCGAGACGAGCGAGAACGCCATCGCCGGCGAAGACTTCATGCTGTTTCTCGCCGACGAGATCCTCTGGGCGCCGCGTCACGCCGAGATGGTCCGCAAGTTCGAATCAGACCAGCTCACCGTGATCTGCGGCGTCGTGAAGGAAAAGGACCCCGACGAGATTCGCAAGACCTATGCCCTGATCGAGGACGACCGCGATCAGCGCATCTACCGTCTGATCGAAAAGCCGCGCCATCCCCCGAACCAGATCCGCGGCACGGGCAACTGCATCTTCCGCTCGCGCATCTTCGAATATCTGCCGCTGACTCCCATCAATCAGAACCGCCAGGAGCGCGAACTCCCGGACATGATCCAGTGCGCGATCGACGACGGGCTGCCGGTGAAATCTTTCGACATCGGAGACGGCTATGTGAACATCAACACGCCCGAGGACATCGCGATCGCCGAACAGGAGCACGCCGAGCGCTTCGGCGCCGGGAACCGGCCCTGAGCCCGCCTTGAGCTGCCTCGTCGTCGTCCCCGCGTTCAACGAAGCGGCCACCATCGTGGAGGTCGCGACGCGCGCTAGCCGACACGCCGATGTCTGCGTGGTCGACGACGCCAGCACCGACGCGACGGCGGCGCTCGCTGAAGCGCTGCCGCGCGTGCACGTCGTGCGGCATGCGCACAACACGCACATCGCGGGCGCGCTGCTCGACGGCTTCCGCTACGCACGGGAACACGGTTATGACCACTGCGTGACGATGGATGCAGGGCTCTCGCACGACCCGGATGCAATCCCGAACTTCCTTGCTCACGCCGACTCCGACCTCGTGCTCGGCTACCGCGCGCGCCGCGAGGGCGTGCCGCTCTTCCGCGTGGCTCTCAGCCAGGGCGCCAACTGGCTCATGAACCTCTCGCTCGAGCGCCGTTTCGTGCCCTGGGGCGGCGCCGGGCTGCGCGATTGCACCTCCGGCTACCGGATGTATTCGCGGCGCGCCTACGAACTCCTGCTCGCGGCCCCGCTGCGCTGCCGCGCGTTCGACTTCCACATCGAGTCGCTGACGCATGTCTACCGCGCAGGCCACTCGATCGCAGAAGTGCCCATCACCTATCGCTTCACGAATTCGTCGCTTCGGCGCCAGATCGTGATCGAAGCGCTGCGCACCTGCGGTCGACTCTGGCTGGAGTAGACACGTGGAATCTCGCCGTTCCGCAACGTCGCTGGGGCTGCTGGCCGCGTGGTCGCTGCTGGTGGCGCTCCAGCTCGGCTGGCTCCCGACGGCGCGCATCGGCTGGGCGTTCAACCTGTGGGCCTATCTTCCGGAATGGGCCGCTGGCCTGCTGGGCGCGCTGGCCCTTTCGCTGTGCGCGACACGCGTGCGCGACGCGCTCGCCGCCGGCTTCTCCGCGGTCGCGCGAAGGCTGCCGACGGGTGCCCTCTGCGAGGCGTCGGCGTGCGGGATCGTCGCGCTGGCCCTGTGGCTCCTGCGCGAGAACGTTCTCACGGGCGACTCCGCGGTGCTCGTCACCGCCGCCCACACGGGTCAAGCCTTCGTGTTTCCGGAGGTGGGCGCCACGTTCTTGTTGCGCTCGATTCTGCTGATCGCGCGCGCACTGGGCGTCGACGTCGTCGAGCTGATGCGGGCATTCGCGTGCATTTGTGGGGGCGCCGCCGTCTGGCTGCTGCTGCGCGTCGCCCGCGAGATCGCGCCGGGAGCCTCGGCGGCGGCCGTCGTGCTGGTCCTGCTTTCGGGCGGCCTCGCGCGCGTCTTCGCAGGACGGATCGAAGTGTATGCGCCGCTGCTCGTCGCCGTTCTCGCATACCTGTGGTCGGCGCTGCGCGTGTTGCGGGGAGAGGGGCACCGCGCGCTGCCGGCGCTGTGTCTGGGCGGCGCCATCTGGCTTCACGCGGCGGCGACATTGCTCGTGCCGAGCCTGCTCGCCATCACGTGGCTCGCTGCCAGGGGGCGCGGGAATCGCGATGCGTGGCGCGAGGCCATTCGCGCCCTGCTGTTCGCCGGCGCGCCGCTCGCTGCCTTTCTCGTCCTCCAGAGCCTGGTGGCGGGAACGGCCTCGTTCCTCGGAGCCTGGACCCGTGTGCTCGAGATCCTGGGACGCAGCAGCGAGCCGGACAGGATCCGCTGGTGGGTCCGCGGTTGGGGCGGCGCTCCGAGCATCGGCACGGATGTGGTCTGGCTTTCGCGTGCGCATCTCAAGTATCTGTTGAACGCCTTCAGCCTGCTGGTTCCGGCGTGTCTGCCGAGCCTCCTGTTCCTGTCGCTGCGAAAGCCGGGAGCGTTGGTCGCGGGAACGCAGGGGCGATGGCTGGCGATCGTGGCCCTGCCGCTCGGCCTCTACGCGACCGCCGTGCGACCCTTTTGGGGGCCCTGGGACTGGGATCTCTTCGCCATCTCCGCACTCGTGATCGCGTGTCTCTGTGTACGCGCCCTCGCTTCGCTGCGGCTCGCACCGGGCCTCGCCGTCGCGTGCATTGGCTTCCAGTTGTGTTTCTTCGGCATTCCCTTCCTGTGGATCGGCGCCGGGCAGCCGCGCGATGTCGGCCCCTTTGGTTTTCGCAGCTTCGATTACGATCTGCGCCTGCCCGCGCGTCCGCCGCCCGCACGCCTCGCTCCGTGGCTCTAGAGCGTGTGAGGGGTCGAAGCCAGCGTCGTTGGCCCGCCTGCGACGGAATCAGGGCAGCAGCGCGGCATGCCGCAGCCGCGTCGCGCGCCGAGCGAGCTTGCCACTCGTGGTCTTTTCGACGCCGCCGGGCGGGACGAGCAGTACGTGGCGAAGCGCGAGCCCCGTGCTCTCCAGCACCTTCTGACGGACCGCCTGCGCGAGCGCCGTCGCCGCAGCTCCCCCCTCGCGCGTCTCGAGGACGACGGCGAGATCCTCGGTCCCGCGCGCCTCGTTCAGCACGCCGAACGCCACCACGCACCCCGCCCGCACACCGGGCACCTCGTTCACGAGCGTCTCGAGATCGTGGGGCGCATATTTTTCACCGCCGATCACGATCAGATCCTTGGCTCTCGACACAAAAAAGACATCCTCGCCGATCCGATAGCCGTGGTCGCCGGTATCGAGCCAGCCGTCGACGAGCACCCGAGCGGTGAGCTCGGGATCGCGGTGATAGCCGCTGAAGAGCGAGTCGCTTCGCAGCCACAGCGACCCGACGCGCCGGTCCGGAAGCGCCGCGCCGGCCTCGTCGCGAATTTCCACCTGGCAGCCCGGCAGGCATCGTCCAATCGAAACCGATGGCATGCCGTCCGTGCCGGAAGGCTCCGCGATGCTGCGACGCGCCAACGCGACGCGATCGATGCACTCGATGCGCGGGGCCTGCGAGACGGGATGCGCCGTCGCGATCGTGACGTTCTCGGCCAGACCCCAGGCGGGAGTCATCGCCTCCGGCCGGAACCCGTGAGGCGCGAAGCGACGCGTGAATGACTCGATGCTTCGCGCCAGCAACGGCTCGGCGGCGTTGATCGCGATGCGCCAGCTCGACAGGTCGAGCCCTGCGAGATCACTGTCCGGGATGCGGCTCGCGGCCACTGCGTAGGCAAAATTCGGCGCCCAGGAAATGGCGCCGTGGTAGCGGTGCACCGCCCAGAGCCAGAGGCTGGGATCGCGCATGAACTCCATCGTGGGGATCAGCACCGTCGGGCTGCCGCCGAGCAGCGGCAGCAGGAAGGCATCGATCAGGCCCATGTCGTGATAGAGCGGAATCCAGTTGACGCTGACGTCGCTCGCCCCGAGCCCGAGGCCATCGCGAACGGCGCGGATGTTGTTCAGCATCGCCCGGTGCGTGAGCAGGATGCCCTTCGGCGTTCCGGTCGAGCCGGACGAGTATTGAATCGTCGCCGTGTCGTCCGGCCGCGGCCGCACGGAAATCCCAGCACCCGCAGCTCGCGCCAGATCCGGACCGACGAGCGCGGCGCCGGCCAGCAGTGCCCGCCGTTCGCCCGCGAAGATGGCGGCGATCTCGGGAGTGCAATAGAGGGAGTGCGCGGCTGCGTTCGCGAGGATCGCGCCCACGCGCGCGGCGTAGACGTCGTGATTGGCGACGCGGTTCGACGGCGTCGCGACCAGTCCGGGTACGCCACCCGCGAGCAGCACCGCGAAGTAGGCCGCCACCAGTTCGGGACCCGTCGGCAGAATCAGGATCACGACACCGCCCGGCTCGAGGCCGCGCGCCACGAGTCCGCCAGAAATCACCTGCGCGCGGCCCCAGAGTTCGCCGAGCGTCCGATGCTGCTCGTCGCCCCGTCGGTCGACGGTCGTGAGGCAGCGAAAATCCGGGAAGCGCTCGACCAGCGTGGCCAGGGCTCCCGTCAGGGTCTCGGCCTCGTCGAGAAGGCTCTCGGGGACGGGGCTGCTGGGAAGCCGATCGAGGCGGGGAAGCTTCAACGGGACGCGGTCGCGCGCTCGGCCACGTACTCGGCGAGGCCGGAGAGGGTGCAGAGTCCGCCGACGAGGTCGACCTCCGGCACCGCGACCCCGTAGCGTTCGGAGATGAAATCGAGAAGCGTCAGCGAACTCATGGAATCCAGATAGCCGGAATTGAACAGGTGCACACTGGGATCGACGCTGTCGGGCGTGAGCTCGCCGGCGGAGCGTTCGGCGAAGAAGCGCCGCAGGCTCGCCTCGACTTCTGCGCGGGAGGTCTTCATCACGCGATCGGCTTCGGACATCGGGGGCGAAGGATACACGAGGCCCGCCCGACCCGGAGGGAGGGTCAGCGGCGCGCTGACGCGGCGGCCGCGCGCAGGCTCGGGAGGATCTCCCGTGTGTAGCGCTCGACACCAGCCTCCTCGAGGTGGGCGAGATCCCCGAAGTAGTGGTGGGGCCACGGCATGCGCAGCCCCAATGGAACCGCGACGCCAGCGCGGTCGCCGAAAGCTCGCTGCGCAAACGCGTCGAGCCGCTCGGCGCCGCCCGCCAGGTCGAGAGCCTCCGCGAGCGCCTGGGGCTGCGCCGAGGGCAACACGAGCACCGGAATCGCGTGTGCCTGGCAAAGCGCGAGCAAGCGTTCGAGGGCGCGTTCCTCGCGCGGCGTGGCGGTGAAGGGCGGAAAATAGAATGCGCCGCGGTCGAAGCGCACGTTGACGTCGAGCTCGCCCGCCGGCAGGCGCATCTCCGCGAACAGGTGCCAGCCGCGCTCACGCACGATCTCCTGCGCGAGGTGATGGTTGCGTGCGGCGCGGTCTGCGTAGCGCCAGCGGAAGAGCGCAGCGTGGGTCGCATCCCCGGTGATCTCCCGGTAGCGATCCGCGAGAGCGGGCCAGCAGTCGAAGAGCAGGGAGAGAACGCCCGACTTGATCTCCTCGCGGTGGCGAAGAGTCGGCAGGCGCGTCGCGAGCCACTCGAGCAGGTAGCCGAGATCGCGATCGGCCCAGGCGGCGCGGAGCACGGGCCCGAACGGGAGCAGATGGGTGAGCGGGTACTCGACGAAATTCGGGCGCCAGGCGGTGAAGCTCAACGTCGAGTAATGGAGCACGATGAGCTGCGGCAGCGGCTCGCCGGAATCCGCTGCGAGAATGCGGCGCAGCAGGAACTCGCCCACCACGGGCCCGGAACCCGGCAGCGCGAGATTCGCAAACCGCCAGCCTTCCGGTAGCGCCTCTTCCAATCCGTCCGGCCGCAGCGCCGCGACGCCCGTGCTGTCGCCCAGGCCGATCACTTCGCCACCGAACGTCCCGGCGTCGAGGGCGGCGAGCTTGCTCTCGTAGATGAGCGGCTGGCTCTCCATGAAGCTCGGGGCGCTGGCGCCCACCCCGATCTCCACGCACACGATCACCGCGATCGCGCCGAGCAACCCGAGCGGCAGTCTTTGCTCAGAACTGGAAGTAGAGGAACTCATAACCTTCCGCCCGCCCGAAGAGCACGATCGCGTAGAAGATCGCCCCGTAGGTCGCGATGCGCGCCGGCAGCGACCAGCCGAGGACATAGAGATCGTCACCCGCACGCCGCTGGAGCAGATCCGTCACGAAGAGTGGCAGCGTGCAGAGCAGCACCAGCGCGAGCGGACCCCACTGCGCAGGGTCCCAGTGCACACCCGCGAAGATCGCCCCGTAGAGGCTGAGCGCATGCCGGCCGTCTTCGGCCCGGAACGCGACCATGCTCAGCGCGAACAGCAGGAAGGTGCCGAGCATCGCCGGCCAACGCAGGCCCCCGGCGCGCACCGGGCGCACCCGGCGGTACCAGTAGGTCGCCGCCACGACGGTTCCGTGGAAGCAGCCGAAGAGGACGAAGCTACCCGTCGATCCGTGCCACAGGCCGGCCACGAACAGCGTCAGCCACAGGTTGAAGGTCAGGCGCGCAGGCCCCACGCGGCCCCCGCCGAGCGAGAGGAACAGATAATCGCGCAGCCAGAAGCTCAGACTCATGTGCCAGCGGCGCCACAGCTCACCCATGTCGCGCGAGAGATAGGGCGTGTCGAAGTTTCGGAGCAGATCGAAGCCCAGCATGCGCGCCGTGCCGCGGGCGATGTCCGTGTAGCCGGAGAAATCCGCATAGGCGAGGATCGTGAACCCGAGCGTCGCGATCACCACTTCGCTGCCGTCGGGGCTCGCGCCCCGCGCGAAGACGGGGTCGACGATGCGCGCCAGGTTGTCCGCGATCACCACCTTCTTGAAGAAGCCCCAGAGACAGAGGTACGCACCCACGCGCAACCCGGCCATGTCGATGCGCCGCTGCGAGCGCACCTGGGGCACGAGTTGCGGAGCGCGTCCGATCGGGCCGGCGAGGATCTGCGGGAAGAAGCCGACGAAGAGCGAGAAATCCACGAGGTTGCGCACCGGCCGGAAGTGGCCGCGATAGACATCGATGCTGTAGCCCAGCGACTGCAGCGTGTAGAACGAGATGCCGAGGGGAAAGATCAGCTGCAAGCGCAGGCCGGCGACGCTCGTCCCGAGCGGGAGCAGCAGCGCGTCGAGTGCGTCGATGAAGAAATCAAAATACTTGAAGAAGCACAGGACACCGAGATTCCCGATCACGCTCACGGCGAGCCAGGCGCGCCGCACGCGGGGGTCCTGCGAAGCGCCGATGGCGCGGCCCGCGACGTAATCGAGCAGCGTCGAGCCGAGCAGCAGGATCAGGAATTTCCAGCTCCAGGCGGCGTAGAAGACGTAGCTCGCGGCAAGCAGGAACAAATTCCGTCGGCGCTGCGGCAGCAACACCGTGACGAGCCAGACGCATGCGAAGAACGCGACGAAGAGGAAGGAGTGGAAGAGCATCGGCGGCCGCGGACCCGCTAGCGTCCCCGGAAGCGCGGCTCGCGCTTCTCCGCGCGGGCCGCCTTGCTCTCGCGATAATCGCTCGATGCGAACACCATCGATTGCGCGAGCGCCTCAGCGACGAGCGAGCGTTGCACCAGCGGATTCGCGAGCCCCCCGAGCGTGCGGCGAAACATCTGCACCGAGAAAGCCGCGCGCGAGGCGATGCCGCGCGCGATTTCGAGCGCCGTCTCGTCGAGCTTCTCGTCCGGAACCACGCGCGACACGATGCCATGTCGGAGGGCTTCCTCCGCCGTCATCACGCGGCCGGTGAGAGCCAGATCGGCTACCAGCCCGTGTCCCGCCATCTGGAACAGGCGCGCCGTGCCGCCCGAATCCGGCACGACGCCGTGCAGGATCTCCGGCAGCCGCATCTTCGCGCTCTCGCCGGCGATGCGCAGATCGCACAACAGCGCCCGCTCGAACGATCCGCCGATCACCCAGCCCTTGAGCGCCACGATGATGGGCGCCGGCAGGCTGAAGAAGTGCTGCGCACCGCGGTGACCGCGCTCGATGAACTCGAGGTCCGAGAGATCTTCCTTGCGCACACCGAGCTCGGTGGTGTCGCGCCCGGAGGAAAAGGACGCGCCATTTCCGCGCCAGATGACGGCCCGCAGCCCCTCGCGAACCTGGATCTCCGCGAGGATCTCCCACAAACGCGCGTCCATCTCGTCGTTGGCGGCGTTGTGCTTGTCGGGCCGGTTGTTGCTGACGATGGCCAGCGGCCCATCGAATTCGAGCAGGATCGTGTCGCTCGGCATCGCTCCTCCCATGGGGCGGGCTGAATTTGCGCGCTACTCGCCGCGAAAGATCGGCGTGCGCTTCTCCTGGAAGGCGCGCACCGCCTCCAGATAATCGTCGGTGGTGGCGCTCTGCACCATGCGCTCGGCTTCGGCATCGAGGCAAGCGCGCAGACTCTCGCCGAGGGCGCGATTCAGGTTTTCCTTCATGTATCGCAGGGCGATCGGCGGGCCCGCTGCAATCCGTTGCGCGAGCGCACGCGCCGCCTTCGCGAGATCCGCGTCCGGAACCACGCGGTTCACGATGCCGAGCCGCTCGCACTCGCGCGCGTCGAGCCTGTCGCCGGTGAAGTAGATCTCGCGCGCACGCGCCGGCCCCACGAGCTTCGTCAGGAACCAGCTACCGCCATAGTCGCCCGAGAGCCCGAGCTTCGCGTAGGCTGCCGTCACGAAGGCGCTCTGCCCAGCGATGCGCAGATCGCACGCGAGCGCGAGCGCGAAGCCCGCGCCAGCGGCCGGTCCGGAGAGCGCGGCGAGCGACGGCTTCTCGAGCTCGAATAATGAACTGACGATGCCGTGCTCCCAGCGGAGCTGGCGTTTGCGCTCCTCGGGTGAGGTCGGCTTCCCCTCGCGCGCCATCAGCTTGGTGTCCCCACCGGCGCAGAAGGCTCCGCCCGACCCGGCGATCAGCACGCAGCCCACGCGAGGGTCCGCGCCGAGCGCGGGAACGAGCCGGGCGAGCGCCTGCTTCATCGTGAGCGTGAGGGCGTTGCGCGCTTCGGGCCGGTTCAGCGTCACACACGCGACGCGCGCCTCGAGTTGGCACAGGACTTCGTCCGTCCCCGTCTCGATCGTGACGTCATCGCTGGCCACGGCGTTCTCCCGCGGCACAGGCTATCACCTCTGCGCGCAACGTCTCGGAGGAATCAGCATGGGAGTCCCGGAGCCGCCCCCGCTCGGAGCGAGCCTGCTGCCGCCGGGGACCTTCGACGGCCAGACCGTGATCGTGACTGGCGGCGGCACGGGGCTCGGCAAGGCCATCGCACTCGAGTTCGCGCGCGTCGGCGCGAACCTCGCGATCCTCTCGCGCGGCGACGAGCATCGCGCCGCGGGCGTCGCAGCCATCCGCGAACTCGGGGCGCGTGCGCTCGGCGTCGCCTGCGACGTGCGTCAGCCCGACGCCGTCGCCGCGGCTTTCGACGCCGTCGAAACCGAGTTCGGCCTCGCGAGCGTGCTCGTCAACAACGCCGCCGGAAACTTCCCCGTACCTGCCGAGGATCTCTCCCCCAACGGTTGGCGCGCCGTCGTCGAGAGCGTGCTCTCTGGCACCTTCCACTGTTCGCGGGAGTTTGGCCGCCGCCACATCGCGCAGGGAACACCCGGCTCGATCATCAACGTCGGGGCGGCGTACGCCTGGACGGGAGGCCCGGGCTTCGCCCACTCGGCCGCCGCGAAGGCCGGCGTCAAGAATCTGACCGAGACACTCGCCGTCGAATGGGGGCCGTACGGAATCCGCGTGAACGGGCTCGTACCGGGCTTGTTCCCGCACGCAGACGAAGTCGCGGCGATCCGCGGCGTGCCCGAGCGCGGGCAGGCCGAGGACCGGCGCGCACCCGCGGGCCGCGTCGGTCGACCGCGCGAGCTCGGCTGGGCGGCGACGTACCTGGCGTCGCCCTTTGCCAGCTATATCACCGGCCACAGCCTCGTCGTCGACGGCGCCAATTGGCAGCGTCGTTCGATGTTGATGCCCGAATTCGTTCCCATCCGCGAACAGCTCGGCAAGGGCCCTTTCTCCCCGAAGTGAGCGGGCCGAGGGCGGAGACGCCCTACGCTTGCGTCCCCACCGGCACCGGAGCTGCGCGTGAGCCTTCGCCCGATTGCGCTGCTGGCGGTTCTGCTGCTCGCCGGCTTGTTCGCGCGCGACGCCTGGCCGCCGGATGAGACCCGTTACGCCGACGTCGCGCGAGGCATGTCGGCCGGTGAGGGATGGCTGATCCCGCAGCTACAACACCGCGTGTATCACGAGAAACCGCCCGTCGCCTTCTGGCTCGCGGCGGGTCTCGTGAAGCTGGGCCTGCCGGCGGGCGCAGCGCCGCGCGCCGCCTCGGGCCTCGCCGCGCTCGCCACACTCGCGCTGCTCCCGATCATCGCAACCGCTCTTTCCCTCTCGCAAACCACCGCCTCACGAGCGGGCTGGGTGCTCGCCACGAGTCCCCTCTTCCTGGCCTATGCCCAGTCCGGTCTGCTGGATGCCGGCGCCACCGCATGGGTGACGGCGGCGATCGCCGCCAAGCTCGCGCGCGCCAACGCAGACAACCGCGGGCGCGCGTGGCTCAGCGTCTGCGAGGGCCTCGCCCTCACGGCAGCACTGCTCACGAAGGGTCCCGTGCTGCTGCTCTTCCCGCTCGGATTGCGCCTCGGCGCCGCGTTCGCGCGCGAGCGCAGCGCCGCATCGGCGGATACGAGCGACGCCACTGCACTCGCCGTGACACTGCTGACGGTCGGAACGTGGGCCTTTGCTGCCGCCGACGCAGCCGGCGCGCCGTACGTGTTCGGACTCAGCATCGGCCAGGTCGCGCAGCGGATCACGGGGGACGCACCGCACCTGCGGCCGCCCGGCTACCTGCTCGCGATCACGCTCGCCGGCCTGCTTCCGTGGATCCTGCTCGGCACTCCGCTCGTCCGCTTGCGCGCCGCGTGGCGACGGCGAGCCGGCGGGCGCCTCGGCGGCGCACGCGCGGCGCTGCTCGGTTGGATCGTCCTGCCGTTGCTTCTGCTCTCGCTGCTGCGTACGCAACAACCGCACTACCTGCTGCCAGCGTTGCCGGCTTTCGCGCTGCTCCTCGGCCAATCGCTGGGCGCTCCCGAACGTTGGGCCGCGCGCGGCGCCGCTGGGCTCGCGGTGCTCGCGAGCGCCGTGCTCGCCATTCGAGCGTTCGCGGCGCCGGTCTTCAGCGAGCATCCGGTCGAACTCGCGCTCGCAGCCGATCTTCCGCTGCGCGCGACTTGCGCGCTCGCGGCGGTGTTGCTGCTCGGGTTGGTGATGCCGCCGACCTCCGCGCGCTTCGCAGTCTGGAAACGTGCGGTCGTCGCCGTCAGCGTGATCGCGATGACGGCAATCATCGGCTTTGCCCGACTCGACCCCTGGCTGTCGCCGCGCGAGCTGCTCGCGAATGTCGCTGTGCGGCACGCAAGGGAACTCGCAGCGCCGCGCAATGCGTGCAGCAGTGTTCGCATCCACAGCGGCCGCTCCGATGTCGTCGCGAAAGGGGCGCAATCGGTCGCTCGCTGGCTCAGCGCAGAGCCCGATCGCGTGGCGCTCGTCTGGCAGCGCGATCTCGGGCGACTCGCATTCGGCTCGATGCACGTCGAGACGATCGGGCGTGGCCATCTCGGCGGCCGTCCGCTGATCGCCTTGCGCGTCGCGCAAACAACCCGACCGCAACCAGATCGGATACCCTGAGACACATGCAGTGGGTGACGCTCGTCCGCGTCCTCGACAACGGATTCTCCAGCGCACGCCATGGCGTCTGAAGCCAGCTCGGCGACGGCAACCGCGCGCGATCCCGTGTGCGGGATGACGGTCCCGCCGGAGAGTCCCCGGCGGCTCGCGCACGCCGGGGTCGACTACCGCTTTTGTAGCGATCGCTGCCTCGCGCGCTTCCGCGCCGAACCGGAGCGTTGGCTGCGACCGGCGGCCAGGGAACCAGAAACCGCTTCGGCGCCGACGACACCGGGGCAGTTCACCTGTCCGATGCACCCCGAGATCGTGCGCGACAGCCCCGGCGATTGCCCGATCTGCGGCATGGCGCTCGAACCGATGGCGCCGACCCTCGCCGACGACGACAGCCCCGAACTGCTCGACATGCGGCGGCGACTGAAGGCGTGCGCGCTGCTCACCCTGCCGCTCTTCGCACTCGCGATGGGCGAGATGTTCGTGCCTCCCCGCGTCGCGCATGCCGTTCCCGCGACGACGCTCGCCTGGATCCAGCTTCTGCTGGCGACGCCCGTCGTGCTCTGGGGCGGCAAGCCGTTCTTCGAACGCGCCTGGCGTTCGCTGCAAACACGGCAGCTCAACATGTTCACGTTGATTGCGCTCGGCACCGGAGCCGCCTGGGGTCACAGTCTGCTCGCAACCGTCGCGCCCGGCGTGTATCCCGCCGCCTTCCGCACGCATGACGGCGGAGTTCCGCTGTATTTCGAGGCCGCCGCCGTGATTACGACGCTCGTGCTGCTCGGCCAGGTGCTCGAGCTGGGCGCGCGGCGTCGCACCGGCGCTGCGATTCGCGCTCTGCTGGGGCTCGCGCCGGCGAGCGCCCGCCGCCTGCACGATGACGGCAGCGAGGCCGACGTTCCGCTCGCGAGCATCCACGTCGGTGAACGCCTGCGCGTGCGGCCTGGGGAGAAGTTGCCCGTCGACGGCGTGGTGCTCGAAGGCGCGAGCGCGGTCGACGAATCGATGCTCTCGGGAGAGCCGATCCCCGTCGCGAAGCATCCGGGCGATCCCGTCGTGGCCGGCAGCGTGAATGGCACCGGAAGTCTCGTGATGCGGGCCGAAAAGGTCGGCAGCGAGACCCTGCTCGCACGCATCGTCACGCTCGTCTCGGAGGCGCAACGCAGCCGCGCGCCGATCCAGAGCCTCGCCGATCACGTCGCCGCATGGTTCGTTCCCATCGTGATCGGGGCCGCGGCGGCGAGTTTTGCAGCGTGGGCGGCGTTCGGTCCCGAGCCACGCCTGGCGCATGCGCTCGTGAACGCCGTCGCCGTGTTGATCATCGCCTGCCCCTGCGCGCTCGGGCTCGCGACGCCGATGTCGATTGCGGTCGCGATGGGGCGCGGCGCCAGCGCCGGTGTGCTCTTCCGAAACGCCGAGGCGATCGAAAAGCTGCGCGGAGTGGACACGCTCATCTTCGACAAGACGGGCACCCTCACCGAAGGGCGCCCGCGGCTCGTCGCCGTGGTGCCGGCGGACGGTTTCTCGGAAGCCACGCTTTTGGCAGTCGCCGCGAGCCTCGAGCGCGGGAGCGAGCATCCGCTCGCTGCCGCGATTGCAGAGGCCGCCGCAGAGCGCGGAATCCAGCCCGCTCCCGTGCAGGACTTCGTCGCGCATCCTGGACGCGGTGTCGCGGGCCGCTTCGAAGGGCACACCGCAGCGCTCGGGAATGCCGCCTGGATCGCGTCGCTCGGCACCGACCTGGGCGCCCTGACGGCGCACGCGGAGACTTTGCGTGCGGAAGGAAAATCGGTGGTCTTCGTCATGCAGGACACGCGCGCAGCGGGGCTGCTCGCGGTGGCCGATCCGTTGAAGGCGACGAGCGTCGACGCCGTACGCGAGCTGCGGGCCGAAGGCCTGCGGCTGGTGATGTTGACCGGAGATGGGCGCACGACAGCCGAGGCCGTGGCGAAGCAACTCGGAATCGACGAGGTGGTGGCCGATGCGCTGCCCGAGCACAAGGCCGACGTCGTGCGCGAGCTCACGCAAGCGGGGCGCAGCGTCGCAATGGCGGGTGACGGCGTGAACGACGCACCGGCGCTGGCGCTGGCCGCGGTGGGGATCGCGATGGGCACGGGCACCGACGTCGCCATCGAGGCGGCTGGCGTCACGCTCGTCAAGGGCGACCTGCGGGCGATCGTGCGCGCACGGCGGCTCAGCCGTGCGACGCTGCGCAACATCCGGCAAAACCTCTTCTTCGCCTTCGCCTACAACGCACTCGGCGTTCCGATCGCTGCCGGCGTCCTGTATCCGGTGTTTGGCTGGCTGCTCTCCCCGATGCTCGCCGCCGCGGCGATGAGCCTTTCCTCGATTTCGGTGATCGGCAACGCGCTGCGCCTGCGACGCGTCCGGCTTTGAGCGCCCGCGGAAACCATTCGCTGCGGCTCCGCCTCTGGCTTCGTCTCGTCGCGGCGCTGCTTCTCGTGGTGGCTGTTGCGAGCGCAGCGCTCTGGTCACAGCGCCGGGAGCTCTTGCAATGGTGGCTCGTGCGCGAGCTCGCACGGCTCGGGGCCGCGCCGGCCCGTGTCGAGATCGCCCGCTTCGACGCGAGCCGTCTCGAGCTGCGCGAGTTGCGCGCGGGAACCGCAGACGCGCTCGCGATCGACGCGATCGACGCCGATTACACGGTGCCCGAGCTCTGGCGCGGGCGGGTGAGCGTGTTGCGCATTTCGGGCATCCGCCTCACGGGAGAGATCGACGCGACCGGCTCGCGCTTTGGCGGGCTCGAGGCGCTCGCGGGCGGCGGCGGCGGAAACGGCGCTGCAAAGGACGGGGCGCCGGCAGCGCCGGGATTGCGGCTGCCCGCGCTGCCCCTGAACGAGCTGGTGATCGAACGCGCGCTGGCCGAGATCGCAACGGAGCAAGGACCCCTGCGCGTCGAATTTTCGCTGAACGCGCGGGAACACGACGGCCGCGTGCATGCCCGCGCCGATCTCGTCGCCGACCACGCGCTCGCCCACGCCGCGGGCGTGCTCGAGATCGCGGGCGCCGGGGATGCCGTGAGCGGCGGAGCTGCGCTCGGGCTCGATCTCGCGCCCGGCGCGGGTCTCCGGCTCCCGCTTTCGGCCGGCTCGTTCGCGCTCACCGCGCAGCTCGAAATCGCGGGGCCGGAGATCGTCGTTGCGTTCGCGCCGGGCCCCTTCGCGTTGACGTTCGCGGAGGGTCGGGATGCCCTGCGCTTCGAGGGCAACACCCCCAGGGCGCAGCTTCGCGCACGCTGGGAACCCGACGGAGCGCTGCCTTCGTTTCAGGTGAAGACGAGCGGTGGCGACCTGCGTGCGCCGACGCTCGGCCTCACCGCGCGCGGTTTCGATTTCGACCTGACGTTCGAGCCGCCCGCGCATCAGGTGGGGGGGCGCGTCGCGATTCTCGAAATCGCGGACACACGCAAGCCCCGGCGCGCGCCGGACTTCGCGCTCGAGTGCCGATTCGAGCCGCGAGAGCCGGCTTTGGGCTTCGATTTGCGTGCGACAGGGACACAGCATCGCGTCGCACTGAGCGCGCAGGGCAGCTTCGACCGCGTGACCCGCAGCGGCGAAGCGCGGCTGCACATGGAGCCCGTGTTGTTTGCCAAGAAGGGCCTGCAACCCGAGCAGCTGGCCCCGCAGCTCGCAGGCCTCCTGTCTGCGGTGGTCGGAACGCTCGAAGCCAGCGGCCGGGTGCGCTTCGCTCCCGAACGCACGCGGCTGACGATCGACGTTGCCGCGCGCGAGCTCGGCTTCGCGACGCCGCTCGCGCAGGTCACTGGCGTGAACGGAACGCTGCGCTTCGAGGGGCCGAGTCCGCTCTCGACCCCGCCCGGCCAGCTCGTCTCGATCGCGCGCATCGGCTTCGGTCTCGACCTCACGAACGGTTTGATCGCCGGCAGCCTGCGCCCGGACGGCGCCGTAGAGATCGAAAAGGCCGAGTGGCAGATTCTGGGGGGGCGCATGCGCACGGCGGGCCGCATCGATCCGAGCGCGGTGAAGCAGGCGTTCGTGCTCGAGGCCGAGGCGCTCGATCTCGCGCAGCTGCTCGCACTCGTCGATCTCGAGGGACTTTCGGGTGAAGGCACGCTGGACGGTACGTTGCCGATCGCACGCCGCGCCGAGGCGATCGAGATCCAGCGGGCCGTGTTGCGTGCGCGGCCGGGAGGTCGGATCCGCTATCGACCGGCGCCGGGGGCCGCCAGCCTCCGGCAGAGCGGCGCTGGCTTCCATCTCCTGCTCGGTGCGTTCGAGAACCTCGAACTCGAAAAGCTCGAAATCGAACTCGACGGGGATGCCAACGGGCCGATGCAGATCTCCCTGCGCGTGGCGGGCGCGAATCCCGCTTTTCAGGACGGGCGGCCCGTGCATTACAACCTGAACGTCGAGTCCCGGCTCGCCGATCTGCTGCGAGAGAGCGCCGCGATCACTGCGATCCCGAAGGTGATCGAGGAGCGGCTTCGGAAATTCGACCTGCCGGCGAGGTGAATCTTCCGCCCGCGCCAGCGTCCGAGCTTGCGGGCCGGGATCGCTGGACGCGCGGGAAGCTGCCCGATACGCTGAGGCATCCCCCCAAAGGAGACGAGGCTCATGCGCAGAACGCTTCGGTTCGGGAACCCGGGCGCCCGCGGGCTCTGCGCGCTCTTCGCGCTCGCACTCTTCGCGGGCTGCACGCCCAAGGTGCAGATCGAGGCTCCGAAAGAGCCGATCACCATCAACATGAACATCAAGATCGAGCACGAGATCCGCGTCCGGGTCGACAAGGATCTCGATCAGCTCATCGACAAGAACGACGAGCTCTTCTGAGACATGCGGAGGTGTCATTCGATGCGCAACGTACTCTCGACGGCAGCCCTGGTCCTGACGGCAGCCCTGCTCGCGTTCGCCGCCGCGCCGAACGCGTCGGCCGAGGATCTCGATGCCGCAAAGGCAGCCGGTTGGGTGGGAGAGCGCCCCGACGGCTACCTCGGCGTGGTGGGCGATAGCGCGCCGCCGGAAGCGAAAAAGCTCGTCACGGACGTCAACGCCAGGCGCAAGCTCAAGTACGCCGAGATCGCGAAAGAGAACGGCACTTCGATCGACGCCGTGGCCGCGCTGATGGGCGAGAAGCTGATCGAGCGCACGCCGCCCGGCCAATACGTGATGGGCGTCGACGTTCGCTGGCAGAAGAAGTAGCCGGGCGCCCGCCGCGAGGATGATCCGCCACTCCGGTCTGCGGCGCGCGTTGGTGATCGCGGCGGCGGCCGGGGCCGTGCTCACAGGCGGCTGCGGCACGCCGCTCATCGGCGAGACGAAACCGCCGGCGCCGCGAGTCTCCGGCGTACCTGGGGTCCTAGGCGAACGTCAGCTCGTTTCCGAAGCGGGCGGCCACCTCGATTGGTGTCACGCGACGAACCGCATCGCATTCGACCGGGGTGCCCGCTCGGGCATCTCCGAGATCTGGACGATCGATCCCCTGGGCGAGGACGAGCGCTGCACGACCTGCAACACCCGCGGGCTCCCGAAAGGCTTGCGCGGGCATCCGAGCTGGCACCCGAGCTGCCGCTGGCTGGTGATCCAGGTCTCGAATCGCCACGCGCGAGGCGGACGTTACGAGCAACTCGCGTGGGGCATCCATCACGATCTGTGGGCGGTTGCCGCCGACGGTTCCTGGGCGGAGCCGCTGATTTCCGTGGGCCCCCTCGGCGCGTCGCTCGCCCCCCGCGTCTCCCGCGACGGGACACGCCTGGTTTGGAGCGTGCGGCGGTCGACCGGCCGCCGGATCCCGCAAAAAACCGGCCAGCGGACGCCGGGGGCCGAGAACCCCTGGGACGGTTGGCATATCGCGCACGCGAAGATCGAGGTCGGGCCGAGCGGCCACCCGCGCCTGGCAGCGCGCAGCGCGCTCTTTCAGGACTCGGCCGGCGGCGGCTTCTATCAGGCGGACGCGCTCGTGGCTGACACCCTATGGTTCTCCCACTCGGCGCGCGGCGCGCCCTACGTGGATGACGTGTACCGCGTGAAACTTTCGGGGGGTGTCCCCGAGAACCTGACGCGCTCGCCGGGGGTGTGGGATGCGCTTGCGGATCCGTCGCCGAAGGGCCGGCTCGTCGCGTGGGTATCGAGCGCAGCTTCCGAATGGCGCCATCCACCCGATCTCGCGAGCAGCCTGCGCCTCGAACTCTTCGTGCTCGGCCAACAGGGAAGACGATCCCGGATCTCGGCCCTGAACGACGTGCTCGAACACGAGGGCACCGGCCGGGCGGTCGCCGGCGATCACGCCTGGGGACCCGACGGCAAACAGATCGCGCTCGCCTACGCGGTCTTTGGCACCGACGGCACGCTCTCACGGCGCATCGAAGTCATCGAGCTCGACGAAAGCCACTGACGCCGCGACGGCAACTTCGGCATTCCGCGCGAGATCGCGAGCATCAGCTCGACGAGCCGTATGACGTGTGTCGAGACGATCGGTTTTCCGCTGTTGAGCAGCGCCACGGTCAGATCGCGTTCCGGATCCGCCCACGAGATCACGTTCGAAAGGCCGAGGTGGCCAAAGGCCTGCGGGTTGTCGGCCCCGAAGAGGCTCGCGGGCGTGCCGCCGAGCATGAAGCCCAGGCCGTAGCGAATCGGCACGCCAAGCGTGAAATCGAGTTCCCAGTGGTTCTGCTCTGCGGTGGCGTGGCGTACGGTGCGGGGCTCGAATACCCGCACACCACCGAACGCGCCGCCGTCGAGCAGGCATTGGTAGAACGCGGAGAGCTCCTCGGCCGTCGTCACCACATTCGCCGAGGGAACGATGCTGGTCAGGAAGCGGGGATCGTTCGAGATCTCGACCGCGTGGCGCAGCGTGGTGCCGAGCGCGTTCTTCAAGATCCGCGTCAGCGGCGGCGGCACGGGCGGACCCGTGAAGGCATTCACGGCGACCTGCGACACGTCTGCGGGCGCAACCCCGTAGCTCAGCCAGCGCAGTCCGAGGGGCCGCGAGACCCGATCCTCGAGCACGTTCCGCAGGTCGCTGCCCGTGACGCGCCGCACGATCTCTCCCAGCACGAAGCCACCGCTCACCGCGTGATAGGCGAGCAACCGCCCAGGGCGCGAGCGCAGCTTCGCGTCGGCGAGGATCCCGACGATCCGCTCCGGGTTGCCGAGCAGGTCGAGATCGAGCGCATCCGGCGGCAGGTTCGGGATCCCGGCGCGGTGCGAGAGGAGGTGGCGGATCGTGACGCGATGCTTGCCGTGGCGCGCGAACTCGGGGATGAATTCACAAACGGGATCCTCGAGGTGCAGCAGCCGCTCCTCGTCGAGCTTGTGGATCACCATCGCAGTGATCGCCTTCGACGCAGAGAAGATGTTGAAGGGCGTCTGCGTCGTGCAGGGGATGCGAAGGGCGTCCGGGGCAGCCTGCGGCTCGTTGCCCGCCGCGTGACCGATCGCCCGGTGCAGCACGATCTCGCCGCGGCGCCGCACACAGAGTTGAAGCGCCGGGTGCACCCCGGTTCGGTACAAGGCGACCGCCGCCTGCCAGATCCGCTCGACGGCGGCGGGATCGAGACCGATCGCCTCGGCCGGCGTCTCCTGCCCGCGGCTCGTCACCGCATCCAGGTCTTCGGGAACGCGGCAGCGCGCCAGCAGGGCGAGCGGGATCCGCGGAACCCACGCGAGCGGATCGAACCCGCGCATCCCTCAGTCCTCGCGACGCGACGCCGCCGCGTGCGGCGAGCGCAGCAGCGCGAGCACGCCATCGCGCGCCTGGGCGGGATCGAACGGCACACCGGATTCGAGCGCCGCGACCGCACCGAGCGCCAGCGCGACCAACAGGGTAGCGAGCTGCTCGGCCTCGACGTCGCTGCGCACGCTGCCCGCGACCTGACCTGCGTTCGCCGCCTTCGCCACGCGCTCGATCGCTTCGCGCACGAGCGCGACCCAGCGCCCGCGGATGCGCGGCGAGCGCGTACAGGCCTCGATCAGGCGGTGAAACTGGATCGCGCGGCCAGCGCCGGGAACGGGAAGCCCGAGCAGCGCCCCCTGCGCCCCGCTGGTGAGACGCGCGACGTCGTCGGTGAAGCGCGTGACCGTGTGCGCGAGGTCGTGTTCACGACCGCCGGTCGCGATGATCGCGTCGAGGAAATTGCCGAGCACGCGCTCCATCACCGCCGCGATGAAGTCGTCACGGTCCTCGAAATGCACGTAGAAGGCGCCCCGCGTGAAACCGGCGCGCGCACAAATCGCGTCGAGGCTCGGCTCGTCGAGGCCTTTTTCGGCGAGCTCGGCGAAACCGGCCTGGATCAACGCGTCGCGGGTCTCGCGTTTGCCGCTGGAACGGGGCTTTTCGCGCTCAACCATGACCCTTGACATACCGATTCGTATGTGCGAAATCAAGATCACATACGAAGGCGTATGCAACAAGCGCCTCCCTGGAGGGCGCAGAGGCAGGACCGATGACCGCCACCGCCCCGCACGCACTGCGGGAGTCCGCCATCTCCCCGCTCCTGACCCTCCGGCTCGTGGCGCTGCACTCCTTTTGCTTCGTGCTCCCGCTCACGACGCTCGGCTTCTTTCTCACGGCGCCCCATGGGCGCGGCGGCGCCTTCGCTTGGCTGCTCGTCCTGTTCGCCTCGGTGCTCGCTGATTGGAACAGCGCGGGCGAGCGGCGCCAACCGGCAATGTCGCTCCCGGGCTGGCCCTTCGACACCATGCTGTACGCGCTCTTCGCCTTCCAGCTCGTGAATCTCGCACTGTTCGTGCACCTGGCCGCGACGCACGACTTCTGGCGCGTGGACACTCTCGTCGGCTGGATGCTGATGGGGACTACGTCGGGCTACTCGGGCATCGTCGTGGCCCATGAGCTGATCCACCGCAAGGCTGCCCACCTGAAGCAGCTCGGCCGCATCCTGATGGGGCTCGTGCTCTACGAGCACTTCTTCACCGAACACCTGCGCGGCCACCACGTGCGAGTCGGCACGCCCGCGGACGGCGCCAGCGCGCGTTTCGGAGAGAGCTATCAGGCCTTCTTCCGACGCACGCTCGTGGCGCAATTTCGCAGCGCCTGGCGGCTCGAAACGAAACGGCTGGGCGACGAAGACATGCGCTGGAACGACCCGCGCCTGCTGCGCAGCCGTGTCGTGCACGGGCTCGTGCTCGAGTGGGGCCTCGCATTCGCCATCGCGGCGTTCTTCGGCTGGGGCGCCTTCGCGCTGTGGTTCGGCCAGGCCTTCATCGCCGTGCGCCTGCTCGAATGCGTGAACTTCTTCGAGCACTGGGGACTCGAGCGGCGCGGGTCGCGGGTCTCCCCTGTCGATTCATGGGACACGACGTCCTGGTTTACGCTCTACACACTCGTCGGTCTCTCGCGCCACGCGGACCATCACGCCTTTGCCGCCCGTCCGTATCAACAGCTCCGGCACTGGGACGAGAGCCCGAAACTGCCCGCGGGCTATTTCGGCATGGTGACGCTCGCTCTCGCCATGCCACGCCGCTTCGAACGGCTGATGACGGCCGAGCTGAAGAAACGCCAACTGGGGCCCTTCGGCCCGCAGGACGCCCCGGCGTTGGGAAACTGAAAGCGCCGCCACGCAGGGCTATTCTCCGTCGAGTCCGGAGCGGAGCAGGCGGTGGATCTCCTCATCATTCGTCATGGCAAAGCCGAGCCCCACGGCGCGGATGGGACCGACGCTTCGCGCCGCCTCAGCAAGGAAGGGCGCGAGAAGTTTCAGCGCGGGGCGCGAGGCCTGCTCAACCTCGTACCAGAGATCGACGGACTCGTCTCGAGCCCGCTGTTGCGCGCCGTCGAGACCGCCGAGATCGTCGCGCAAGCCTACGCCGGCCGAAGCTTCGAACGCACGCCCGTGCTCGAGCCCGAGCGCGAGCCGAAGGAACTCGCGGCATGGCTCGCCGGCCGCCGCGAGAGCGTGCTCGCGATCGTCGGCCACGAGCCGCTGCTGTCGCGCGCCGCGAGCTGGTTCCTCTCGGGCGTGAACTCCGCGTTCATCGAACTCTCGACGGGCGGAGCCTTGCTGCTGCACTTTCCCGGGGAGATCGGCGGCGGCCGCGCACGCCTCGTCTTCGCGCTCACGCCGAAGCAACTGCGCAAACTGAGCTGACGCGCGCGCGAGTTTTGCCGCTGCTGTAGTCTGACGCTTCCTCAGATCCGGCGGAGACATGGGTTTCGATCTCACAGCGCGCACCGGACGCATCGCGCTCGCATCGGTCGTGGTCGCGCTGGTCGCAGCCGCCGGCGCCCTGCTCCACCAGTTGCCGGTCGCCACGGGCTACGCGGCCAAGATCCTGTGTTCTGGCGTTTTCGTCGCCGGCCGTCCCGAAGCGTCGCTGCTCGCCGAGGATCTCGGCGGTTTTGCGTTGCTGCGCTCCCGTGTCGACCGCGCGGAACGCACGGCGACTTCGGATTGGCACGGCCTCGGGCGCCGCACCGCGGTGTATCGCGCTGGCCTCGGCTGCGCACTCGCCGTCGACGCGAGCATCGCCGAGCTGCGCGCGCAGGGTTTCGATCCGGGCGCTTCGGCCGAGCTTGCCGAAGAACCGTGGCCGCTCGGCGATCGCATCGCAGATCCGGCGCCCGCCGGTTTCGACGCTGCGGCGCTCGCTGCCGCGGTCGATTCCGCCTTCGGCGAGCGCGATCCGGCTGTTCACCGCCGCACGCGCGCCGTGATCGTGTTGCATCGCGGGAGGCTCGTCGCCGAGCGTTATGCCCCCGGCTTCGATGCCGGCACGCCGCTGCTCGGCTGGTCGATGAACAAGAGCGTGCTCGCGACGCTGGTGGGCATCCAGGCCGGCCGCGGCCGCCTCGATCTGGCCGCGCCGGCCCCGGTCTCCGCCTGGCGCTCCGACGCGCGCGCGGCGATCACGCCCGACGCACTTCTGCGCATGACGAGCGGCCTCGATTTCTCGGAGCGCTACGGCCTCTTCGCGGATGCCACGGCGATGCTTTTCCTTTCGCATTCTGCTTCCGAGTTCGCCGCCCGCAGCTCGCTCGCGCACGCGCCGGGCAGCGCCTGGAGCTACTCGAGCGGCAGCTCGAACCTGCTCGCCGAGATCCTGCGCACCACGTTCGCGGGCGATACGCGCGCCTATCACCGCTTCCCGCGCGAGGCGCTCTTCGATCGCATTGGGATGCGCAGCGCCGTGCTCGAAACCGATGCGTCGGGAAGCTTCGTCGCTTCTTCGTTTGGATACGCGAGCGCGCGCGACTGGGCGCGCTTCGGCCTGCTGCATGCCCAGGACGGTGTCTGGCAGGGCGCACGGGTGCTGCCCGAAGCTTGGCTGGCGCGCGTCCGGCAGCCTTCCGCACCGGCGCCCCAGGGAAGCTACGGCGCACATTGGTGGCTCAACGCGGGCGCTCCGGGCGCACCCCACGACCGCCCCTACCCTTTGCTGCCCGCGGATCTGTTTTACGCATCCGGCTACGAGGGGCAGTTCGTGGTGGTGCTGCCTTCGCACGCTCTCGTGGTCGTGCGTCTCGGCCAGAGCGAGCCGGAAGCAGCCTTCGATCTCGAAGACTTTCTCGCTGCGGTGCTTGCGGCGTTTCCAGAGTCGGCCGCCGGTCCCTAGCCATCTCGAACATGCGTGCCGCATGGCGGATTGTCTTCAGCCCCCTGGGCTCTTCGGCATCGCGTGGCGCGGCGGAGTCGGGTTCGTCAGCGTCCACACCCGCAGTATCCTCTCGCGAACGAAAGGAGGCCTGGTGAGCGCAGCGGGGGCTGAAGGATTCGCCGATGGCGGAATCGAGATCGAAAAGATCTCGCTCCCGCGCGACAGCGAGCGGTTCGTCAGGGCCTGGTGGCCGATCTATCGCGGCGACCCGCACTGGGTGCCGCCGCTCCTGTTCGAGCGAAAACGCTTCTTCGATCCGAACCTGAATCCCTATTTTCGGGTCGCCGATGTCCAGTGCTTCCTCGCGACGCGAGCTGGCGAACCCGTCGGGACGATCGCGGCAACCGTCGACCACGGCTACCAGCGCGAGGAACCGGGGGCGGGTTTCTTCGGGTTTTTCGAGTTCATCGACGATGAAGCCGTCTCGAGGGCACTGTTCGCCGCGGCGGCGGACTGGCTCCGGGGGCGGGGCATGGATCGCGCGCTCGGCCCGTTCAGCTTCAACAGCAATCACGAGTTCGCGCTGCTCGTCGACGGTTTCGATTCGGATCCGCTCGTCGCGAATCCGCACAACGGGCGCTGGTTCGAGCGTCACTATCTCGCGCTCGGCCTCGAGCCGCGCATGGACTGGTACGCCTATTGGTTCGATCGCATGGGCATCGATCCGCGCGTCATTCGGGTGGCGAATCGCATCCTGTCGCGTCACCCGGAGGTGAAGATCCGAAATCTCGATCTCTCGCATTTCGACCATGAGATCGAGTTGCTCCACTCGATCTACGACGACGCCTGGGAACACAACTGGGGCCATGTCAAGATGGAGCGGGCGGAGTTCGAGCACCTCGCCAATGGCTTCAAGGGCTTCCTCGACCCAAATCTCTGTTTCATCGTCGAGGTCGGCGGCCAGGCCGTCGGGCTCGCGATGAATCTCCCGGACCTGAACCAGGCCGTGAAGAAGATGAATGGCGCGCTGCTCCCGTTCGGCTGGTGGCACTACCTGCGGCGCAAGCAGTCGATCAACCGAATTCGGATCTTCATGCTCGGTGTGAAGCAGCAGTACCAGCATCTCCCGCTCGGATCGTTGCTTTACGCAAAGACGTGGGAGAACGGCCTCGCAACCAGCTACATCGGAGCCGAGGCGTCCTTGATCCTCGCGAACAACCACAAGATGCGCGGCCCGATCGAGAAGCTCGGCGGCCGCATCTACAAGACCTACCGAAACTACGAGACGAAGCTCTAGCGCGATGGACCGATGACGAGGACCCCTTCTCGAAATACGCGTCCAGCGACGCCGGTCCGGCTTCAGAAGCTGCTCGCCGGCGCCGGCGTGGCGTCGCGGCGCGCCGCAGAAGGCCTGCTGCGCGCCGGACGCGTGGCGGTGAACGGAGTGACGGCGACGCTCGGCCAGTCGGCCGATCCCGCGGTCGACGTCGTCACGCTCGACGGGAAACCGCTCGAGCGCGAAGCCTTCAGCTATTGGCTGCTCAACAAGCCCGCGCGCGTCGTGACCACCGTGCGCGATCCCGAAGGCCGCGAGTCGGTGCTCGATCTGCTTCCGGAAGCAGCGCGGCGCGTGCGCCTCTACCCGGTCGGGCGTCTCGACCGGGACACGGAAGGCCTGCTGCTGCTCACCAACGATGGAGCGCTGGCCCAGGTGCTGCTGCATCCCTCCCACGAGAGCGAGCGCGAATACCGGGTGACGGTGCGCGGCAGCATCGACACCGCCTCGCTGAAGCGCCTGGCGGCCGGCATCCACCTGGAGGACGGACGCACGGCGCCCGCCCGCGTGGGAGCCGCGCGCCATGACACGCGATCCGACACCAGCGAGTTCGAGTTGGTGCTGATCGAAGGCCGCAAGCGCCAGATCCGGCGTGCCTGTCAGGCGCTCGGGTATCCGGTCGCGCGCCTGGTGCGTGTGCGCATGGGGCCGCTGCGGCTGGGCTCGCTCGCGCGCGGCGCCGCGCGCCCGGTGACCGCGGCCGAGCGACGCGCGCTGTTGCAGCTGCGCGACGCGGGCGGCGTCACATCCCGGGAATCACAAGCGTCGGGTTCTCGCCGGCCGCAAGCTTCTTGGCGCGCGCGTTGAGCTGCGCCTCCATCTCTTCGCGCCGGATCATGATGACGAAGTCGCCACGTTTGATCCCCGCGACGGCGAAGCGGGCGAGTTCGTCGAGGTCCTGGACGGGCAGCGCGATCCCGACCGCCTTCATCCCCTTCATGAAATCGTCGAACGTGGTTTCCGAACCGGGCGGCACGGGCTTCTCGCGCGCGAGCTCCTCGGGCCGGTTGCGGCGCGTGGTCCAGATTCCGGTCGCGAGCATGCCACCGGACGGATAAAAAATTGCCGCGCGCAGCTTCGTGTCGGCGGCGAGCTGTGCGTCGAGGCATTCCGTGAGGGTCGAGATGGCCGCCTTGCTCGCCGCGTAGACGGATTGCGTCGCGAGCGCCTGGATGCCGCCGTCCCCCGACGAGGTGTTCATCACGAGGCCCTCGTGGCCGGCCGCGAGCATGCGCGGCACGAACGCCTGGATCCCGTGCACGACACCGCGCACGTTGACGGCGTGCACCCACTCCCAGTCGTTGGGCGTCGTCTCCCAGACCTTGAGTTGCGCCACGCTCACGCCGGCGTTGTTGCACAGCAGGTGACATGCACCGAACGTCGCGTACGTATGATCGGCGAGCGCTGCCAGGGCCTCGTACCGGCGCACGTCCGTCACGAGCGACGACACTTCACCGAGCGACCCGAGCTCCGCGGCGGCCGCAGCGAGGGCGGGTTTTTCGACGTCGGCGAGCACGACCCGCATGCCCTCCGCCAGGAAAGCCTTCGCGAGCGCCTTGCCGACACCGCTCGCGCCGCCGGTTACGACCGCAACCCGGTTGCGTAGTTCCTTCATCAGCCGATTCCTCCATGCTTCGTTCGAGCAGGTGCTCGCCCCGCGCGGCGGGGTCGAAGCGGACTATCGTATAGCCAAGTATATCGTTGCACTCGACCCTACTTTCCCTACACTGGCTTCGCACTGCGCGGGTCGGGGCTCTCAACATGTCGGAATCATTGAAAGAATCCGTCGACGCTCCGTCACGGCGCGAACGCCGGAAGCTCGAGCTGCGCAGCAGGATCCTTGAAACGGCGCGCCAGCTCTTCAGCGAACTGGGCTTCCGCGAGACCCGGGTCGCCGACGTCTGCGACCGGGCGGACATCGCGCAGAAGACCTTCTTCAATCATTTCCCGAGCAAGCTCGACCTGCTGCGCGAGATCGCGCTCGCGGGCATCGAGCAGCTGATGTTCGAGATCGAGGACATCCGCAAGGCCCCGCTGGGGACGCGCGATCGCATCCACCGCTTCTTCGACACCGTATCGGTTCACATCATGGAAGCCGGCCCGCAGAACCGCGAACTGCTCGTCGAACTCGTGCATCTGATCAGCGGCGATGCCGCCGTGCGTTCCGAGCAGGTGCGGCGACTGCATGCGGCGTTCCAGGGCATCGTCGAAGACGGGCTCTCACAGGGCGACGTCACCCGTCGCCACGATCCCCAGGCGCTGACGGAGATGATCCTCGGCGCCTACTACGTCTTGATCTTCAACTACGCGAACCTGGATGACTTTCCGATTCGCGAACGCGGCCACGCAGCGGCACGCCTGCTGGCCGACGCGTTGGCACCCCGCCCGGAGGAATCGCATGGCACGGCGTGAGATCGAACACGTTCAACTTCCGATCCCGAACGGCTGGTTCGCCGTCGAGTTCAGCCGCGAGCTGCGCGAAGGCGACGTGAAGCCGATCCACTACTGCGGTGAAGATCTGGTGCTGTTCCGGACGCGCTCGGGCCACGCCAAGATCCTCGACGCCTTCTGTCCGCATCTCGGCGCGCACCTCGGATATGGCGGGCGCGTGATGGGCGAAACCGTGCGCTGCCCGTTCCACGCCTGGCAATGGGACGGCACCACGGGCCAGTGCACGCACATCCCGTATTGCGACCGTGTGCCGGGCGTCGCGAAGATCCGCGCCTGGGATGTCCAGGAGAAGAATGGCTTCGTCTGGCTCTGGTACCACAGCGAGGGCGCGCCGCCGCAGTGGGATTTTCCTGCGCAGCCGGTCTTCGAGGGCAGCGAGGCATCGGAATGGAGCGAGCCGCGCTGCTTCGAAAAGATCCTCGAAGCCCACATCCAGGACACGCACGAAAACAACAACGACCCGGTTCATTTCCTCTACGTGCACAGCGCAACGAAGATTCCCGAGTCGGAGATCAGCTACACGCCCGACAGCACCCACTACCGCATCTCGAGCACCAACGAGATCGAGTATCCGTTCGGAAAATTCAAGATGACGTTCTACCGCGACTCCTGGGGCCTCGGCCTCAACTGCATGAGCATGCAGGGCATCCCGGGCGCCGGCCTGATGATGTTCGCCGCCACGACCCCGATCGACGACAAGCGCGTGCACTCGCGCTGGCTGCTCTCCGCAACCAAGAACCTGGTCGACATCGCGGGCGAAGAATTCATGAAGGCCGTCACGGCGGGCATCAACCAGGATCTCGACATCTGGAAGCACAAGGTCCACCGCGCGAATCCGATCTTGTGCGGGGGCGACCACTTCATCGGCGAATACCGCAAGTGGGCGCGTCAGTTCTATACGAATCCCGTCGGAGACGTCCGCCAGCCGGAGGGCGAGTGAGATGGACCGCTATCTCGTGATCTCTTCGGACGGCCACGCGGGGCCCCACGCCTCCGAATACCGCGACTACGTCGACCCGAAGTTCCGCGAGATCTTCGACGTCGCGCTGCCCATCCAGATCCAGATGACCGAGCAGGCGGCGAAGAGCTTCCTCGTCGACGACGTCAACCGCGAATGGCGCAAGGGCCGCGAACACGAGCTCGCGGGCGCATGGAACGCGGAAGCGCGCGACAAGGTCCTCGATGCAGACGGCGTCGCCACCGAAGTGCTGTTTCCCGACGGCGTCACCGAGATGAACGCGCCGCCCTTCGGAGCCGGCTTCACGATGTCGAGCGAGGGCGTGACCGCCGATCTCCAGTGGGCGGGCTGCATCGCGCACAACCGCTGGATGGCCGAGTTCGTGGCGACCGCGCCCGAGCGGCGCATCGGTCTCGCCTGCATCCCCGTGCTCTGGGACATCGAGCGCGCGGTCGAGGGCATCCGCTGGTCGCACGAGAACGGGCTGCGCGGCGTGATCCTGCCGCCGCGCTGGGGCACGCACGACGCCTACCACCACACCAGGTACGACCCCGTGTGGGAGATCTGCCAGGACCTCCGCATGCCGATCCACTTCCACTCCGGACCGGCGCCGATCGAGGAGTATTTTGGGCCGATCCCCGCGCCCGCAGGCCACAGCATCCAGCCGGGCGCCATGGGCGCCTACATCACGGAAGTCTGCCAGTGGCTCGTGCGCCCGCTGACTTTCATGCTGTGGGGCGGCGTCTTCGAGCGTTTCCCCAGGCTCAAGGCCGCGCTCACCGAAGGCACGGCCGTGTGGGTGCCGGAGTATCTCGAGCTGCTCGAGCAGCGCTATTCCGTGACCCACTACGCCCAAAAACTCGGCGACTACCGCAAACACCTCTCGATGTCACCCGCCGATTATTTCCGGCGCAACGTGCGCGTCGGCGCCTCGTGCATGCCGC
This sequence comes from Deltaproteobacteria bacterium, assembly GCA_031405455.1. Lineage (GTDB taxonomy): Bacteria > Myxococcota_A > UBA9160 > UBA9160 > SMWR01 > DATBRV01. The sequence goes on along the minus strand of JANNIY010000069.1, from coordinate 105,260 downwards.
GCCGCGAAGCCGAGCTGCGCCACCAGATCGGCGTCGACACGATCATGTGGGGCACCGACTACCCGCATCCGGAAGGCAGTTGGCCGTACACCCGGGACCAGATGCACGCGACCTTCCACGACCTGCCCGAGGACGAGATCGCCAAGATGCTCGGCGGAAATGCCGCCGCGTTCTATGGCATCGACACCGAGAAGCTGGCGCCGCTGGTCGCGCGCATCGGACCCGAGAAACGCTCGTTCCGAACGGCGGGCTGACGCAGCCCCAGCAGCCGAACAGGAACAGCCCCCACCCCATGGCGCAGGAGACAGCATGAGCACCGCGAACACCGGCCCGAAGATCAATCCCGGCGACATCATCCTGTGGCCGATGTTGAAGCTCGACTACGACACCCGGCCGGAGAAGATCGCGGCCCTGCTGCCGCCCGGCATCCATCCGGGCGCGAAGTCGCAGGTACATCTCACGCTCTACAACTTCCCGGTTCCCGACGTGCCCGAATACGGCGTCCTGATCACGGTCGATGCCGAGTACAAGGGCGAGGAGGGTTTCTACACGCTCGGCTATGGGATCGACCAGGAATCCGCCATCTTCGTGAGCCGCGATCGCAATGGCCAGCCCAAGTATCCGTGCGAGATCAGCTACTACCGGATGCTCGATCGTGTGCACGCTCGCTGCAGCCACCAGGGATACACTTTCCTGGAATTCGACGGCAAGGCGGGCGACGAGATCCCGCACGCCCCGACCCACAGCGAAACCGAGTGGTGGATCAAGGTCTCCCCGGCGGTCGGCATGGCGCCCGGCGCCAGCTACGATTTTCCGCCCCACGTGGTGCGCGTGCACACGCAGTACGGCACCGCGTTCAACCAGAAGGTCGAGGGCGAGCTGACGCTGCGCGAGAGCCCGTGGGATCCGATCGCACAGCGGCTCCCCATCCAGAGCGAAGTATCGGCGCGCTTGTGGACACCGAGTTCGTTCGCTCGCGACATTGCACTTGCCGGCAAGCTCGACGGCGACGCCTTCGCCCCCTTCGTCGACACGATCGGCGGCTCGCGCTGGCCGGGCCAGAACGGCGGACCGAAGCGAAGCTGAGAGCGCAGGCAGGGGAAAAACGCCCCCGCCACGCGGACGGCACGCATTGGCCCCACGGCCAACCAAGCCGATCGAATTGAGCCTTTCGCACGCGGCAGTGGAGGCTCGCAATCGACAGGGGGGCTTGCCCACCGAGGCTCCGGCCGGGACTCTATCGCCCATGATGAGCCCCCGTCGCTTTGCCGCGCTCGAGCGGATCCTTCTGAGCAGCCTTCTCGTCCTGTGCGCTGTCCGCAGCGCTGGCGCCTTCGGTCTCGAAGACGTCGCACAGCGAGCGAAGCAGCTCGCAGCCAGCACCTATTCAGATCCGCGCGGCGGCGTGCCGCGGTGGCTTCTCGATCTCAACTACGATCAGTACCGCGACATCCGATTCCGCCCTGAACGCGCCTTGTGGCGCGATCGCAATCTCCCGTTCAGCGTTCAGTTCTTCCACCCCGGCTTCTTCTATGACCGTGCGGTGAACATCCACGTCGTCTCCCGTTCTGGAGCCGCGTCTCCCGTCACCTTCTCCCCCGACCAGTTCGACTATGGACGCAACGAGTTCGGGAGTCGCGTACCCCAGGATCTCGGCTACGCGGGCTTCCGCATCCACTACCCGATCAAGAGCACGAGCTACCACGACGAGGTGGCGGCGTTCCTGGGCGCCAGCTACTTCCGCGCCGTCGGACACGATCAGGTCTATGGGCTCTCGGCCCGGGGCGTTGCCATCGACACTGGCCTTTCATCCGGCGAGGAGTTCCCCTGGTTCCGCGAGTTCTGGCTGGTGCAGCCGGCACCCGGTGCGCAGGAGTTCACGCTCTATGCATTGCTCGACAGCCCGAGCGCCTCGGGCGCCTACCGCTTCGTGGTAGCGCCCGGCCCGCAGACACGCGTGGATGTAGAGATGCGCCTGTTTCCGCGAACGCCCCTCGGCAAGCTGGGAATCGCCCCCCTCACCAGCATGTTTCTGCATGGCGAGAGCGGAGTGGGCGAAGTGGCCGACTACCGCCCGGAGGTCCACGACTCCGACGGGCTGCTCGTGTCCGCGAACAGCGGCGAATGGCTGTGGCGCCCACTCCAGAACCCGCAGGATCTGAGCGTCACGTCCTTCGAGCTGGTGAACCCGCGCGGGTTCGGTCTCGTGCAGCGCGACCGGGACTTCGATCACTACCAGGACATCGAAGCCCGGCCGGACCTGCGACCCAGCGTCTGGGTCCAGCCGAAAGGAGAATGGGGCGCGGGCCGCGTCGAGCTCGTCGAGATCCCGACGCGCAACGACACCAACAACAACATCGTCGCCTATTGGGTGCCCCGAGCGACCGTTTCGGCGCACGTGCCCGTCTCGCTCTCCTACTCGGTGTTCTGGTACGACGACGATCGCGCCCGGCCGTCCGGCGGAAGATCCATCGCAACCCGACGCGATGGCGGCACGCGCCCGGAGGCGCGGCGGCTGGTGGTGGACTTCGAAGGCGAAGCCCTGCGGCGCATGCCGGCCGACACCGTCGTGGAAGGCCTCGTCAGCGTGATTTCCAGCCGAGGCGGCGATGCGGGATTGCCTCGGCCAGCCGAGCTTCTCGAGCAACAGGTGATCCGAAATCCCGTGACCGGCGGTTGGCGCCTGGTCCTCCAGGTGAAGGCGCCCGACGACGATCCGGTGGAGCTGCGGGCGTTTCTGCGGCATGGGGCCGACGCCGTCACCGAGACCTGGTCCTACCTTCTCGTGCCTTGACGTGGAAACCCTGAGCCCGCGCGATCGAGAACGTCGCCCGGTCGGCGCTGGAGATCTCGAGCCGGACGACGCCAGCCGAGGCGGGCCGCTCGAGCGTGCGCTCCTGGATTGGCGAGGCGCGCAGGAACGCGTCACGACCTACCTGTCCGCGCTCGGCCTCGAGACATCGGTGGTCCGGCGCTTGTGCCGGCTGGCGCTGCAGCGCGCTCTCGGCCGTGACTCCCGACGCGGCGCGGTGATCGACGCGATGGATGAAGTCCCCCGCCTGCTGCTCGAGACCCATCCGCTGCCGACCCCCGAGGCCGCAGCCCCCGGCGAGAACGGGTTCCTGCGCTGGCGTCTTGCCGCCGGGCAGGCACCCCGCGCTCCCGGCGCTGCGATGCGGGGGCCCGCGTTGCTCACGCCCACCCCAGCGCTCCTGCGCAGGTCGATGAAGTCGGAGCGCTTTCTGGGGCGCCGTCTCGGCGAATGGCGACGGCCGCGGCGGACTCCCGTCACACCCGAGCCGGCAGATCGGATGCGGGAGGAGCGACGTCGCGCGCGCGCTTCCTGGGGACGGCGCGGACGCTGGCGCCGCTCCCTGCTCGGGATCCTCGTCGTGGCGCCGAGCGTCATGGCCGGTGCCGCCTTCCTCGCCACGCTTCCCGCCCAGGTCTCGCTGCCCGCCGAGATCGCCCTCGCCCTCTTCTTCGGCGCCTTGTTCGGCTGGATCTCCGTGGGTTTCTGGACGGCCCTGTTCGGTTTCGTGGTGCTCCTGCGCGGTGGCGATCGCTTCGCGATCACGCGCGGCGAGAAGCTTCCGGCCCCGCCGCTCGACTCCGCGTCGCGCACGGCCGTGGTCATGCCGGTGTGCGACGAGCCCGTCGCGCGTGTCTTCGCAGGATTGCGAGCGACGCATGCGTCGCTCGCGCGTATCGGCGCCACCGATGCGTTCGATTTCTTCGTCCTCTCCGACAGCGTCGATCCCGACATCTGCGCCGACGAGGAGGCGGCCTGGGCGGATTGGCGGCGCGACGCTGCGGGGGCAGGGGGCATCTTCTACCGGCGGCGGCGGGTTCGCCAGAAGCGAAAGAGCGGAAACGTTGCCGATTTCTGCCGGCGTTTTGGCCGCCGCTACCGCTACATGGTCGTCCTCGACGCCGACAGCCTGATGAGCGGCAAGACCCTCGTGCAGCTCTGCCATCTGATGGAAGCCCACCCGCATGTCGGCGTGATCCAGACCGCGCCCCGGGTCGTACGCGCTCGCTCGCTATTCGCCCGCGTCCAGCAGTTCGCGAGCCGGCTCTATGGGCCGATGTTCGCCGCGGGTATGCACTACTGGCAGCTCGGCGACAGTCCCTACTGGGGCCACAATGCGATCCTGCGAGTCGAGCCGTTCATGAAGCACTGCGCGCTGCCGCGTCTCTCCGGCAACCCGCCGTTTGGCGGCGACATCCTGAGCCACGACTTCGTCGAGGCGGCGCTGCTCGGTCGGGCCGGTTGGTCGATCTGGCTCGCGTTCGGGCTGGCCGGAAGCTACGAAGAGACGCCCGGCTCACTGCTCGAGGAGATGCAGCGCGACAAGCGATGGTGTCAGGGAAACCTCCAGCATCTGAAGCTGCTGTTCACCGAGGGGCTTTCGTCCACCCACCGGGCGCTCTTCCTCAACGGCATCTTTTCCTACGTCTCGGCCGTTCTCTGGCTCGGATTCCTGGTGGCGAGCACTGCCGAGGCGGTGATGTGGGCCCTGCGCGGGCCGGATTACTTCTCCGCGGGGCCGACCCTGTTTCCGACGTGGCCCGTCTGGAGGCCCGAGCGCGCCGAAGCGTTGTTCGCAACCGTTTTCGGGGTGCTCCTGTTGCCAAAGCTCCTGGCGGTCGTCCTCGCGATGCGTCGGGGCGAAACCTCCGAGTTCGGCGGAACGCTGGCGCTGTTGCGCAGCGTGCTTTTCGAGAGCGTTTCGTCGGCGTTGTTCGCGCCCATCCACATGGTCTTCTACTGCCGCTTCGTGGTCCTGAATCTGCTGGGCCGCGCGGTCACCTGGACGGGCGGCGCCGACAAGGTCGAGGAAACGACCTGGCGACAGGCATGGCGGCGCCACGGTCTCGACACCGCGGTCGCCTGCGCGTGGGCCGTGGGCGTCTACTGGTTGCACCCGACGGCCTTTTGGTGGCTCGCACCGGTCGCGGGTGCGCTCGTATTCTCCGTGCCCCTGTCGGCGCTGGCCAGCCGGGCGTGGCTGGGAGACCGCGCACGAGCGACCGGCTGGTGTGTCACGCCCGAGGAGAGCGCGCCGCCGCGCGAAATCTGCGATCTCGAAGCCGAGCTCGCAACCCGGAGCGCCGCAGGGAAAGATGCCTGGAGCGGTTTCCTGGGCGCGGTCGTGGACCCTTTGCGGAACGCAGTCCATCTCGCGCTTCTGCGCGGACCGCGGTCGTTCGCCCCGAAGATTCGAGAAGCGCGCCGCAAGCTGCTGGACCGCGCGTTGGCCGGCGGACCCGAAGCGCTGAGCGATCGGGAGAAGCGCGTCGTGCTTTCCGACGCTTCCGTGCTCGCCGAACTTCACGTCCAGGTGTGGAAGCTCGAGGAACGCGAAGCCGCGGAGCGCTGGGGGCTCGCCGGCGCGGCGTGAGATTCGGCGCGCGATGGCGGCGGATCGCCCGAGAGGCGTGAGCGCCGTCGCCACGGCGAGAAGCGCGCCAGGCGTGTCCGCAGCGCTCCGCGGATTCGTGCGCAGCCCTGGCGCCAGGCCCCGCAGCGACCTGCGGGGGCTGATTCTTTTCCTTGGCCCCGAGACTTGCAAGCAGAAAACGTCGGCCGCGGGTCACTCGGGGAGGCGCGCACCGACGGCGCGGGCCTGCGCCTCGACCCGATTCTGATAGCCGGGCTCTAGCGCTTTTGCCGGATGACTCGCGGTGACCTGCCCCATGAAGGGAGGGTGGATCGAGTAGCCGAGCAGCTCGCGCAAACGCTCGGGCATCGCACGGGCCACCGTCGTCGGCACGCCGAGAAAGAAGTTTTCCTGCTGTCGCGCCCACGGCTGGCAATACTGGTTGGAGAACGCGAGACGCGGAGCACTGGAATGATTCGCGCCGCCGCGATGGACGAGCGCGCCGCTGAAGACCACGCAGGCTCCGGCAGGCATCTCCACAGTCATCGCTTCGGGCTCGAGCGCTGCGTCGATCGCGCCGCCCTCGCGGACGATGGAATCCACCCCCGACACGAGGCGATCCTCGCCCCAGAGGTGGCTGCCGCGAATCACCTGGGTGCCGCCGTTCTCGCGCGTGAACGCGTCGATCGCGACGATGGTCGATAGCGAAACCATCGCTCGCGGACGCGGAAGCGTGTAGAAAGCGTCGTCGAAGTGAAAAGGCTGCGGCGTTTCTTCGGGATGGATCTCGATGCCCTGGCTCGCCGTCAGCAGGAAGCCCGGCTCGAGGAAGCGCGCACAGAGGGCGAGGATCCGTGCCTCGAGCACGATCTTCCAGAAAACACGACCCCGCGCGACGAGCGTATAGACCCGTTCCGTGCGAAAACCCTCGAAATTGTTGCGCCCGTCGAAGCTGCCGAGGTAGAGACGCAGCACACGACTCGCCTCTGCGAGATCGTCGGCGTCGAGAAAGTCCGGGATGATCGTATAGCCGTCTGCGTTGATGCAGCGGACGTGGGATTCGAGATCGAGGCTCGTCACGCTCTATGCGTAGCATCGGGCTCGTTCCGCGCAAAACCCCGCACGCCGGCGTGCGCAGCGCTGTGCTGAATCGGTGGCCTGGGCCAGCGGGCGCAAGCATGTGTTGTCGGGTGTCTTCTGGATGCTGGCCCTGGCGGCCGCGTACGCTGCGGCCGGCCGCTACCCCGATGCGGTGCGGGCGGCGGAGCGAGCGCTGGTTCTCGCGCAGGAGCAGAAAGCTCGACTCGCGCCACAGATCGAATCCCACTTGCGTGCGTATCAGCGCGGCAGGCCCTGGATCGAGCCCGCAGCCGCTCCCTGCATTTCATTCTCCCCGGTACACGGGCTTGCGTTTCTCGGCGAAGGCGCGCGGTCCTTCGCGGGCGTCCTTCGACGCGAAGACCGGGCCACCGATCTCGAGTTCCTTCACCAACGCATCGGCCTCGCTGTAGCTTTCGTCGATCTCGCGCAGCATCCGAACGAGGGCGCGGACCGAGAGCGGAGCGTTGTCACAGATCTCCGCGGCAACCTTCCTGGCCTCGGCCAGGGCCTGGCCGCTGGGTACGACGCGGCCGATCAAGCCGAAGGCGAGCGCCTCCTGCGCCGTGACGTGTCGCCCGGTGAGCAGGATCTCCGCCGCCAGCGTGTAGGGAATCTGGCGCCGCAGTCGCACGCTGCTTCCGCCGAGCGGAAACAGGCCGCGCCGGGCCTCGGTGACACCGAAGATCGCATCCTCGGCCGCCACGCGGATGTCGGTGCCCTGCAAGATTTCGGTGCCGCCGGCCACCGCGAAACCCTCGACGGCCGCGATGATGGGCTTCATCGGCCGGTTGTGACGGAGCAGCGCCTGCCAGTGCAGATCCGGCACTTCGGCCATCAGCTTCTGGAACTCCTCGTCGGTGTCACCGCGCCCCATGGCTTTGAGATCGGCCCCCGCGCAGAAGACGCTGCCGCGACCCGTGAGGATGGCGACGCGCAGCTCGGGATCCGAGTCGAGCAGGCGCCAGGCGCGGTACATCCCCGCCAGCATGCCGCCGCTCAGGGCGTTCTTCGCCTCGGGCCGGTTCAGGGTGACGGTCAGGACGTGGCCTTCGCGTTCGACCAGGCAATGCTCGGGATTCACTGAGGGCTCCTTGCCAGGCGGGTTTCCACCGCGAGATCCGCCGTTCGTTGCAGGGTCACGGGCGCGCGTTCACCTGATCTCGAAATCGCCGAGCCGCGGCGCGCTCATTTCCTGACGGAAGCGATCAAAAGTCCACGGCCAGGCGGTCGGCAGGCCATTCGCGTCGAGATACCAGCTCTTGCAGCCACTGTTCCAGATGGTCGTCTTCGCCGCCTGCTTGCGCTCCGTGTCGAAGCGTTCCATCGCCGACTGAGCGGCGCAGATCTCGTTGCACGCGCCGACGCGGACCTGCTCCACCAGCCGCAGAATGTACGCAAACTGGAGTTCTGCAACTTCGATGAGCGAGAAATTCCCGACGGGCGATGTGGGGCCGTTGAGCATGAAAAAATTGGGGAAATCGGGAACCGAGATCGCCATGTAGGCGAAGGGCCCAGCCTTCCAGACGTCGTCGAGGGGCAGCCCGCGGCGGCCGATCACCTGCATCGGCCGCACGAAGCGATCGACGCGAAAGCCAGTCGCCAACACCAGCACGTCGAGTTCGTGGAGGCGTCCGTCCCGCGTCCGGATTCCCGATTTTTCGACCCGCTCGATGGCCTCCGTCACGAGCTTCGCGTTCGGACGCTGGATGGCCTCGTAAAAATCGGCCGACAGGATCAAGCGCTTGCAGGCCGCCCGGTAGCTCGGGCGAAGCTTCTCCCGCAACGCCGGATCTTTGACGGAGTTCTCGAGGTTCTTCTCACAGGTATCGTGGATCACCTTGAGAACCGGGGATTCCGCGTCAACGAGCACGTTGGCAAAACCCTGGGTGAACGCGCGCGAAATCTCCTCCCGGATCCCGAGCATGGCCGCGGGCCGCGCCCGGAACTCCGCCTTCTCTTCTTCGCTGTACGCCGCATTCGCGACGGGCGTGATCCACTGGGGCGTGCGTTGAAAGAGCGTGAGCTCGCGAACCTGGTCGACGAGGGCCGACACAATCTGGATCGCGCTCGACCCCGTGCCGACGACACCCACGCGCTTGCCCGCGAGCGGCACGTCGTGATTCCAGCGGGCGCTGTGAAAGCTCGTGCCCTCGAAGCCGTCCAGACCTTCGATGGCGGGGTAGGCCGGATGATGGAGGACGCCCGTCGCCGCGATCGCGAAATCGCCTGCATCCGTCGATCCGTCGGCCAGTTCGATCTGCCAGCGCCCTCCCTCGAACACGCAGCGCGCGACCTCCTTGCCGTAGCGAATCCGAGACGCCACTCCGAAGCGCTGTGCCACCGCCTCGAAATAGGCCTGGATCTCGGCGCCCGGCGCGAAGCGATGACTCCACTCCGGGTTGAGCGCGAAGGAGTAGCTGTAGAAATGCGACGGAACGTCGCAGGCAATGCCGGGGTACGTATTCTCGCGCCAGGTTCCGCCCAGCCGGTCCGCCTTCTCATAGATCACGAAATTTTCGAAGCCGGCTTCCCGCAGCTTGATCGCGCTGAGAAGACCCGACATGCCTGCGCCGATGATGAGAAAGCGCGGATCGGTCCGGGTCGACGTTGCAGCTGCCGGAGTCGCTTCGATGGCCATGCGGTTTCCCAGGTACGCAGACCTCCCAAGATAGGCCGGATTCCGGCGGGCGGGCCTGTCCGGTTCGGTTCCGCTCCCGGTTGCTTGCGGCCAGCTGCAAGCCGCACCCGTGTCCGGTGCGAGCGCTCGGCGCTAGCCTGCCGAAGTGCTTGATTCCGTCGCGAAATCGGCTTTCCATGAGCGAGCGCACGCTGCGCAGGTGACTGCGCGACGAGGGTAGGAGCTACCAGAGAGACGATGACCTCGACGCAACCGGTTCCCGTCCTCGTCGGCGTCGGCCAGATCCTGCAGCGCCTGGAAGATCCCCGGCAGGCGGCCGAGCCGCTCGCGATGATGCTCGCGGCGTTGCAGCAGGCCGGGGAAGATTCCGGCGCTCCGAAGCTCCTGGAGCGCGCGGATTCGATCCAGGTTGTTCGCGGCATGTGGCGTTACGGCGATCCCGGGCGCGAGATCGCGCGCCGCCTCGGCGCGACACCGACGGAGACCGTCGGAACACCGTACGGCGGGAACTTTTCTCAAGCCTGTGTGATCGATGCGGCGCGGCTGATTCAATCCGGACGCCGCGGGATCGTGCTGGTCGTCGGCGCGGAGGCCGGCCGCAGCGCAGGACAGGCCCAACGCCAGGGCCTCACGCTTTCCGAGACCGAAACACCGGGCGCTCCGGATCGGATGCTCGCCGAAGACAAGGCGATCTTTCACGACGCCGAGCTCGCACGCGGCATGAACAGCGCCAGCGACATCTTCGCGGTCATCGAGAGTGCGATTCGTTTTGCGAAGCGCGAGACGCTCGAAGCCCATGCGGCGCGGATCGCTGCGCTCTGGGCGGGCTTCAGCGCGGTCGCCGTCGGCAACCCCAACGCCTGGATCCGCAAACCCTACACTGCCGACGAGATCCGCCGGGCGACGCCCGACAACCCGATGATCTCGTTCCCCTACACCCGGTTGATGAACGCCAACGCTCGCGTGGACATGGCGGCCGGTCTCATCCTGTGCTCGCTGGAGACCGCGCGCAGCGCCGGCGTGCCTGACGAAAAGCTCGTCTTTCTCCACGCCGCGACCGAGGCAAACGACAGCGGATTCCTTTCCACACGCGCAGAGTTCCACCGCTCGCCTGCGGTGCGGATTGCTGGAGCGCGCGTTCTCGAGCTCGCCGGGAAGGCCATCGACGCGATCGATCACTGCGATTTGTACAGCTGCTTTCCTTCCTCGGTGGAGGTGGCGGCGACGGAGCTCGGGGTTCCCGAGGGCCGCCCGCTGACCGTCACCGGCGGGCTCACGTTCGGGGGTGGGCCGCTCAACAGCTACGGGCTTCACGCGGTCGGACGCATGGCCGAGGTCGTGCGCGAGCGCCGCGGCTCGGTCGGGTTGGTCCACGGCAACGGCGGCTGGCTCGCCAAGCACTCCCTCGGGATCTACTCGGCCGAGCCCCCGAAGGCGGGTTTCCGCTACGAGAATCTCCAAGCGCAGGTCGCTGCGTTTCCGCTGCGCGAGGCGCTGATCGACTGGGAGGGCCCGGTGACGCTCGAGGCATACACCGTCGCGCACCAGAACGGCGCCCCGCGCATGGCGCACGCCGCGTGCCTCACGGACGCTGGAAGCCGCACCTGGGCAACGCTCAGCGACCCCGACGTGCTCGTCGCGATGATGACCGAGGAATTCTGCGGCCGCCGCGGACGCATCGACGGCCGCGGCGGGCTCGAAATCGTCTAGCCGCGAGCACCGCGCATCGGCGTCCCATCGGCGGCTGGCTCAGATCCCCTCGACCTGGTGCACGCGCTTCCAGATCAAGCTGGGCAGGAAACGGCGCATTCTCCAACCGAGCGACGTTCCGCGCCCGGGGAACACCCAGAATCTACCCGCGTCGAGCGCGGCCTCGATCGCGTCGAGTACGGCTTGCGGTTCGATGGCCGGGGCGTCGTCGAGCAGCTTCGGCCAAACGGTGTCGCGGCCCTGTTGTAGGAGCGGCGTCGCAACCGGCGGAGGGCAGACGCAGGCGAAGCGCACACCCTTGCCGCGATTCTCGTGGTAGAGCACCTCGCTGAAGGCGACGACGGCGAACTTCGATGCGTTGTAGGCGCCCATATAGATCGCAGGCAACCAGCCGGCCATCGACGCGAAGTTGATGAAGTCGCCGCGTCCGCGCTTCAACATGGCCGGCAATGTGCAGTGCGTGACGTTGACGAGCCCGTCGTAGTTGATCGCCATGATGCGGTGGATCGTCTCGAGATCCTGCTCGAGCAGCTTGCCGAGCGGCATGATGGCGGCCGCGTTGTAGACGCGATCGATCGGGCCGATCTCGGCTTCCACCTGCTTGACCGCGGCTTCGACGGTGGCCGCGTCCGTGACATCGAGAACGCGCGTGTGCAGACCCGAAATCCCTTCGGCGGTTTCCGCGAGACCCGCCTCGTTCACGTCGAGCGCGACCACCGTCTTGCCGGCCCGCGCGAGGTTGCGCGCCGCCAACCGGCCCATGCCGCTGCCGCCGCCCGTGATGAATGCCACCTGCCCCTGGAATGCCATGCGCTGTCTCCTTGCTCGCTGAGGATCTCGCCGGATCAGACTCTACCCGCCCCTCGACGCCATCCAAATCATCCATGCGTTGGCGCGCGTCTTGGACGCGAGCAGCGCAACAAGCGAGACGCTAGCCTTGCGCGCGTTTGGCGGAGATTGAGCACACTTGACCCGAACTCGCATCCGAACTCTCACGTTGCGCGCGGCGAGCCTGGTTTTCGCACTCCTCGTCTGCGAAGGCATCCTTCGCCTGACCCACGTCGAAGCGGCGCTCGAGCGACCCACCCACAAGGGTCTGGATTGGCTCGTCTCGGATCCGTTGCTCGGCTATCGGAATCAGCCTGGGTATCAGGCCTTCGGCTGGAGCATCGACTCGCTCGGCTTTCGCGGGCCGGAAGTCCGGGAGGCCAAGGCAAAGGATACGCTGCGCATCGTTTGCATCGGAGACTCCGGCACCTTCGGCTTGTGGAAGAAGGAGGCTGGCGCCGAAATCGCGACGAATCTCGCCTGGGAAAGCTATGTCGAGTGGCTGGAACGCGATCTTCACGAAAGCACGCGGCGGCCCGTCGAGGTCATCAATGCCGGCGTGCTCGGCTACACCACCGCGCACGGATTGCGCCAGTTCGTCACGAAAATCCTGGCGCTCGATCCCGATGTGGTGACGGTCCGCCTGGGCGTCAACGACTACGGAACGTCGCGCCGGCCCGCGTTCGTGCTTCGCGAGCCACGCTCGCCCTTGCTGCGTTTTTTCTTCTATCGAGCCACCGATCTGGCGAGCTTCCGGATCGCTGCCTACCTGTTCCGGAACAGGACCGCCGGCGATTCCGCTGCGTCCGGCTCGCGTGCCCCGACGGTGCAGGAGTACGAGCACAATCTCCAACGCTTCGCGGACGTGGCGCAAGCGGCGGGCATCCGACTCGCGTTCCTCGACTACCCGATTCGTGCGCTGGATCCGAACGAGCCACCGGGGGATCCGTACCTGTTTTTTTTCTTCGGTTTCAAGAACGGACAGGAACTACACGCAACACACGAGATCTACCAGCAGGCCCTGCGGCGAGTGGCGAGCGAGCGCGGCATCCCTCTCGTGGAAACGACTGCGGAGTTGACGCAATCTCCGGTTCCCGCCTTCAGTCCCTACGACCGATTCCACCCCAACGATGTCGGTGCGAAACAAATCGGCCAACTACTCGCCGCGCGTTTGCTGGCACTCGGCTGGGTCGACTCACGCAAGCCTGACTAGCGCGCGGGGCGGGGCACGGTCGGCAGCAATGACGCCGCGAGCAGCGCGGCTATTCGCGCACGGAGACGCGCACCGCTACCGGCTCGGCGTGAATCACACGCGCCTTCCGATCAGCACGCCGCGCGACGTGGCAGGTGGCGCGACGAACCATGGACGCGATGGCGCGATGCGCTTCGACGCGAACGGCGCGCGCGTCGAGGTCGCGATCAAACAGGCGCGCGGTTAGCCGGCGCTCGCAGGGCGGACGCCGGTCGCATCCCGATTCGGGAAGCGGGCGGCGTTTGCTTCGAGATCGATTGCGAGCGCATTCGTGACGAACGAGATCGTGTGGTAGAAGCCAATCAGGACCAGCAGTTCGACGAGTTGGTCGTTCGCGAAAAACTCCTGCAGCTCGCTCCAGAGCGCGTCGCTGACGGATGCATCGTCGTGGAGTTCATCGACCAGGCGCACGATGGCGCGCTCCCTCGCAGTCCAGCGGGCGTCTCGCCCCTCCCATGTGACCGTTCCGCTGATCTTGTCCTCGGGGATTCCGTAGCGGCGCGCGAACACGACCACGTGGACTCCCCACTCGTACTCGGATCCGCAGCGTGCGCAGCAGCGCAGGATGGCCAGTTCGCGGTCCATCCGGTCGATGGAACCGCGATCGAGCAGGTTTCCGGCGCGGATCTTTCCGAGGATGCGGGGGTTGTGCGCGAGACTGCGGAACAGCCGCAGCGGCTCGACGCCGGGCGGCATCATGGCTGCGAAGGTTTCCGCGACTTCCACCGTGTACGGCGCCTGCAACGGGGCGATGCGTTCCATCGGCGCTCCTCGGGCGTGCGCATGCGGTCATTCGCATGCTATGTTTTGCATAGCAAGCTTATCGCTACGTTTTCCAGAGCGCAAGGGAGATGCCATGCGGGCCGTGGTTCCGGGCCGACGCGTGCGGGGATCGCAGACCGGGCGCCCGCTGATGGCGGCGCTCGATCTTCTCGGACGTCGCTGGGCGCTGCGCGTTCTGTGGGAGCTGCGCGCGGGATCGCACACGTTCCGCTCGCTCCGAGAGGCTTGCGAAGACATCTCCCCGGCGGTCCTCAACACACGCCTGCGCGAATTGCGCGACGCCGGCCTGATCGAGCGCGTTGCCGAGGGCTACGCGCTCAGCGAGAACGGACGCCGGCTGGGGAAGGCGCTGGCGCCGCTCGACGCCTGGGCGGGACGTTGGTCGCATTCCCTGAGCCCGACGGCGGACTGACCTCTCCGCGGAGGCGCGTCGTTCAGATCCGAACCTGCGACACGCGGGAGTGTCTCAACCGGCCGCATCGCCGTGCGAATCGGCTCTCGCCGCTGGCACGGCGAACTGCGAGCGCAGCGGAAACAGGAGCTGGGAGGCGAAGCCGCTGGGAACGGGGCTCTTCTCGATCCCGAGCGGCCCGAGAGGGCAGCGGTCCGGATGGCTGAAGGTGCCGAACAGCACGTCCCAGATCGCGCTCGACCCCGAGAAGTTGCTGTCCTGATGGCGGCGGTCGCGCGCATGGTGGAGGTTGTGGAGCTGTACGGTCGGCACGAAGTAGTGCGCCCACGACGGGAAACGCTGGTCGATGTTCGCATGCACGAGGTTCCCGTCGAACACGATCCAGAGGCCGAGGAGGACCATCACTTCCGGCGGTGCGCCGAGCAGCAGCAGCGGCACGGGCTTGAGCACGGCGTTGAAGATTTCCTCGCCGAAGTGGATGCGCCCCGACTTGAGGATGTGCATCTGGGGCGTGTCGTGATGAACGGCGTGGAACCACCAAAGCCGATCGAACGTGTGCAAGCTGCGGTGGATCCAGTAATCCGCGAAGGTCCAGAAGACGAGCGCGAGCGCGAACTGCCCGGCAAACGGCCACGCCTCCGGCCACACGCTTGCCAGATCGGCCGCGCCGCGGATCTGCGCGAGCCAGCCGAGCGCGGCGACGCTGAGCGCGCCCCCGATCGGACGCGCCAGCGCCGCGAGCAGGATCCCATGCCCCGCGTCGTTCAACGACTGGCGATCGCCGAAGACGTTCATCTGCGGGTTCCGCGGCAGCAGCTGCTCGAACGCCAGGATCACGAAGAAATTCACGATCGTGAGCGCGGCGCCGAAGACCGCAGGATCGAAGCCGCGCGCGAAACCCCAGACAGCGATGGCAACGAACCCGCCCATCAGGACGGGGAAGCTCAACCAGGCCAGGAAGTCGCGAACCTTCATTCACGCCTCTCGAACGCTTCCCCGAAAACGTCGGGCGCAGCGAACGACCCTACGCGGGCGCGCGCTCCGGGCGCCCGCGGCGGAAGGCTTCCGCGTGCTCTCCCTCCGGCCACGGCTGACAGGCGCGCAACGGCGCGATCTCCGAAGCGCCCGTTTCGAGAATACCGGTTTTCGCATCCGCGATCCTCCAGGCCAGCGTGCGCCCGAAGAGCGGCTGCGACTCGACCATCACGACGCGCAGCTCCCCCGCTTCGAAGCCGCACTGGGCCTGCACGGCCCGGAGCAGCTGAAGATCGTTCAAGTGGCCGTCTCCGAAGTTCCAGCCCAGCACGAGACCGGCGACGATCTCGCCATCCATCCATTCGTAGTGGTCGATCTGATCGACGGCGCGCGGCAACACTTCGTAGAGCACCTTGCCCTGGAGATGCAGCATGCGGTTCACCGTGCTCAGCAGCATCGCGTTCTCGACGATGTCCGGATCCGGCACGATGCGCGCGAGCTGCTCGCGCATCGGCGCGGCGGCCTTCACGAGCTTCCGCAGCTTCTTCGCCGCGTCACCGCGAAAGAGCCAGATGTTGTAGGCCCAATTGCCCGCGTAGTAGCGCATCGCGAACAGGAACGAGACCCGCGAGGGAACGAAGTTCCCGAACAGCGGAATACAGACCAGGCAGAAGAACAGGAAAGCAGCGAGCAGCGGCAACGAAGCCACCGCCGTCACGCTCGCCTCCGGGTGGAATCCGAACAGGAACCAGCCGCCGTAGATCATCAGGATGTTCCACTCGATCGGCATGCCCGCCGGGTTGTTGAGCGAGATGAAGCTGTGGAATCCAGTCATCATGACGAGACCGGCGAGCGTGACGAGCGGATCTCCGCTCGCGAGCAGCACGACCGGGATCGCATACTCGGTGACGGTGCCCATGTGGGCCATGAAGGCCGCGAGCCGCGACGGCCGCAGATCGTCCGGGTAGGCGACGAAGAGCCGCCGCTTGAGCCACTTCGGGAAAAAGGGGCCGTTGTTCATCATCACCATGATCACGGACGGGAAATGGTGATTCAGCTTCGAAGTGGCCGCCCAGAACCAGATGCAGACCCAGACGACCTTGCACGCCGAGAGCCAGACGTCGCCCGCGTGGGCGGCCGCCAGGCAAACCAACGCGACGAAATAATGCTCGGCGCGCGCACACAGGAAGATCGTCTTGTCTGCAATCCCGAGGATCGGAAGCAGGACGCAGACCGGCAGCAGCAGTTCGGGCGTCAGCGCGGGTGCGACGAGCGCGCGAAGCAGACAGAGCTGCACGGCTGCGTAGAGGCCGACATCGAGCCAACTCCGCGTGATTCCACCGAGCAGCGGCAGGCGGGGAAAGCACGCGAGCTTCGTCGTGCCGGGGCGCAGGAAGTGCAGGAAACCGCCGAGCGGGGGCCAGAAGCGGCCGTTCATGGGGCCCATCGAACAGCCGAGGCCGAGCAGCTCGTAGAACATCGACCAGACGATCGCCTTGCGGAACGCGTCGAGCGAAAACGCCCAGGTGCCCACGGACGAGAACCCGGGAGTATCGCCGTCGAACGAGCAGAAGAACGCCCAGCCGCCGATGTAGATCAGGAGATACTTGAGCCAATAGACCGCGAGGATCCCGAGCGAGTTCGGTTGGATCTGCGCCGCCCAGGTTCGCGCCGTGAGTCGCATGCGTTCGGGAAATGGCTGCGCCAACACCTCGCCAACGAGATAGGGAGGCAGGTCCGATTCGGCGATCGACATCTCCGTGACTCCGTGCCGCGGTCGCATCCATATGGTCTCTCAGATTCCGGCGCCTGCGGAGCGTCGCGAACCTGGGAGGGGCGAGCTTCGCCCCGCATCAGCCCGCAGGCGGCTCGAAGCGCAGAAACATGAGCTGGGTCGCGTAGACGAGCAGACGCCCGTCGACGCTCCAGATTTCACATTCGGCTGAGGCATAGCCGCCTCCTGCCTGCCGGCAGCGGCTGCGAACCAACAACCATTCGTGTCGGGTCGACTCGAAGAAATGCACAGTGAGGTCGCAGCTCGGCGCGAAGAAGAACGGATGGTCCGGCCCCAGCTTCTGGCCGATGGCAGGGGGCATCGTGTCGGAAATCGCGACGAGCGCGAGCGGATCGAGCGTGCCGTCGGCGAGCCTCGGCGCGCGCCGGTAGCGCAGCCAGCGCACGGCTTCGGCGCGACCGGCCGTCCAATCGCTCGTCCACGGCGGGTTCATGCGCACGATTCGCGAATCCAACTGCTCGAAGAAGGTCGACCGCCAACGCCGGAAACCCGGCGGTGGTTCGGCGGGGAGCGGGCACTGTTCGGGCGGCGGCGCCTCGGGCGGCTCGCTATCGACGAAGCTGAAGCCTTCGCGTTCCTGACCATAGGCGGCAAAAAGAGTCAGCCCACCCTCGCGGCTGCCCGCCGCGCGCGCCGTGGCCTGCAGCTGCGACATGCCTCTGCCGATCCGCAGCCGCTCTACCCGGATCTCGAGGGGCCCGACTGGAACCGGCGAGACGAAGACGCTCGTCGTCGTGCGCAATCGCTGTGCAGAGGAACCCAGCTCGGCCTCCGCGGCGCGCAGCGCGATGGCGCAGGCGACCCCGCCGAAGGGGTACACCGAAGCGTTCCAGCGATCCGAGAGATCACAGCGATAGAGACCGTCGCCGACGGCTTCGACGCGGGTGTCCGCGATGAAATCGGCGGGCGCCGGGGGAGATCCGGTGTCCACGATGGGGCGCAGTGTGACAAAGCGGGCGCGCGCGCGCATCCTTCCGAACGTGGGATCTCTTCTCGAAACGCCGGGACCGCGACGCCTGGCTGGCTGGCAGATCAACGCGCTGGTGTGCGCGATCGCGCTCACCGCCGCGATCGCGTCGAAGCCGCTGGTGATCGACGATCCGGTCTACGTCGCGTACGCACAGCAGATCCAGCAGCACCCGACCGATCCCTACGGTTTCGAGCTGTATTGGTACGACGCTCCCGAGCCCGCGATGGAGATCGGCACGGTGCCGGCGCTGCTCCCCTACTGGCTCGCCGGCGCCATGACGCTGTTTGGAAACTCGCCGATTGCATGGAAGCTTTCCCTGCTGCCCTTCGCGCTGGCGCTCACGGGCGCACTCGGCTTTCTGCTGGAACGTCTTGCGAAGCCGTTTTCCAGGCCGGTGCTCTGGACGCTCGCGCTGGGGCCCAGTGTTCTGCCCGGCTTCACCTTGATGCTCGACGTGCCGGCCGTCGCGCTGGGCCTGCTCGGATTCGCGCTCTGCGTCCGCGCTTGCGAACTCGAGCGCGCGAGCCTCGCGCTCGCCGCCGGTCTCGTGCTCGGCCTGGCCATGCAGACCAAGTACTCCGCCGTCGTTTATCCTGCACTCGCAATTGCGTACACCGCGGTGTATCGGCGGCCGCGCGAGGGCGCCATCGTCGCGCTGGCGGGGGCAGGCCTCTTCGTCGGATGGGAGGCGCTGCTCGTCGCGGGCTACGGTCAGTCGCACTTCATGGCGGGCATCGAACGCCTGGCCGCCATCGACAATCTCGGAGATCTCTCCGTCGAGAACGAGCGCGTCCCCGGCACCCGCGCGCTCTACTGGACGCTCAGCCTGCTCTCGTTGCTGGGCGGCCTGGCGCCCTACGCCGCGCTGCTTGCGCTCGTCGGACTCGGAGCCCACCGCCGCGTCGTGTTCGGGGCCGCCTTCGTCGCGGCGCTCGCATTCGCTTCCATCCCCGCGTTTCCGTGGTCGCCGGCCTTCGAAGCGGACGGCTACTTCGCGCAGCTCGTGGCCTACAACCCCGAGCTGCCGCTGTTCGTCCTGTTCGGCGCCTGCGTTGCGGGCTGCATCCTCGGCGTCGGGGCCCGACGGCTGCGCGCGTCGGATGGCGCAGACCCACGGCCAGATCGTGTGCTGGCGGTCTGGTTGCTGCTCGAAACGCTGGGCTTTTTCGTCATCTCGCCCTACCCCGCCGCGCGCCGCGTGATCGGTCTCGTGATCGCCGCAACGCTGCTTTCCGCGCGAGCGGCGTCGCGCCACGAGGGCGAACCTGGCGCGCGGATCGGCGTGAGGATCGCAAGCGTGTTCGGCCTCGCGCTCGCGACGCTCTTCTTCATCAGTGATCTCTCCGATGCGCTCGCGCGGCGCGCGTTGATCGATCGAATCGGGCAACGCCTGTCACAGAGTGGCGCCGCGGATGGGCGCGCGAAGATCTGGTACACCGGGCATTGGGAAATGCAGTTCTACGGCGAGCGCGCTGGCTGGCGCCCGGTGATCGCGGGCGAATCGAAGCTGCGAGCTGGCGATTGGTTGGTGCTGCCAGCGGGGGTGGACCAGCCGCGGATCTCCTACCCTCCGCGATTCAGGCTGGTCGACGCACTCGCCGCAACCAGCCCGCTGCCGTGGTCGACGATTCCCTACTACCACTCGGGCCCCGTGCCGCTGCGACGTCAACCCGTGGCGCAGGTCATCGCACGTCTCTACCGCGCGACGGCCGACATCGATCCCCAGCGGATCGCGCCTGCGGCGCCATCCGCTGCGCGGTAGTCCCTGCACGCGCTGCGTGATGATGTTGGCTGGATCTCGGCGGCGCCGGGCTGGCGCGCCGAAAGCCAGGCGCGCAGTTCGGCGCGAAAGCGCTCGGGCGTTTGATCGCTGGCGAGCGCCATCGCCCGCGCCGCCGTTCGGGGAACTAGAGGGGAGCCGCCTGTTCGGGAACGACGGCGCCGCCGGGTTCGTATTGGCGCGTCACGTCGATCACGCCATCGCCATCGAGATCTTCCTCGCGCCTCTCGAGCACCGGCGGCCCCACTGCCGCGCGATACGTCTCGAAGACGGTCGGCCTTCCGAGCCCTTTGCTGTCTCGCTCGATGCGGACCGCGACTTCCTGTCCGCCGACCGCCTGGTAGGTCGTCCAGGTGTCCATGCGCTCGTCGCGATTCAAATCGTCGATCGCCTGCACGCGCTGGCGACGTTCAAAATGTTCGACGTGATCGATCATCCCGTCGGCGTCGGTATCGCGCCGCAGTTCCACCAGCGAATCGTATCGGTAGCGATAGCTGGTATCCTTCGTGCCGTCGCCGTCACCGTCGATCTCGCGCAGCGTCATCTGGCCCGCGACGTAGGTTTCCCATTCGTCCGGTCGGCCATCCGCGTTCGAATCGAGCACGCGCTCGACCAGTTCGCCGCGTTCATAGCGACTCCAGGCGTCCGGGTTCCCGTCGAGATCGCGGTCTTCCTCGCGGCGCAGCAGCGCATCCGTCGTGACGTCGAAATAGCGAATCTCTTCGGGGCGACCGTTGCCATCGAGGTCGAGGCTGCGGCGCACGACCGGGAGATCCTCGGCATTGGCCCAGCTACCCGCCGGCACGCTGGCCTTCTCGCTCACGAACAGCGCGGGATCGAGTTCGGGAAGCGGCGGAGCTGCGGGAGCCAGCAACACACCGGCGCCAGTGTCCGGCGACGTCGGGGGCCGCGTTGAAACATCGGAGCCCGTCTCGCGCGGGCTCTCCTCGCGAGCGCGTTCCGCCTCGAGCGCACGCTCGAGCTCGGCGACGCGCTCGCTCTCGCGTTCTTCGGGCGAACCCGTCGTCGCCCGCCGCACGTCGCCCGTCGGAACATGTCCGGTGACGGAGCTGAAGATCAGGAGCTTTCCGGGCGTGCCCGTCTCGATTCCCGGCGTCGCTGCGGGCGAAGGCGGCACGGCCGCGCCGGGCGCCGGACTGCCGCGGCGCGCGGCCGCCTGGCGCGCGAGCCACTCACGGCGGACCGCGGCGGCGCGAACATCCGGACGGACCGGGTTCACGGATTCGAGCACTGGATGCGTATCGGCAGCGCCAGTCGACGCGGAGTCCGACGCCGCAGGCCCCCCGCCGGCGCAAGCCGCGAGCCAGAGCCAGGCGACGGCCGCGGGCAGTGCCAGTGCGGGGGTGGGTCGCTCGAACATCGGGCAGATCCTACCTTACGGTCCGGATGACGCGTTCGCGCCCGCTATGGCTGCCGTTTCTGCTGGTCGCATGCCTCCTCGGCTGCTACGCGCCGAGTGCGGGACGCCGTTCGGTGAGGATTCTCGAGCGGGGCTGGGATCTCCGTGAACGCGGCGCTCTCGTCGTCCTGACCGGCCCGGTCTCGCTCGCGCATGCCAGCGCCGACTTCGCCGTTCACGCGCTCGTGCCTCTCGACTACGACGGCTACTTCCTGGTCGATCGGCGCGAACCGCCGACCCAGTGGTTCCGGCGGTATGCCGGGCCGATGCGGCCGCCCAGCGAGGTCTCGGTGCTCTGTCACGAGGAGCGCGCGACCTTCGTCGAGGCCATTCGTGACGACTCCAGCCCTGAATGGCGCCAGGCGCGCGATCAGGCCTGGCACTTTCCCAAATGCATCGAGGTTCTGCCGGGGCGATACGAAATCGCCGTCAGCTACCTCTTGCGCCGAACGGATGATGCGCGCGACAAGAAATCGACGATGCACATCGAATCGACCGAGCCTTCGACCGTGCATTGGAACGCCGAAGCGGGCGGCGCCTATCTGTTGCGGGCAGTGCCCGGGGAACCGAAACCGGCGCCTGGCCCCTCGCCGCGCAGCCGCATCTCGAAGAGCCAATCGCTCGGCACCTCGTGGCTCACGCTCGAGGTGAGCGATTGGGTTGCCGAGATCGAGCGAGTCGATTCGTGGGACGCACTCGGAGAGCCGGTCCTCGAACACAGAGCAGCGTGGGAACGCTACGAGCGCGCCAAGCAGTAGCACCCTCATGGGTTGAAATGGGATCGCACCCGAGAGAAAGCAGGATACAATCGCGTCCATGCTGATGAGACCGGAATTCTTGCGGAGCGCCGCGTGCGCATGGGTCGGCTGCCTGCTCGCCGCCTCGATCGCAACCGCCCAGACGCTCTACGATCCGAAACTCTCCGTCACCACGATCGTCAACAATGCGCTCACGCAGCCGACGGCGATGGCGTTCCTCGCTCCCGGCGATTTCCTGGTGCTCGAGAAGGCTGGAACGGTGCGACGCGTGCTGAACGGCGTTCTGCAAACGACACCCGTCCTCACCGTCTTCACCAACGCTGCGAGCGAATACGGCCTGCTCGGCATCGCGATCAACAGCGAGACCCCGCGCAAGGTCTTCCTGTTCTATTCCGAGGCGGCGACCCAGGGCGGCATGTTGATCGCGAACCGCGTCTACCGCTACACCTGGAACGCGGGCGCGGGTGTTCTCGAGAGTCCCGTGCTCCTCCTCGACCTGCCGTTCGGCTCGAGTCACAACGGCGGCACGCTGCAGCTCGGGCCCGCGGGCCAGGCTCCCGGCGTGGGAGACGGCGCTTTGCTGTACGTCGTGGTCGGCGATCTGAACCGCGATGGTCAGCTCGAAAATTACGCGACGGGCGCCGCACCGGACGACACCAGCGTGATCCTGCGCGTACGCCAGGATGGAACTCCCGCGCCCGGCAATCCCTTCTCGCCCTATTGCAGCGGGGCGACGACACAAACCTGCAACAACGATGGGAACTGCGGCGGCAACGGCCCCTGCGTGCTCAAAGTCGCCAAGTACTTCGCGTATGGCGTGCGCAACAGCTTTGGATTGGCACTCGATCCGATGAATGGGCGCCTGTGGGACACGGAAAACGGCAGCAACAATTTCGACGAGGTGAACCGCGTCGCGCCCGGGTTCAACAGCGGCTGGGAAAGGATCATGGGGCCCGTCGCTTACGACACGGAGGGCATCAGCGATCTGTGGAACCTGCCGGGCGGCAGCTCGACCTACAGCGACCCGGAGTTCTCCTGGTCCCTGGCGATCGCCCCCACCGCCATCGTGCTGCCGGTCGGGAGCAGCCTCGGCGGCGATTACGACGACCAGGTGCTCGTCGGCGATTTCAATTTCGGTCAGCTCTACGCACTTCCACTCGACGCGACGCGCAACGCCTTCCAATTCTCGGGCTTGCCGGATCTCAGCGATCTCGTCGCGGACAACAACGCGGAGCGCGATCAGCTGCGGATCGGCAGCGGCTTCGGCGGCCCCTTCAACGGGATCACGGATCTCAAGGTCGGACCGGACGCCGCGCTCTACGTGGTCGCGATCGGGGGCAGCGTCTACCGCATCACGGGCCCCGGACCGGGGCGTGCGCTCGTCCCACACTCGCCCGTGCCGGACGCGAGAGAGCTCGGGAGACGCCTCGGAGACGCCGCGGCGGAAGCAGCGCTCGGCGCCGGCACGCCGTAGTCCAGGGACGATGGACGCACCCACCTCGCCGCGGCTCGAGCGCGCCTTCGCCGGCATTCTTCGCGCCCGCTGGCTGTTCGTCGCGATCTACGCGCTGCTGCTCCCGCCGGCCGTGTTTTTCGCGGTGGGCGTCGCGCAGGACAATTCGCTCGATCGCTTGATCGTTCCCACCGATCCAGACTTCGTCGCCACACGCGCATTCGAAGACGTATTCGGAGCGAGCGAGTTCGCGCTCCTGCTCGCGGAGACGGAGGATCCCTACGCGCCGCAGGTTCTCGCGCGCGTCGACGCAATCGAGCGCGCGCTCGCGACGGTTCCGAACGTCGCTCCCAATTCCGCCCTCTCGATCTTCCGGCGCACCCTGGCGCAGTTCGAGGCCACACCGGAAACCGCCGAGGCCTTTCGTCGATTCGTCGAAGGCACCGATCTACTGCGCCGTCAGGGCCTCGTCGGGAAGGATTTCCTCGCGATCGCGCTCAGCCTCGAAGTGAAGGGGCCCGCGGAGCGCAACCGGGCGCTCGCCGGCATCGAGGCTGCGCTCGCGAGCGCGAATCCGCAGCCCTCTCCGCTGCGCAAGCTCACCCCGCTGGGCCTGCCTTTCGTGAACGCCTATCTCGACGAGTCGCAGCGCGATGCCTTCGATTCGTTCGCGTTGTTCGCGGGCTTCGTCGTGCTCTTGAACCTGTTCCTCTACCGCTCCTGGCGCACGCTGCTCGCCTTCCTGCTGACGCTCGGGGTCTGCCTGGCGCTCTCGGTAGGCTACATCGGCGTGATCGGCGGAATGTTCTCGCTGGTTTCACCGATGGTTCCGATGACGATCCTCGTCACCGCCACGGCGACGCTCGTCTACATGCATTCACGCTTCGTCGAGCGCCCGCCGGACCGCACGGAAGCAGCGCATCAGATCTTCTCCCTCTCGAACAAGTTCCTGGCGTGTACGGCGTCGATCTTCGCCACCGCCGTTGGGTTCGCGGCGCTCATGATTTCGGCGATTCGACCGGTCCGCGAGATGGGTCATTGGGTGGCGGTGGGACTCGCCATCACCTGGGTCGTCGTTTTCACGCTGTTCCCGGCGCTGCAACGGATCCTGCGCACGCCCACCCGGACCGGAAGCGCATCGGAGCGCGGTCGGATCGAACACTTCGCCGAGTGGCTCCCGGTGTGGAGCTACCACTTCCGTTGGCTCCTCGTGCTCGGCGCGCTCGCGTTCTCTGCCGCCGGCGCCGTCGCCCTCTTCGGTCTGCCCGGAGTGCTCGAGCCGATGCGCGTACTCACCGATCCGGTCGAGTACATCGATCACCGATCGGTGATCTATCGCGACGTCAAACGTCTCGAGCACTCGATTCCGGGGATGTCGATGACCGACGTCTGGATCCGAGGTGAGCCCGGCAGCGCATCCGAACCCGACGTGCTGACGGGCCTGCACGAATTCCAGCAGGCGCTCGAGACCGATCCCGAAGTCGGTGTTGCCGTCGGTCCGACTTCGATTCTGCGTCTAATTCGCTATTTGAGCGGTCAGGGCGACGCCTGGCCCGAGTCGGGCGAAGAACGCGAGCAGATTGCCGCCGACCTCGAAGGCATGCTCTCGCTCGAGCCCATGCTCCAGCGTTTCGTGCAGCCTCGCGAACTCGCGCAAGCGCACCTCACGGTGATCAGCCGGGCGGTGGACGAGCCCGCCTTCCTCCGGCTCGGCGTGGCCATCCAGAGCCACTGGGATGCGTCGGTTCGCGACAACCCGGCTCTCGCCCCGCTCGAGCTCCAGATCGTGGGCCTCGGCCCGTTGCACGCGAAGATGTCGCAAAGCCTGGTTCCGACGCTGGTCGAGAGCTTCATGCTCACCGTCGTGATCATCTTCGCGACCTTCCTGGTGGTGTTCCGCAGCGGCAGCGCACGCCTGATGGCGATGATCCCTTCCCTGTTCGCGATCCTGGTGATGTTCCTCGTGATGCGGCTGGTCGGGATGCCGCTCAACGTGGCGACGATCCTGATCGCCTCGACGGTCCTGGGAACCTCCGAGAACGACCAGATCCATTTCTTCTATCACTTCCAGGAAGGGCGGCGCAGCACCTCCGTCCAGCAATCGCTGCGGTATACGCTCACGGTCGCGGGACGCGCGATCCTGTTCGCGACGCTGATCAACGCGGGTGGCTTCCTCGCCTTCGCGCTCTCGGATCTGCCGCCACTGCGCCAGTTCGGAACGCTCGCGGCGCTCGCGTTCCTGCTCTCGATGCTCGCCGATTTCACCGCGCTGCCGGCGGCGCTCTGGATCCTCTCGCGCGAGCGGCCGGACGAGATTGCCGCGGAGCACGCGCGCTGAACGCTCAGTTCGGCTCGTCGCAGTCCGGCGCTCCGATCGTCGCCACGAGCTGGTCGAGCAGTTGCTGATCGTCGCGGCGTAGCGCTTCGCGATTGGCGAGACAGAGGCACAGCGATGGGCCCGCCGGATCCGGATCGCCGAGCGCGATGTACGCCTCGGCGAGGCGCAGCTGATTCTCCATGACCTCGGGGTGCGCAACCACGAGCTCTTCGAGCAGCTCGAGCCCGCGCTCGGAATCGCCGTGCGCGACCAGGGCTCCGGGTGCAATCACGAAGAGCGTGCCGAGCAGCCGCGTCGCCGCGCCGCCTCGGAACTCGGGATCGAGGCTGCGGCTGCGCAGCGCCCAGTACTCGACCTCGCCGATCAGGCGAGCGCCCTGCAGCCCGCGCTGCTGCACGAGACGGCCCGTCACGGCCGCGCGGGCGAACGCGTAGGCGGCGGTGTCCACCTCGGTCTCGCGAACCGCGTCGTACGCGAACCGGCGGTCGGCCGGCGTATCGGCGCCACGCTCGATCAACGCCTCGAGCGAATCCGAGGTGACCAACGCATCGCGGCGCGATGCGGCTTCGACCAGCTCGGGATTCACGACGGGCGGCAGTGTCGTGCAGGCGTTGGCGAGCAGGAAGCAGAGCAGCGCCGGAATCCGCAGCAGGCGCTCAGCGACCATACGCGGATATCACCTCCGCGTAGTCGTTCGCGCTCGCCGGAGCGAGCGCATGGATCCCCACCTCCGCACACGCCGTGTTCCCTGCGCCTGCGCACACGCTGCTGAGGCTTTCGCGAAAGGCCTTCTTCTCGGCGGGTGGGGCGGATGGAAAGGCGACGACTGCCATCGGCGGCAGCGACTTGCTCTTCCAGACGACCTTGGCGGCCTCCGACCCCTGGAGATGCTTCAACTCTTCGAGCTGGGCATCGTCGAGCAGCGCGCAATCCGCCTGCCCGTTCAGCACCTGGCGCAGGCTCTGGAGCGGACGCCGGTTTTTCAGCAACTGGAACTGCGAGAGCGTGAAATCGCGGCGCGCGATCACCCTCTCGACGAAGCGCGAATCCGTGAAGTGATCGCTCGCCAGCTTTTTCCCCTGGCAGCCCGCGAGGTCGCCCGCGGTCTTGCTGACGATGAAATATTGCTCGCCACCCGCGAGCGTGGAGGCGACACGGCCGACCACCTCCATGTGATAGGGCACGCGCAGCGCCAGAAACGCGGCGAGCGAAAGGATCCCGTAGTGCGGCGAGCGGGCCTTGATGAACGCCTCGGCGGCGCCGCGATCGCCGAGATACTGGCCCTGGGCTGCGCTCCAGCCGTTGTCCTCCGCCGTCAGCGCCATGAAGCGGTCGACGTACGGTTGGGCCAGGGACGGGCTTCCGACGCCGTGCTCCTTCAGCACCAGGATTTCGATCGGAGCGGGGCCTTCGGCCCCGGACGCGGCGCCCACGACCAGCGCGAGACTGCCGCAGAGCAGAAGAGCCACGCAACGGAACAGGCGCACCGATAGACCCCCGGAAGGAGAAGGCGCGGAGAACATGCCGCACACCACCGTTTGCGCGGGAGCGGCTCCGTGGTTTAGCGCAGGCTGCGGGGGGTCGCCCCGGCGACGGGTTCCGTCAGTCGGGGACGTCGGCCAGGAACGCGACGATGCCCTGAGCGTCGAAGTGGTCGGCAGGGGTGAGGCTCTCCATCGCTTCACAGAGCATGCGTGCGAAGGCGAGCAGACGGCCGTACGTCCGGCGGTCGAGTTCCGGACGATAGTCGAGCTGGAATCGGCAGCGGGCTGCGGCCTGTTGGGTCAAGGCCGGCCGCATCACCATGTGCTCCTCTGGAAAGCGCAGGAACGTGAACGTGGTGGCGAGCGTCCACTTCGCAGCTCCGATCGAAAAAAGCATGGCGGCGAACAGCTTGAAGCGCTGATCCGGATCCTCGCTGCCGTAGAGCAGATCGGAGAGAGCCGGCGCGAAACGAACGCGGTTCTCCTCGAGCTTGAGCGAGCGGGCGAGGGCCATGCGATCGCTCGGCAGCACGAGATTCGTCTTGCTGACGACGCGCAGCGCACGCTCGCAGATCTCGGCGTGCTTCTCCGCTTGCACGAATCCGCGCACGGCGTCGCGATCGAGAAGCTCGAGCATCAGCGCGCGCGCGTTCTCGAGCGGCTGACGCGCGTCGGCCAGGAAACCCGGATCGCGCAGACCACCGGGATACCTTTCGATGAAGGCGCTGAGCGCCTCGCGCGGACCGAGATAATGCGGCGCGTTCTTCGAATCCGGATCGACGTTGTCGAGCCAGACGTCGCGCGCGGCATCGCCCTCCACGGGCTCCATCAGGGCGTGCTTGAGCGAGAGCACCTTCTCGCCGGCTTCGCGAAAGAGAATGCTCACCTTGCCGGCAGCCGGCTCCTGGAGGACGCGGCCCATGCCCCACTCGGGCTTGGCGGGCATTCTCACGCGGTCATTGCGATGCAGCTCCACGAGCGGATTCTCCCGGACGGTTGGACGGCGAGTCGCAAGGGGTCTCTCCCATTGTGACACTGTGCGGCGCGGAGCGAAAGCCGAGACGCCTGGATGGGCCCCGACCTGGATGGGATAACCTCTTGAGATCACAAGGTTTATTCTGGTAGTCTGGGGTTTGCGGAGCGGCCGCTCCGGCCGGCTCGAACGCGCGTCAAAGGAAGCACGATGGCGGCAGCGACGGCCCAGCCTGCGCGATCGGGCTACATCGCGAGCCCGGCGGCCGATTGGTTCTTCTTGATCGCGGCGCCGCTGGTCGCCGTCCTGGCCTTCATCCCCTTTGCGGTCTTCCCCGTGCTCGGCTTCCAGACCCAGGACCTGCGCTTTCGTGGCTCCTTCATGGAAGGCTTCATCCAGGTCGTCATCTACGCGCACCTCTTCCTCGTGTTCTTCCGCAGCCATGCGAACCCCGCGATCTTTCGGACCCATCCCTTCCGGTTCGCCGTCGTCCCGCTGGCGCTGTTCGCTGCCGTCTACACGTCGACCTGGGCGCTCGTCGCCATCGGCGTCCTCGGCGTCTGGTGGGACGTCTATCACTCGGCACTACAAACTTTTGGAATCGGCCGGATCTACGACATGCGGGCCGGGAATGATCTCGACGCCGGGCGCCGCCTCGACCAGCTGATGAACCTGCTTCTCTACGCCGGACCGATCCTGGGCGGCGCGTCGCTGGCCCTCCACATGCAGGCGTTTTCGAATTTCTCCGAGCTCGGGTCGGCCTTCTTCACGAGCATTCCCGCCCGCGCCGAAGCGCACTCGCGCGATCTCACGCTGGCCGTGTTTGCGGTCGGCATCCCGTTCTCCATCTACTACGTGTGGTGCTACTGGCGGATGCAGCGCCGCGGCTATCGCGTCTCGCTCCAGAAGGCGTCGCTCTACGCCATCCTGGCCGTCGTCTCGATCGCGTGTTGGGGCTTCAACAGCTTCGGCGAAGCCTTCTTCGTGATGAATTTCTTCCACGCCGTGCAATATTTCTTCATCGTCTGGCACAGCGAGGGAACGGGCCTCACGCAGCGTTCCGGTTTCGCCCGCCTGCGGCACGGCCGCTATTTCGTGCTCGTGATCTTCCTGGTGGTCGGCCTCGGCTACGGCATCTGGACGACGGGCGCCTGGCCGTGGCCCGCGCTGCAACCTTCGCGGCGCGGCCTCGCAGCGACGCTGCTCACCGTCTCGATCCTGCACTTCTGGTACGACGGCTTCATCTGGTCCGTGCGCAAGGGTCAGGTGCATTGACCGCGACGCCGCAGCGCTGGCTCGCCACGCTCGCCGTGCTGGCCGGCCTCGCGCCGTTCGGGATCGTGCTCGCGCGTGAATTCGCCATCTCGCAGCGCGAGTGGCGCGCGGCCGAGGAGAACGCCGCGCTCGCGCAACACGCACGTGAGCTGTTCCAACAAGGCGCGCACGCAGCCGCGATCGCGGCGCTCGAAGACCGCTTGCGCGAGCATCCGGACGACGCCGATCTGCGCAGCCTGCTCGGCATCTGGCGGCTGCGCGACAGCGACGTCGGCGGCGCCCGCCGGGAACTCGAGCAGGTGCTCGCTCGCCACCCGAGCCACGTCGGTGCGCACAACAATCTCGGCCTCGTCGCGGAGCGGGAGGGCCGCAGCGAGGATGCCCGACACAGCTGGGAAGAAGCGATCCGCCTCGCGCCGGGGCGCACCAAGGCGCACGAGAACCTCGGCCGGCTGGAGCTGCGCGATGGACATTGGGCCGCCGCCGTCGCGCAATTCCAAAATGCGGCGCAGTTGGATCCGGCGTCGGCCGACTTGCACGCGCGGCTCGGCGTCGCGCTGCTTCGCAGCGGGAATCTCCCGGAGGCTCGCAGCGAATTCAGGCGCGCACTCGAACTCGATCCCGAAGAGCCGATCGCACGCCGCAACCTCGCGGCGATCGACGAACGCGCGGCAACGCCGTAGCGCCGCGAGCTCCGGCTTCGCACGTAGGGATGCGGGGGCCTCAGCAGCGCGGTGAGCGCGCGTTGCTTTCGATGAACTCGAGCATCGCCGGTGCGGCGGTGCGATCTTCGCGCGAGAGCGTGAGCACGATACTCTCGTGGGTCTGCCCCGGCACGACGACGACGCGGCTCGCGTCGCCCTGCGCGCGCAGGGCCTCGTCGAGCACAAGCGCCTGTCGCTGTAGCGAGCGCGGATCGTCATCCGCGTACAGAATCAGCGCGGGGGGAAGCTCGGGGCGCGCGAAACGCACCACCGAAGCGTTCACGATCCAGCCATCGCCCTCGCTGCCGCGGGCGAAGCGCGCCGCGTAATAATCCCGGCTCGCGCCGAGGGCGTAGGTCTGCTCATCGGCGAGGTCGAAGCCCGCGCCCGAGACCGAGATCAAACCGCAGACAGGAGTTTTCGAGGGAGCGAGCGCCTGCCAGGCGGCGAGCTGCGCGCCGGCCGAGTGGCCCGCGAGGAAGATCGCACGCGGTTCGCCGCCGCGAGCCCCGACGTGCGCGCGCAACCACGCGACCGCGTGTTCGACGTCATCGATCTGGTCGCGCCATCCGACGTCCGGCTGAAGTCGATACGAGATCACGGCGGTGCCGATGCCGCGGGAAGCAAAGAACCGACCAATGTTGCCATACACGTCGGCCCCGCCCACGCGAAGGCCCTTGTCCCCGCTCGTCCAGCCACCGCCGTGCACGAAGACGAGCAACGGCCAGGCGGCGCCGTCGGCAGGCGCGGCCGGCAGGAAGAGATCGAGGCGGTGCTTCGTCGGATCTGCGTCCACATCGTCGCGATAGGCGACATCGTGCACGACCTGCGCTTCCGGGAGATTGGCCTCGACGTACAGAAACGGGATCGCAACGCCGTAGACGACCTGCGTGCATCCCGTCAGACCGAGCAGGAGGGCGAAGGAGGCGAGCCCAGATCGTGACGCGCTAGCTCGGGGACACACGACACGACAGCGTAGCGCAGGCAGCGGGACGGCCGCGCGCGAGGACCCCGCTGGGACGCGCACGCGGCTCTGGCATACTCCGCGGCGATGTCCGAGGCACGCACGTTTCTGGCTGCGTTGCGGGCGCCCGACGGGGCGACCGGAGCGGCGCTGTGGTTCGCCTTCCGTGGGCGCGAGCTGCTGGTCCCCGTGCGCGGCGGAATCGAACCCCTCGTCGGGCCCGAAGCGCTCGGGCTCGCGCCGCGCTGCACCCACTACCTGGGCGCACTCGGCGCGCTGCACTGCTGGTCGATCGAACTCGCTCCCGATGCCGAAGCTCCCACCGGAATGGTGTTTCGGGATCTGCGTCAGCTCTACGGCGTGCTCGACACCAGCCTGCACGCCGTGGCATCGCGCGCCGTGCAGATCGTCGAATGGGACCGCACGCACCGATTTTGCGGCGCCTGCGGCTCGCCGACGACCGCGCACGCGAGCGAACGTTCGCGCGTGTGCACGGCGTGCGGACTCGCGCACTTTCCGCGCATCGCGCCGGCGGTGATCATGGCCGTCGAGAAGGGCGACGAGATCCTGCTCGGGCGTTCCAGCCATTTCCCGCCCGGGATCTACAGCGCGCTGGCGGGATTCGTCGAGCCTGGCGAGAGCCTCGAAGAGGCCGTCCATCGCGAAGTGCTCGAGGAGGCCGGCGTGGAGGTGGAGGATGTCCGCTACTTCGGCAGCCAGCCGTGGCCCTATCCGAATTCGTTGATGCTCGGATTCACGGCTCGCTACCGCGCCGGTGAGCTGCGCCCCGATGGGGTCGAGCTGGTCGACGCGCGCTGGTTCCGTCGCGACGACATGCCGATGCTCTTCCCAGGCAACGTGAGCATCTCGCAGTGGCTGATCCGCGATTTCCTGTCGCGGGGCTGACGCGGGCCTACTTGCCCGCGAGCGGCGCGACCACGCTTTCCGCGAAGGTCTCGAGCACCTCGGGCTTGCCTCCCTGCACCACGATGTAGCTGATGCCGGTCTGCTCGCGGCGGCGTTCGAGCCTGTCGCGCAACTCCGCCGCGGAGCCCGTCAAGAAGAGCGGGCAATCGGCGACCTGCTCGACGCTCATTCCCGTGTTGCGTGCGAGCGCCTCGCGCATCGGCTTCGGATCGTCGCTCACCGCCAGCACGAAGGAGAGCGAATTGAACTCGATCGCGTCGGGGTCGCGGCCGGCGCGGGCGGCGGCCTCGCGCACCCAGTTCGTTTTTTCGCGCACGCGCTCCGGCGCGAGGTCTGCGGGCGTAGCGGCAGTCACGCGACCCTCGACGAGCGTGGGGTTGATGCCGACGATGTCGGCGTAACGACCGGCGAGCGCGAGCAGGCGCGGGCCGCCGCCGCCGATCAGGATGCGCGGCCGCTCGCCTGCGGGCAGCTTCGCCGCCTGCGCGATGTTGGTGATCTGGTAGTGCTTGCCCGTGAAGCTCGTGCGCTCTTGCGTCCACATCGAACGGATGATCTCGAGCGCCTCGGCGAGCCTCTCGATCCGGACGCCCGGCCGGTCGTAGGCCATGCCGGCCTCGCGATAGTCCGTCTCCATCCAGCCGGCGCCAATCCCGAATTCGTGCCGGCCTCCCGAGAGCAGGTGAATCGTGGCGGCCGCCTTGGCCAGGATGACGGGGTGCCGGTAGTCGACGTCATACACGAGCGAGCCCACGTGCAGGCGCTGCGTCACCGCGGCGACGGCCGCGAG
This sequence comes from Deltaproteobacteria bacterium, assembly GCA_031405455.1. GTDB lineage: Bacteria > Myxococcota_A > UBA9160 > UBA9160 > SMWR01 > DATBRV01. The sequence continues at coordinate 72,546 of JANNIY010000069.1, read as the reverse complement.
CATCGCGGTCGGCTCCCACTGCGTTCCGAAATGATCGGGGCAGAAGAGCGTCGAGTAGCCCCAGGCCTCGATGCGGCGCACCTCGTCCGCCCAGCCCTCCGTGGGCAGTTGCGAATACTGGACTCCGAAGCGAAACGCGCGTGTCATGGACTCTCCCTCGTCGGCTCGTCTACCACGTCCGGCGACGCGAATTCAAATCTCGGCGTCGGCGCTCTGCGCGAGCACGAGTTCCGGATGATCCGCGCGCAATCGTTCCTCGTACCAGGCGTTGCGGAGCAGGAGCACCGGCCGATCGTCGCGGTCGCGGATCAACTTCAACGATTCCGAATGGCGGAACAAATCTGGATCGAACTCGCCGCGCAACCAACGCGCCACCGTGAACGGCATCGGCGTGAGGCGCAGCTCCACCTTGTATTCCGACGCGAGACGGTGCTGGAGCACGTCGAACTGCAACGGCCCCACCGCGCCGAGCAACTGTGCGGCGCTGCCGCCCGCTCCCGGCTCGCGAAAGATCTGCACGGCGCCCTCCTGGGCGAGCTGCGCGAGCCCCTTCTCGAGGGTCTTGCGCTTGAGCACTTCCGCCACCTCGACGCGTGCGAAGTGTTCGGGCGAAAACGTGGGGATCCCGGGATAACGGAAGCCGCCTTCGTCGGACAAGGTGTCGCCGATTCGGAAGATTCCCGGATCGAAGAGCCCGACGACGTCGCCCGGAAACGCCTCCTCGATCTCCTCGCGTTCGCGCGCCATCAGCAGGGTCGAGCGCGCGAGACGCACGCGCTTGCCGGTTCGCACGTGAAGCGTCTGCGTGTCCTTCACGAAGCGGCCGGAGCAGATGCGCACGAAGGCGATCCGGTCGCGGTGATCCGGATCCATGTTGGCCTGGATCTTGAACACGAAGCCGGAGAACGGCCGCTCCACCGGGTCGACCGGTCCGGCATCGGATTCGCGCGCGCGCGGCGGGGGCGCCATCTCCAGGAAACGGTCGAGAAGCAACTCGACACCGAAATTGGTGAGCGCGCTGCCGAAGAAGACCGGCGTCTGCGCGCCCGCGGCGACGGCCGCCAGGTCGAGCTTGGCGCCCGCGCCGTCGAGCAACGCCAGCGCTTCCGCGAGCTCGCCTCCAAAGACTCCGGCCTCGGCGCGCACGGCGTCGGAATCGGGAGCTCCCGCGATTTCCCGTTGCTCGACACGCGTCGTTCCGTGCTTCCCGCCCGAGAAGACCAGCAGCTTGCCGCCGATCCGATCGTAGACGCCACGAAACTCCCGACCGGCGCCGAGCGGCCAGTTCACGGGGATCGCGTCGATGCCGAGCACCTGCTCGATCTCATGCAACAGATCGAGCGGTTCGCGCCCCAGCCGATCCATCTTGTTGATGAACGTGAAGATCGGGATGCGGCGCATCCGGCAGACCTGGAACAACTTGCGTGTCTGCGTCTCCACTCCCTTGCCGGCATCGATCAACATGACGGCGCTGTCGGCAGCCATCAGCGTGCGGTAGGTGTCTTCGCTGAAGTCCTGATGGCCGGGAGTGTCGAGGATGTTGACGCGGTAGCCCGCGTGTTCGAAGTGCATCACCGAAGTGCTCACCGAGATGCCGCGTTGCTTTTCGAGTTCGAGCCAGTCGCTGGTGGCGTGGCGAGCCGCGCGCCGAGCGCGCACGGCGCCCGCCTCGCGCAACGCGCCGCCGAAGAGCAGCAACTTCTCGGTGAGCGTGGTCTTGCCCGCGTCCGGATGCGAGATGATCGCGAAGGTCCGGCGACGCTCCACTTCGCGCGCGAGGCGTGCCTTGTCGACGTCCGGGCTCACGACGGCAGCAGCGGCGGTCTGCCCGCGCGCTTCTCCTGCTCGCGCGCCTGGTCGAGCGCACCGCCGCGGCGCCACATGAAGCAGGAATCGGGGATTCCGCCCATCCCCATCGCCGATTCGTTGTCGAGCGCCGCGATCGACCAGCGCTCGGAGAGGGCCGCCATGCACTGATACAGCGCAGGCGTCAGGTTGAGCAGCACGTCGAGCAGCGGGCGCGCTTCGGGATCCTCGCCGAAGCGGCGCACGAGCGCGCCGCCCACCCCGCTCGCGAGCTTCTGACCGACCAGCGGCGCGAGCGCCGCCGAATGATCCTGCCAGCGCGCCTGTGCGAGATCCACACGCGTGCGGCGGCGCTCGGCGGCCTCGATGCGGGCGAGCGTCATGTCGGACATCGAAACACGCGCGAGGGCGCGAATCTCGAGCTCGGCGCCGAGCCGATCGATCGGCCGCGCGAGCGCTGGCGAGGGCGCAAACGAGAGGTCCGTCAGCTGGAACGAGAGCTCCAGATCGTCATTCTCGACCGCGCAACCATCGATCACGAGATCGCGGCGGAACACGCGCTCGCCCACGCGGCGCGGACCCGGCGCCGCAGCACGCTCCTGCGCGAGCGCCCAGGCGACGGTCGAGGCGAAGAGCTGGCCGAGCGTCAATACGTGCGAGCAGCCGCGTGGCCCGCCCGCTTCCGCGAGCCAGCGCTTCGCAGCGCCGCGGTCGAGGATCGTTCCGACGAGCGCCTGGACGCGCGCGATGGGATCGCGGCAGCACTCGCCCTGCGTCAAGGCAGAGGGCTCGAAGGCAACCGCCGGCTGCGCCGCGCTGAGGGATGCGAGCCGCGCGCTTGCGGGCTCGACCACGCCGCGCAGCTGCATCTGGTGCACGATGCCCGACGCCTGGAGATCCCCCGCAACGGGCACGAAACCGCGCTTGCGCAGGTCGAGGATCTCGCCAAACGCGTCGAGACGGCCATCTGCCCGCTGGGTGAGCGTCACGGAGAGCAGGCGGCTGTGCAGCGGGTGACCGCGAACGTCCAGTTCCACGCTTCGACTCTGCCGCAGTGCAAGCGGCAGGTGCAACCGGGCAGCCTGCGAGGCTATTGGTCTGCCGCTCATGCAAGCTAGAACGATGCAGACCGGTTCGGTCCGCGAGTCGATCAGGGGGCGCACGCTTCTCGGGCGAGCCTGCAAGCGGCTGGCCGCTGCCTCGCTGCTGCTCGCCGGGCTCGCGCTACCCGCGGTCGCGAAGTCTCCGCCTGAAGCGTTCGAGTTGCTGACGCTTCCCGGTCCGGGGCGCACCGCGTTCGCCGAGATCATCGATCTCGACGGCGATGGCCGGGGCGACGTCGTCACGGCTTCGTTCACGCATCTTCCACCCGATCAACGGCGCACGCTGCGCGTGCATTTCCAACGCGAGGACGGCTCGCTTCCCGCGAAGCCGGACTGGACGGCGCCGCTGCCCGAAGGGGCCGCCGCCTACGATTTCTTCCGCGCGCGGAGCGGCGCGGAAGAGCTGCTCTTCATGCGACGCGATCGCGTGACGCGACTCTCGCTCGCGGGCCGCGTCGCCGCGTGGCACGATGTCGTACTCCCCGGCACGACGATCGGCGTCGCCCCCGATGAGCGCGGAATCGATCGCTTGCGGCTCGCACGCGAAGGGCTCGAGAAGAGTCCGCTGCTCGTCGTCCCCGGTTTCGGCGAGGTCTTCGTCAGCACGCTCGACGGCAAGAGCCGTGGCCGCCTCGCGACGCAATCCCGCGCGAACTTCTTCGTGCCGCCGCGCCCCGGCCTCTTGATCATCGACAACGAGGCGGATCTCTACTTCGAGCATCCGCGGATCGACGTGGCCGACGTCGATGGCGATGCTCGCGGCGACCTCGTCATCTCGAACCGACATGAGGTTCTCGTGTTCCGCGGCCGCGAGACGGGGGACTTCTCCGGCCAACCGGACGAGCGCCATCTCCTCCAGCGGCTCTCGGAGACCGACCTCGTTCGCGCCACCGGCAGCGCGCGCGTCGAAGCACGCGACTGGAACGGCGATGGTCGCGCTGACCTGCTGATTTCCGTGACGCGCGGCGGGCTGCTGCATGCCAACACGAAGACGACGCTTCATCTCAATCGCGGAGGCACCTGGAACCTCCAGAAACCGGACCAGGCTTTCGAGTTCGACGGCGGCTGGGCGGCTACCTCCTTCGATGACGTCGATGGCGACGCGAGGCTCGAATTCGTCGAGGTGCGCCTTTCACTCCAGACACTTCAGATCGTCGAGATCCTGCTCACCCGCTCGATCGATCCGCAGCTGCGCGTCTTTCGCCCGGCACAGGCCACTCCCTTCGAGACGAAGCCCGCCTTCGAGCGCGCCCTGGACCTCGCTGTGAGCTTCGAGACACAACGCACGATCGGTTTCCTCCCGGCGCTCAGGGATCTGAACAACGACGGCCGGATCGACCTGCTCGCCCCCTCCGACGGCAAGCAGCTCGAGATCCACCTGGGCACGCAGGGCCCCGCATTCGATTCGCGCGCGATCCGCCAGCCCTTCGACTCGACGGGCGTCATCCGCTTTGGCGATCTCGACCGCAATGGCCTGCCCGATTTCGTGCTTCACGACCCGCGCCGCCCTGGCACTCCGGTCCGCATCGGCGTGAATCGCGGCGAATTGCCGGGAACACGCGTGCAGCCGGAATTGCGAGCGAGGGACGGCACGAAACTGCCGGCGGCGGAGCCGGCGCCCTAGGCGACGCGCCCGCGAGCAGCGTCGCATGGCGATGCATGGGGCTATGCGTCCAACAGCCCCGGGAGTTCGCCCAGATCGCGCACCACGAAATCCGGCGTCGGGCCGGCATGCGCCTCGAGTGCGGCGCCCGGATCGCGCACGCGGCGCGTGATCCACGCCGTGCGCATGCCGAGCCCCGCTGCGCCGACCACGTCGGCGCGCAGGCTGTCGCCCACGTGCAGCGCCTGCTCGGGCGCGACGCCCAGGCGCCCGAGCACCGCCTCGAAGATTTCGCGCCGCGGCTTGCGCAGCCCGACGGCATCCGAGATCACGACGGCGCCCAGATGAGTCGCCAGACCCGACTCTTCGAGAATGCGCAGCGCCGTCTGCGAGTGCGAGAAATTCGAACACAGTCCGATCGCGCGCGACGAGGCGAGCTCGGCGAGCAGGCGTTCGTGATGGGGGGGCACCCGGACCTGCCCGCGAAACAACCCCATGTGCACCGACGTGAGCAGTTGCGGAAGTTCTGGATCATCGACGCCGAGTTGCCGGGCGAGCGCGGTGAAACGCTGCTCGGTGGGTACCTCGCGATCCAGGGCATAGTGCGAGTCCCGGAACGCGAGATCGACCTCCGCCAGCGCAGCCACGAAATCATCGAACCCAACCGCGGCCCGCGTCTGGACCGCCTCGTGCAGGGCGGTCGCCGAGGGCGGGAGCGGTCTTCCGGCGACTTCCCGTCGCGGGAGGTTGTCGAAGTCCAGGTCGACGAGAGTATCGAAGAGATCGAAGATGATGGCTCGGATCTGCACCTGGGGATCTTAGCTACGCTCGAGACGCCGCAAGCCTCGCATGACTGAACCCACCCGAGAACACGGCCGCTTCGCACCCACCACGTCCGGTCCGGCGCACCCGGGGACGCTGCTCGCGGGCCTGCTTGCCTGGCTCGATGCGCGCAGCCTCGGCGCGCGCTTCTCGTTGCGTCTCGAGGACATCGATCCCGACCGCTGCCGTCCCGAGCACGCGCAGGACATGCTCGCGGCGCTCACCTGGTTCGGCCTCGATTGGGACACCTGCTCGCAGCAGAGTGAACACCAGCCTCGCTTCGAGGCGGCGCTCGACCGGCTCGCAGCGCAGGGCCTTCTCTACCCGTGTGCATGCAGCCGCTCGGACATCCAGCGCGTGGGCGTGCGGGCCATCGATGGCTCCTGGCGCTACCCGGGGACGTGTCGGACGCGCGCGCTGCCTCCCGGAGGCTGGCGTGAGAGCGCCGATGCCTTGCGAATTCGTCTCGCGCCCGGGCGCAGCGAGCCGCGCGACGAGAGCGGCCTCGACCTCGCTCACGATCCGCTCGTCGCGTTGGGCGACCCGGTGCTGCGGCGGCGGGACGGGGCGATCGCGTACCACCTCGCCGTGGTCGTCGACGACGCTGCACAGGGGGTGACGCGCGTCGTGCGCGGCCGCGACCTGGCCAGTTGCACGGCGTTGCACGTCGTGCTCCAGCGCGAGCTCGGGCTCGCGACACCGAACTACCGGCATCATCTGCTGCTGCGGGAAGCACGCGGCGACAAGCTCGCGAAGCTGCATGGCGCCGTTGGTTGGCAAGAACTGCGCGGACGCTACACAGCGAACGAGTTCTGCGGTTGGCTCGCGCAGGCGACGGGCCTCCATGATCGCGCCACACCCACGAGCCCCGGCGAGTTGCTGCGGGGATTCGATTGGAAGCGCGTGCGCCAGGACGATCTCGGCGTGCGCTGGACGGGCGACGCTTTCGAACGGCTCGCCTAGCGCGCGGCGCGCGCTGGCTTTGGTAATCTGGCGGCCACCGCCCAGGGGCTGCAACGGGAGGATCGGAAGATGATGGGCGAGACGGAACCGGAGCTGCGGAGCTGCGCCGTCACGGGCGCCAACGGCTTCATCGGGTCGCAGGTGGTTCGCGAGCTGCTGCGCCGCGGCGTCGATGTGACGGCGCTGGTTGGCGCCGATCTCGGCGCCGAGAATCTCGCAGGGCTCCCGATCAAGATCCGCGAACTCGACCTGCTCGATCGCGGCAGCGTGCGGCGCGCGCTCGACGGCGCCGAAGCGGTGATTCACTCGGCAGCGTGTTACGCGTTCTGGCTGCCTGACGCGCGCGATTTCTATCGCATCAACGTGGAGGGCACGCGCAACGTGCTTGCAACCGCACGCGATCTCGGTTGTCGCAAGATCGTCTATACGAGCAGCACGGCGACGCTCTCACCCGGTTTTCACGGCGACACGACGAGCGGCGCGCTCGGCAACGAAGACAACGTGCTCGACCTGCGCCGCTTCCGCGGCCACTACAAGATGTCGAAGGCGATGGCGGAGGTCGTGGCGCTGCGCGAGGCGGCGCGCGGGCTACCGGTCGTGATCGTGCACCCCACGACGGTTCTCGGCCCCGGCGATCGCCGTCCCACGCCCACCGGCTCGATGGTGGTGCACTTCCTGAATCGCCGGATGAAGGCCTACACCAGCTTGACGCAGAATCTCGTCGACGTGCGCGACGTGGCCGCCGGCCACGTGCTGGCGCTCGAGAAGGGCCGCCCCGGCGAGCGCTACGTGCTCGGCGGCGAGAATCTGCCGATGAGCGAGATCGTCCGCCTGCTCGCCGAAATCACCGGCTTGCCGGCGCCGTGGTTCGCAATTCCGCACTCGCTGTTGCACGCGATGAGCCGCTTCAACGAATGGCTCTCCGATCACGTGACGCACCGCGAACCGCTCGTGCCGTTCGAGGCGAAGCTGCATGCCGTCGATAGCCGCCCCTTCGATTCGTCGAAGGCGCGCCGCGAGCTCGGCTTCTCAGCCCGGCCCGCGCGCGAAGTGCTGATCGACGCGGTGCGCTGGTTCGTGAGCGAAGGATTCTGCCCGACGGCTACCGCCGAGCGGATCGCGCGCCAGCCGGCATTCCGCGAGGGCTGAGCCGGGGTTGCCCGAGGAGCTGCGCTCCGAGCGCAGGCCCGGAAGCATCCGCTCGCCGCTCGACTGCTGCCGCCGCTCGCGAGAACGAGCGCCGGGGCTGTACTCTATCGATTCGTCGTCCAGCACATGGCGTTGGCTGACGCTGAGGGAGGCCCAGGATCGTGACGGAATTGACGCTGTCCTGGGCGTTTCTCGGCGTGAGTCTCGTGGGAGCGTGGTTCACCTGGAACGCCTGGTACCCCCTGCGCCGCCTCCGGGTGCTGAGCGTTCCGAGCTTCTTTGCCGGCTGGCTCACGAGCGAGCTGGCGGCGCACCACATCGCCTGGCAGGCCGTCGCCAGCATCGCCTTCATCGCGACCGGCGCGCTCTCCGAGTGGCCCGGCCGGGTGGGGCTCGTGGTGACGCTTTGCTCGTGGGCAGGCCTGCTCGGGCATCTCGAACTCGCGCGCCGCAGCGGCGACGTGATCGAGAGTGCGCTCGTCGACACCTTCGGTTCGGGCTACCGCGAGCGGATCGAGCCCGAGTGGGCCTCCCAGTTCGCATCCCCCGAACGTCGCGGGCGGCTGCTCCTGCCCTTCCTGCTCGCTGACCGCGAAGTCGAGCGCGTGGACAACATCCCCTACGTGGAGGGCGGCGGGCGCCGCCAGCATCTCGACGTCTACATGCCACGCGGCGGTGTCACGAACGCGCCCGTGCTGCTCCAGATTCACGGCGGCGGCTGGGTGATCGGTCACAAACGCCAGCAGGCCCTGCCCCTGATGCTCCACCTGGCCCGGCGTGGCTGGGTCTGCGTGGCCGCTAACTATCGGCTCTCCCCGCATGCCACCTTTCCCGATCATTTGATCGACGTGAAGCAGGCGCTGCGCTGGGTGCGCGAGAACATCACCCGCTATGGCGGCGATCCGGCCTTCGTAGCCATCACGGGCGGCTCCGCGGGGGGCCATCTCTCCGCGCTCGCGGCGCTCACCGCCAATCTGCCCGAGTTCCAGCCCGGCTTCGAGGAGGTCGACACCTCCGTGCAAGCGGCGGTTCCGTTCTATGGCGTCTACGATTTCACGAATTCGCAGAACCATGCGATGGGCGCCGGCATCGTGAACTTCGTCGAACGGATGCTGCTGAAGAAGAAGTTCGCTGACGACCCGAAGGCCTTCGAGAAGGCGTCACCGCTGCACCAGGTGCGACCGGCGGCGGCCCCGCCCTTCTGCGTCGTGCACGGAACGCACGACACGCTGATCTCGGTCGCCGATGCCCGGGCGTTCGCCGCGCGGCTGCGCGAAACCTCGCATGCGCCCGTCGTCTTCGTCGAACTCCCCGGCGCACAGCACGCTTTCGAAGTCTTCCATTCCCCACGCACACACCGCGTGATCCACGGCGTGCATCGCTTCCTCGGCAGCGTCTACTCGGATCACCTGCGCAAAACGCGCAAGGCCGAGGTGAAGCCTTGAACGCGAAACTCCGATCCAGTGTCGTGTCTCTCTGCGCCGGCCTTTCATTCGGTTGCGTGTTCGGTCTCTTTCGCGACGCCCCCGAGCCGCCCCCCGTTTCCGCCCGCCCCCCTCCGCTCGCGGAAGACCTGGCGGTTTTCGACTGGTCGCGGCACCTGGAAGAGTGGCTGCCCGCGATCGATGCCTGCCTCACGCGCACGCCTTCCGCTCCCGCGGTGGCCTTGCTCGCCTGGTCCGTGAAGCCCGGTCTCGTGGGCGTGCGCACGCGCGGCATCGGCCCGCAGCGCTGGGACTGCGTTTCGCGCAACGACGGCGCGGCAATCGAACGCTTCCAGTCGGTGACGCCGCCCGAGAAGCACCCCGCCGAAGCGTCTCCGCTCTTCAGCCGGACTCCGCTCGAGCCGCCGACGGGCAGCTGCTTCGACCACGAGCGCGCCTTCTCCGAAAACGGCCGCTTCCTCGGCTGGCTGTCCTACGACGTCTGCAGCTGACGGGCCGCGCCGTCGAGTACCCGAAGCAACGCGTCGCCCACCTTCGGCCAGGCGTGGTGGCGTTTGGCGAGATCTCGCGCGGCGGCACCCCGCCGGTCCAGATCGCCCGGTGCGGCGAAGAGCTGCGAGACCCGGTTCGCCAGTTCCTCGGCGTTTTCTCCGATCAGCCCATTCGCCTCGGCGTCGAGCGTCAGACCGTTGGTCGCAATCGGCGTCATCACGACCGGCAGGCCCGCTGCCCATGCCTCGAGCACCTTGTTCTTCACGCCGGCGCCGCGGCGCATCGGGGCCACAGCCGCCCAGGCCCTTCGGAGACACGCTGTCATGTCAGCGACGTCGGCTTCGATCGCAACGCCAGGGAGCGAGCCGAGCGCGACGACCTCGGGCGCCGGCCGGCGGCCCGCCACCACGAATTGCGCCGTGGGATGGACCCGACGGATTCGCGGCAGAACCTCGCGGGCGAAATAAACGGCCGCGTCGACATTCGGAGGGAAGCCCAGAACGCCCGTGAAGATCACGCTCGGCGCGAGCGAACGTCCTCCGGGAGCCGCCGGAGGCGGCAAGCTGACACCGTTGGGGATCACATGGACCGAATCGCGCCCCGCGAGCCGGCGCAAGACCGCCGCATCCGTCGGCCCCGCCGCCAGACTGGCCGTCGCCTCCCGCACCAGGCGCCTCTCGTGCCGGGCATTCACCAGCGCATCGCGCAGATGACGCATTCGATCGACCAGCGTCCGGCCGTGCCGCGCGCTGCGAAGGTGGGTGAGCGTCAGCGAGTCGATGAAATCGAGAATCACGGGCTGGAAGCGGTTCAGTGCGGTGAATTCGAGAATTCCCCAGCAGAGCGTGACGTCGGGCTTCCAGCGGGAGAGCGCGCCCTGCGCGACCTCGAGGAGCTGCATCTGGCTCGCCTGCATGAATTGCCCAGGCGTGTCGCTCACGGGCACGACGATGCGTTCCACGACGGGCAGCGGTTCGGCTGCGACGCTCGTGCCCGGACGGACGGGCGCGACCAGCACGACGTCCCATTCGCGCGCGGCCTGCTTGAGTAGCTCGCTCACGCGCAGCGTGTAGCCATCTTCGTGCGGCCAGGGTCCGTTTCGGGAAACGGCGAGCAGCAATCGGCGGCTCATGCGGCTTCAGGCTCCCGGTTCCGGCTCGATTCACCCGGCGAAGCCGAACGGCCGGACGGGGATCCCGGCTCCTGGGATCGGACGATGCTAGTTCACGCTTGCCGGGGCGTCGCCTGCCGCCGAGCGAACCCTTCCGGCCCGATGACTCATCTGCTCCCAGCTCTCGAGCACCACGCCGAGCGACGATGCGAAACCCGCGAAACGCGCCTCGTCGTTCGCGTCGAACGGAGCGCCATCGCGTCGGTTCAGGAGCTGCGCCACCGCGAACACCCGGCCCCGGCGATTCTGGATCGGTACGCACAGGATGCTGCGCGTCCGGAAGCTCGTCCGACGATCCGCTTCCGGGTTGAACAGGGGATGCGCGTAGGCATCGTCGACGCGCAGACTCTGGCCGGTGCTCGCGACGTGCCCGGCGATCCCTGCGTTGATCGGCATGCGAAAATCCACCGGCCGGCCGCCCTCGGCCTGCGCCACCTTGAGCCAGAGTTCCTGCCTTTCGGAATCCACCAGGAAGATCGACGCGCGCTCCGAATCCAGGAAGTGGCCAAAGCGCAGGGTGAAGGCCTCGAGCACCTGCTCGAGCATGCTCGAGAAGGCATCGTCCTCGCCGCGCTCGAGCACCTCGATGAACTGGCGGGACTCGCTGGTCACCTCCTCGAGCAGGCGCATGAATTCATCCACGGGAGCGTCGGCCAGACGACGTTGCAGATCCCCCTTGCGGTGGCTCTTCGCCAGCATGTCCATCAGCTGGCGCGTGTTCTCCGCGACACCCTGGGTGAAGGAGGAAAGCCGGCCGTCTTCGAGGTGCACGATGCGATCGGCGATGTCGAGAATGCGGTTGTCGTGCGTCACGAGCAGCACGGTCACGCCCTGGCGCTTCGCGAGCTGATACATCAGATCCACCACCTCGCGCCCCGACTGCTTGTCGAGGGACGCGGTCGGCTCATCGGCCAGAATGATGCGCGGCCGCGCCACGAGGGCGCGGGCGATGGCGACGCGCTGGCGTTGCCCACCAGAGAGCTGCGACGGAAACTGGCGGCGGCGTTCTCCGAGCCCGACGGACTCGAGCATCTCGCGCGCCATGCGATGCGCCTCGCGCAGCGAGCGGCCGGGTTCGAGCAGCAGCGCCATCACGACGTTCTGCTCCGCGCTGAGGGCATCGAGCAGGTTGTGGGATTGGAAGATGTACCCGATCTGGCGGCGCACGCTTCTCAGCAACCGCTCGTTCGCGCCGACGAGATCCTGCCCGAGCACGCGCACGCTGCCCTTCTGCGCCGAGCGCAGCGCACCGATCAGCGTGAGCAACGTGGTCTTCCCCGAACCCGAAGGCCCCGTCACGATCACGATCTCGCCCGCGCCGATCTCGACCGAAACGTCGAACAGGATCTGCTTCTCGAGAGCGCCCGAGCCGTAGAAATGGCTCACCTGCTCGAGCTGGATCGGCGCGTCGGCCGCCATCAGAAAACGTCCGCGGGATCGGCGGCGCGCACTTTGCGCAAGGCGATCAAGGCCGACACCGAGCACATGGTGATCGTGAGCACGAGCACCCCGATGCCGCGCTCGAGCGTCATGTGCAGCGGAAGCCGCGTGGCCGCGCCCGCGGTCTGGTAGAGGTAGATTGCGATCGCGAGACCCGGCAGATATCCGAGCACCGCCAGAATCACCGCCTGTTGCAGGACGACTCCCGAGAGATAGCCATTCGAGTAGCCCATGGCCTTGAGTGTGGCGTACTCGGCCAGGTGATCAGAGACGTCGGCGAACAGGATCTGGTAGACGATGATTCCACCCACCACGACACCGACGATCACGCCGAAGCCGAACACGTAGCCGATGGGCGTCGTTGCGGCCCAGTAGTTGCGCTCGCGCTCGATGAACTCCTGCTTCGTGAGGACGAGCACGTCCTTCGATAGCAGCTGCTTCAGCGCTTCGACGACGCGAGCCGGGTTGGCGGTCGGCTCGAGCCGGATCAGCCCCAGGTCGATCGTCCCGCGCTCCCGGTCGGGAAAGATGCGCAGGAAGTTCATGTCGCTCGTGAGCACGCTGCCATCGATCCCGAACGAAGTCCCGAGCGTGAAGACGCCGCCCACGTCGACCCTGCGGTTGTTGAGTTCCGCGGAGATGTGTTCCCCCGCGTCGAAGTGTTCACCGATCGGCCCGAATTCGGGGCGGCTGGCGCGATCGAAGAGCACCACGTCCTGCCGCGTGATGCGCTCGAGCTGACGCGTCAACGCCGGGATCTCCAGCGGATCGTCCACGGTCCGGATCCCGGCCACGAGGATTCTGCGCGTCTCGAAAGTGTAGGGGTTCTTCCAGACGGCCTGGCCCAGATAGACGGGGCTCACGGAGCTCACGCCGGGCACCGAGCGGGACTGATACAAGCGCCGGTCCGTGAAGGGTCGCGTCGCCACGATGAACGCCGACTCGGGGCTGATCAGTGCGATGTCGTAACGAAGGCCTTCGTGGTAGCGGACGGCGCTCGCGAACATCGATTCGCGGAAGCCGAGCTGCATCAAGATCAGGATCACGGCAAAGCCCACACCCGCGAGCGCCACCGCAAAGCGGAGCTTCTCCTTCTTGAGCTGCAGCCAACCGAGGGGAATCTTGAACATCGGGCTCGTCGCCAGCGCCTCGCGGGATCAGGGAAGAAGCGTGATCTCGACCTGCAGGTTGGTGAGCGCGGCAGCCGGCTCGCTGTCGTCGAGACTGATCTCCACTTCGACCACGCGCGCATCGGTGCGCGCCGCGGGATCGGCGCCGATGGCGTCGAGCTTGCCCACCTTGCGTCCGATGCGGTCGACGGTTCCCTCGAGCGGCTGCGCCAGGGCGGGGCTCTCCACGCGAGCGCGCTGCCCGAGCTTCACACGGCCGATGTCGGTTTCGTAGACTTCCGCAATCGCGTACATGCGGTCGGTGCGGCCGATCTCGACGATGCCCTGCGTCGCGCGCTCGCCCTCGCGGGCGAGGATCTTGATCACCTGCGCGTCGAAGGGCGCACGCACGTATTGGCGCTCGAGCGCGGCCTGCGCGCTCTTGAGATCGGCCCTCGCCACCGTGAGCTGCATTTCCAGCTGATCACGCCGCGAATCCGAGACGACACGATCCTCGTTGAGCTTGGTGGTGCGATCCATCTCGGCTTCGGCATTCGCGACCTCGGCGCGGACACGCTCGACTGCCGCCTGTCGCAGCGTCACCTGATCGAGGATCGCGATCACCTGCGCGGCTTTCACGCGATCGCCCTCGTCGACGAGCAGGCGCTGGACGACGACGGTCATCTCGGACGGGCCCGCGATCAGGATCAAGCCGTCCTTGGGCTCGAGACGGCCGCGTGCCGCCACGGCACCATCCGGTGTGGGAGGGGGACCCGCCGAGACGGGGGCGGCGGTCGCTTCCGCGGCTGCGCCGAGCTCGTCGATCCGAGAGCACGCGACGAGCGCGACGGCCATCAGGACGCCAGCGAGTGCCGCGCCCAGAGTGCCCGCTCTCGCAGTCAGAATCGTTCCGGGAGGGTTCTCAGCGCGGGATGCGAAATCCAAGATTCAGCCCTTCGTCCCGATGTGGATCCCACGAGAGAGCACGGCGCTCCGCCGGGTGAGGAGAACAGGAATCGCCCAGCAGGTCAAGCTCGATCTCCGAGTCGCGCGCCCTCAGAGCGCTGGTGTATCCGAGAGAAAACCCGAAACCATGCGCATCAAGCGTGGGTCCGTGGCGCTCGCCGCGATGTGCCCGGCGCCCTCGAGGATCTCGAAGCGCGCGCCCGGTATCAGCGAGGCGAGCCGCCGCGAGTTCGTCGGCAGGATCGTGGTGTCGGCGTCGCCCGCCACGACGAGCGTGGGGACGCGAAGCCGGCGCGCCTGCGCCGAAGCATCGGTCTCGTAGAGCGCCTCGAAGAACCCCGCGAGCTGCGGGCCGTCGCACGCCACGCTCAGGAAGTGCATCAGGATGCGACGTTGCACCTCGTTGGCCTGGGGGGACAGGAATTCAGTCAGCGTGGCGCGCGCCATCGGTGATTCCCAGCTGGATCGGATCAGGGCGTTCATGCCCGCTGAGGTTTCCCGTGTCAGGGAGCGCTCGTCGTCTGGGATCGAGGCGATCCCGGCCATCGTCGCCGCGAGCACAAGCTGGCTGACGCGCTCCGGATGCCGCTCCGCGTAGCTGATCGCCGTCGGGCCGCCCGCGGAGTAGCCATAGAGCACGAAGCGTTCGAGCCCGAGCGCATCCACGACCGTCTCGAGATCTCGCACGCGGGCTTCGAGAGAAAAGTCCGTCACGTCGCGATCGGAAAGCCCGAAGCCGCGGCCGTCGTAGCGGACGACGAGGTGATTGCGCGAATACCAACCGAGCAGGCCGGATCCGTCGTAGAGCGGGCTCCCCATGCCCTCCTTCAAGTGCGTGCCCCAGCCGAGCACGAAGACGAGCGGCGAACCGGCGCCCGTCGTGGCGTAGGCGATGCGCACGCCGTCGGGTGTCTCTGCGAACGCCATCTGCTGCTCGATCGGGCGACCAAAAATCTTCGGAAGCTGCAGCACCGCCCAGGCCTGGACGTCGGGGTTCCTCGCCAGCAGCACCCCCGCCGCGATCAGCGCGGCCGCCGCCACGCCCGCAAAAACCCAGAACCGGGATCGACGCGGGCGCCTGCTCGCTACCCCGTCCCCGGTCGTGCTGAGCGCGTAAACGGAAACCGGCAAAGCAACACTCTTAAGTGTCTGAGGACCGAGAGAACGCGCGCTCACGTGGTGCCGGCTGCGCACCATCTGGTACACGGGCTCCGAGACGCAGATGCCGCCGGGCTCGCTCAAGGGGCGAATCCGCGACGCGACGTTGACCCCCTCGCCGATCACCTCGCCGCCGCGGCGCAGCACGTCGCCCAGGTGAATGCCGATGCGCAGGCGCAGATCCGGGTGGCTGCGCAGGGCGCCCTGGAGCGCCAGCGCACAATCGACGGCGCGCAGCGCGCTCGGAAAGATCGAGAGCGACTCGTCGCCGGTGGCGTCGACCACCTCGCCGTCGAATTGCTTGACGAGCGTCCCGACGAGGTCGCGGTGCCGGTCGCGGACGCGGACCGCGGCGGCCTCGTCGCGCTCGGTCAGCGCCGTATAGCCGACCACGTCGGTGAACATGATCGCGAGGATCCGCCGGTCCTCGTTCGCCTCGGTCATCCGCCCCCCCCCTCCCATGGCGTCGGGAGAACGCCCCCCCACGGGATCGGCGAGTATGCCACTTCCGGGTCGGCGAACGCTTCGGATCTGCGCAGGAAATCCGCCCCCGGGCAGCGCCCCGTGGCCGGCCCTACTGGCCGACCCGGGCCATCTCCGGCAGCATCAAGTGAAACGTGTTCTCGGTGGCCCGCCGAGGGGGAGTACTCACGTGACGACGGATTTCTCGAAGTTCAACATCATCCACCCCGACGACTACGCCGCCCACGGCTACCCGCACCCGGTCTGGGCGAAGCTGCGGCGCGAAGACCCGGTCCACTTCTGGGATCGCACCGAGGGCATCCCCTTCTGGGCGATCACCAAACACGCCGACATCGTGACGATCGGCAAGCGCCCGGAAAGCTTCTTGAGCGGGCCGCGGCTCGTGATCGGCCACCTGCCAGAGCAGCCGAGTCCGTTCCCGCCGACGCTGATCCAACTCGATCCGCCCAAGCACGGGATCTACCGGCAACTGATTTCGAAGCGCTTCACACCGCGTTATTTGAAGCGCATCCACGGCGACATCGAACGCATCGGCAAGGACATCGTCGACGCGCTCGTGCGCGAGAGCGATTCCGGCGAGTGCGATTTCGTGCGCGAGGTTTCGGCGCCGCTGCCGATCGCCGTAATCGCGTGGCTGCTCGGTGTGCCCGAATCCGACTGGAAGCTGCTCTTCGACTGGACCAACCGCACGATCGGCGCGGGCGATCCGGAATACCAGGAAGCCGGGAAGACGCCGCAGGAAACCGCCCAGCAGGCGATGACCGAGCTCTTCTTCTACTTCACGAAGCTGGTCGAAGAAAAGCGCAAGCACCCCGCGGATGATCTGGTGACGCTGTTCGCGGGCCTCGAAGTCGACGGCAAGCCGATCCCGCCGATCGACATCCTCACGTTCTGCCTGATCATCGTCGTCGCTGGCAACGAGACGACGCGCAACGCGACGACGGGCGGCATGCTCGCGTTCGTCGAGCACCAGGACGAGTTGCGCAAACTCCAACGCAACCCGCGGCTGCTCGAGCCGGCCGTCGAGGAAGTCGTGCGCTGGGTGAGTCCGCTGATCCACTTCGGGCGCACCGCCAGCGAGGATTTCGAGCTGCGCGGCAAGCGCATCAAGAAGGGCGACGCGCTCGCGCTCTTCTATCCGAGCGCGAATCGCGACGAAGAGATCTTTCCGGACGGCGACGTCTTCCGCGCCGACCGCAGCCCCAATCATCACCTGGGATTCGGCGTGGGCGAGCACTTCTGTCTGGGTTCGCACCTGGCCCGGCTCGAGATGGCCGTCGCCTACCGGCACTTTCTGCCGCGGGTCGAGGAGATCGAGATTTCGGGCCCGATCGTGCGGTTGCACTCGAGCCTCGTGGGCGGCGTGAAGCAGCTCCCGATCCGCTACAAGCTCAAGCGACAGGCCGCTTGAGCTTGGCGGGATCCAGCGCGCGGATGGCCGCGCGCCAGCCGCGCTTCGCTTGCCTTCGGATTCACTGCGCGCCCGGCTCGCGAGCCCTGGAAGCCTCAGTCCTGCTCGTCTCTCTCGGCTTCGGGCGGCAGGCTCTGCTCGACGATCTCGAGCGGGGCGGCGTCCTGCGGCGGCGGTCCTGACGCGCTGACGTAGCCGTTCACCACGTCGATCAAGGCGCGCAGGCGCCCCATCTCGCGGTGATTGAATTGCAGGGTCAAGCGCGTGTGCTGCGGGAACTCGCCGTTCTCCTGCGCGAGCGGCCCGCACGACTCGATCGCGCCGTGCGTGACGAGATCGGCGAAGTCGCGGTTGAGCGCGTCGAGCTGCTCGGCATCCGGCGCCTGACGCAGGCGCAACACCAGTCGATCGGCGACGAAGCGACAGGAATGATAGTTGCTGTAGAAATTCAGGATCTCGTGCACCGCCGTTTCGACGTCGTCCGTCACCCGGAACAGCGATAGATCGCGCTCCGAAATCAGGCCGCGCTCCGCGACGTGCGAGCGCATCCATTCCGCCCACTCGGTCCAGTAGCTCCCGCCGGGCTCGTCGACGAAGACGATCGGCATGATGGGGCTCTTGCCGGTCTGGATCAGCGTCAACGCCTCGAAGCCTTCATCGTGGGTTCCGAAGCCACCGGGGAACAGCGCGATCGCATGCGATTCCTTCACGAAGATCACCTTGCGCGTGAAGAAGTATCTGAAGTTGATGAGCTTGGCGTCGCCGGCGATCACCTCGTTTGCCGACTGCTCGAACGGCAGCCGGATGTTGACGCCGAACGAGGCCTCACGGCCGGCGCCTCCCTGCGCCGCCGCCATGATGCCGCCGCCCGCTCCCGTGATCACCATCCAGCCCTCGCGCGCGATGCGCTCGGCGAAGTCGAACGCCTGCTGCCAGGCGGGAGCGTTCGCGTGCGTGCGCGCGCTGCCGAAGACGGCGACCTTGCGCAGGTGCTGGTAGGGCGCGAACACACGGAAGCTGTGGCGTAGCTCCTTGAGCGCGCTGTTCAGGAGTTTGACGTCGCGCTGCTCGGCGCCGTCGCGCAGCAAGCGCAGCGCGGTGACGATGATCTGGCGCGTGAACTCGGCGGACTCTTCGCGCCCGTAGGCGCGGCCCGCGCGTTCGACCAGTTCCTCGACGAGTTGATCGAGATCCGGAACGTCGGTCTCGTAGCGGCGGCGTGTTCTTCCCATGGGATGCGCAGAGGATACCGGCAGACGCGCGAATCTCGCAGTGAGTGCGGCGCGCGCCTCAGCCCAGATCGTCCGCCTTCACGCGAATTCGCAGCGGCGGCAGCTCGATCACCTTGCCGAGCAGGGATTCGACCAGCTGTTGCAGCTCGCCGGAGAGTCCGTCGATCTCGAGCTGGAGCGAGACGCTGCGTCGCGCGGGCTTCGCGGCGGCTGGCGCCGGAGCCGTCGCAGGCACCGCGGCACGCGCGGCCGGGCGCACCGGCGGCTTCGCGACCGGCTGCGGGTCGGGTACGTCGTCGAGCGACCATTCGGGCGCGGGCGGTGGCGCGAGACGTGGAGCTGGCTTCGCGGCCGGCGCGCGCGCCGGAACGGGTGCGGGCGGGCGCATGGGAGCGGCTGCGGGACGGGCGATCAGCGGAGCCGCGGCGGGCGGCCCCAGCAGGTCGTCGTCGCCGAGGCCCCCGAGTTCGAGGTCGAGATCCCGCGGCGCGGCGCGTCCGGCGGGTTCCTTCCCGCCCACCAGATCATCGCCGAAATCGTTGACCTTGCCGATCACGAACTCGTCTTCGTCGGCTTCCGCATCCAGCGGCTGCTCGAGCCCGAGCATCGTCGACTCGCCGTCCTTCGCCTGGCCGGCGGCACCGCCAAAGTTCTTGAGCTGCGAGGCAAACTCGACGCGCTTGCCGACCGCTGCGGGATTCTTCGCCACCTGCACGAACGTGATCTCGATGTCGCCGAAGCGCACGACGTCTTTGTGCTGGAGCACGCGCGTGCGGATCGTCTCGCCATTCACGGTGGTGCCGTTCGACGTGCCGAGATCCTTGACGGCATGACCGCCATCGGCGCGATAGAACTCGGCGTGGCGTCGCGAGAGAGCTGCGTCGTCGATCGAAAGATCGTTCTCGGCTGCACGCCCGAGACTCACGTCCTGCGTGTCCCACACGATGACCCGCTCCGGGCCGGCGCCCTTGATCAGCAGATAGGTGTGGACGCGTTCCCTGTTCGTGACCGCCGCCATGCGGATTCCCCCCCGCCAATGATTCCGGCTCGCGTCCGTTCCTATCGGCAGACGCGGTCCGGGTGTTGATGGGGAGCGTTCCCGGAGGCTTCAGGCCCCGAACTGCCGATACCGGGCCCCTGGGGGCAGATGGGAAAAGCGGACGCTCAGCGGGCGCAGCGGAATCCCACGGCCAAGCTGGAGCCAGACGGCCCGTACAAGCCGAGGATCGCCAGCGGGCCGGCCAATGTCCCGCTGGTGAAGTTTCCGCCCCGAATCAGCACACCCGGCTCCCCGGTCGTGGAGGCTCCCGCCAGGCACTGCTGGTCGGCGGGTGCAGGACTCACGCTCGTGGCCCACGAGCCGCACGACGTGGAGCGCGGCACCCAATCCGCCACGTATTCATAGAGGTTGCCCACCATGTCGAAGGCCCCGGCCGATGACACGCAGGCCGCGCGCGAGCCGGTCGCCACCGCACGGGAGCCCGTCGTCCGGCACGTCGTCGCACCGTCGTCCGGCCCCGGATTCGGTGTCCCCGCTACCGCGGCCTGCCACTCGGCATTCGACGGCAGCCGCTTGCGCGAGTTCTGACACGCCGCTTGCGCTTGCCACCAGGTCGTCTGCGTCGACGGCAGCACCCCCGGCAGGCTCACGGCGTAGAGGTCGTCCGCGCAGTTCTGCCCTGCATCCAAGCAGGGCCCATAGTTGTCGTCGCCGTTGAGACCCTGGTGCGTCGCGCCTGCGGCCACCAGGTCTGCCTGCGTCGCCCTGCCCCATTGGATCAGTCTCACGAGTTTTGCGTTGTCGGTTGCCGCGTTCGGCACCCGCCACACACTCGCCTCGTACGTGTCCATGCACACGGTTCCCGAAATCACCGCGTCCTGCGGACAGCGCAGCAAGGGCATGCTTCGTTGTGCGCTCGCCGTGCCGGCCACGACGACCAGCGCGACGATGATCATGCGTACCATTCGCATCGTCTCCTCCTCCCTGGTCGTCGCTCGGACGGTTCCGCCCACCGGATTGCGTGGACCCGGATCACAACGCGCTTTCGGCCATACGGGGCGACAGCTTCAGTCACGGGAGTCGAGGCGCTGGAGACGGGGTGCGCGACGGATCCGTCAGCGCAGCGGCGGCGCGTCCGGCCGCGACGAGCCACGCACGAACCGCCAGACCTCTTCGGCGGCGTCGATCACATGGGTCTCGGGGCCCATCAGGCGCTCCGGCAGGATGGCGGGCGCACCGGGCCAGGCGTGCCCTGCGCCCGTCAGCTTCCAGAGCCGCACGTCGGCGCCGCGCGTGCACGGCGCGAAATCGAGCAGCGTTGCCGTGTGTCCCGCGTCTGACCGGCCCTCGGGTGCGCGGCGCTGCTCGCTGACGCTCGGCTCGGCCGCGCAACCCGCGAGCGATTCCCAGCGCGCGAGCTCGGTCTCGACCGCCGTGTGCTCGACGCGAGTGCGCGTCAACGGAAAGGGCGGCCCGAGCCCGCCACCGTAGAGCGCGCGCGGGTCGTCGACGCTGTGGATGTGCAGCACCGGCACGGGCCGCGACGGCGCGAAGGACGCGACCTGCATCGAGCCGGCCACGGGCGCGATGGCGGCGATGCGTTCCGCGGCCTCGGCTGCCAGGCGGTACGCCATCATCCCGCCATTCGAGTGGCCGGTGGCATATACACGGGTGTGATCCAGCGGGAGATCGCGCGCGAGATCGGCGAGGAGGCGGAAGACGAACCCGACGTCGTCGATCCGGTCTTTTTGCGCGCGTCCGCAGCAACCCCCGGCGTTCCAGGTGAGAAGCCAGCGCCCGAGCGGGCCGGTGCCGTCGGGGTAGACGACGACGAAGCCCTCGCGATCCGCGACCGCGTCGAGCCCTGCGTACTTCTGGAATCCCCGCGCGCTTCCGCCGCCGCCGTGAAACGCGAGCAACACGGGCAGCGGGCCCCGCTCCAGGAAGGCCGGCGGCAGGTGCACGAGAAGCGTTCGCGTCTTCGAACCGACCTGAAGCGAGAGATCGAAATCGCCGGGACCGGAGAAGCGCGGCGCCTCGCCCCCGCCGGCGGGCGCGCCGCCACAGGCCGCGACCCAACCCAGCAGCGCGCAGGCACACCAACGACGCAGGTCTCTCAACCTGAACGCCGTCCCATCAAGACCTCCTGCGCGCGCACGCCGAGGCCGCCATCGACCATGCGATACGAGCCGTCCGACAGCAGCTCGCGGGCCTTCACATCGTCACGCACGTAGAGGTCGAGGATCTCCTCGAGTCGCCTTCTCACGCTTTCGGAGCGCGCCCGCACCAGCACCTCGACGCGGCCGTCGAGGTTTCGCTGCATCCAATCCGCGCTCCCGAACCAGACTTCGGGCGTGCCCGCGGCTTCGAAGCGCACGACGCGGGTGTGCTCGAGAAAACGGTCGACGATCGAACGCACGCGAATGTTCTCCGAAAGGCCCGGCACCCCCGGGCGCAGACAACAGATGCCGCGCACGATCAGCTCGATCCGGACGCCCGCCTGCGAGGCGGCGTAGAGCGCGCGAATCAGCTCTTCGTCCTGCAATGCGTTCAGCTTCGCGACGATCCCCGCCGGACGCCCCGCGCGCGCGTTCTCCGCCTCGCGTGCAATCCGGCGAAGCAGGCCCTCGCGCAGCGTGTGCGGCGCCACCATCAGGTGGTTCCAACGTTCGTGGGTCGAAAGGCTCGTCAGCAGATTGAACACGCCTGCAACCTCGGCCGTCACCTCCGGATCGGCGGTGAACAAACCGAGATCCGTGTACTGGCGCGCCGTCGTCGGGTTGTAGTTCCCGGTTCCGATGTGGGCGTAGCGGCGGATGCCGTCCTCTTCGCGGCGCACGATCAGGATCAGCTTGCAATGCGTCTTGAGCCGCACGTCGCCGTACACGATCTGGACCCCCGCCTCTTCCATGCGCCGGGCCCAGCGGATGTTCTTCTCCTCGTCGAAGCGCGCCTTCAGCTCGACGACCACGGTCACCTGCTTGCCCCGCTCGGCCGCGGCGAGCAGTGCGCGCGCGATCGACGAGTCTTCGTTGGTCCGGTAGAGGGTCTGCTTGATCGCGAGCACGCGCGGATCTTCGGCGGCCTGCTCGACGAAGCTCACCACGCTCTCGAAGCTGTCGAAGGGATGATGCAGCAGCACATCGGCGGCGCGCACCGCCGCAAACAACCTGGCCGGCTCCGTGAGCGCCGCGTGGATCGCGCCCTTGAAGGCGGGCGCCCGCAGACGGTCATCGTGCTCGAGCTCGAGCAGCTGGATCACGCGATGCAGGTTCACCTGGCCGTCGCATTCGTAGACGTCTCCCGGCTCGAGATCGAAGACCTGGGTCAGCTCCTGCGCCAGGCGCTCGCCGACGGGGGCGCGCATCTCGAGCCGCACGGCTTCGCCGCGGCGCCGGCGAAGCAGCTCCTCCTCGATCGCGGTGAGCAGGTTTTCGATCTCCTCGTCATCGACGTAGAGATTTCGGTTGCGCGTGGGCCGGAAGGACGTTTGGTCGAGAATCCGCGCGCGCGCGAACAACTGAGGAAGCTGCCAGCGAACCGTATCCGCGAGAAACACATACGAGCGTGCATCCCCGCGCGAGGGGACGCGCAGGATGCGCGGCAAAACGCGGGGAATCTGCACGACGCACAACCGGTCGGGCTCTTCGGGATCGTTGGTCTCGAGCAGCGCCGCGAGATTCAGGGTCCCGCTCGCGACGAATGGGAAGGGATGCGCCGGGTCGAGGGCGATCGGCGTCAGCACGGGAAAGATCTCGCGGTCGAACAGATCGCGCAGCCAATCCTGTTGCGCGGGCTCGAGCGCGTCGGGCACGACGAAGTGGATGCCCTCCTTCTCGAGCGCCGGGCGCAAATCGCGGTTCCAGCAGCGGTACTGCGCGGCCATCTGCTCGCGCACCGCGGCCCCGATCGCGGCGAGCTGCTCGGCGGGCGTCATGCCGTCTGGCGTGCGCTTGGCGAACCCGGCCTCGACCTGCTGGCGCAGGCTCGCGACGCGCACCTCGAAGAATTCCAAAAGATTCGAATCGACGATGGCGAGGAAGCGCACCCGCTCGAGCAGGGAATTGCTCGCCGCCTGCGCCTCCTCGAGGACGCGCGCGTTGAACTGGAGCCAGGAAAGCTCCCGATTGATGAACCACTCGGGCCGGCTGTCGGCGGCAGAAGCCATGCTCGGAAGCATCGGCCAGACGCCGTCGAGAGCCAAGCCCGGCGGCCCGGGCCGCCGCAGGGTTCTCGCGCGGTCTGGCTCAGTTCTCGAAGACGAGCTTGAAGCGGCGCTTCCCGAGGCGCTGGCGGGGTGTGTAGTCGAGCAGCGCCTCGCAGCCCGTCCCGGCGAGCGCCGCCGTCACCTGATCGCGCGCGGCGGGCGCGAGCGCGCGAACCGCATCGAGCGTGCGCTGCGCCATCCACAGTGTGTAGGCACTCGTGTAGCGCTGGAAGGCAGCGCCGCGCAGGTGCGTCTCGTGAAAGCCGACCGCGCGGGGCGGCTCGTCGAGACCTGCGGGGCGCGCTGCTGCCCAGGCCTCGAAGGCGCGGAGCGTATCGAGGACCACCGGCACCGCGTCGCGGCCGATCAGCGTGAGCAGGGCTCGCAACGAATCCGGCAGCTCGTCGTCGTCGAACCATTCCCCAGGTTCCGCGGGATCCGGATGGTTCATGCGCTCGACCCAGTGACACACCCGTGGAGCGCGCTCCCGCAGCAGCCGGCCCGGCACGGCATCCAGATAGAGATGGGCGTAGAACGGGCCCATCAACGCACAGTCGGCGAGCGACATGCGCGAACCCAGGAGGAACGCGTGGTTCGCGAAATGGGCGTCCAGCCGCTCGAGCAGCTCGTGCAGGTGCGCTTCGATGCCCGGAATCGACGCAGCCAACACGCCGAGAGCGGCGATGCTCCCCTGCATGCGGTCGGCAAAGCTCGCCGCGCCTTTCGGGTCCCCCGTGACCGCTGCAAAATCAGCCCGCGCCTTCTTTTCGCTCTCCGGAAAGCTCCAGCGATAGTGCATCGCCGGGAGCACCATGAACTCGTCGGAGTAGAGTTCGAAGAGCAACGCGAGCACGCGCAGCAGCGGCGAACTCGGGTAGAGCGGCGGCTCGGGCACGCGCGCCTCGAGCGCGTCGAGGATCTCGCTCGTGTCCTGCCAGGTGTCGTCCTCGGGCGTAATCAAGATCGGGATGAAGGCGAGACCCGTGCGGGGCAGGATGACCTCACGGTAGGCCGCGCCCGTCGCGAGCTTCTCGACGGTGGGCACGCCCTTATAGCGGAGCGCCGGACGCACCTTGCCCGAGAAATACGAGATCTCCGCGGCGTAGAAGGTGAAGTGCGGGGCGGTCACGGCGGCAAGTCCCCTGTAGGGCGATCGATACTAGCGCGCCCCTCAGGCGACGATCGGCACGCCCGGGCCGGGCCCATCCATCAGGATCTCGAACGCTGCGCGCCGCGTCGTGCGAAGGCGGCGCGCCCGGTGGTTGGCTTCTTCGATCTCGAGCTCGCAGCTCGCGAGCTTGGTGTTGAGGCAGAGCTTCTCGCCACCGGGTGGGTTGGCGTAGCGCAGACCGACGAAGGCGCTGGCGGGGGCTTCGATGCGGCCGGACACGCGGATGTCCCTTCCGCGCGTGTCGAACGTCCACGTGAAGCCATCGATGCGAGCGCGCGCGCGCACCGCACGCACAAGTCCGTTGATCGCCAATTCGCGGCCTGCGATGCGCAGCACGACGAGTGTGAGCCACGGAGTCCATAGCGGCCCCAGCTTCACGCGCGCGGTCGAGCACTCGAGAAAAGCGTCGGGCGCGTCGTCGAAGCCCGCGACCTGCCCCCACGCGTAGCGATCGGTGTGGCGGCTGCCCCAATTGTGATTCTGGCTGCCGCGCCAGCCCTCGACCGCGACGCGCTCGCCGTCGATCTCGAGCCAGCCGTCGAAAATTGCGTTCGGCGCCACCACGACGGCCTTCGCGCGCGGGAAGCCTCGCGCGTACATCGACCTCGGCAACAAGAGCAGCGGCGGCTCGTCGCCCGCGTAGGCGAGCCGCCAGGCGAGGCGATGATCGCGCGCCGCCGCCGAACCGCTGAGCGTACGCTCCGAAAGCTCCGCCTGCCCGATGCGCACCGCGAGCCCGGAGGTCGAAAACCGGCACTGCGCGATCGGAAATTCCTGCTTCGCCGCGGTGATCCGGCCCGTCTCGCCATCGAACAGGATCGCCCAGAGCTCGCCCACGGCATCCGCAGGCCGCGCGGCGGGACAGAAGATCGTGTAGCGCAGCCAAAATGCGAGCGGCCGGCTCGGATGATTCGCGCGCTGGAACCAGCTCTCATAATGGCCCGCCGTACTTCGGGGATCGAAGCGGGTCGCGCTCCAGTGGTCGCGCTCGAGGCTCAGTGAATCCAGCGTCCGGCTCCGAGCAGCACGAGGCCCGCGACGAGCGCCGCGCGGCCAAACCAGTTTCCCCACGCGAGCATCAACGTCCCGGAGGCCGATCCCGCCGGAACGCTCGCGACGAGCGTCGCTCTCTCGTGTACACCTGCTTGCGTGATCAGTTCACCGGTGGCGGAGATCATCGCCGAGATCCCGGTGTTGGTGGCGCGCACCTGCGGCCGACGCGTTTCCAGGCTCCGAAACGCCGAGACGACGAGATGCAGATGCGGCCCCTCCCCCGACGCGAACCAGGCGTCGTTCGAGAGCGTCACGATCAGCTCGGCGCCCTGCCGCACGGCCTCGATCGCGAGATCGGGTGTCACGGCGTCATAACAGATCAGGGGCGCCACGCGCAGGCGCCGTCCGCTCGCGAGCGCGAGCTCGGTCATCTGCGCGCCCGCGCCCGGCTTCCAGGTGCCGAGCCACGGGAGCCAGCCGCGCACGCGATCGTTGTCGAGAAACCTCGGCACCCGCTCGGTCAGGGGGAAGAGCCACGACTTGCGGTAGGTCTCGAATTCGAGAGGCCCGGCTTTCGGGGGTTCGAGGAAGACCGCAGCGTTGAATTCATCGCCGGCAGCGACGTCGTAGGCGCCGAAGACGAGTGGCACCCCCGAACTCGCGACGAACGCGGCGATTTCGCGATCGAGTTCGGCGCCCGCCGGCGTCTTGGGTGTACCGAACGTCGTCGGATAAACCGTCTCGGGCCAGACCAGGAGATCGAGCGGGCCCTGCGCGAGCGCCTGCCGCGAGAGCGCGAAATGCTCGTCGAGGATTCCGCGCACGGCGTCGTAGGTTCCGAGGTTGCGAGCGAGCTGGCCGTAGCGGCTGATGTCGGCTTGCACGATGCCGGCCGTGAGCAGCGGCGGCGCGGCGGCCTCCGGGCGAAGCTCGGCGAGGCGGAGCGCGCCGTAGCCGGTGAGCGCCAGCACGATCATGGCGGCACAGGCGGCCGGCGCGCGCGCGCGCTGCCAACGCACTCGCGCTGGAGAGCGACCCGTCGCGAGCGTGTTGCCGACGGCGAGCGCGCACTCGTTGACGAGCAGAAGCGCAAAACTGAGTCCGGGCGCCCCGGCGAGATCGGCCGCCTGCCGCAGGTGCGCTGACGCAAACAAACCGTGCCCGATGGTATCTCCGAGCAGCTTGGGCCACGCCCACTCGACGCCGACGTAGAGCAGCGCCCCGGCGAGCACCGCGCGCAGGCCCGCCTCGCCCGCATCGGATCGCGCCAGGCGACGCACTCCTGCGTAGACGATGAGCTGCGGCTGGAGCAGCGGAGCAGCGATCACGAGCAGCGAAAACGCGACTGGCTCCGGTGTTCCCGTATAGGCCGCGATTCCTTTCGCGAGCCAGGGAAAGACCGCCAGCACATAGGCGACGCTGAATAGCCAGGCGCTGCCGAGCACGGCGCGCAGCGATGGCGCGCGGTCGAGCGCGGCGAGCCACGGCGTGAAGCCAACCAATCCCAGCAACACCCAGGGCCAGGCAACGCGGCAGTAGAGCCCGAACGCAAGCGCGCTCGCCGCGGTCGCAGCGAGGAGGAGAGCCAGCGAACGCAGCCGCCGTGCAATCAGGGCGCGGGGTCCGATCCGCTCGCGGGAGGTTCGAGCCATGCATGCGGCAGGCCGGGCGGCGCCAGCTCCGGCGGGACGATGAGGTCCGCTGGCAGCGGGATCGCGACACCGTCGTCGTCGAGCCACTCGTAGTCGGGATGAAACATCAAGATCGCCGGGAGTGACTCGCCATCATCCGTTGCCTGGTGGTGACGGACGTAGCCTTCCGGCAACTCGAAATCCTCGGGAACCAGAAGGCCGCGCTTCGGCGGATCCGTCCCGGGCGGGGGGAAGAGTGCGATTCCCGATGGGGCGTTGCCCGCCTCTGCGGGAATCGTGGGCAGCTCCACGGGCTCCGCTGCGGGCGCCTCGACGGAAGCAGCAGGAGGAACTGGCGCGGGTGCACTTCCGCGTCGCACGGGATGCGCACCCCGCGGGGCGGCGGGCGGCGCCGGGGCCGGGGCCGAAACACTCGCTTCATTCGGCGCAGCCACGCGCGCGACTTCTGGCGCCTGCGGCGCGACGTCGCGCAACGCGAGCCGCAATCCGAGAACGCCCGCCGCGCCGACGACGAGAATGGCGAGCACGAGCAGCCAGACGCCCCTGCGTACGCCGACGACCTCGACGACCTTGACACCGTCGTCGTCGATTCGCGCTCGCGTCTTTCGGGGTGCAACCGTCACTCGAGCAAACCCTCGCGCATCCCGCCTCTGCGCATCATATGATGCTGGGCTTGCAGCGGGCAAGCGGAGCAGCGATGCCGAACGAATCCGAAGCTCTTTCGCACGGACGTCGGACGTCCCTCGCGCGCGCCTATCCAGCCGCCTGGCGTTTTGCAGCTGGCAGCCTCGTCGCCTTCAGCCGTGCGAGCCTGCCCGTGCTCGCGCTCGCCGTCGTTGCGCAGCTCGACGAGCCGTTCCTGCTCCCGACGCTGCTCGCGGCGCTCGCGGCGTTCGCGGCACTCCCGGCGCTCGCGGCCTGGTTGCTCGAACGTGCGTTTGCAGCGAGCGTCGAGGTGCGCGAGCGCGTCCTTCACATCCGCCGCCGCAACTTCCGCCTCGAGGTGCCGTGCGCGTCGATCGAGCGCGTGGTGCCCTGGCGCCTGCCGCTGCCGGGGCCCGGTGTCTCGCTGCATTTGCGCTCGGGCGCCGTGCTGCGCCCCGGCCTCGAGGCGGCGGATCTGGAGCCGCTGCTCGGCGCGCTCGCCGAAGCGGGCGGCGTCGCATCGGCACGCGGCGCGCTGCGCGCGCCTGGGGTCGTCTACGCGCACGCCAGGCGGCGCCATCCGCGCGGACTCCTTGCTCACCCGTTGTTCAAGTTCCCCGGCTTTGCCCTGCTCCCGACCGGTGTGCTCTTCAATGCCCACCAGCACATCGCCTACGGTGGCACGCTCGGTCAACTGCACCTGGAGGGCGCCGCGGCCTGGTTGCAGACGTTGGGGGCCTACTGGGCAACCGTCTGCGTTTATCTCGTGTTGTACGCGAGTGTGTGTCGAGCGATCGCCGAGCCGGCCGCGCTGCTCGCGGCGCGCGCCGGATCGGCGCGCGCCGCGAGTGCGCGTCGGGCCATCGAACTCGCCTGCGCGCTCTCCTATTACGCCGGAGTGCCCGCGCTCGTCCTGGCCCGTTTCCTGCTCTGATCGGCTCTACGGCGTCGCCGGATTGAAGACCGACAGCGCCCAGCCCATCCGCTCGTGACCCAGGCGGTCCCATTGCGGATTCTTGCCGCCCACGATCTGCGCGCCGCTGAACTCGGCCGCGCCGGAGCCCGACCCGCCCGAACTCTGGGTGGAGCCGTAGTACGTGGGATGTGTGTTGTCCGAAAGAATGTAGTCGTAGCTCGTGCTGGCATTCGCGAAATGCGTGTTCGCATCGCGGATCGTCGAACGGAGCGTGACCGTAATCCGCGTCACGTAGTCCGCCTCCGACTCGCCCGCCTGGTAGCGGAGCGCTTCGGAATCGACGAAGCCGTCGCCGTTCGAGTCGTAATCGGCCCCCATGTACTGCGCGAAGCTATCTGCGCAGGCGAAGCCGCGCTGCGAGGCGAGATTGCAGGTGCGCCAGTTGCTCTTGGCGAGGATCGGCATGAAGTAATCCTGCTTGTTCACCGTCTGGCCGGTCCCGGCATCCCGGCAGGTGCTGTTCGCATTGTCCGAGGCGTAACCCGGGTAGTAGAGATTCGAAACGATCTTGGCAGTCGCCGTCGTCGCATAGGTATTGATCGCGTTCATTGCGAGGCCCGTGTAGTTGGTGCAATTCGCGAGCGCCGTGTCTCCGGTGCTGTAGTTGCAGGTGCCCGACTGCCCCGCGAAGTTCGAGCGCGCCTGCAGGTAATCGTTCCCGCACATCTCGAACGTCACGATGCGCGTGTTCGTCGCCTGCATGTAGGAACGCTCGCCGACGATCTTGTTGTTGTAGATGTCGGAGGCGACGGCCCCCGACTTCGCACGACGTACGATCTGGACGTTCTGGTTCCAGACGTTGCCCGCGTATTCTCCGCCCACATACGGTGCCGCGCGCTTTGCGACCGTGAAAATCGAGCCGCGATAGCCTGCGTAGATCGAGTCACCGTAACCCACGACACGATAGGTCTGGGTTGCGCCGCTCTTCGTGATCGTCCAGGACGTGTTCTGGTTGATCGTCGTAGCTCCGGCTTCGAATGCCAAACCCAGGGCAAAGACGGCCGACACGAGGATCCGACTCCAAGACTGGTTCCGCTTTCGATCCATGCTTTTCCCCTTTTTCGGTGAGCCGCAAACGCGCGGCCCCCGCTGACGCCGCGCAGGATCTCATCGTTAGCCCCCCGAAGAAAACAAAAAAGTGACGCTTCGCCTGCTGGCGGCACAATTAGAACGGGGTTTGAAGAAGCCGATGGGCGCGACAGCCAGGCCCGCGTCAGGCGCAGAAGGGCACGCGCCGCGTCAGTACACCACCAGCGCTTCGAGCCGCCCATCCGCGCCGGAAACGACTTCGAGGCGGGACATGCAGGCCATGCAATAGAGCCGGTCGCCGGGACGCAGCTCGCGGGTGGAGCGGACGACGATCTTGCAGACGGGGCACAGCGCTTCGTTGGGAGCGAGGGAGTCGAGGGACCCCTGCCAGCGCCGGTAGAAGCGCCGGTAGCGCGGCGGCACCTCGTCGAAACCGCGGTCGTCCAGCACGAAACGCTGGCGGGGGCGCTCGCCGTCTCCGGCATCCGTCTCGCGGAGCGGGTCTCCAGCGCTCACGTGAAGCCGAGCCGGGCCACCGCCGCCCGGTAATGCTCGGCGAGGTCGATGCCCTCCTCGCGCCGCCCCCCAATGCGCTTCAGGGTGTCGCTGAAGCTTCCGAATACCAGCGGATCGAGCTCGCGACGGATCGCGGCGAGCCGCTGCGCGGCGCCCGGCTCGGCCGCGAGCCGGCGTCCGAGCTCGTTTTCACCGAATCCCATGTGCCGGCGTTCGTCCTTCACGATCCCCAGCAGCACTTCGCGGGTGCGCGGGTCGGCGCTGCGCGCATGCGCCTGGAAGACCGTGAACTCCATGGCCTCGAGGATCACGTTCTGCGCGAACAGGGCGGCGAGCCAATCGCGCTCGCGCACCAGCCCGAGCAGGCGCCGCTTGAACTCGAGCAGCGCGGGCGTCGCGCGGCTCGCGATCTCGAGTTCGGGATCGGCGACGCCCAGTTCGCGCAGGCGGTGAACGAGCACTTCGAGATGGCGGCCTTCGTCGACCGTCTGCGTGGAAAGGAAGATCTTGGTGGCCCGATTGGGGGCGATCTGGACGAGACCGCTGGCTCCGTCGAGCGCCGCCGTCTCCCCGACGCAGTAGTTGCACAACACGGTGATCAGCCGCTCGCGCTCGGCGGCCGGCAATTCGGCCTCGGGCGTCTCGCGGCGGTGTCCATGATCGAGGCCGTGGAGGTAGCCCTCCACGGCCTCGAACCAGAACTCGAAACTATGTACCTGCTCGAAGAAGTGCGCCGGCTCGGAATCGTGGATGTCCGGCCCTTCCTCGCTCATCTCAGGGCCGAGCCGGCGTCTGGTACTCGAGCCCGATCCGCCCGAGCCGGCGCTTGAACTCGGCGAGCACGGTGTCGGCCAGCACGGCCTCCATCTCCCGCGGCTCGAGCGCCGAGAGGTCCACACCCTGCCACTCCGCCTTCGAAGGTGCGCCTCCCGCCTCGCGCCGCAGGCGCGCCATCTCCTCCTGCGCCGGACCCGCGCGGAAGGAATCCGCGAAGGTCGCGAGCATGTAGTAGGACATCTCCTTCTGCATGCGCTCGACGTCGGCCTTGCGGTGCGGGTTCTCGCGCAGGAGCGAGCCGATGCGGTTCTCGCCGAAGCCCACGTGCCGCCGCTCGTCGGCGATCGTGCCGGTGAGCGTGTGCGCGAACTTCGGGTTCAAGGCCTGGTTCCCGGCCTGGAGCATCTCGAACACGTGAAACGCCATGCCTTCGAGCACGATGTTCTGCCCGACCACGCCGGCCACGAAATCCTTGCGATCGACCTTCTCGAGCAACACCTCGGCGAACTTCACGAGGTTCGGGTTGGCGTGGCTTTGGATCGTCGCTTCGAGCTCCGATTTCTTGACGCCGAGATCGAACAGTCGCTGCGTGAAGACTTCCACGTGCCGGGCCTCGTCGAGGGTCTGCGTCGCCAGGAAGCGCTTGCTGCCCTCGTCCGGCGCCGCGTTCACGAGGCCCGAGGAGGCCGAAAGCGCGCAGCGCTCGCCCACCACGAGCTGCACCGTGGTCCGGATCGCCTGCTCGCGCAGCAGAGGATCGCCGAGTACGAGATCCGGCTCCTTCTCGCCCGGCGGGTGACCGTTCTCGGTGTTCATCAGGTAGCCTTGCGGCGCAGATTCGAGCCATTGCTGGATGGAGTAGGCGCTGAGGAAATCGGCCATCGGTAGTTTTCTCCTCTGATTCGGGCGCTGGCCCCTGGATCTGGGCGCTGGTCTGCTGAACCGGGGCGCGTTCTGCCCAATCGCAAGCCTCGTGCCAGCGCGCGGGGTGCGAGCCGCATGAGGACCCGAACGGTCGGGGCAAGCTGCCGCAGCCGGGGCCTGCCAGACTGGGGCGCACTACCTCAAGCGCGCGCGGCCCGCAGAGGCCAGCGATCGAGACCGATCTCGCCCGCGAGCAACGCGTGCCAGAGCAACGGGATCTCCGCGACCCGCTGCGCGACGATCGACTCGATCCGAGTGCGCAGCTCCGCGTTGCGCGGATCTGCGCCCCGCACGCGCACGTGCACGAGCGGCGGATCGTCGACGCGGCGTCCGATCCGGCTCACGAGCCGACACTCGACCTCCGAGAGGTCCGGCACCCGCGCGACGAGTTCCTCGGCCAGCAGACACGCCGCCACGTTGTAGAGCTTGCCCACGTGCGTGACGGGGTTCTTGCCGGCGACGGACTCGAGGGTCATCGCGCGGCGCGGCGCGATCAGACCATTCACGCGATTGCCGCGGCCCGGCTGGCCGTCGTCTCCCGACTCGGCCGAGAGGCCCGTCACCGTCAGGTAGAAGCGCCCGCGCAGATCGTCGTCGGCGCCGTTCACCTCGATCTCGATCGACTCGTGACCGAGAGCGAGCGCGACCGCGCGTGCCTCCTCGGCGACACGCGCACGCGCCGCGCGATACGCCGCCGCGTCGGCGAGCTGACGATCCACGAGTGCCGCCGCCAACGTGAGGCGAACGCGCGTCGCGAGGCGCGTGCCCATCACCTTGACGTCCTCGCCGAGCGCCGGAAACGCGTCGCGCAGTGCGCGCGACGTGAGGTGATTCTCGACGGCGAGCACGAGCGCCTCGAGCGGCGAGAGGGGCGCGTAGCCCACGCCGAGCGACGTGTCGTTCGCGAGGCTCGGCCCGCCGGCGCCGAAGAGATCGACCAGATCCGTCGAGCCGCGCCGCACGAGGGGATGCAGCTGCACGTGCCGCTCCACGTCGAGGCCGCGCAGGTTCGCACGCAGCCAGCCTTTCGCGCTCTCCTCGGCGATCTCCGCGACGGGCACGGCGACGCCCCGCACCTCGCCGGTGGCGCGCCCGGCCAGAAAGATCGTGATCGGCTCGAGCACGCGGCCGCCCCCGAAACACGGCGCCGCGGCGCCGCCCACGAGCAGCGCCTTGTCCACGTTGTGGTGCAGAATCGCTCCATGCTGCGCGAGGTAGTGGCGCGAGAGGGCAAGGCTCCACGCCTCGACGAGCGCGTCGCAGATACTGTCGGGATGGCCGAGCCCCTTGCGCTCGACGATCTCCACCTCGGGCTCCGCAGGCTCGCAAATGGCTTCGATCGCGATCTTCACGTGCGGCCTCCGCGCTCGCTCCGCCGGAGGGAGCCGCGCCGGTGTTCACGTAGCACCCCATGTGCCAGCAGGGAACGCGCGTAGCCCCAGCGAACCCGGCCCCAGCGGGGAGGGGCGGAGCGTGCGCGGGTCGCCCAACGGCGGACCGCGGCATCTTCCCCTAGCCTCGCGTCGTGAGCCCTGCCGTCGCCGCCTCGCGCGTTCGCAACGAGGACGTTGCCGACGTACTCGAACGGGTCGCCGACCTGCTCGAGGCACAGGGCGAAAACCCCTACCGCGTGCGCGCGTACCGAGCCGGCGCGCTCACGCTGCGCACGTGCGAGACGCCCGTCGCCGAGATCCTCGAGCGCGAAGGTCTGGAAGGCGTCGATCGCCTCCCGAGCATCGGGAAGAGCCTCGCCGCAGCCATCGCCGAGATCGTGCACACCGGACGCCTCGGAATGCTCGAGCGCCTCGAGGGGCAGGTCTCGCCCGAGGACCTCTTCACTACCGTGCCGGGGATCGGCGAGGAGCTGGCCCGCCGCGTGCACGCCGAGCTCCATCTCGAGACACTCGAGCAGCTCGAGCTCGCAGCCCACGATGGACGCCTCGCGCGCGTGCCGGGCTTCGGCGAACGCCGCGTGCGCGCGGTGCGTGAGCTCCTCGCCGGCATGCTCGGCCGCTCGACGCGCCGACGCGCGCGCCTGCTGGGCGCGCGTGAGTCTGCGCTGCACGACTCAGCGACGGCGCGACCTTCGATCGGGACCCTGCTCGCCGTCGACGCCGACTACCGGCGCCGCGCTGCGGCCGGGGATCTCCGCACCATCGCTCCCAAGCGCTTCAATGCGGGCCGGCGCGCCTGGCTGCCAGTGCTGCACACCGAGCACGACGGCTGGTCGTTCACCGCGCTCTTTTCGAATACCGCCCGCGCCCACGAGCTCGGCGCCACCGCCGACTGGGTGATTCTCTACTACGAGCGCGATGGCCACGAGGACCAATGCACGGTCGTGACGGAACGCCACGGACCACTCGCCGGCCGACGCGTGGTACGAGGTCGCGAAGCGGAGTGCGCGACGTACCACGGCGCTCGTGTCGCTGATCCGCCTGCGCCTGCCCCGGGATCGCCCGCGCGATGAGCACGAGCCGCCGCCTCCTGATCGCGGGCGCAGCCGTCGCGCTGGTCGTGAGCTTTGGCGCGCTCGGCTACGGGCTCCTCGTCGGCATGCCGCCGCTCGACGCGCTCTTCATGACGATGATCACGATCTCGACGATCGGCTATCGCGAGGCGCCGCCGCTCGACGCCGTGGGCAAGAGTTTCACGATGCTGCTGATCGTGCTCGGCGTCGGCACCACGTTCTACACCCTGGTCGCGCTCGCCGAGTTCCTGATCGAGGGCCGGATCCGCGACCTGATGGGAAGGAGAGCCATGAAGCGCACCCTCTCGCTGCTGAAGGAACACGTCGTGCTCTGCGGATACGGCCGATTCGGCCGCGTCGTGGCCGACGAGCTGCACGCGCTCGGCATCGCATTCGTCGTGATCGAAGTGAACGCAGCGGAGCAGCCGGCACTCGAGACGAGCGGCCACCCCTTCGTCATCGGCTCGGCACTCGATGACGCTGTGCTCACGGAAGCCGGCATCGGGCGCGCCCGCGCGATCGTGGTCGCGACGGCGAGCGATGCCGACAACGTGTTCATCACGCTTTCCGCACGCGAAGCCAATCCGCGCATCGGCATCCACGCACGCGGAGAATCCGACGCAGGCATCCGCCGCCTCAAACTCGCCGGCGCCACGCAGGTCGTCTCGCCCTATCACATGGGCGGCGCGCGCATCGCGCGGGCCATGTCGAACCCATCGGTGGTCGATTTCGTTTCGCTCGTGGACCCCTCCGGCGCACCTGCGGAGTTCAACCTGGAGGAAGTGAAGGTGGGGCGGGGATCCGCGCTCGAAGCCACCTGCCTGCTCGACCTCCCCTTGCGGGGTTTGCGGCTCCAGATCCTGGCCATCAAGCGCGCGGGCGAAGCGACGCGCTTTCAGCCGGCTGCCGATGAACGGCTGCGTGCAGACGATCGCGTCGTCGTGGTCGGCGACGCGGGAAATCTGCGCCGGATCGCGGACCTCGCGGTGGGCAGCTAGCGCCGCTAGGGCTCGTCGGGCAGCGCCGCGGCCGTGAGCAGCGTCGACTCCTCGTGCGCCATGTCGCTGTGCAGGTATTCGGCGAAGCTTCGCACCTCGCGCGCCACCAGCAGCGTGGGAGTCGGATGGTCCTCGAGCCGCGCCACCAGATAGGCGAGGAGCGCCCGTTGCTCCCTGTGTTCGTGCGCGAGTCGCTCGGCGAACTTCGCTCCCTCGGCCCCGCGCGCGCGCAATGCCGGCTCGAGCGTGTTCTCCTCGTGAAGCAGATGCGCCGCGAACGTCTCGTAGAGCGCGAGGGCATCCTCTCGCAGCCGGGCGCCGTCGGTCGCATCGCCGCGTTCGAAGCGAGCGGCGAGCGGCAGCAGCGCGTCGAGCATCACGCGCAGCTTGCGATGATCTTCCAATATGCGTCTGCGAACCTCGCCGGGCTGCACGCATCCCCCCATCCCCCGTGATCTCGGGGGTTCGGGCGCGATGCTAGCGCCGCGGGTGCTCGATCACAGCGCCGAATACTGTCAGACCTTCGCCACGGGCAGCCTCTGCTGTCCGTCGAACCCGAGCAGGCCCGGGGGCCTCCACCGACAGCGATCCCGGAACCCCTGGCGCCAGCGAACGGAGCTCCAGGCAGAATCGCGAGCGGCGTAGGGACCACGCTCGCACGACACTCGAGGCGACCGACGACCCCGCTCGTGCGTTCGGGAAGCTCGAGAAGCAACTGCCTGCCACCTCCGATTCAAACCCGGCATTCCGCCGTGCTAAAAAGACCGGATGCCGAACCCTTCATCGCCGGATCCGAAGCTGTTTGCAGCGGCATCGATCGACGCCGAGACGGCCGAGTTCAATCGCAAGCTCGAAGCCGCGATCGCGGCGGCGCCGCCCATGACGGCGTTCCCGCCGGCAGCGATCCGCAAGGCCCGCGAGGAGGGGCGCAGCATCTTCGGGCCCGTCGAAACGGTGGCCGCCGCGCGCGAGCGCAGCATTCCCGGCCCGGGCGGCGATCTGCGCCTGCGCATATTGGTGCCGGAGGTCGTGCGCGGCGTCTATCTGCATCTGCACGGCGGCGGCTGGACGCTCGGTGCAGCCAACCAATCGGACGTGCGCAATTGGGCGATCGCGCGCCACTGCGGCCTCGCCGTGGTGAGCGTCGATTACCGGCTCGCGCCGGAGCACCCCTTCCCCGCCGGCCCCGAAGATTGCGAAGCCGCGGCGCTCTGGCTCGCGAAGCATGCCAGCGCCGAATTTGGCGCGACACGCCTATGGATCGGCGGCGAATCGGCCGGTGCGCATCTCGCCGCGCTGACGCTGATCCGCCTGCGCGAGCGCCACGGCCTCACGCCCTTCGTCGGCGCCAACCTCGTCTACGGTGACTACGATCTTTCGATGACGCCGAGCCAGAAACGCTGGGGCGAGCGCAATCTCGTACTCTCGACTCCGATCATCGAGTGGTTCGCCGATTTTTTCGTGCCGGATCGCACCCGCCGCCGGGACCCCGACGTCTCGCCGCTCTACGCGGATCTCCGCGGACTACCGCCCGCACTTTTCACGATCGGCACGCTCGATCCCCTGCTCGACGATTCCCTCTTCATGCACGCGCGCTGGCTGGCGGCGGGAAACCGTGCGGAACTCGCCATCTGGCCGGGCGGCATCCACGGTTTCGACGCCTTCCCGACGGGGCTCTCGCGATCGGCGCGCGCGCGGATCGACGCATTTCTCAGCGGCTGAGCGGAGCGTGCGGCCGCGGAGGCACGTTGCGCGCGATGAGATCGCACCGTCGTTGCCTCGCGCCTGCAGCGTTAGGATCCCTCGGCATCTCGGGCGGGCCCGCGCGCGGGGAGAGGCTGCATGAGCGACGTGATCCGCTACGGAGTCATCGGCACCGGCATGATGGGCTTCGAGCACCTGCGCAATCTCGCGCTCGTCCCCGGCGCGAGGATCACGGCGATCGCCGACCCGCACGAACCTTCGCGGCGCTGGGGCACCGACACGGCGGGAGCCGGCGTGCAGGTCTACTCCGACTACCGCGAGCTGCTCGCGAAGGCCCCCGTCGACGCCGTCGTGGTCGCGACGCCCAACCATACGCACGCCGCCGTGCTCGAGGACGTCTTCCGCACGAACCTGCATGTGCTCGTCGAGAAGCCGCTGTGCACCACGCTGGCGGATTGCCTGCGCGTGGAGGAGCTCGCGGCGCACCACGCGGGCGTCGTGTGGGTGGGCATGGAGTATCGCTACATGCCGCCGGTGGCGCGGCTGATCGAGGAGGTGAAGCGCGGCACGATCGGCCGGCTCGTGATGCTCGCGATCCGCGAACACCGCTTTCCGTTTCTACCGAAGATCGGCGATTGGAATCGTTTCTCGCTCAACACCGGCGGCACCCTCGTGGAGAAGTGCTGTCACTTTTTCGATCTGATGCGGCTGATCGTCGGCACGCGCGCGCTGCGCGTTTTTGCCTCGGCGGGGCAGGACGTGAACCACCTGAACGAACGTTACGACGGGAAGACGCCGGACATTCTCGACAACGCCTTCGTCCTCGTCGATTTCGAGGGCGGCGCCCGCGCGCTGCTCGATCTGTGCATGTTCGCCGAGGGCTCGCGTCACCAGGAGGAGATCTCGGCCACCGGCGATGCCGGCAAGCTCGAGTGCTTCCTGCCGGAATCGACGCTCGTGATCGGGCGTCGGCAGCCTCGCAGCGTCGAGACGCTGCACGTTCCCGTGGACGCGGCCGTGCTCGAAGCCGGCTTCCATCACGGCTCGACCTTCTTCGAGCACCTGGCGTTTCAGCGCGCGATTCGCGAGGGCCGCGCGCCCGAGGTGAGCGTTCGCGACGGACTCGAGGCCGTCGCGCTCGGAATCGCGGCGGAGCGTTCCGCCGCCCAGCGCCGCCCGGTGGAGCTCGCCGAGCTCGGACTGTGAGCGCCGGCATGAACCCACAGCGCGCGAGCACCCGGCGCGTCTTCGCGCGCTATCTCGCTTTCGAAGCACCGAGCTGGGTGGTGCTCGCGGTCGTGCTCGTGGTGCTCGTGCGCGGCTGGGAGCTCTCCCTCGCAACCGCCGCGCTGGTGATGGGCCTGTGGGTTGTGAAGGATCTCATCCTGTTCCCCGTGCTGCGCATCGCCTACGAACCGGCCGGCGGCTCGGGCGGCGCCGAGAACGTGATCGGCGCGCACGCCATCGTCAGCGTCGAGCTCGACCCGGAGGGCTGGGTGCAGATCGGCGCCGAGCGTTGGCGCGCCCGCGCTGCGAGCGCTGATGCACGCATCGCGGTGGGCGCCGTGGTGCGCGTCGTGAAGGTCGAGGGCCTGCTGCTGCGCGTCGAGCCGGAAGCGCCGTAGACGGGCGCCGGCGTCTCACGGCTTCGGCAGCCCGAGATCCTTCGCGAGCAGACGCGTGACGGTGTTGTCGAGCTCGAAGCGGCGGCCCGCCGCGGCGTCCATCAACTCGTAGTGCACGATCTGCTGGGCGATGCGCAGGAAGATCACCGAAAAGCGGAACGCAGCAAAGACCTGGTAATAGTGGAGATGCTTCACGCGGTGGCCCGTGAGCGACTCGTAGCGGGCGACCGTCGCCTCATAGGAGGGGAAGCCCGCGAGCCGCGGCGTCTCGACCCCCTCGCTGTGGTGGCGATCGAGAAAAATCGCCCAGGCGAGGTCGGATTCCGGGCTGCCGAGGCCGACCATCTCCCAGTCGAGCACGGCCGCCGGCCGCGTGCCGTCGAAGATGATGTTGCCGATGCGGGCGTCGCCCCACAAGAGAACGGTGGGCTCGTCCACCGGCGCA
Source organism: Deltaproteobacteria bacterium (assembly GCA_031405455.1). Lineage (GTDB taxonomy): Bacteria > Myxococcota_A > UBA9160 > UBA9160 > SMWR01 > DATBRV01. The sequence continues at coordinate 33,064 of JANNIY010000069.1, read as the reverse complement.
TGCTTCTCGAGCCAATCGAATGCGGCCTCGATCGTCGGCTGAGGCTCGCCGCGCGCCGCCCAGGCGAAGTAGTTCCGATAATGCGCGAGTTCGCGCGCGAGGCCCGTCGCGCCGAGCTCGGGCTTCTCGAGAAATCCGAAGCCGAGCCGCTTCCAATCGAGGCGGTGGATCTTCGCGATGCTCTCGATCCCGCCCCACCAGATCGCCTCACGCTCGGCGGGCGAAGCCTCGGTCATCCAGCCCCCCGTGTGATAGGGCGGCTGGTCCGTGGGCACGCGCCCCGTCACGCGTGCCATTACATAGAATGGCGCGCCCAGCACGCTGCGATCGTCGGGCTCGAACCACAGCACGCGCGGCACGGGGACATTCGTCTCGCCGAGCAGTTGGAGCGTGCGCACCTGGAGGGCCAGGTCATATTCGGGGAATACCTGGAAACCCATCGGTTGAACGCGCACCACCAACGATTCGCTGCGTGCGCGGCCCGCCTCGCGCCACTCGAGATCACATAGCAGCGTGTCATTCGAGAAGCCGGAAGCCGTGGGGCTCGTCGGCTCCGAGAGCCGCGGTTCCGCGCCGGCGGGGAGCTGCTGCGCGAGCCAGGCTGCGAGCTGCTTGCGGTCGGATTCGAGATCGCGCTTCCAGGGCGTCGGCATGGCGTCGTGTCTTTCGCTTTCAGGGAGCCACGTCTTCGAAGCTCTTGAAGCCGAAGCGGGCGTTGGGGCCCATCAACAGGTACTCGAAGAGGCCGTAGCCGACCTGCCCGTCGAGCTCGAAGCGCGCGACGTTGTCGACGAGGCCGAAGAGCCGCGCCTTGTTCGCGGGATCGCGCGTGTCGAGCGTGAAGCCCTCCACCTTGAGGGCCCCCTGGTACATGCCATGCCGCCAATCGGCATCGAAGCCATAGCCCGTGCCCACTCCCACGTACATCGGAAGCAGCGGCGTGACCGCGATCTCGAGCTTGCGCCCGCTCGGCTCCATCAGATGCAAGTGTGCGCGCTTCACCTGGCGCGTGCCCGAGACGAACTCGAATTCAAACTCCGGACGCCCGAGCAGCTCGGGCTTGCCCGGACGGCCGAGCGCTGGGATCCGTACGGCCTCTTCGAGCGCACGCTCGCCCGTGCCGGACTCCTGGCAGATGTACATGATCGAGAAGTCGTCGAACTGCATCGGCGCGTAGCTCCAGAGGCCGCCGATCACCGGCGTCGTCGCGCGAATTCCGGGCGGCTCGGCCTCGCCTACGGGGCGCACGCCCCAGGAACGATCGCGCGTGCCCCACCAGCGATCCGGCGTGATCTTGAACTTCTCGGCTCCGATCTCGAGCGTCCCCGACCAACAACCCGTCTGCGCGAGCCGCGAAGTATCGAACAGCACGCGCCCGAATTGCCGGATGAAGTGGCGCTGCTCGTGGAAGGCCTCGATCGCGCCCTCGAAGACGAGATCCATCGCGAGCCCCCATTCGTTGGGCTCGAGCACCACGCGCAGCCGCTTCAAGCCCTCGATCACCTCGATCCGGAAGGGGCCCACGCTCGTGTTCATGCGGTCGTTGCCGAGCTCGCGCGACGCGCGCACCACCCGGTGGATGCCATTGCGAACGACCACCGCGAAGGCGTCCTGCACGCCGAGGTTCGGGTACTGACCCATTCCAGTGACGAGGAAGAGTTCGTCGCTGCAGCCGTGCAGGTTGAAGTAGTAGCGATCGTAGAAATTGCGATCGCTGGTGCCGACGTGGCGGATGGGCTCGGCGATCTGGTGGATGGGATAGTCATCGAGGGGGGAGAGCATGGGGACTCCTTGGATCCGTCGCTCTTCAGTTCGCCGTGCGACGCGGCGGCCGCAGGAACACGAGCGGGGTCGTCTGCGTGTGCGCGGCGTAATCCGGTCGGCGCTCGAGCATGCGCGTCTCGACCATCGGCAGGCTCACGAAGCGGAACATCAGCGTGATCGAAACGGGCCCGACGAGCGTCCACCACCCCCACGAAGGATCCGCCGAGAGTCCGAACAGCCAGAGCCCCCACCAGAAGCCCATCTCGCCAAAATAGTTCGGGTGGCGCGACCAGGCCCAGAGTCCGGTCTTGAGAATTGCGTGCGGGCCGTGGCCGGCGCGGCGGAACTCGCGGAGCTCGTCATCGGCGCGCTTTTCGATCCAGATCGAGCCGGCCGTCACGAGCGCAGCCAGCGCATCGAGCGCGCCGAACGGCCGCGTGCCGAGCGCGAGCGCAGGATACAAGGACAGGCAACCGAGAAACACCCAGAGAGTCGGCATCAGATGGATGCCAAAGAAACTCACGAGCCAGTAGGCGCGCCCCGATTGCTCTTGCAGGCGGATGTAGCGCCAGTCCTCGTGCCCCAACCCCTGCCAACCGCGCGCCCAGTTGTGCGTGAGTCGCACGGCCCATGCGAGCACGAGCGCGAAGACCAGGATCACACGCAGACCATCGACCGCCTCTGACGTCGGACGCAGGCCGAAATAAAGCGCGATCGCCGGCGGCGCGACGCTCCAGTAGGGATCGTAGAAGCTCGAGTTCTTGAAGATGAAACTGAACGCGAAGACCGCGATCGTCGCCGCCACGTCGGCGGCGAGCGCCGTCGCGAGCGGCGGATAGCCGTGCACCTCGACGGCGAAGCCCTCCGCGACAGCGACGATCGCCGCGATCGCATAGGCGAGGCAGACGAGGCTGACGGCCTTGCGCAAGGGGCTTCTCCGATCCGGGCGCGAACATAGCGGACGCGCCGCGCCCGCTCGCACGAAAAGCGCCTGCCGGGCCACCTCTGCCCGGCGCAATCAGCCCGGGAACGCAGGCGGGGGTGGGCGAGGAACGCGCCCCAGATCGGCGAGCCGGTGCGGATGCGCGACGGCGGTTCGGCGAACTCCACGCTATGCATCCTGTTCATGCGACGCAGATGCGCGAGCAGGCGAGCGTTCACTTCGGCCGTCGACGGGTCGGGGATCACGCGACACTCCGGATGCGGGCACTAGCGTGATGCGGCGCCTGCTCCTCGCCGTCCTCGCGCTCTTGCTGCTCGGCGCCGGCTGGCTCGCCTGGCGCCTGAACGATCATCCGAGCCTCGAGCCCTACGCAAACCTCTGGCTCGCGAGCGCGGACGAGAAGGCGGCCGGCCCGCGCGTCACCGTGACCTATTTTGGCGTCGCCACGCTGCTGATCAGCGACGGTGAAACCTCGCTCCTGACCGACGGCTTCTTCACGCGGCCGAGCACGACGAGCGTGATTCTCGGCCGCATCGCTCCCGACCCGGCCGTGATCACCCGCACGCTCGCCGACGCCGGCATCTCCGATCTGGCCGCGGTGATCGCGGTGCACTCGCACTACGACCACGCGATGGATTCGCCCGAGGTCGCGCGCCGCACCGGCGCCGTGGTCGTTGGATCGGAATCGACGGCGAACATCGCGCGCGGCGCCGGCCTTCCCGAGAACCAGATCCACCTCCTCACGCCCGGCGAGCCCATGACCTTCGGTGCCTTCACGGTGACGGCGATCCGCTCGCAACACTTCCCGCACGGGATGGCGATGGGAGAGATCACGCAGCCGCTCGTGCCCCCCGCGCGCGCCATGGACTATCTCGAAGGCGGGAGCTTCTCGCTGCTCGTTTCGCATGCCGTCGGCAGTCTCCTCGTCCAGGGCAGCGCAGGCTGGGTCGAGGGGGCGCTCACGGGACGGCACGCGGACATCGTGCTGCTCGGCGTCGGCGGTCTCGGCACCCGCGACGAAACGTATCGGCAGGGTTACTGGAACGCCGTGGTCGGCGCCACCACTCCCCGCTGCTTGATTCCGATCCACTGGGACGATTTCACGCTGCCGCTCAGCTTCCCGCTCGAGCCGGCGCCGCGGCTGCTCGACGATTTCGACGCGACGATGGACTTCCTCACCCGGGAGTCGAGCGGTGGCGCTCCAGCGCTCGGCCTGCTCCTGGCCCGGCAACCCGTGACGCTGCTCGGCGCGGGCGCCGCGCACTGTGGCGTTTCGCACTAGCAACTCGGCAAGGAAGGAGCCCATCCCATGTTTCCCGATCCCCTGCTTCCCGATCCCCTGCATCCCGCCGTCGTCCATTTCCCGATTGCACTCGCTGCGCTCATGCCGCTGTTTGCCGCGCTGATGCTGCTCGCGATCCGTTCGGGGCGCACGCCCCCTCGCACGTGGGCCGTGGTCGTGCTGATGCAGGCGCTGCTCGTGGGCTCCGCCTGGTTCGCGGAAGAGACGGGGAGCGATCAGGAAGAACGCGTCGAGAAGATCGTCGACGAAGATCACATCGAAGCGCACGAAGAGTCGGCGGAGTGGGTCGTCTATCTCGGCGCTGCGGGGCTCGCGATCGCTGGGCTCGGACTCGCGGGCGGGAGCGTCGGCGGCATCGCGCGCGCCGCCGCCCTCGTCGTCTCGCTCGCCACGCTCGTCGCGGCGGTTCGAACGGGTCACTCGGGCGGCGAACTCGTCTACCGCTACGGCGCGGCGAACGCCTACATCGAAGCGCCTCCGAACGTTCCCGCCGCCGAATCTGGGGATCGCTGACGCGGGCGACACCGCGCGGACGACTACCGCGAGCCCGCTAGAGCTTCGCGATCACCGCTTCCGCAAAGCGCGTGAGCGCTTCGGTTTTCTGCGCGAGCGACTGCGTGTCCTTCTCGTAGGCGTTGCGGAAGCCCACGATCGCATCGGTGACACCGAGATCCTCGAGGCGTTTGACTCCATCGAGTGTAAAGGCCTCCATCGCGATCACGTGCACCTCGAAGGGCTCGCGCTCGCGGCCACACTCTTGGCGCAGCTCGGCGAGACGCCGCAGAAACTCGCGCAGGGCCACCGCATCGCCGCCCGCGTGCATCCAGCCATCGCCGATGCGCGCTGCGCGGCGCAGTGCCGCCTCGGCGTGGCCGCCGATCAAGATCGGGATCGGCTGCGTCGGAACCGGACAGATCTTCGCGGGCGCGATGTCGTAGTGCTTGCCGTGAAACTCGTAGAAGCCACCCCGCGTGAGGCCGCGGATGATTTCGATCATCTCGTCCATCCGCGCCCCGCGCGCCTCCCACGGCTGTCCGCAGAGTGCAAAATCTTCGGGCCAGGGCGAAAGGCCCACGCCGAACCCGAAACGGTTTCCCGTCAGCACGGCGACCGACGCTGCCGATTTCGCCACGAGCACGGGCTGCCGGATCGGAAGCTTCATCACGAAGGTCGTGAAGCGGAGCTTTTGCGTCACCGCGCCCATCGCCGGGATCAACGAAAACGGCTCGATGAACGGCTTGTCCTCCAGAAAATGCCGGTTTCCGTCGGGCGTATAGGGATACTTGCTGTCGGAATCTCTCGGATAGGCGATGCTGTCGGGAACACAGAAAGTAGTGTATCCCGCCTGCTCGGCCGCGATCGCGAGCGGCAGGTAATGGCTCGGATCGCACATCGACTCGGCGTAGGAAAAGCGCACGTTCCCTCTCTCTAGCCCTGCGCCGCGTCCAGGCCGATGGGGCAGGCGACTCCCGTGCCGCCGAGCCCGCAGTAGCCGCGCGGGTTCTTCGCCAGGTATTGCTGGTGGTAATCCTCGGCGTAGTAGAACTCGGGCGCGCCTTCGATCTCGGTCGTGATCGCGCCGTAGCCCGCCTCGCGCAAGCGTTCCTGAAAGGCGTCGCGCGAGCCGAGCGCCAGCTCGCGCTGGGCGTCCGAGTGCACGTAGATTCCGGAGCGGTACTGGGTTCCGGCATCGTTGCCCTGGCGCATGCCCTGCGTCGGGTCGTGGCTCTCCCAGAAGAGACGAAGCAGCGCGGCGTAGCTCGTCCGCGCCGGATCGTAGACCACGCGCACGACTTCGTTGTGTCCCGTGAGGCCCGAGCAGACTTCCTCGTAGCTCGGGTTCGGCGTGAGACCGCCGGCGTATCCGACCGCCGTCGTGAACACGCCGGGCGCCTGCCAGAACTTGCGCTCCGCGCCCCAGAAGCAGCCCATCCCGAAGAGTGCGAGCTCGCACCCCGCCGGGAACGGGGGCTCGAGCGACGAGCCGAGCACAGCATGCTTCTCGGAAACGCGCATGCGCAGCGCGCGCCCGGGCAGCGCTTGCTCCTTCGACGGCATCCGCAGTTGGGTCGCGTGGCTTCCCATGCGCCGGACCTCCCGGGCGCAATTTAGTGAAGTTCCCGCGGCCGCGCCTTGCAGCGCGGTCGCACGCGGGCGCGGCCCGGCGAGCTGGCTCACGGACTGTACGGAGGCTCAGCCGCGGATCGGTTGGAAGGCGGTGAGCGCATCGAGTTGCGCGCCCGTGCCCAGGCCATGGCCGGGCAGCACCGACGCAAAGCGGCCGGCCTCGTTGTGCAGGGCCAGATAGTTGAGAACCACCGCTTCGACGAGCTGGGTGACGTTGTTCGAGATGCGGGTGGCACCCGTCTCGAGGGAGCCCGACGGACGGAAGTAGCCGATCTGTTGCGCGCTCGGACTCGTGAGCTGCGGTCGACCGACGGGATCGTAGACCAGCATGAAGGCCGCGGCGGTCTGCGAATCATCGGATTTCCAGACCCCCTTGCCGCGCCCATCGGCGGAGTTGTCGAGCGTGCCGTCGGAATCGACCGAACCGTCGCTGAAGACATAGAGCATGAGCTGGCGACCGCGGCGCGCCGCGTACTCGAGCACCGCCCCCATCGCCTGCCCGGCGATGAAGTCCTTGCGCTCGCCCGTCGCGCGCGTGCTGTCGTGATAGTCGTAGCCACCGAATTCGATCGTGCCGGCGCCCGCGAGGCCGTTCACGACGAGTTTCATGACTGAAGCCGTCTTCGAAAAGTCGCCGGTCGCGATTTCGCCCGCCGAGAAGATGCTCGTCCCCTGACCGGTGATGTCGGCATCGCGCAGCGGGTCGAGCAGGCTCGGATTGCCGAACTGCTCTACCAGGCGCGTGCTCTGGAGGTAACCGCAGCGGATCAAGTTCTCGATGATCTCGTCTTCCGTCATCTTGGCGAGCTTGAGCTCCGCGATCCGCTCGACCGCGCGCATCACCGCGCCCGCGTCCTCGGCATTCAACAACTCGACTAGCCGGCCCGTATCGACGAGGCCCGTCACGTCGCGCGGACGGTCGATTTTGGTCGGGCGCACGGCGGGATCGATCATCGACATCGGCGCCACCGAACGGCCTCCCGATTCCGACGCTGCCGATCCGACGAGCGTGACCAGATCGCCCGCCGCCCCGGCCTTCGCGATGCCGTACATGGGGTTGTGCGGGTTGTTCTGCGTGTCGTTGTCCGAGCGGGTGCAGATCACGCAACCGTTCACGTTGGCGCGCGTGGCGGCGGACGTCTTCGAGAGAATTCCGCGCAGGAACGCGCTGTCGGCATGGAAGACGAGCCCCAGCTCGCTGTTCAGCTGGGCCGGAAGCGTCGGCAGCATGTCGTCCGGCAGGCCGAGCTTCTCGTAGCCGGCCTCCGGCAGGAAATCGAGCTGCCCACCCGGGCCGCCCACCATCACATTCGAGCCCGCGATGCTGGCGCCGCCTGCGAGATCGAAACAGACGAACGGAATCTTGCCCGCGCCCCCGGAAAGCACGCACTCCATGGTCTGGGCGAACGCCCCGTCGGACTTGCGGAGCAGCCCGAACAGGCTCGGAGAGAACACCATCGCCGTGCCGGCGATCAGCCCCTGCGCCAGGAAATCCCGGCGGCTGACGGGCCGGCGATGATTCTCGTGGCGCATCGCCAAACCCTGACCGCGATCCTTCTTCATGGGAATCCCCCGCTCAGTGGACCGTGACCGCGGCGCTCGATAGCACCGCAGCGCACAGCCCCTTCACGATGTTGCGCGTGCGCGACGCATCGCAGGTCTGTGTCGCGCAGGCGGCCGTGAGCTCACTGATCAGCCCGTCGAGCACCGGCCGCATTTCGCTGCGGTTCGGCTGATACGCGACGTTTGCGTTGAACATCCGGTCGACGAGCCGATCGATCACGAGATCGCGCCTGGTCTGATCCGAGAACGCCGTGGCGACCGGTTGATCGAACTGGAACGCCGGGGTCGTCCCGAAGAAGGCCGTTCGCAGCGTGTTCGATTCGACCATCGCATCGCAGTATTCGAGCGCCAGCTTGGCGATGCCGACCTGCTGGGAAGACGAGAACGTGCGCAGGTCGAAGGTGCCCGGCAGCTGTTGCTTCAGCTCCGCGAACGTATCGCGCACGCTCGCCAGATTCGGATCCACGCCCGTGAGCGACGCCATCGAAGTGTTCACGCGATCGAAATCGCGCAGCCCCTCGCGCGGCAGCGGCTCCCCGAACACCTCGACCGCCGGCACCGGCGGCGGACCCGGATCGAAGGGATCCTGAAAGCCGGCGAGCGATTCGAACTCGATCGAGAACAGGTCGTCGACGGCGCCTTGATCCTTCTGGATGATCGAACACTGGCGCGACAGCAGCTGGCGCGGCTCGCTGACGAGCGCGTCGACGCTCTGAAACGATTGCCCCGACACGGGCACCACGCCGTTCACGGCGACGCGCAGGTTCGAGACCCGGAAGCCGGCGGCGTTCGGGCTCACGAACGTCGGCTGACAAAACAGGTAACTGAAATCGTCGAGCTCGCTGACCATGAATTCGATGAAGCTTCCCGCCCCCGCCCAGCGGCTCACATCGAAGCGCATGATCAAGCGCTTGCCGACGCCCGCGTCGAAGTTCTGTTCGACCTGCGCCTGCGTCAGCGCGAGATCGTAAACCGCCACGAGCTGGATCTTCCCGAGCCACAGGCGGTCGTTGCTGGCCTCGTTGCCGAGCACGAACGTGTGATTCGGATCCCAGCTCCAGAGCCTGCCCGGCCCCTGCTCGTCCACGTCATCGGTGAACAGGCCGTTCACATGGATGCGCCGACCGCGGTACTGGTCGTAGGTGATCACCACGTGCTGGAGCGTCGCCTGGAGATCGCGATCCACGTCGTAGGTGACGAGCGCAGGCGTACCGTTGTTGCTGACCGTCGGCAACACGCCGCGGTTTCGGAAATCGTACTGATAGAGCGTCTGACCGAGATGGAAGTTGCGCGTGCCGCTGTTGCTCGAGTACGTGATGATGCGCGCCGGACCCTCCTGGGTCGTATTGGCCGGGATCACCCACGCCTCGACGGAGTACTGCTGGGTGCCACCCGTCACGTTCGCGATGCGATTGAAGAGCTTCTGGCTCGCGAGGCGCGTGGCGCTAGCCTTGCCCGTCTCGATCTCGATGCCGTAGTTCGACATCCAGTTCACGCCCGTGAGCGTGAGATCCATCGCCGGAGCTACGCCGCTGGTGTCGTGCGCGATCGAGCCCGTGCCTTCCTTGAAGTCGTAGAACGCGATCACGTGCTCGCCGTAACGTTCGGCGCCGAGATCCTCCACGCCGTCGCCGAGGCGCAGCGTTTCGCTCGCGATCAGATCGACCGCGCCGCCTCCGCCGGGCGTGCCCCCGCCTCCCGGCGGCGGCGCCGCCAACGCGAGAATTTCGGCCCATGTGGCGATCGCGGCCTCCACCTCCATGCCGTTCAGCGAGCAGTCGCTCCAGCAGTAGTGAAAATCCGCCGCGAGACGACGTACGAGCCGCGAGCGATTCGGCGTCGTGAGATTCACCTTCTGCGTGTTCACGGTCGCAGTGAACGCCGTATCCGGGTTGGGATGGGCAATGCTCGGCGAGCCCGGCCCCGCACCCGCGTGGCAGGTTGCGCAGCGCGCGCGGACGATCGGGAACACCGTATCGGTGAAGGCCTGGACGCTGACGGCGCGGTCGACGGTGACGGGCGGCGGCGACCCCGGCGGCGGTGTCGTGCCGGGCCCCGGAGCCCCGGCGTCCACCACGCTACCACCGCCGTAGTCCCCGCAGCCGGCGGCTGCGAGCCCGAGGACCAACCATGCGATCGCGATTGCTTTCGGCATGCTCTAGTTCCCCATGCAGAACGCGGCGGTCTCGGCCAGCACGCGCTTCATGCTGTAATTCTGCGTCTCGAATACATCCGCGATCTGCTCGACGGCGACGCGATCCTCGGGGGATCCAACCGGGCGGAAGCAGGTGTGCTTGAACGCCTTCTCTACCTGGCACACGGAAAACGCCCGGCTTGCCGCGACTTCGCGGCCGAGACTTTTGGCGCCGAAGCCGCCGGATTCGGTCCCGCGCCAGCCGAGCAGCGAGATGGGACCGATGCGCCAGTAATTGTCCCAGCGGTCGTCGCCGGTGACGTAACCAAACGGGAAGGTGTTCGCGTTGATCAGATACTTCGGCTGCACCTGACCGCGCGAGAAGACGACACGCGCGCTGGTGGTGTCCCACTCGTAATAGGCGTAGGCCCCCGCCATCGGATCCATGCCGCTGTGGCAGCCCGTACAGTGGTTGTGAAACACCGAACTGTCGCCGCCCGGGCTGCGACTCACGTCCTGACGGATGCGGTCCGTCGGGCGGCTCGCATCTTTGAGCTGCTCCATGTCGCGGCACAGGAAGTTCATGGTCGTGAAGCGCCACATGCGGCGGTTCGTCCCGGCGCTGAAGAAGGCCTCGCCGGCGGCGCGCGTGGTGATGACCCCCGCGGTCTCGCCCGCGGCGAGCACGGCGCCCGGCAACGTCGATTGCATCACCGGAACCAGCCGGGTCGGGTCTGCGAGGTTCACTCGCGCGGTTTCGAGCGCGCGGTAGTGATCGTTGTTCGTATGCGAATACGCCGTCCCGACGACGCCGGGTGCGCCGACGTAGACGAGATCCGTGGAGAGCACGCTGTTGAACGGTACGTCGTCGCGGATCATCCCGATCACCGTGGCGGTGTAGTCGTTCAGGTCCCCGAATACGCTCTGGTCGACGTTCGTCCACGGCGTCACGAAATTCTTGAGAGAGGACGAGTAGAAGTGGCGGTTCTGCATCGCCTCGTAGGCGGCGCCGATGGCGTCGCCGGCCGCGATCTTCGCCGCCATCGACGTGAGCACCGCTTCTGACGGCGGCACGCCGACCAGGCGGTCGTGCATCCGCTTGGCCTGTTCGCGCGGGCCCGCCATGGCGGGAGCCGCGAATGCGAGCACGAGCAGGCCCGCTCCCACGAAGCGCCGCAGCCGGCGCACGCTGGCGACGAGACGATCCGCAGGGCCGCGTCTCATGCATTCCTCCAAGGAGCCGAGTGCTCCGAACTCACGCGGGCGTCATCGACGCTCGCACGGCGGTGCTGCGTGAGCGGCGTTACCGCAACTCGCGAGTTTTTCGGGCCCTCAGCGCCACCGTCGGCAGCTTCTCTGCAACGCATGCGCGCTCGATACGCAGACGATCTGCACATTCGTGAGGGATGGGTCGGGCGTCACACGCGTGGGCCTGCGGCGCGCCGATGCGCTGGCCGATGTTTCGAATCCCCCAGCGACTGACGAAGCTCGCGCTTCTGCTGTGCGCGGCTGCACTGCCGCTTTCCGCAGCGGCCGCCGCCGAGCCGCTCGCGGCGCACGCTCGCGCGCGTGCGCTGGGCGCCTTCGACGACGGCAACCCGCGCGTCGTTGCGAGCCTGCTCGTGCATCCCGACGATTCGCTCGAGGGGGGCTCGCTGCGACTCGGTGTGCTCTTCGAGCTAGACGCCGGTTGGCATCTCTACTGGCGCGATCCCGGCGAATCGGGGCTCGCAACGGAACTGCATTGGGAGATCCACGACGCTGCCGTCGAGCCGGTCGCCTGGCCCGCGCCTTCCGCTTTCAAGGAGTCAGAAGGGCTATTCACGACCTACGGCTACGAAGGTCGCGTGCTGCTCACGACCCGCGCGGTCTTCGCGGCCGGCGTCGGGCGCGAACGGATCGCGCGTGTGCGCGCCGATCTCCTCGTCTGCGAGGTCGAATGCATTCCGGCGAAGCTGGTGCTCGAACGCGCCCTCGCCGGCGACGCTGGCGGTAGCAGCGTGCGCGCCCTGTTCGCCGAAGCGGCGGGCCGCACTCCGCTGACACCCGCGGCGCTCGGCATCACCCTCGACCTCAGCACGGAAACCGCGTCGCCGAGCACGCCGGAAGCAGCCTCTCTCGTCGCGTCGCTCGGCGTGCATCCATGTCGGGGCGAATCGCGTTGCGCCGGCGTCGCGCCGGCTGCGCACGCGTTCTTCCCCGACCGGCGCGGCGGCGTCGAGATCGAGCGGATCGAGAGCCAGCCCGACGGCTCGGGCGGATTCCGCGTGGCGCTCGCCGGCCGAACGCTCGCCGGCATCACGCCGCGCCTGATGGGTGTGCTCGCGCTCGTGGCTGCCGACGGCCAGCGCCAACACGTCGAGGTCGATCTCGCACTGCGCAGCACTTCCCCGCCGGCGGCGATGAGCAGCGGCGCGGCCGGCCTCGCACAGGCCATTGGGCTCGCGCTGCTCGGCGGCTTGATTCTGAATCTGATGCCGTGCGTGCTCCCGGTGTTGGCGTTCAAGGCCGTCGCGATCGCCGATCTCGCGCAGCGTCGGCGAGGCGAGGCCTTCCGGCATGGCGTGGCCTACCTGGCGGGCGTCCTCGCGAGCCTGGCTGCGCTCGCGGCCGTGGTGGTGGCGCTGCGCGCTGCGGGAACCGCCGTTGGCTGGGGCTTCCAATTCCAGGAGCCGCTCTTCGTCGCGGCCGTCGCAAGCGTGCTGGTCGTTTTCGCGCTCAACCTGTTCGGCATCTTCGAAATTGGCGTCGATACCGCTCGCCTCGCGTCGCTCGGCGCACAGGCCGTCGGCGCCCGCCGCAGCTTCTTCGACGGCCTGCTCGCCGTGGTGCTCGCGACGCCGTGCTCGGCGCCGTTTCTCGGAACCGCGGTGGGCTTCGCTTTCGCGAGCGACGCGGTCGTCATTTTCGCGATCTTTCTGGCCATCGGCGTCGGCCTCGCGCTTCCCTTCCTGCTGGTATCCGCGATGCCCGGCTGTGCGCGTTGGTTGCCGCGCTCGGGGGCGTGGATGCCGAAGCTGCGCGCGGGGCTCGGCTTCGTGCTGCTGGCCACCGTCGTCTGGCTGCTCTGGATCGTCGGCCGCGGCGCTGGCAGCGACGCGATGGCGAACCTGCTCGCCTGGCTCCTGGCCCTCGGCTTCGCGGGCTGGCTCTACGCGGTGCTGCGCGAAAGCTCGCGCGTGGTGTTTCGAACCGGCGCGGTTCTCGCATTCGGCCTGCTGCTCGTCGCCGGAGCGGGGGTCGTGAGGGTCGAGCGCGCCACGGCGACGAACGAGCCCGCTGCCAACGACGCCCGCGCAGCCCGGCCCTACGACGCCGCAGCCGTCGAGGCGGAGCGGCGCGCGGGGCGACCCGTGTTCGTGTACTTCACCGCCGACTGGTGTCTCACCTGCAAGGTGAATGAGCGCATCGTGCTCGAGGACACGGCCGTGCGCGCTGCGCTCGCCGGCTTCGCCGTGTTCGAAGCCGACTGGACGCGCCGCGACGAGCGCATTCGCGCCGCCCTCGCGAGCTTCGGACGTTCCGGGGTACCTCTCTATCTCTTGTATCCGCCGGGCGGCGATTCCGCTCCCGTGCGACTTCCCGAACTCCTCCGCAAGCAGCCCTTCCTCGAGGCGCTGCGTGAAGCCTCGCGCACGGGCTCGCGGGTGAGGGAGGTCACACTGTCCCCGGCGCGGGAGTCGATCTTTTCGAGGCTCGCGTCGCAAGGCGAGCTGCAGGGGAGTCGCTCATGAAATGCACGCGCTCTCGAAGCTGGCGCGGAACCGCGCTGGCGCTTCTGGCGGGCCTCGCGCTCGTCGCCAACGCCAGCGCTCTCGAAGACGGTGCGAAGGCGCCGGATTTCAAGTTGCCTTCTCTCGATGGAGGCAAGAGCCTTTCGCTCGCCTCCTTTCGCGGCAAGGTGGTGTACCTCGATTTCTGGGCCTCCTGGTGTCCTCCCTGCCTGACTTCGTTGCCGCTGCTCGAGGATCTGCGCAAGCAGTTCCCGAACGATCAGTTCCAGATCCTGGCGGTAAACGTCGATCAGGACGTCGCGAAGGCGCGCAAGTTTCTCGAGCGCACGGGCGTCGGCTATCCGAGCGCCACCGATCCGAAGGGCCGCCTGCCGGAGATGTTCGGCGTCGAGACGATGCCGACTTCGTTCCTGATCGATCGCACCGGCGTGATCCGTTATGTCCATCATGGTTTTCGCAAGGGCGACGTCGGGCCGCTGCGGGAGCGCATCGCGCAACTCGTAGCCGCGCGTCCGAAGTAGCATGCGCGCCCTCGTTGCGAGCCTGTCGCTCGCCGCGCTCTGCCTGTCGGGAACGGGCTGCGCGGCGGTGAAGCCGTGGGAGCGCGACGTGCTCGCCCGGCCGGACATGGCCTGGGAGCCGGACACGCTCGAAGCCAAGCGCGACGCGCACGTCCACTACAGCAAGGAGGCCTCCCTCCCGGGAGGCGGCGCCGGCGGCGGAGGTTGCGGATGCAACTGACGCCCCGCGTTCGCAGCGGCCTCGCCCCGCTGCGATGAGTCACCCGGCACGACGTGGGCGCCGCAAGGCGCGCGCTCGCAGCGCGCGCCGGCGTGCGCAGCGCAAGCGCAAGCCGAGCGCACTCGCTGCGCTCACCTCGGGCGCACTCGCGCTTCCGGGCCTCGCGGGCAGCGCGGCGGCCGAGGGCCTGATCGACCAGATCAGCTCGGAGTACAACTTCTCGCGTTACTCGGAAGGCTCGATCCCGGCGTCGAAGGTGGCTCCGGGCAGCGAGCGCGGCCGCTACGACATCGACATGCACCAGGTCCATCTCGCGGCGCCGCTCGGCGAACGCTTCGCGCTCGGACTCGACGTCGTCCACGAGAGCATGAGCGGCGCGACCCCCTGGTACGTGATTCCCGGAGACGATGGAGACCCCGTGCAGGTGATGACCGGAGCCACGGTGGAGGACAAGCGCACCGACCTCCTGCTCGAAGGCAAGTACTATATGGATCGCTCACTCGCATCGCTGAGCGGCGGCGTCTCCTTCGAGAAGGACTACTTCGCGATCAACGGCGGCCTCGGCGGTCAACTCGATTTCAACGACAAGAACACCACGCTCTCGAGCGGAGTCGGCGTCTCGATCGACAGCATCGATCCGACCGATTCCGCCGAGTTCCCCTTGCGACCCGACCACGAGAAGAAGCAGAGCTACTCGGCGTACGCCGGAATCTCGCAGGTGCTGCGGCGCAACGTGGCGATCCAGTCGACGCTCACCTATTCGCTGGGAAACGGTTTCCTTTCGGATCCCTACAAGGAAGCGCTCGTGCTGGGAGAGCCGGTCGCCGACAGCCGGCCCGATCTGCGCAACCAGATCGCCTGGCTCAGCCGCTACCGCCATCACTTCTCGTCGCTGAACGCGACGTTTCACACGGACTACCAGTTCTATTGGGACGATTGGAACATCACGGCGCACACGCTCGAAGTCGCGTGGTACCAATCGCTCTTCGAATCCTTCCGGCTGATCCCTTCGTTCCGCTACTACTCGCAGGGACAGGCCGATTTCTACGCGAACTACTACGACCAGGCGCGCAGCGATGGCTACTACTCGAGCGATTACAGGCTCTCTCCGTTTGGCGCGATCTCCTGGCGCCTGCGCGCCGAGGCGCATTTCCGGACGTGGGAGATCGATTGGGTTGGAAGTTTCTCGTGGCAGCGCTACCTGAGCAGCGGCAGCTACGCGCTCGGGAAGGTGAGCGCCCCGAACCCCGGCCTCGTGAGCTTCGATCTCTACTCGGTCGGACTCACGACGAGGTTCTGAGCGCGATGCTGGCACGCCGCTTCCCGTTCAAGGCGATGGGCAGTCCGTGCGAGCTGCATCTGTACGCCGAGTCAGAGCAAGCACTCGACACCGTCGCCCGCGCTGCGATCGCCGAAATCGCGCGGCTCGAGTGCAAATACTCGCGATTTCGTGACGACAGCCTCGCGTCGCGCATCAACGCGAGCGCTGGCGATCGGGAGGGCCTCGAGCTCGACGCCGAGACGGCCTCGCTGCTCGACTACGCCGACCTCGCCTGGCAGCAGAGCGACGGGCTTTTCGACATCAGCTCCGGCGTCCTGCGCCGCGTCTGGAATCTGCGCACGGGGCGCATCCCCACGCCCGCGGAGATCGCGGCCCTGCGGCCCCTGATCGGATGGGAAAAGATCCGCTGGCGGCGCCCGCACCTCGTTCTTCCGGTCGCCAACATGGAGCTCGACTTCGGCGGCTACGTGAAAGAGTATGCCGCCGACCGCGTCGCCGAGTTGTGTCGCCAGCTGGGCCTGCGCCACGGCCTCGTCGATCTGGGTGGCGACCTCGCCGTCGTGGGCCCCCATCCGGACGGCTCCCCGTGGCGCGTCGGCATCCGTCACCCGCGCGCGCCCGCGGGTGCGATCGCGAGCGTGGCGCTGTTCGCGGGCAGTATCGCCACCAGCGGCGATTACGAGCGCTGCATGCTCGTCGCCGGCAAGCGCTACGCCCACATCCTGAATCCGAAGACGGGCTGGCCCGTCGCCGGGCTCGCGAGCGTCAGCGTCGCCGCGAGCCACTGCCTGATTGCAGGCACGGCCTCGACGATCGCAATGCTGAAGGGCGCGCGCGGGGGACCCGCGTGGCTGGATCGGCTCGGGCTGCCGAACCTTCGGGTCGACGCGGACGGAAATCTCTCGGGCTCGCTCGCGAGCTGCGCACGCCCGGCCAGTTCACAACACTACGCTGCGTGAAGAACGGCCGCCGGGAGCTCGAAGACGTGCTTCGCCGACGACATCGAGCCGAGCGCGAATCGAGTAGAGATCAGGGTAGAGAGTGGTGATGGCGGTGGTTTCTGGTCGGCCAACCCTGATCCGACATTACGGGTGCGAGAAGCGGGGGGCGGCGGGGGGGGCGAGCGGAGGCGAATGGCTCGCCGTTTCTCTTTTCGGGGTCGACTCTCGGAAGTCACATCTGTGGCGTCGAGGGAGGGGGCCGTCCTGCGGGCCGGCTGCGCTTGATCTCGCCTCCGTCCGCCCCCCGCCGCCTCCCGCCGAAACTCTGCAATGTCGGATTGGGGTTAGGCCGCGCCTTTTTGGATCGCGGCCATGTAAGCGCGGAGCACCGCATTCATGCGCGACTGGTATCGGGGCCCCTGCTTCTTGAACCAAAGCAGAACATCCTGATCGACCCGAAGCGAGATGGGCTGCTTGGGAGACGGATGAACGAGAAAGGCTTGGTCGAAGAAGTCGGCCGGGAGGTCCGCAAGCTCAGGCGGTGAGGTTCGCGCAATGCTGCGCTCGCTCGCCTTGCGGAGGCTGGCGAGCTTTGCACGGCCTCGACGGGGCTTCTCATTCTTGCGCGAGAGCTTCGAAGTACGCTTGGCGTTCATGGCGGTTGCTCAACCGGGCAGAGATGATGCGACGAACAGTGGCGCCGGTCTCGGCCCGGTCTGTGAAGACGACGGTGAGTGCGATGCCCTGCGCCAAACCGATGGCGACGACCCGCTGCTCGCCGTAGTCCCGGCGGTTGTCCGCGCGCTCCAGCGTCGGACCTTCGAAGACGAGAGTGGCAAATTCGAAGTCGAATCCTCGGAAACGTAGGTTTTGCGCACTCTTCTTGCGGTCCCACGCGAAGCGCACAACGTGAGAATACTGATGTATATACGATGACGCAACGGGATGACTGAGCTCGTGCGCGGCTCAACGCTCCGGTTCAGCGGCGGCGCGCAACGCCGTCAGCTGCAACCGGTTGGGCCGCATGGCTGCAGGCGCTCGGCTAGCGCTTGCTCGCCAGGTAGGCATCGACCGCGTTGGCAACGAAGTCACCGAAGCCCCAGCCGAGGCCACCCGCTGCGCGACGCAATGATCTGAGCCTCGGTGTCAACGATGCCTTCAGCTCGGGGGAACGCACGTTCGCGCGATCGAGGGCGCGCTCGAGCATTGATGCCAGGGATTCAAAGAAGGGGTCGTCGCCGAAGCCGACGTCGGCTGCAAAGCCGGCACCCGCTTCGACGAAGGCCAACATCAGGTCGACGGTGCCGGCGTCGTCGCGGGTGGCACGCTCATACTCGCGGATGAGCCGCTTGCCGGTGACGAGTGAGGGATCGGGATGCCTGCTGAGAGGATCTGGACAGAGCGCTGCTCGAATGGACGCGCGGTATCGATCGAGCTCGCGAGAGCGCGAACCGAATCGCGCGTGGAGGAACTGACGATTGACAGGACTCAGTTCGTAGAGATCTCGGAGCAAGGCGACGAGTTCCACCTCAGGCTTGTCGTGCACCACGCCCTTGATCGTTCCCCACGAATCGCTTGCCTTCGGTGCGACCGTGCATGCCTCTGGTTCCATGCGGCCCAACGGATGGCCGCTCACTTGCGGCCGCGCGAGTAGGCTACCACGACCCGCAAGCCTTCCAGCTCCTGCGCTCGATCCCGGGCATCGGCAAGGTGCTCGCGCTCACGATCCTCTACGAGATCCACGACGTGCGCCGCTTCGACCGCGTGCAGCACTCTCGGATCATCTCGAGCAACCGTTCGTCTTCGATCGCACGATCCGAGAGCGGTCGGTGAATCCAGGCATAGAATCCGCTCGGGGCGCGCTCCAGGATCCGGCACATCGTGCGTACCGGGAACCCGTCACGCTTCGCATGGATGAAGGCGTACTTTACTCGGACTCCCTTGCAAAGTACGCCGCGGCTTTTCAGAGACCCGGCGACGGTCGCTCCGTGTCAGGAAACTCGCAGCTGCCTGATTCGGGGGAGGCCCACTGTCACGGCACTCCCGGCAGGTGGAAGAGAGCTTTCTCGCGCAAGCGCGCCTACGCCCAGAATGCGTCGACCGCGTAGAGATCCCAAACGAACTCCCAGACCTCGATGATCTGGCCGGCCTCGATCCGGACGCGCAGACACGTGGGATTGTCGAGCGTGCGCTCGCCGCGCGCGCCGTGGCCGCGGAAGAACACCGCAGCGTTCGCGTCGTTCGCGATCACATCCTCGACGTCGAACGCGAACGTCCCCTGCGTGAGCGCGACGACTTTGGCAAGGAAGGCGAGGATCGCGGCGCGGCCGACGTGGCTTCCGGCGAGCGCGCCCTGCCGTCCCGGGAAATGCCACACGGCCGCCTCCGGGATCGCCGCCTGGATCGTCGCGAGATCGTGATCCCGGAAGGCTGCAAACAGCTCGCGAATGCGAACGGCGTTCGGGTGATCGCGCATGTTCTCGCTCGGGGCAGCCGGGCCGCGCTGGCGAGCGTACGCGATGCCAGCTCAGCGCGCTTCCAGCGGCAACACGACGACTTCCGGATCGTAGCCCGCGTCGCGCAGCGCGAACGCAGCGGCGTTCGCATCGGCGAGCGTGGCGAAGCCCGGCACGCTGACGTCGAAGAGGGCGCCCCGGCTGGCTTCCCAGCGGGTGACGTGAGCCGGCCGCGCGCTCGTCGAAAGACGCTCGGCGATGGCCTGGGCCTCGCCCTCGTCCGCGCGCGTCGCAACGCGCAGGGCCCACGCGTTGCTGGTGCCGGCTGCGAG
The DNA here is from genome assembly GCA_031405455.1 of Deltaproteobacteria bacterium. Classification (GTDB taxonomy): domain Bacteria; phylum Myxococcota_A; class UBA9160; order UBA9160; family SMWR01; genus DATBRV01. Next base: position 13,744 of record JANNIY010000069.1, on the reverse strand, counting down.
CGGCGCGAGCCGCTGTTCGCTGCGTTCGAAGGCGAGACGCCGACGGATCGTGTCGGCGATCCGCTCATCGGCGCTGCGTTCGATGCGCGCCTGCGCCGCGATCACCAGACGCGAGGTGATGTTCTGGTCCGAGGTCGTCTTGAAAGCCCAACCGAGGATCGGGATATCCTTCAGCCAGGGTATGCCCACCACGACTTCCTCGGTCCCTTCCTCGCGCGCGAATCCGACGACGGCCCATTCATCGTCGTTCAAATAGATCGTCGAGGTGAGCTGGCGATTGCGCAGCGTGGGGCCGACCTCATCGACGTCCCCGGCGAGTGGCGGCGCCAGCGCCGAAACGTTGACGTCGAGCTCGAGACGCACGCCCCCGGCCTCTCCGAGTGTCGGCTTCAGCCGCAATCGGATGCCGATGTCCTGGCGCTCGACGTTCTGGCTGGTCTGGAACGCATTGGCCGTGCTGACGGGGCTCGCCGCGTTGGTCGTATTGCCCGCGTCGGCCGGGTTGGCCGGGTTGGCCGGGTTGGCCGCCGACGTCGAGACGAGGATCGGAATGTTGTTGCCCGCAAAGATCTCCTGTTCATCCCCCGCGAGCATGCGCAGGTGCGGACGCATCAACGTATGCGAGCGCACGCGCTTGTCGGTGGCCGTGATCACCGCGGACTCCTGCGGAACGATCAACGAGGCCGGATTCCCCATCGCGTCGATGAACGGAATCACGAGCGGCGAGCGCGTGAAGCGGGCCGCATAGCTGGGCCCCGCGCCGGCGCCGGGCTGGAGCAGCCCGCCGCCGCTCGGATTCAGGAGCGCGCTCGCGATCAAATCGTCGGGCGACTTGGGCGACGTGATCGGGATGAAGGCGTCGAAACCGAGATCGAGGGCAGCGTCGTTGATCACCTGGAGCACCAATACTTCGACGACGACCGAGGGCGGCGGTCGATCGAGCTGGTCGACGAGATCCTCGAGAATGCCGAGCGTATCGGGATCGCCGCTCAACACGAGCGCGTGGGTCGGCGCGAAGACGGCGACGCTGAATTCGCGCCCCTCGAGCGATTCAGCGCCCGCCACGGCCGCGGCCACGGCATCGGCCCCGGCAGCGCCGGGCAAACCGGAAGTGGCCGCGCCCGAGGCCATGCTTGCGAGCACGCCGGCCAGCGCCTCGGGATCCGCGTAGCTGAGCGGGAGCACACGGATGCGGCCGTCGCCTTGCGCTGGAACATCGATCTCGGCGAGCAGGGCGCGCACATCCTCCAGCTCAGCGCGCGGCGCCCGCAGCACGAGGGCTCCGGTTCGCTCGTCGGGCCACGCCTCGACACCCAACCGCGCGCCTGTCCCGGTGCCGAGCGCGGCGAGCAGCAGCTCCGCGACATCCGCAGCCGCTCGATGCCGAAGCCGGATCACGACGAGCTCCGCATCGGAATCGTGATCGAGTTCGGCAACCAGGGTCATCAGCTCGCGCAGACGCGCCTCGCTGCCGGCGAGGACCAACGCGTTCGTCGGGGCGTATGCGATCGCGAGCGCGGTGGCGCCGAGCCAGGGTTGCAGCGCCACGGTGACGCGGAGGGAGTCGGCCACGCGCAGGTGCACGAGCGTCGCCGTCAGCGCCTCGCTGCGCGCGCCCGGCGCAGCGGGATTCCAGGGCGCACCGCCCAACCCGTCGGCAAGAGGCAGGATCTTGCGCGCTCCACTCGGCGTCGGAAGTGCGACGAAGCCTCGCAGCAGGAGCGCCGTGTTCAGCAGCTCGAGCGCCTCCTCGCGCGAAACGCGCTCGGGCGAGGTGACCGTCAGTGTTCCGCGCAGAGTGTCGTCGTAGATGAAATGCTCACCCGTGGCGCGCGCCACCTTCTCGACGATCTCCGCGATCTCGGTATTCACGAACTGCATCTCGATTCCGGGATCCGCGATTCGCGCCGGCCGCGCGAGCTCGATCGCCAGCGTCGCGCCACGGCTCGTGATCTGGGCTGGGAGCCCCGGTGCGCGCTCGATCACGAGCTGCACCGCGGATACGCCCTCGTCCGTCGTCTCGCTGATCGTCACGAGGCGCATGGCAGCCCCGGGCGCGCCCGCCACGCGCGCGGGGGCCGAGGGGTCGAGCACGGCGCCGGGGATCGTCACCACGAGGGTCGTTGCGTCGCGCACCACGAGGCGGCCCTCGAGTGGCGCCTCGGCGAAGACGAGCACGCGCTCGCCCGCGCTCTGCGCATCGATCTCGACGCCGTACACCGCAATCGGAGGCGTTGCGGGAGCCGCGGCGAGCAGCAGCGGCGCGAGCAGCGCGAGAAGGACGGCGGCGGGGCGCGCGTTCAGCGCAGGTCGCGGCGAAGCGCCCACTTCTCCGGATAGGGAATCGAGTAGAAGTTCACGCGCAGACCGAAGTTGAATTCGTGCGCCGCCAGGGCCAGTGAGTACTTGCCGAAGGGATCCGTCGATCCCGTTTGTTTGAGCGTGACCTCCGGGTTGCCCAGATCCACGTAGCGATAACCCGCCGCCAGCGTCACGCGCTGCGTGAGTTCGTAGGCGAGCCCGACCCCGGCCTGCCAACCGAAGAGGAATTGCTCCTTGTGCCCGCGCGACACGTTGTCCGTCGCGTCGAGGTCTACCGTCGAAAGCCCGAAACCCGCACCGGTGTAGAGCGACAGCGGCTCGAGGATCGGAATCCTCCCGAACGCCCACGCGATCGGCGGGGCCAACGGGATGTCGATCCACAGGTTTGGCATGAAGGTCCAAGCGGTCACTTCCGTGAAGAAGCTGTCGTCGGCGTTTCCGTCGGTCCGCAGGTCGTATTCGCGGCCCGTCATCCCCTCGAACTCGAAGCGTACTCCCCAACCCGGCAACGGGACATCCCAGGTCTTGGGAAACGCTTCATCGAGCTCGAATCCGAAGCCCAGGGCCCCGCCGTAGGCGGGCGCGGAGTCGGAATCGCTGCCCGTGTTCTGGAAGAAGGGGACCGGCAAACCGGTGCTGCCGCCACTATCCCCGGTTCCGGTCGAGATCGCCAGGTTGCCGGTCAGGTAGAAATCGCCGGCGCGGGCTTCGACCGCGAGCCCGAGCGCGGCGAGGGCCGCCAGCAGCGAATAAGTGGCCCGTCGGATCCCCATCTGTCCACCTTTTCTGGCGAGTGCATGCGCGCGCGCCGCAGCGGCGACGGCGTTGCTCGCAAGTTGCACTTGCGGTGCCGGCATGGCGTATCGCAACGCACGCTTCTGCTCTGTGTGACTCGAGTCACCTTGACCAGCGCGCGGACAGCCGCAACAACACCGCATGACGTCTGGAAGCGATACAGCCCCCGCGTGGCTCTTCTCGTTCGTCGACCTTGCGTTCTTGTTGCTCATCTCGCTCACGCAAGTGAGCGGCGGGCCGCGCGCAGTCGATCTCGGCGAGATCATCGTTCCGCGCGTCAACCAGGAAGCGACGGCAAGCGTCTCGTCGAGCGCATCGCAGCGTTGGCAGCTGCGCATACACCCGGCCGCGTCGGAAGCGGCCGGCCCTTTCGAGCTGCTCGCCCCCGGCACGGCCGCCGGCGAGAGCGCGCACATCGCCGCAGCGACGCTGCGCGAACAACTCGGCCGCCTGCGGGATGCGCGCGCCGAGAAGCCGCTGTTGGCCCCGCATCAGGATTCGCGCAGCCAGGATCTCCTGGATGCAATCGCCATGATCGAGGAGCGCTGGCCCGACGCGCGCCGCGTCGCGGTTTCTCCGATTGCGATGAACCGATGAGCACGCATTGGGCGATGCAGCGCTGGGCCTTCGGTGCGGGACGCGTTGCGTTGCGGCCGGTTTTTTATCCCGGTGCCGACGCCGACGTGACGCTGGCGCAGGGACTCGCGCTGGCTTCCCGGGAATGGTCGCGCGCGGGAAGCACGCGGCGAACGCTGGGCGTCACGGCCGTCGCGCTCGCCCTCGGCGCCTGGCTCGCTGCGGCGCTGATCACGGGGGCGCTGCGCGAGCCTGACGCGGCGAGCGGCCTCGAGATCGTGATGTTCGAGACGCCGCCGCTCGCGGAGCCGGAAGTCCTCCCCGAACCGGGGCCGATTGCCGAGCCCGAGCCCGTGATCGAACTCGCCCGGGTGGAGCCGATCGTGAAGCCGGAGCGGATCGCAGCGCGCCCGCCCGCGCCGAAGCCCGCGCCTGCGGCGATCGCGAAACCAGCGCCGGTGCGCGCGCCCGTTGCGAAGCCCGCACCGCCGCCCGTGCAGATCGCGCGCCCGGCATTTCCGATCGCGCCAGCGGCTCCGATCGCAGCGCCGCGCAGCGCTCCGCTTCAACCGCGTGTACAGGTTGCGCGTCCGTCGCTGGCAAAGCCCGTGATCGCGATCGACGCCGTGGCGGCGCCGGCCGCTCCCGCCGAGACGAATGCGCGGGCGAGCGAGCCGCCGCGTCTCGCGCTGCGGCCGGTCGCCGCGAAGCCCGCGGCACCGCGACCGGCTCCGAGCTTCGATCTCGGCGCGCCCGCGGCGCCGGCCCCGTCGAACGAGCCCGCAGCGCCGGTCGCCAGCGCTCATGCAGCGACGGCGGCCTCGATGCCCGCCCGAGCGAGCGCCCACAGCATCGCGCGCCCCCCGGCTTCGCTCGCGCTGCCTGCCCTCTCTGCCGGCGCCCGCGTTCGTGATCCGGGAGCGGAACCGACGCCCTCCCGTGTCGCGGCCCGCGATCCCGGTCTGGCGAACGCGACGGCGCGTTCGCGCTCGAACGATCCGAAACTGCGCGGCGTCTCGCTCGGATCGCTCGCGAGCTGCGTGTCGGACCGCGACGAGGATGCCCTCAAGCTTCAGATCGTCGCACTCGTCGGAGAACCCGCCGAGTGCGTGAGCACGGCGGGGCGGTATCGCTTCGTCGAAACGCGAAACTTGAATGCCTTTCTCTTGTGGGTCGAGCGTGCGCCCGCGCGCCCGGCGGCCGATCGCTGCGTGGAGCTCACGCATGCGCTCGAATGTGTCCGCAAGCACGCGGGCAGGGGGCGGGGATGAAGCACTCGATCTCGTGGATCTCGTTGCTCGCGATTCTGGTCGCCGGCGAGGCCCTGGCACAGACTGAAGCCTTGCGGGCCGAGCCGCCCCCGGCGCTGCGCGCAGAGGCCGAATCCGACGCCTGGGCCGGCTATCTCGATTTCGCCTACGTCTACTCGTCGGCCGAGCCCGAAGCGCTCGCCGCGCGCCTGCGCGATTACGGCCGCGAGACGCGCATGTCGCTCGACGATTACATCACGCGCCGTCTCGAGACGGGCGCGGCGGAGGGCAGCGACGCCGACGAGGTGGTGGCGCGCCGCCTCGCGATCGCACACTTGCTCCAATATCTGGCATCGGGCGAGCCGGACGCCCTCGATGCCAGCGTGACTGCCGTGCGCGCGCTCGAAGGGCGGCTCGGTCGCCACGAGAATCGCTATTGGTACTACTACATCCTCTCCCACCGCGCGCTCGAGAAGGGGCACCGCTTCGATTTCGTCGGCGACGTGCTCTCGCTGTGGCTCGGCGTCGTCGTCCCCCTCGAAGCGCCCTACGAAACGCTCGACACGCTGTCGCTGACGGAATCTCCGAACTCGGGCTTCGCGGCGGCCCTGCCCTACATCTATGAAAACGTCGCCCGCCTGATCCTGATCCGCAGTCAGCAAATGGGCCTCGACCGCGACATCGATCCGCTGGGCGCGATCGTGCGCCTGCTGGCCGACGGCAGGGTCGGCGGACACCCGGACGTGATCCCCGTGGCTGCCTCTTCGCGAGAGTATCTGGCGCGCATCATCGAACGCCTCAACGGCGCGGAATCCGACGCCGGCAGCCTCACCTTCACGCTCGCCCTCTTCGAGGCGACGAAGTTCCACGATCAGGCGCGCGGCCTGCTCGCAAGCGAAGGCCTCGGCCCGAAGACGATCGAGGCGATGCGGCTCGCGAGCGGCGCCTATCAGACGGCGCTCGACCGCGCCGACACCGTGCAGGGCGAGTGCGCCGTCTACCGCAGGGTGCTGCGCCAGCTCGGCGAGGTCTATGCCGCGAAGCAGCGCCTCGGCGTCGATCCGGAGCTCGAGATTCCCTTCACGATCGAAGGCGCGATCGAGGTCTACGCGAAGCTCGCGCTCGCGGGCGACGAAGGCTGGAAGGATCTCGGCTACCGCACGAACGGCCGCGAGGCCTACATGACGGCGATGCGGGGCCTGTGGGAGGAGATCCAGGAGACGATCCTCAACGCGGCCGCCTATTACCTGGCGCGCAGCCAGGAGGCGCCGAACCTGAGCGACGAGAACGCGCGGCACGCGGCGCGCCTCTACGAGCGTTACCTCTCCTTCTTCGAGCGCTTCGCGATGGGCGATCACCAGGGGAGCGTTCCCGACTCGGCCTACTTCGCCGCCCACGAAGCCGCGAAGGGCGAAGGCGACGCCTATCTGGTGTACGCGACGCATCCCCTGCCCGACGAGATCGAGCTGGCGACGCGGCGTTATCGCAGCGCCCTCACGATCTTCCCCTTCGACCGAAAGCTCTTCCCCTCGCTCACGGCGGCGCTCGAGCGCCAGGGTCGCGAGCCCGAGTACATGGATCTGGTGCGGCCGGTCGCGGGTTGGGTCACGCGCTCGCGTTCGGTCGACGCCTGGATCGCCAAGGCCGAACCCGGCGCGGAATCGATCGCGGCGCTGCGGCGCGCGCTCTCGGACAGCCTCGTGATCATGTACCTCGGCTTCGGCGAGGACGCGGGCATCGAAGAGCTCGAGCAGAGCGTGCGGGATCTGCGCAGCGAACGGGAAACCGTGGCGAGCGAGCGCGCCGATCTCGAGCGCGAACGCGGGGCCGAACCCGGCGCACCGCGAGGCGTTGAAGTGGCCGGCCCGGCGGCGCTGGCGCCGGACGCGGAAACCTCCACACCCGGCCCGCTCGCCTATGCCGATCTCTCGCGTCGAATTTCGGAGCTGAACGGACAGATCGGGAAGCTCGACAAGCAGATCGAAGCGCGCTCGCGCGCGCTGCCACTGTTCAAGGCAACGCTCGCGACGAACGACCTCTCGGGCGAGCTGCGCGCGCAGCGGACCCATCCGCTGCATGCGTTGTTGCGGCGGATGTACCACGAGAAGCGCTCATAGGCGAAGCCAGGGAGAAGCTGTGATGCGGACACGAAGACTGCGACGGGAACTGCGTGTTTGGCTCGCGAGCGCGGCGTGCGGTGTGCTCTTCGCTTGCGCGGCACACACCGAGTTCCAGGACGTGCTGGTGCTCGAGCCGACTGCGGCCGAGCAGAGCACACCGCTCGGCGGCCCCGCGCTCGCGCTGCGCAAGCAGGAGATGAAGCGCGCGCATCGCGACATGCTCCATTTCCACACGACGCTCGAAAGCCTTCAGCAGCGCAGGGATCGCAACGGCCTGATTCTCTTCAGCCAGTTCCTCGACGCCTACATGGGGATGCACCTGGATTCGCTGCTCCAGAGCGAGTGGCAGAGCCGTCACCCGGAGCTGATGGCTCTCGACGCGAACCTGCGCCTCGCGCAAGCCGAAGTCCTGATCCAGATGCGCTCGCCGCAGCGCGTGCAACAGGTGATCGACGAGATCGAAAAGCGCTACGCCGGACGCGGGGACATGCTCGTCGAGTTTCCGATCGGCAAGCAGGGAACCCTGCGCGATGGCTTGCGCAGGTTGAGCGACCGCAAGTGGCGAGGCTGATTCGGAGATCCAACCGTAGCGACAGGGGAGAAGCAAGATGAACGCCGGAATTCTGGGCTGGGCGGGCGCGTCGGACTTCGGCCTGACGGGCCTGATGACGCTGATCGCATTCGGAATCGTGAGCGTGCCGTTCTACCGCGGGCTGCGTCTGTGCGTGCGGGCGCTCTACGCCACGCGGCGCGTGCCGCGCTCGCAGCTTCAGCGCGCGGTTGCGAGCGAGAGCGGAGAACGCGGTGATTCGCTCTCGCTGCTGATGGTCCGCGTGCTCACGAAATCGCTGCGCGAGAGCGACGAAAGCCCCAGCGAGTTCGTGCTCGACGCGACGAAGCAGTACGTGATGAACGAGTACGACGTCCACTATGGACGGCCGATCTCGATGTACGCGAACCTGCTGCCCCCCCTCGGGCTGCTCGGGACGTCGATCGGCATGCTGATGCTGCTGTTCTCGATGCACTACGCGAACGAAACGCTGGAACTCGCCGCGCTCGCGCTGACGCTCACCAAGACGATCTTCGCGCTGATCAGCTTCGCCGTGCTCGAAGCGATCAAGATCCACCTGCACGGGCGGCTGCTCACCTGCCTCGACGACGCCGTCTCGCTCCACCGCGCAGGCGAAGGCGAGCGCCGCCGCGTTCCGGTGGCCGCGAGGGCCGCGCCGGCGGCCGGCTGACGCGTATACTCGGCCTGGGAGGAACCCCCATGCCCCCGGCCGACGCCTGGACCTTTGAAGCGATTCCCGACCTCTCGGGCAGGACCCTGATCGTGACCGGAGGCAACAGCGGCCTCGGTTTCGAGACCGCGCGCGCACTCGCCAAGCGTGGCGCGCGTGTCGTGATCGCCTGCCGCAACCCCGAGAAGGCGAGCGACGCGATCGCGCGTCTGCGCGCGGAGAATCCGCAGGCCGACGTCGAGGCGATGGCGCTCGATCTCGCGAGCCTCGCCTCGGTGCGCGCCTTCGCATCGAGTTTTCTCGGCAAGCAGAGCCCCCTGCACGGCCTCATCAACAACGCCGGCGTGATGGCGCTCCCCCGCTGCGAAACCGTCGACGGCTTCGAGATGCAGCTCGGCACCAATCACTTCGGACACTTTGCGCTCACCGGAATGCTGCTCGAGCCGCTGCTCGCGACACCGGGCTCGCGCATCGTGAACCTGAGCAGCACGATGCACAAGGCCGGCCGCATGCGCTTCGACGATCTCCACGGCGAGCGCAGCTACGGCAAGTGGAGCGCCTACGGACAGAGCAAGCTCGCGAATCTGTTGTTCACGTACGAGCTGCAACGCAGGCTCGCCGCGAAGCGGGCGACGACGATCAGTGTCGCGAGCCATCCGGGCTACGCCGCCACGAACCTCCAGTTCGCAGGCCCGCGCATGCAGGGCTCGTCGCTGCTCGAGGCCGGCGCCGGGCTCGCGAACCGCCTCTTCTCGCAGAGCGCCGAGATGGGCGCGCTGCCCAGTCTGTATGCGGCGACCGCCCCGCACGTGCAGGGCGGCGATTACTTCGGCCCCGGCGGCTTCGCCGAGATGTGGGGCCCGCCGCGCAACGTGAAGTCGAGCAAGCGCTCGCAGGATGCGAACGCCGCGGCGCGGCTCTGGGAGATTTCCGAGGATGCGACGGGGGTGCGTTTCGACGCGCTGAAGGTCTGAGCGCGCTCAGTCCGGCGGTTAGACGGCGCTGCGCAGCGCCGCCCGCGCCCGAATCATCCGCGTGTAGGCCGCGTTCGGCACGAACGCGAGCCACATCGCGATCGCGGCCGTGAGGCCGTGCAGCGACGAAGAGAGCATCACCCACGGCAGCTCGATCGGCGGTAGCTGCGTCCACCATTGCACGATGCCGCCGACAGCCGAGCCGACGCCCGCGGCGGCCGCCCCGATCCCCCACAGCAGGAAGCGGTTCGCGACCACCGGGTCGGCGAGGCCGAGCCGCATGCGGCGGCGCATCCGATCCCAATAGCGAAGCGCTTCGATCGAGCCCCACAGCAGGCAGCCGACCTGGAGGCCGATGCGCAGGAAGTAGCTGGGGCCCGGGCGAACCAGGGTATGGAAGCCCGTCGCCACGTACTCCCAGACGAGGCAGACGCCGAGCAGCGCGCAGGCGATCGCCACGAACGCCTTGAGCGAACCGCTGCGCGGATGGTAGACGCGCTGATTGAACATGTATTTCGCGCCGGAGCCAACGCTCATCGCCAGGAGTCCCGTTGCGATCAGCGCGCGGGCGATCTCCGGAGAGCCGGCCACGCACAATTCGCCGACCGTGAGGAATCCGAAGCCCACGGGCCCGATGCCGAGCACACCGAGGCCGATCAGCAGCTCGGGAAGCTCGCGCGTACGCCGCCACAGCAGCAGGAGCCGGACGCCCACCACGGAGGCCGCGATGAAGAACGCGAGGAATCCGATACCGACGAAAGATTGCAGGAATGCTGACAACGCCGTCGCCCCGTGCCACATCCCAAGGTGGCGCGGAGGTCATCGTCCCGACGCGGGCGAGCCTTGAATCTCGAGAGCCCTGCCGCCCGAGCTCGCCGTCTGCGCGCTAGCGCTTCGGAGCGGATGCTTCGAAGTAGCTCCACGGAAATTCCGGCTGGATGATCGGCTGATACCCGGCGGGCAACGGGAAGGGCGCCGGCACGGCGCTAGGCTGATGGGGACATGCGCCGCCCGCTCCCGCCGGATCGCGTCGAAGGGCTCCTCGGGCACGCGCAGGGGCTGACCTCCGCCGAGGTGCGGATCCGGCGCGCGCGCTTCGGGCGCAACGAAGTCCGGGAAGCGCCGCCGCACCCCTGGCGCGAACTCTTGCGCGAGACCGCGCGCGATCCGATGCCGTGGTTCCTCGCCGGAACCGGGGCCCTCTACGCGACGCTCGGAGAGCGCAGCGAAGCGCTGATCCTGCTCGCCTCGATCGTGCCGATCGTCGGGATGGATGCGTTCCTGCATCGCCGCACGCGCGCAGCGACCGAGGGACTGCGCCGGCGCCTCGCGACACAGGCCAGGGTCGTGCGCGACGGCCTCACGCAGACGATCGCCGCGGAAGAGATCGTGCCGGGCGACCTCGTGCGCGTGGCGGCGGGAGAGACCTTTCCCGCGGACGGGCTGGTGCTTGCGGGCGACGAGCTCCAGGCCGACGAGTCGGCGCTCACGGGCGAAGCCTTCCCGGTCCGCAAGCGGCCGCTTCCCCCGGCGCAAACGGGGCCGCGGATCGATACCCGCCACTGGGCATTCGCGGGCACGCGGCTGCTCACCGGCAGCGCAAGCCTGCGCGTGGCGGCGACCGGCGCCGAAAGCCTGTACGGGGAGATCCTGCGCTCGGCGCAGCAGATCACGCGCACGCGCACGCCGCTCCAGATCGCGGTCGCCGCCTTGACGCGCACGCTGCTGCTCGCCGCCCTGCTCTTGTGCGTCGTGCTCGCCGGTGTACGCCTGCACCAGGGCTTCGGCTGGCTCGATGCGCTGCTCTCGGCGCTGACGCTCGCGGTGGCGGCGCTGCCGGAGGAATTCCCGGTCGTCTTCGCACTCTTTCTCGGCGTGGGCGTTCATCGGCTGGCCCGGCGGCGCGCGCTCGTGCGCCGCGCCGTATCCGTCGAGAACATCGGCCGCATCAGCTGCGTGTGCTCGGACAAGACCGGCACGCTCACGCAAGGCGAGTTGCGGCTCGAGCATCAGCTGCCCGCGAACGCGGGCGGGGAGGCGGCGCTGCTGCGGAGCGCGACGCTCGCTTCGCGCAGCGAATCCGGAGATCCCCTCGACGTCGCGATCCTCGCCGCCGCAGGTCCGCAAGCGGCGGCCGAACGGATCGAGACCTTTCCCTTCACCGAAGATCGACGCCGGGAAACCGCGCTGCTGCGCGAACCCGACGGCAGCTTGCTGGCGGCGACGAAGGGATCGCCCGAGGTGATCCTCGCCCTCACGACCCTCGCGCCCGACGAGCGGGCGGCGTGGACGCTGCGTGTGCGCGAGCTCGCCGGCGGCGGCCACAAGGTGATCGCATGCGCTTCGCGCCAACTCGGCGGCGCCTGGGCCGGCGGTGAACCCGACGCTGGCATGCGCTTCGATGGCCTGCTCGCCTGCGAAGATCCGATACGCGAGGGCGCGGCCGACGCGCTCGCGCGCTGCCGCGAGGCGGGCATCCAGGTGATCATGGTGACGGGCGATCATCCCGACACGGCGCAGGCGGTCGCTCGCGAACTCGGCCTCGGCGGATCGTCCCCTCGCATCGTCGCGGGCGAGGAAATCGACGCGCTCCTCGCGCGCGGAGATGCGTCCGAACTCGCGCGTCTCGATGTCGTGGCGCGCGCCCTCCCCTCCCAGAAGCTCGCGCTCGTGCGCGCATTGCAAGCGGCTGGCGGCATCATCGCCGTCACCGGCGACGGCGTGAACGACGTGCCCGCGCTCCAGGCTGCGGACATCGGCATCGCGATGGGAGAACGCGGCACGCAGGGCGCTCGCGAAGTGGCGTCGATCGTGCTGCTGGATGACGACTTCAGCAGCATCGCCCGCGCGATCGGCGAAGGCCGCCAGCTGCTCGTGAACCTGCGCCTCGCCTTCCGCTACCTGATGTTGATCCACGTGCCGTTCGTGGTGAGCGCCGCGTGGATTCCGCTGACGGGCGATCCCCTGCCCTTCCTCCCGATCCACGTCGTCTGGCTCGAGCTCGTGATCCATCCGAGCGCGATGCTCGCCTTCCAGGAGGCGGCGCCGGACGGAGCATTCCCCCCGGCGCGGCGCCGCGATCGGTCTGCGTTCTTCTCGCGCGGCGACTGGCTCACGATCGTCGGCCTGGGAGCGCTCTTGACCGTGCTCGTCGTCGCAGGCTTCGAGCGTGGGCTCAGCCACGACGTGGCCCACGCACGCTCCTTCGCGCTCGCCATTCTGGTTTGCGCGAGCGCTGGACTCACGGCAGCACTCTCGCGGCTGCGCACCTGGGCAGCGCGCCTCGTGGTCGCGGCCACGCTGTTCGCGACGTTCCTCCTGCTCGAGGTTCCGGCGTTCGCAGCGCCGCTGCATCTGACGCCGCTGCACGCGCTCGACTGGGCGCTCGCGCTCGTAGCCGCGGCGATCGCCGGGCTGCCGCTGCTCGCGCTGAGCGCGTTCGCGCGCTCGCGGAATTTCCCGCCCGTCGGAGCTGCGGCCCCGTCGGCGCAGAGGGAGGCCCCGTGACAGCGACCGGCAGAGAGCAGGCGGAGGGCGCCGCCGCGCAGCCCGAAGTGGTTTTTCGCGCGCGCGGCGTGTCGAAGATCTATCAGGTTGGCGACGTCGAGGTGCACGCGCTGCGCGAGGTCGATCTCGAGCTGTTTCGCGGCGAGCTGGTCGTGCTGCTCGGGCCCTCCGGCAGCGGCAAATCGACGCTTCTCAACATCCTGGGTGCGCTCGACGTTCCGACACACGGATCGGTCAGTTTTCTCGACCACGACCTCACGGTCGGCGACGATGCAGCGCTCACGCGCTTTCGCCGCGAACACGTCGGCTTCGTGTTCCAGTTCTACAACCTGATCCCGAGCCTCACCGCGCGGGAGAACGTGGCGTTGGTGACGGAGATCTCCGAGAACCCGCTCGATCCCGTCGAGGCGCTGCGGATGGTCGACCTCGGAGACCGCGTGGATCATTTCCCGGCCCAGCTCTCGGGTGGAGAGCAACAGCGCGTGGCGATTGCGCGAGCCATCGCCAAGCGCCCCGACGTGCTCTTGTGCGACGAGCCGACCGGCGCGCTCGATTTCGAGACGGGCCAACGCGTGCTCGAGGTGCTGGCACGCACCAACGTCGAGCTTGGAACCACGACGGCGCTGATCACGCACAACGCCTCGATCGCCGGCATGGCCGATCGCGTGATCCGCATGCGCAGCGGGCGCATCGTCGACGTCTCGCGCAACGAGCGGCGCGCCGCACCGTCTGAGCTGCAATGGTGAGCGCGCAATGAGGGCGATCCACCGCAAGCTGCTGCGCGATGTCCGTCACCTGCGCGGGCAGGTGCTCGCCATTGCGATCGTGGTCGCCTGCGGCGTGGCGACGGTGGTGACGACGCGCACGGCCTACGAGTCTCTCGTCGTCTCACAGGCCAGCTATTACGCCCGCTACCGGTTTGCCGACGTCTTCGCCGGACTCAAGCGCGCACCCGAAGC
>JANNIY010000068.1:0-3957 GCA_031405455.1 Deltaproteobacteria bacterium | reverse complement strand
TCGATGCGGTAGAGGCCCGGCGGCTTGCCGGCGAGCCAGGCTGCGGCGAGCACGGCGCCGCGGGCGAAGTGATCGCGGGTCTGCGCGCGGTGCACGAGTTCTAGCCGCTCGCCCTCGCCCGCGAAAAGCACCGTGTGATCTCCCGGACAATCGCCCGCGCGCAATGATTGGATGCCGATCGCGCCGGCGGGCCGCGCGCCGGTCTCGCCCGCGCGTTCGAGCACGAGATGGCCTTCCAAAGAATGGCCGCGTCCCTCGGCGATCGCTTCCGCCAATCGCAGCGCCGTGCCGCTCGGCGCGTCGCGCTTCTGGCTGTGGTGAAGTTCGAGGATTTCGGCGTCGTAGCCGGCGCCGAGCCGGCGCGCGGCCTCGCGCACCAACCAGGCCAGCACGTTCACTGACAGCGAGAAATTCGGAGCGTGCAAAACCGGAATCCGGCGTCCGGCGAGCGCGAGCTCGGCGCGTTCGTCGCCCGAGAGGCCCGTGGTTCCCATCACGTAGGCGACGCCCGCATCGGCGGCGGCGCGCAGCACGGGGAGGCCCGCGCCTGCGGGGGTGAAGTCGATCGCCACGTCGCAGTCTGCGAGCGCGGCCTTCGCGTCATCGCGCAGCGTCACGCCCGGCGCGAGCTCCGTGCCCAGCCGCGGGTGGCCGGGCGCTTCGAGTGCGGCGGCAAGGCGCAGGCTCGGCTCGCCGGCGAGCGCCGTGCGCACGCATTCGCCCATGCGGCCGCAGGCGCCGACGACGAGCACCCGGTGCGGCGTGCCCATCAGAGGAGCCCCTGCTCCTTCAGCGTCACTTGCAGGCGTTCGCGATTGGCTTGCGTGAGCTTCGTGAGCGGCAGGCGGATCTCGTCGCGAATGCGGCCCTGGAGCGCGAGGGCGGCCTTCACCGGAATCGGATTCGTCTCGCAGAAGAGCGTCTTGAAGAGCGGCAACAGCCGCTGGTGCATGCGCAGCGCGCGGGCGTGATCGCCCGCCTGGAAGGCGCGCACGAGATCCACGATCTCGCGCGGCGCGACGTTCGAGGTGGTCGAAATGACGCCGCGGCCGCCCACCGCGAGCACCGGCAGGGTGAGTGCGTCGTCTCCCGAGAGCACCACGAACGCTTCGGGGCACTGGGCCACCACTTCGGAGATCTGCGCGATGTCGCCGCAGGCTTCTTTCACGCCCACCACGTGCTCGACGTCGGCGAGCCGCGCGAGCGTGCCGGGCAAGATGTTCGACGCGGTGCGCCCGGGGATGTTGTAGACGACGAGCGGAAAGCCGGTCTCGCGCGCGATCGCAGCGTAGTGCGCGACGATGCCTTCCTGCGTCGGCTTGTTGTAGTAGGGCGAGATCAGCAGCGCGCCGTCGGCGCCCACGCTTCTCGCATGACGCGTCAGCTCGATCGACTCGCGCGTGTTGTTCGAGCCGGTGCCGGCGAGCACCTGGATGCGCTTGCGGGCCGCCTCGACGACGATCTGCACGACGCGCCCGTGCTCGGCGTGCGAGAGCGTCGCCGCCTCGCCGGTCGAGCCGCAGGGCGCCACGCCGTCGACACCCGCCGCCACCTGAAGCTCGACGAGCTCGCGCAGCGCCGGCTCGTCGAGCTCGCCGTCGCGAAACGGTGTCACCAGCGCCGTGAAGACTCCCTCGAACACCGCTAGTCCCCCTCGATGCGGATCCGCCCCGTGAAGACTTCCGCCGCGGGTCCCGTCATCGACACCGGCCCGTCGTCGTCCGGCCATTCGATATCGAGCGTGCCACCCCGCAGCTCGACTGCGACCGAGCGCTCCACGAGGCCGCGCAGCATGGATACCACGGCGACCGCGCAGGCACCGCTCCCGCAGGCGAGCGTCTCGCCGGTGCCGCGCTCCCAGGTGCGCTGCCGGATCCGACGCCGCCCGACGGGGCTCGCGAATTCGACGTTCACGCGCTTCGGAAAGGCTGGATGGCGCTCGATGCGCGGGCCCAGCGTCTCGACCGGCGCCTGGTCCGGATCCGCGACGAAGATCACCGCATGCGGGTTGCCCAGCGAGACGGACGACACGCGCACGTCGAGCCCCGCGAGCGGGACGTCGAGCACGGGGCCGCGTCCGTCGCCGAGGGTGGTGGGGATCTTCTCGGGCTCGAAGACGGGGCGGCCCATGTCGACCGTCACACGGCCCGGCCCGGCAGCGCGCGGTGTCACGATGCCGCCGAGCGTCTCGACGCGGATCTCGTCCGCATCGGTATGTCCGTGCTCCCGCAGATACAGGAAGAAGGCGCGGATGCCGTTGGCGCACATCTCCACCTGCGAGCCATCGGCGTTGAAGATCTGCATGCGGAAATCGGCGCTGCGCGAGCGGCGCACCACCAGCAGCTGATCGGCGCCGATCCCGAAGTGGCGGTCGCAAAGGCTCGCCGCGATCGGCTCGATCGGGGGCAGCGCATCGCGGATGCCATCGAGCACGACGAAATCGTTGCCGGCGCCGTGCATCTTGGTGAAGTCGAGCCAACGCGTCATCGCGGCACCGCGGGATCCGTGAGCGGAACGCTTTGCGACCGCTCTGCCGGACGTTCGATGCGCTGCGGCGGCCCGTAGCGGCCGCAAGCGAGCGCCAACCCGGCGAGTGTTGCCAGCGCGAGTGCGGCCACGAGGAAGAAACGCCTCATGATGCCGCCGCGGCGTCCAGCACCGCGAGTTCTGCGCGCAGTTCGGCCTCCGCGCGGTCGAGCGCCTCCGCCACGCGCACGCGCGCGGTGCCGCCGATCAGCGAGCGCCCTTCGAGCGCGGCCTCGAGATCCACGAGCTCGCCCGCAGCCGCCGGAAAGGCAGGATGGAAGGCCCGCAGGTCCTCGCGCGAAAGCGCGCGCAGATCGAGATCCTTTGCGACGCAGTGTTTGACGATGCGTCCCACCGCCTCGTGCGCTTCGCGAAACGGTACGCCGGCGCGCACGAGCGCCTCCGCGAGGTCGGTCGCGAGCAGCAGCGGATCGGAGGCGGCCTGCCGCATGCGCGCGACATCGACGCGCAGCGTCGCCAGCGCGCCCGCCATCACCTCGAGCGAATCGCGCAGCGTGCGCGCGGAATCGAAGAGCGGCTCCTTGTCTTCTTGCAGGTCGCGGTTGTAGGTGAGGGGGAGACCCTTCAGCACCGTCAGCAGCGCCACCAGGTTCCCGATCACACGGCCAGATTTTCCGCGCACGAGCTCGGGCACGTCGGGGTTCTTTTTTTGCGGCATCAGGCTCGAACCCGTCGAGTACGCGTCGGCGAGTTCGATGAAGCCGAACTCCGCCGTCGACCACAGCACCAGCTCCTCGGCCAGCCGCGAAAGGTGCACCATCGCGATCGCCGCGGCGGCCAGGAATTCGAGCGCCATGTCGCGCGACGCGACGGCATCCATGCTGTTGGCCGCGGGTCCCGCGAAGCCGAGCGCGCGCGCGGTTTCTTCGCGATCGATCGGCAGTGTGGTGCCGGCCAGCGCGCCCGCGCCGAGGGGAGACAACCGCAGGCGTGCAGCGAGATCGCGGAAGCGCGAGCCGTCGCGTCCGAGCATCTCGACGAAGGCGAGCCAGTGGTGGGCGAGCCGCACCGGCTGTGCGCGTTGCAGGTGTGTGTAGCCAGGCAGCACCGTATCGAGGTGCTCGCGCGCGCGCGCCGTGAGCACCCGGCGCAGCTCGAGCAGGCCGCGCTGCGCGGCGGCGCCGGCATCGCGCAGGTAGAGCGCCAGATCGGTCGCGACCTGGTCGTTGCGGCTGCGCCCCGTGTGCAGGCGGCCGGCCGCCGCGCCGATTTTATCCCGCAGCCGCGCCTCGACGTTCATGTGGATGTCTTCGAGCGCGGGGTCGATCGGGAAGCTGCCGGCCTCGATCTCGCGGCCGATCGCCTCCAGCCCCTGCGCGATCGCCCGGTCTTCGTCGGCGCTCAGCAGCCCCGCGTGGTGGAGCATGCGGGCGTGGGCCAGCGACAGCCGGATGTCGTAGCGGGCGAGCG
>JANNIY010000067.1:0-86871 GCA_031405455.1 Deltaproteobacteria bacterium | reverse complement strand
GCCGCCGGCCAACGCGGCAGCTCGAACTCGACGCGGCGCAGCTGCGGCGGCGCGAGCCCTGCGCGCAGACTCGCCAGCCCCACGAGCAACGCGAGCATCGCCACGGCCGCCGCCCGCAACCCCGCGCCAGGACCCGAGCCGGGGTGATCCTGCGCGGCCTCGGCCACGCCACCCGCGAGCCAGAGCACGGCATCGGAAGCGACCAGACACAGGAGCAGCAGGAATGCGAAGCCCATCCACAGCGAAGCAGGCCAGGCGATCCAACGCGCCCACGCCGGCCGCAACCAGCGCTCGCCAATCGGTTGCAGCACGAGGCTCGCTCCGAGCCCGGCGAGGGCCGCAAGGGCCGCGCCGCGCCACGGTTGCGCGAGAGCCGGGTCGAACACGAGCCGCTGCGCGATGTAGAAATGACAGGCGATGAGGAACGCGCTCGCGACGACGAGCAACAACAGGATCAGCGAGAAGCGGCGCATGCGCGGGGCCTCGGAACGGGGCGCAAAGCGGATCCCCGCGGCCTGGGAGCATACCCGCTTCGGCGTCCGCAGACCCGCCTAGGCCGCGGTCTCGGAGGCGCCTCCGGTGAGGCCTTCGAAGCGCGACTTGTTGGTCGCCTTGGCGAGCGCATCCGCCGGGAGCACGCGGCCCGCATGCACGAACGCGAACAGCGCGTCATCCATCGACTGCATGCCCAGCGACTTCCCGGATTGGATGATCGAGGAGAGCATCGGCGTGTTGCCCTCGCGAATCACGTTCGGAAGCCCGCTGGTGCGCAGGAGGATCTCGTGCGCGGCGCAACGCCCCTTGCCATCCGCCGTCGGCAGCAGCAGCTGCGAGACCACTCCAGCCAGTGATTCGGAGAGGCTGATCCGCACCTGATTCTGCTCGTCGGACGGAAAGGCGTCGATCACGCGGTCGATGGTCTTTGCGGCGCTGTTCGTGTGCAGCGTACCGAATACCAGCAATCCCATTTCCGCTGCCGTGATCGCGAGGCTGATCGTCTCGTGATCGCGCATCTCGCCCACGAGCACGACGTCGGCGTCCTGGCGCACGGCCGAGCGCAGCGCCGGCCCGAAGCCGGCTGTGTGCGGTCCGACCTCGCGATGCGACATCACTGCGCGCTTGTTCCCGTGCACGAACTCGACGGGATCCTCGATCGTCACGATGTGACACGCGCGCGTGGCGTTGATGCGATCGATGATGGCAGCCAATGTCGTCGATTTCCCCGAGCCCGTCGGTCCGGTGATCAGCACGAGGCCCTGGTCGAGCAGCGTGAGCGACTCGATCGCCGCTGGAAGCGCGAGATCCTCGATCGTTTGGATCTCCGCGGGAATCAGCCGCAGGACCGCCCCGACGCCATTCTGCTGGTTCAGGAAGTTGGCGCGAAAGCGTCCGACACCCGCCAGGGGATAGGCGAAATCGAGATCGAGCTGACTCTCGAAGTCGTGCCATTGCTCGTCGCTCACGATCTCCCGCAACAAACTGCGCACATCCGCGTCGTCGAGCGCGGCCCAGCCTTCGGCAGACACGATCTCGCCACGCACGCGCATGCGCGGGGCCACGCCGGCGGCGATATGGAGATCCGACCCCCGGAGCTCCTTCAACTTCGTCAGCAGCTCGTCGATGCGCGCCATCGCTCGTTCCTCAGGCCGAGAGGTTCTTCGGCTCTGCGCAGTATCGCAGCGCCACGTCGCGGGCGATCGCGCCGGATTGCAGGTGTTGACGGATCGACGCGTCGAGCAGGCCCATGCCCTGCGCCGCTCCAGTCTGGAGGATCGACTGGATCTGGAACGTCTTGTTCTCGCGGATCAGGTTCGCAACGGCCTTGTTGACGACGAGCGTTTCGATGGCGGCGACACGCCCATTCCCGTCGGCGCGCGGGATCAGGCGCTGCGAGACCACGGCACGCAACGATTCCGAGAGCATCGAGCGGATCTGGCTCTGCTGCTCCGATGGAAACGAGCCGACGATGCGGTTGATCGTGCGGATCGAATTGTCGGTGTGCAGCGTCGCCAACACGAGGTGGCCGGTCTCCGCGGCCGTGAGCGCGAGCGAGATCGTCTCGAGGTCGCGCAGCTCGCCGATCACGATCACGTCCGGATCCTCGCGCAACGCCGCGCGCAGGGCGCGAGCGAAGGATCCCGTGTGTCGGTGCACGCTGCGCTGGTTCACCAGGCAACGCTTCGAGGGGTGGAGATACTCGACGGGATCCTCGATCGTGAGGATGTGCTCCCGGCGCTCCTCGTTGATCAGATCGACGAGAGCAGCGAGCGTCGATGTCTTCCCGCAGCCGGTCGGCCCGGTGATCAGCACGAGCCCCTGCGGATAGTTCGTGAAACGCGCGAGCGCCGCGGGCAGGCCGAGCTGCGCGAGGGTCGGCGGTTCGGGCGCAATGAACCGGAAGACGGCGTCGATGCCGCGCTGCTGTCGGTAGAGATTCGCGCGAAAGCGACCGGCCCCGGGCACTTCGTGGCAGAAGTCCAGATCGCCGCGCTCGGCAAACAGGGCGCGCTCGTGCTCGGAGAGCGCGGGCAGCAGCACACTCTCGTTACCGGCGGCAGCGAGCGGCGCGCCGGCGAGCGCGACGAGCTTGCCCGAGACGCGGTACTGAACCGCCGCACCGCTGTGGATGTGGATGTCGCTCGCGCCCTGCGCGACGCCGTCGCACAGAATGCGATCGAGTTCGGGCGAGCCGGGCGCAGCGGCGCCAGACGACGCGAGGACTCCCGCCGCTGCGGCTGGCGTGCGAGCTGCGGCCGACGCCTTCACGGGCACCTCGGCTGCAACTGCGGCCGGGACCTTCGCCAGGGCCGGAGCAGGCACGGGGGCCGGCGCACTCACGGGAGCCGCTGCGGGGGCTCGAACGGGCGCCTTCACGGTGCGCGGTTCGCTGGCTGCCGCCACGGCGGGCTCGCGCGCGGCGCCGCCCGCGCGCTGCTTGGCGACCACCTCGAGCTGCGCGCGCACGAGTTTTTCGAGCTGTTGCTGCGAAATGAGACCCTTCTCGACGAAGATGTCGCCCAACCGCCGCCCAGAAGCGTCGGTGCCCAGCTCGCGCGTCGCAGCGGCGAGCTGGTCCATGCTGATCATCTTGAAGTGAACGGCAAGCCGTCCGAGGAGCGGCACGCTCGGCTGCTTCGACATCTCGCTGCGGCTTATCGGCCGCCGCGCAGCGCCCTGAAGCCCGCTACCAGCCGCGCAGGTCGATGGGCCAGGTCTCGAGTACGTCGTCCCCGGAAACGAGGTGCAGACGCTCGTGGTAGGCGACGGTCGGATCGACGTGGGCCGGCCACACGCGAACGCGTTCGCCCACCCGCACGCGAACCTCCGGCGCGAAAGTGACGTGCTCATCCGAACAGAACCAGACTTTTGCACGTTCGATCGTGGGGTTGCCGTGGTCCATGCCGAGGGCCTTGAGGCCACAATCGGCCACCGCGTACGTCGGGCTGACGGAGATCACCGTGGCGAGGATGCTGAGCGCGCAGCGAAAAGGCAGGCCGAGCTTCGCGTAGGCCGTGTCCATCAATGCATAGGAGCCGGCCTGGATCTCGGTCGCCACCGGATTGCGATCGAACGAACCGGTTCCGCCGGCCGAGAGGACGTCGCCGCCGACCTCGGCGTGGGCCGCAAGCAGGATCGCCATCGCATCCGACACGAGCGCCGAACGTTTGCCGGCATCGTCGATGAGCATGGCGTGTCCCTCGTAGCCCATCACGCCGCGCACCTCGAGACCGCGGCGCCGCGCGAGAGTCGCGAGTCTGCCCGCGTCGGCGGCCGCGCACCCGCAGCGCGGCAGGCCGACGTTGACGTCGATCAGCACCTCGCGAACACCGCCGGCTGCGGCCGCAGCGATGGTTTCCTCCGAATCGACGGCGAGCGTGACTCGCGCGGGCACGGCGGCGAGGCGACGCGTGTCGAGCACCTCGTTCGCGAGCAGCAGATCCTCAGCGAGCCCGGCCGCGGCCAGGCCTTCGATCTCGCGGATGGTTGCGCACGTGAAGCCGTGGTGACCGAGCGCGGCCTGCCGCCGCGCCAACGCGCTGCACTTGTGCGCCTTCACGTGAGGTCGCAAGCGCGCACCGGGCAGCGCTGCGGACATCGTGCGCAGGTTGTGAGCGAGCGCGTCCTCGTCGACGACGAGTGCGGGGGTCTGGAGCTCGTTCAGCCGCTGCACGCGCGCCGGAATCCGCCGCTCAGGACGGCCGCCGCGCGGCAAGGCAATCCGCGCAGAGCGTAAAGGCGTTCGGTCCGACCTGGGGGATGCCGACGTAGGCGCGCTCGCCGCGCGCGATCGGCCGCTCGCAATCGCTGCACGCACCTGCGCGCGCCAGGATCAACGGCTGCCAACCGAGCAGGTCCGGCGGGTCCTCCCGCGGCGGCGCGGCGGCGCGCGGCTCGCTCTCGCGCCGGCCAGCGTCCTCCGGCTGCGCGCGCTCGCGGCGTCGGCGCCGGGAGCGGCTGTAGCGGGCGCGTTCGCGGGCCTGTTCGGCTTCGTCCATCACGCCGTCGATCAACTCACCGACGTTGTCGGTGACCGTCTCGACGACGCTGAAGACCTCTTCGAGCACATTGCGGACGAGATTCGAGACCGGCACTCGCAGATCGTCGGCCATGCGGCCGATATCCTCGGCGAGCTGTTGGGAGATGCGCGTGTGCAGCACGCGCTCCTTGCGATCGCGGCGCGGACGTTCGGGCTCGTCGGCCTGCGGTTCGGATCCGGGCGGAGAATGTGTTTCCGTCATGCAGACGCATTGTATTACGTTGTGATACAGCGTTCAAGCAGGATCGGAAAGAGCGCCACTTTTAGAGATAAGTGAGCCAGCGCTCGTACTTACGCTCCCGACCGGCAACGGCGTCGAAATAGGCGGCCTGGAGCCGCTTCGTCAGCGGTCCCCGCCGGCCGGCGCCGACCGTGCGCCGGTCGACCTCCCGGATCGGCGTCACTTCGGCAGCCGTGCCCGTGAGGAAGATCTCGTCGGCGACGTAGAGCTCGTCGCGCGTGATCGTGCGCTCCTCGAACGGTACGCCCGTGTCCTTCGCCAGCTCGATCACCGTCGCGCGCGTGATGCCGTCGAGCACGCTGTGCAGCGGCGGCGTGCGCAGGACGCCATCGCGCACCACGAAGATGTTCTCGCCGCTCGCCTCGGCCACACACCCATTCGTGTCGAGCATCAAGGCTTCGTCGTAGCCATCGAGCAGCGCCTCGCGTTTGGCGAGGATCGAGTTCACGTAATCCCCACAGGTCTTGCCCTTGGTCATCTTGGCGTTGACGTGATGGCGGCAGAAGCTCGAGACCTTGGCGCGAATGCCGCGCTCCATCGACTCCTCCCCCAGATACTTTCCCCAGGCCCACGCGATCACCGCCGTGCGCACGAGATTGCCACCGGGGTTGAGTCCCATCTCGCCGTCTCCGAGAAAGACGAGCGGGCGCACGTAGCCTTCCGCGAGATCGTTGCGGCGCAGCGATTCGAGGATCGCCTCCTCGATCTGTTGCGGCGAAACCCGGATCTCGAGCAGATTGATGCGAGCCGAATCGAAGAGCCGGCGCACGTGATCGCCGAGACGAAACACCGCGGAACGCTCGTCCGCAGTGCGGTAGCAGCGGATCCCCTCGAAGACTCCGAGCCCGTAATGGAGGGTGTGGGTGAGGATGTGGACGTTGGCGTCGGCCCAATCCACGAACGCGCCGTCCAGCCAGACCGTTTTGCCGCTGACCCGAACGCCCATCGATTCTGCCTCCCCCGGCCGTCACCGGCGGAGCAGACGCCCGATGAGGCCCTTTCCCTTCTCGCGCCGCATGTTGATCAGACGAAGCTCGCGCAGCGCGTCGAGACATTCCGGCTGGATCTTCAGCGCGCGCGCGAACATTTTTTCCGCCGCGCCGGGGCGGCCGATCGCCTTGCACAAACGACCCATGAACAGGTAGGGCTTCTCCTGATCAGGCGCCAGCTTGATCGCCCGTTGCACGTGCTCGATCGCCTCGGACGCCATCGCCAGGTCGCTGGGATGCGCCAAATGCAGCGTCCAGCCGTAGTGCGCGTGGTACTCACCTTCTTCAGGGTAGAGTTCGAGGGCGCGGCCGAAACAGCGCAGTGCTGCGCTGTAATCGCGGGCGCGCAGCGCAGCGTCTCCCTGTTGGAACTGCATCTGGGCATCGAGCGCGCGTCGGCCGACTTCACGCTCGGCGGCGTCCCGGTCGGCCTTGCGCGCGTCGAGCAGGTAGCTCTGGCGCCGACGCGGATCCACCAGCGTTTCGTAGGCGTTCGCGACGGTCGCGAACACCTCGGCCGCGAGCACCTTCACCGCAGCGTTCGCGTGGCTCACGCGGTCCGGATGCGTGCGCTCGCAGAGCTTGCCGTAGGCGTCCTGGATCTGTTGTTCGTCCGCCGTCTCGGTGATGTCGAGAATCTGGAAGGGGGTCTGCCCGCGAAAGCGCTGCGCCAACGCCGCGAGATCCGCCGACGTTGCGTCGGTCGGCGCCGGACGCACGACCTCGCGCAGCGGCGCGACCTTCGCGGAGGGTTCCGCCCGTTTTGCCGCGCGCGCCGCCACGGCGGACCTGGGGGCGAGAATCTTCTCGGCCTTCGGGATGGCCGCACCCTCCCCGCGCAACTCGAGCGTGCCGGCCGCGATCAGGGCATACATGGTTCGGCGTAATGACTCGTCGGCGCCGATGAACTCGGCGAGCCTGCGCGGCCTGTCGAGCTTTTTCACGAGCTTGAGCTCCGCGGGGTCGAGATCCACGTCCTGGAAGCGGTAGAAGGGGCTCTCCGCCAGGCCGAGCATGTAGTGCGAATGCGCCGCGAGATGCGCGTCGATGCGTTCGATCGGCAACCGCGATCGCACCCCCTCGAGAATCAGGTTTGCGGGACTGCGCTCGAGCGAGAGATCGTTCGCGCGCTGGAGATGCCCCCCGACCTCGAAGCGGAAGCTGCCGCTCGGCCAGCCGAAGATCTCGAAGAGCTTCTCCTCCGCCTGGGCGCGCAGCGCGGTCGCGATCTCGTCCTCGGAGAGCAGATCCATGGCGACCAGGATCTCGCCCTGGAGCTGACCCCCCTTCATGCGACGGCGCGATTCCGCGAGCACCGACGCCGTGATCCGCCCTGCGCGAACCAGGTGATTGCCGAGGCATTCATTGACCAGATTCGAGCGCACGGCGATCGGGTAGCCATCGCGCAGCCGCAGCCATTTGCGCTTGCGCTCACTGCTCAGGTGCAGAACTCCGGTGGCGCGCAGGCCGTGGAGGTGATGAAGCAGTGCCGCGAAGGACAGCTGATCGAAGCTGCCCGCAAGACCAGCATCGGCGCCGGCCGCCGCGGCTCGCGCCGGTGCGCGACCCGGCGACTGTCCGAGCTCGCGCGCGACCGCCGCCAGCAGGTTCTCCAGCGAGACGGGCTTGCGCAACAGCGCAGCCGCTCGCAGCGTCTCGGCGCGGCGTGTGTATTCGGGCGTCGGCGAGCAGCCGGAGATCAGCACGACCGGCAAGTCGGCCCGCGGCGGCGGCAGGCGGCGAACGGCCTCGAGCACGGCAAAGCCGTCGCGTTTGGGAAGCATCAGGTCGAGCAGCACGAGATCCGGCTTGACGCGCTCGACCGCCTCTAACGCGGCATCGCCATCGTGCGCCGTCGCCACGCGATAGCCCTCGCTGCGCAGGGCCTTCGCGAGGATCTCGCAAAGGTTCCGATCATTGTCGACGCAAAGAACGGTTCCGCCCATCTCAGCCCCTCGGAGACTGGTTATCGTCCAACCGCTGGGATCGACTTGAAGGGAAATCAACACAGATCGCGGGCCAAAGGGTGCCTGGGGTCACGCAGGCGGAACGCCCAGCCAGCCCGGTCCGGGCGAACGGCTACCCGCTACGCGAGGCGCCGGGATCACCGACGCGCAACTTCACGTCGTCGACAGCGAGCCTGCCACCCTTTCCGGGGATGATGCGGCCAGCGACCGTCGCCGAAGTTCCGGGGGCTTTTCGGTAGCTGCGCCCGACGGCGATTTCCGCATCCGTCGCGTCGACGGCGAAGCGGCCGCTCCGCGCGCCTCGCCCTCCGGCCAGCTCGAGTTCCACGCGCAGCGGCCCGCGCAGCGCGACCTCGCCGAGTTGGACGTCGCCATCGCTCAGCGCGAGGCGTGCAGAGACGCGAACGGGGCTCTGCGCCGGGCCCGCCAGTTCGAGCGTGCCGCTCACGGCGCCGGCGAGCCTCGCCCCGGCATCCAGATAGGCAGCGACACGCGCGAGCGAGACATCTTCGAGTGTCATCACCAGATCGACATCCCGCGCGCCCGCGGCGCTGCCCCGCGCCACTGCGTGCCCGCCTCCCGCCAACCCGAACGACGCTTCGACGCGCACGCGCGCCTCCGGCGAATCGCGGCTCAAGGTGGCTGCGAGTTCGCGCAGCTCCCAGACGACCGCGGGATCCACCGCGTCGTCTTCGAATCGCAACGTCGCGTCGGTGATGACGACCTGGTCGATCCACGGCTCGAGCGTCAGCAACGACGCCGACGAAACGCGCCAGACGGCGCGCGGCGCTTGCGCGAAGGGGAGCGCGTCGGACGTGGCGCCAGCGATCACCGGCGCGGCCATCACGACCGCCGGCGGCGACCACCCGAGTTCGAGCCAGCCGTACCGGAGCTCACGCCCGAGAGCAACCTGGCTCGCCTCCGCGATGCGCGCGCGCACAGGATCGCTCGCGAGCCACTTTGGCAAGAGCACAGCCAGCGCGACGAGGGCGAGAATCGCGAGCATCGCCACGCCCAGGGCGGCGTGGACGAGCCGCCTCACGAAGGCTCTTGCGCGAGCTTGCGGGCGAGCAACTCGCGCACGACCGCGGGGCTGGCCTTGCCGCCGGTTCGACGCATCACCTGCCCCATCAGGAAGTTGAGGACCTTCTCCTCGCCATTGCGATAACGTGCGACGTTCTCCGCGTTCTCCGCGATCGCCGCCGCGACGGCAGCCTCGAGCACGCCCGCATCCGACACCGCCTCGAGTCCGCGCGCGCGGACCCACTCGGCGGGCTCGCCCCCCTCGCGCACGAGCACTGGCAGGATCTCGCGCGCGCTCTTGGCCGTGATTGCGCCCGTGTCGACCAGACGCATCAGGGCGGCGAGGCTTTGCGGCGTGATGCGGGCGGCGTCGATCTCCATCTCCGAAAGCGCCTCGAGCAGATCGCGCAGCATCCAGTTCGCAACGGCCTTGGGCGTTCCGTGCGCCGCCGCCGCCTGTTCAAAGAAGTCCGCGAGCGCACGACTCGACGTGAGCTGTCGGGCGTCGTACGCAGAAAGCCCGTGCTCGCTCTGGAAGCGCGCACACTTCTGCTCGGAAAACTCCGGCAATGCGGCGCGCACCCGCTCGATCTGCTCCTCGGAGAGCCGCAACGGGATCAGATCGGGATCCGGGAAGTAGCGATAGTCGTCGGCATTCTCCTTGAGGCGCAGCACGCGGGTGCGACGCGTCGTCGGATCGAAAGCCATCGTGGCCTGCTGCACTCGGCCGCCGCTCTCGAGAATCGCCGCCTGCCGCTCGATCTCCGCTTCGAGCGCCAGTTCGACGAATCGGAAGGAGTTCAGGTTCTTCAGCTCGGTGCGCGTCCCGAACGCGGTTTCTCCAGGCCGGCGCAGCGACAGGTTGGCATCGCAGCGGAAGTGTCCCTTCTCCAGGTCGGCATCCGACACTTCGACGTCGCGCAGGATCTGGCGCAGCGTGCGCAGATAGGCCGCCGCCTCCGCCGGAGAACGCATGTCGGGTTCGGAGACGATTTCCAGCAGCGGCACGCCAGCGCGGTTGAGATCGATGTGCGTCGAATCGCTTCCGGCGAACACCGTATCGTGGATCGACTTCCCGGCGTCCTCTTCCATGTGGATGCGGGTGAGGCCAACCCGCTGGGTGCGCGTCGCCTCGCCGTCCGCGTGGACGATCTCGATCCAACCACCGGTCGCAATCGGGTCTTCGTACTGAGAGATCTGGTAGCCCTTCGGAAGGTCCGGATAGAAATAATTCTTGCGCGCGAAGACCGAGTGGCGATTGACCGTGCAATGCGTAGCCAGCGCCATGCGGATCGCCAGCTCCACCGCGCGCCCGTTCAGCACCGGCAGCACGCCGGGAAGCGCGAGGCAGATCGGATGGACGCTGTGGTTCGGAAGCTCGCCGTAGCTGACCGGCGCCGGACTGAAGAGCTTCGATTCGGTGCGTAGTTGCGCGTGGACTTCGAGCCCGATCACCACTTCGAAACGCGGATGCGCGGGCGCGCTCATGCTGCCGCCTCCGGCCGTCGCGCATGCCAGGGTGTGCGGCGCTCGAACGCGTCTGCGACACGAAATAGAGTCGCCTCCCCGAGCGCAGGCCCCAGCAACTGAAGCCCTACCGGCAGGCCTTTCGCAGCGCCACAGGGAATCGACACCCCGGGAACCCCGGCGAGGTTCGCGGAGACCGTGTAGATGTCCGACAGATACATCGAAAGCGGGTCCGCGGTCTTCGCCCCGAGCTCGAAGGCGACCTCGGGGCTTGTCGGAGTCGCGATCACGTCGCAGACTTCGAAGGCGCGCTCGAAGTCGCGGCGCAGCAGCGTGCGCACCTGTTGCGCCTTGCGGTAATACGCATCGTAGTAGCCCGCCGACAGGACGTAGGTGCCGAGCAGGATCCGCCGCTGCACTTCGGCGCCGAAGCCCTCGGATCGCGTGCGCTCGTACATCTCGGTGAGGTCGTGAACGCCACGCGCGCGGCGCCCGTAGCGAACACCGTCGAAGCGGGCGAGATTGCTCGACGCCTCCGCGGTGGCTATCAGATAGTAGGTCGCGATCGCGAAGCGCGTGTGCGGCAGCGAGATCTCCCTCAGCTTTGCACCGGCCCTCTCGAGTTCGGATACGCCCTCGCGCACCGCCGCGAGCACCTCCGGATCCACGCCTTCCGCAACGAAGCATTCCCTGGGCAGGCCGATGACGAGGCCCGAGACGTCGCCGTCGAGCGCGCCGCGCAGTGCGGGCGCGGGCTCCGGGATCGAGGTGGAATCACTGGGATCGTGGCCGGAGATCACTTCGAGCAGGGCCGCGGCGTCGCGCGCGTTGCGCGCGAAGACGCCGATTTGATCGAGTGACGACGCAAAGGCGACCAGTCCCCAGCGCGACACGCGTCCGTAGGTGGGCTTGACGCCTACGACACCGCAGAACGACGCCGGCTGACGGATCGAACCGCCCGTGTCGCTACCGAGTGCTGCCGGCACGATGCCCGCGGCCACCGCCGCGGCGGAGCCGCCCGAGGAGCCGCCGGGCGTGCACGCGAGTCGCCACGGATTGCGGGTGGGCCCCGTGCTCGAGTGTTCAGTCGACGAACCCATCGCAAACTCGTCCATGTTCGTGCGGCCGATCACCACGGCGCCCGCCTGCTCGAGTCGCGTCACCGCCGTTGCGGTGTAGGGCGACACGAAGCCTTCGAGAATGCGCGACGCACAGGTCGTCGGCTCCCCGGTCTGCACCATGTTGTCCTTGATCGCGACGGGGATGCCGTCGAGAGGGGATCGCGGCTCGCCGCGGCTCCGACGAGCGTCCGCCTGCGCGGCCTCCGCGAGTGCTCGCTCGGGACGCAACCCGACGAAGGCATGGAGCGTGCGCTGCGTCGCCTCCGCGCGCGCCAGGGCGGAACCGACCAGGTCGACGGCGGAGACCTCGCGCGACGCGAGCTTCCCCGCCAGCTCCGCAAGCGATTCGAAGGCGCCGCTCACCCTACCCCTCTTCGTTTCCCTCGATCACCCTCGGAACGGCGAACGCGAAACCCTCGCGTTCCGGTGCGTTCGCGAGGGCGAGCTCGGGATCGAGCGGCGGAAGCGCTCGATCCTCGCGCAGCGGTGTCGGCAGGGGAATCGCGTGAGCGGTGGGCTCGACATCCGTCGTATCGACCGCAGAAAGCGTCTCGGCATACTCGAGGATCTGGCCGATCTCGGCCGTCATGCGGTCGGCCACACCCTCCGCGAGTGAAAGCCGGGCGAGCGCGGCGACCTTTTCGACCTCGTCTCGGGTGATGCGCGCCACGCGCGGAGACTAGCCGATTCGCTTCGCCGTTGCGGGGCGCGGGGCGGAGGGATAGCCTCGGCGCACCGCATGGACGACCCCTCCGACTTGTTCAGCTCCCTGTCCGAACCGATTCAGCGGAGCACCCGCGACCTCGGCTGGCTGCAGGCTACCGCCGTGCAGGCCAAGGTGATTCCGCACATGCGTGCGGGTCTCGATCTGATCGTTCAGGCGCACACCGGTAGCGGAAAGACCGGAGCCTTCGGCATTCCCATCGCTGAAGCGATCGACACCGAGCAGAGCGTCTGCCAGGCCCTCGTTCTCGCACCGACGCGGGAGCTCGCCAATCAGGTTGCCGACGAAGTCGCTGCGCTCGGCCGGCATCGCGGCGTGCGGACCGTGCCGATCTACGGCGGCGTCGGCTACCAGCAACAGATCGAGCGCATCGAGGCCGGCGCGCACGTGGTCGTCGGCACGCCCGGTCGCATCCTCGACCACCTCGGCTCCGGACGCTTGAGCTTTGCAAACGTCCGCATCCTCGTCTTCGACGAGGCCGACGAAATGCTTTCTCTCGGGTTCTGGCCCGACATGCGCGAGATCCACAAGCACCTGCCGCGCAAGCGCCAGTCGTGCTTGTTTTCGGCGACGATTCCCGAGCGCGTGCGTTCCCTCTCGCGCGTCTTCCTTCACGATCCGATGTTCGTGTCGCTTTCCGAAGGGCAGGTCGCGCCGCAGGAGATCGAGCACTTCTTCATGCTGACGACGGCCCAGGAGAAGGATTCGAACCTGGTCAAGCTCCTCGAGTACGAGGATCCCGACAGCGCCATCATCTTCTGCAACACGAAGAGCGACGTTCGCTACGTGACCGCATTTCTCCAGCGCCGCGGCTACGACGCCGACCAGATCTCCGGCGATCTCACGCAAGCTGCCCGCGAGCTCGCGATGGGCCGCATCAAGGCGGGCAAGTTGCGTTTCCTGGTGGCGACGGACGTGGCCGCGCGCGGCATCGACATCAGCGACCTCTCGCACGTGATCGGCTACTCCTCGCCCGATTCGCCCGAGGTCTACATCCACCGCACCGGACGCACGGGACGCGCCGGGAAGGCCGGAATTGCGATCTCCCTGGTCTCCGGACTCGACATCGGGAACTTTCGCTACCTGCAACAGGTGAACCAGATCCGGATCGCCGAGCGCAAGCTGCCGACGGAAGCGGAAATCGTGGAGCGACTTCGCGATCGACTCTCGGTGAAGATCGAACAGGAGCTGCGCGCGCTGCCCGAGCGCGAGCGCAAGTGGAACCTGGATCGCTTCCTGCCCGTCGTCGACGCCCTGGCCGCAACCGCCGAGGGCCGACGCGACATCGCCGCAGTTTGCGCCGCCTATCTGCAGGAGCACCGACCGGAGACGACCGTGGTGGCGCCGGCCGAGGCGCCCACCGCGCGCGAGATGGTGCAAGGCGCGCGCGACGGGGATGCCGAGGCCGACCAGCGCCCGCCGCGGGCGCGGCGGCGGCGCCGGCGCTAGCTCCCGCCGCGTGCGCATCGCGGTCTTCTGCGGCTCGAGCTCGCGGGTTCCGGAGGCCTACCACGCAGACGCCCGCATCATCGGCGACTCGATCGCACGACGAGGCCACGTTCTCGTCTACGGCGGTGGGCGCACCGGCCTGATGGGCACCGTCGCCGACGCCGCGCTCGCGGCAGGCGGTATCGTCCACGGCGTGATCCTGCGCGAGTTCATCGCGCAGGACGCCCACCACACGGGAATCGCCGAGCTGCACGAGGTCGACGACATGCGCTCACGCAAGGCCGGGCTCGACCAGCGCGCCGATGCCTTCGTGGCGCTGCCGGGCGGCCTCGGAACGCTCGAGGAGCTCGCAGAAATCCTGTCGTTTCGCAAGCTCGGCCACCATCGACGCATGATGGTGTTACTCTCGACGGAGCACTTCTTCGATTCGCTCGTCGCCCACTTCGAACGCTCGATCTCCGAAGGCTTCGAGCGGCCCGCGATCCGCGACTTCCTGCGCGTGACGCTCGACGCGCAGGCAGTGGTTTCACTGTGCGAAGGCGTCTAGCTCCGGCTAGAGCACGAGCCAATCGAGCTCGGCTTCCGGTGAGCGGAGCACACCCAGACGCCGCGCCGCGGGATCGATGATCGCAATCGCACCGGCCGGCACGCGCGCCGACGCCAGGCCTCTAGCCAGCGCGTCGGGGGTCTCCGGCGCGCTCTGACGCAAGAACTTGGCGAGCGCGACGGCGCGCGACCCGTCGTCCGCCCAGGCGAGCAGCGACGCATCCGGGCGCAGCACGCGGCGCACGCCGGCTCGGATCTCGACACCCGCGAGTTCGCCGCGCGCATCGCCGAACAGCAGCGCCGCAGCGTGACCGGCGGGCCGGCCGCTGCACCAATCGAGCGCGCTCTCGACTTTCCCAAAACGTTCGAGGCAATCCTGAGCCAGCAGCGCGGCCGGCGCGCTGCACGCTCCGGCGGCGCCGCTCCCGGGCACCGCGACGACGCCGAGGCCGGCTTCGTTCACGCCGGCAAAGCCCGCTACCAGCCACGGGCGCACGAACGCCGCGCAAGCGAAGCCTCCTTCCGGACGGCTGCGCCGCGCGATCCACGTCCCCGCGCACTCGACGGCGAGCAGCGTCGCCGGTCCGAGCCCGCTCGCCACCGCCTGGGTTCCACCCGCACCACTGACCAACTCATCCGCCAATCGCCGCACGAGCCAGCGCGACGGCACGCCGGCTCCGGCCGCGAGGCCGGCGTGCGCCTCGGCCAGGTGCGGAAAGTGGCGCTTCAGATCGCGTTCGAGGCGCGCGTAGTGGACGCCGAGCGGGAGCGGCCAGCGCTCTCTCGGAACCGAACGTGCGAACGCCTCGCGCAACGCTGCGCGGCAGGCTCGCCCCTGGTCGAGCCCGAGGTCGCGCGGGGCCCCCTCACACTCGATTGCGTCGATCACGATTCGATCGGGGCCGGATCGGAGAGCGCGAGCCCCTCATTCAGAGACCCCGTGCGATAGCCGTCGAGGTCGAGTGAGACCCAGCGGAAGCCGAGCGCCTTGACGACGTCGGCGATGCGCCGCGCCATCGCCGGTTCCAGCGCACGCGGCAGCTCGGACGGCTCGACCTCGATGCGCGCGAGCGGCCCGTGATGTCGGAGCCGCACCTGCCTGAATCCGAGCGCACGCAGGCGCTCTTCGCCTTCGTCGACCTGCCGCAGACGCTCGGGAGTGACGCGCGTGCCGTAGGGCAACCGGGACGAGAGACAGGCCGAGGACGGGAGATCCGCGGTCGGCAGCCCCGCCGCGTGCGAGAGCGCTCGGATCTCGGTCTTCGACAGCGACACCGCGAGGAACGGCGAGAGAACGGCGTGCTCTTGCGCGGCCCGGTGGCCCGGACGGAAATCACTGGTGTCGTCCGTGTTCACGCCGTAGGCCACCGCGTCGAAGCCGAGCTCCTCGCGCAGCGTTCCGAGCACATCGAACAGCTCCGTCTTGCAGTGGAAGCAACGATCCGGTTGATTGACGCGGTAGGCTTCGCTCTCCATCTCATGGGTGCGAACGAAGCGGTGGGGGATGTCGAAATCCGCCACCACCCGCTCGGCCATCGCACGGTGACTCGCGGGATAGGAGGGCGACTCGGCCGTCACCGCGAGCGAGCCGCCGCCGAGCGCGCGGTGCGCCGCGAAGGCGAGATAGCTCGAGTCGACGCCGCCCGAAAACGCCACGATGACGCGTCCTGCGGCCCGCAGCGTCTCTCCGAGAGCAGCCTCTTTTCGCTGGAGTTCCGGGGGGATGGGAGCCACGATCCGAGCTTACGAGGCGCCCCGGAAGCGGTCAAGCCGACGCGTCCGCGCGCCGAACTTGGGACGACGCCGCGCCGCAGTCTATGCTGGCAGGCGATTGGGGAGGGGGGATGGCCAAGCTTCGCGTCGCTTTGTTGTTCGGGGGACGCTCCGTCGAGCACGAGGTCTCGGTCACCTCGGCGACCTGCATCCTGAAAGCGCTCGATCCGACCCGCTACGACGTCTCGCTCGTTGCGATCGACCACGCGGGGCGTTGGCACCTGGGCTCTCCCGCGCTGCCGCCCGAGGCGGCCACGAGCGGCGAGGAGGTGACCCTCTCCGCCATCCCGGGAGAACACTCTCTCGTGTCGAATTCGCGCGACCCCCGGGATCTCTCGCACGCGCTCCGACCCGTCGACGTGATCTTTCCGATCGTGCATGGCCAGGGCGGGGAGGACGGCACGCTGCAAGGCCTGCTCGAACTCGCGGGCGTGCCCTACGTCGGCTCGGGCGTGCTCGGTTCCGCGCTGCAGATGGACAAGGAAACTTCGAAGCGGCTGCTCGCGGCGGCGGGAGTGCCCGTCGTACCGTGGCTGTTGATCCGGCGTGAGGAGCTGCGCGCGGACGCCGAGGCGGCTGCCACCCGCGCGCTCGCTGCGCTCGGCCTGCCCGTCTTCGTGAAACCGGCGAATCTCGGCTCGTCGGTGGGCATCAGCAAGGTGAAACAGCGCAGCGAACTCGTCCCGGCGCTGTTCGAAGCCGCGCGCTACGACCGCAAACTACTCGTCGAGCGAGCCGTCGATGCCCGGGAGATCGAAGTGGCGCTGCTCGGCAACGATCCCATCGAGGCCTCCGTCGTCGGCGAGATCCGCACGCGGCGCGAGTGGTACGACTACGAAGCGAAGTACGTCGACGAGGACACGGAGCTGTTGATTCCCGCGCCGATCGACGAAGCGCAAAGCCAGTCCGCGCGGGCGATCGCGATCGAGGCTGTCCGCATCCTCGAGGGCGCCGGAATGGCGCGTGTCGATTTCTTGCTGGATCGCCACACGGGGGAGCTGTTCGTGAACGAGGTGAACAGCCTGCCGGGTTTCACGGAGGGATCGATGTACCCGCGGCTGTGGGAAGCGTCGGGCCTGCCCTACGCGGCGCTGCTCGATCGCTTGATCGAACTCGCGCTGGCGCGCCACCGTGAAAAGAGCGAACTCGAAACCCTGTACCGTCGGACTTGATCTACTTGATGACGTAGCCGAGCGCGCGCAGCTGGTTCAGGCGCAGCTCGTCGATCTCGACCGATTCGGGCGCCTTGCCCCAGGGGCTCTGCGACTTCTCGAGATAGCCGTCCGTGATCTGGCGCAGCCGCGCGACGTCTTCGGCGCGCTCCGCCGAGAGGTTCTGTTTTTCGCCCGGGTCGGCGGTGTGATCGTAGAGCTCGGCTCGCTCTGGCCGGGCGATCTGCATGAAGAAACGAAAGTTTCCGTCGGTTACGGCGACGAGCGGGTCGGACTTCTGGTCGGGAGCGCCCCAGTTCCGGTCGAGCTGTGAAAAGATCGTGCGCGATGCGAGATCCGCAGGCACTTCGGGCGTGAGGCCGGCGGCGTGCTCGACGAGCGGCAGCAGCGACTTGCCGTCCGCGCCCGGCAGGGCCGGCAGACCCAGCAGAGCGAGGAGCGTCGGCCAGATGTCGGCGTTCGCAACCCGTTGCTCGACGACGATTCCGGGCTCGAGCCGGAAGGGAAGCACGATCACGAAGGGGACCTCAGCGACTTCGCGGTAGAGGTTCCGCGCGTGGCCCTCATGGCCGTGCTCGCGGAACGCTTCTCCGTGATCCGATGCGAGCACGATCACGGTCCGATCGAGGACGCCCTGCTCATCGAGCCGCTTGACGAGCGATCCAATCAGGCGATCGATCCACGAGACCGACTTGTCGTAGGCATCGGAGTAGGCATTGCCGAGATCGGGTGCCGCCTCGTCGAAAACGTACTGGTGCAGATCCATGAAGTGCAGATAGATGAAGAAGCGCTCGCGGCCATAGCTCTCGAGGAACGCGCTCGCCGATTCGGCGATGTCCTCGTCAGTCCCGGAGAGCGATTCCGGAGAGGGGTGATTGCGCTGCAGCTGTTCACGTTCGCGACCGGGCTTCGGATTCACATAGAAGTCGAAGCCCTGCTGGAACCCGAAATTCGGCGCGACCCAGCCATTGCGCCAGATCCCCGCGGTTCGAAAGCCAGCGTTCTTGAGGATCTCCGCCGGAAGCGTCGCCTCCTCGGGCAACACCTGGTCGAAGCGCAACATGCCGTTCTTCGCGGGGAAGGTCCCCGTCCAGAGCGAAGCCATCGAGGTCTTCGTCCAGCTCGATTGCGAGTAGACGTTCCGGAAGACGATCCCGGTGCGGGCGAGTTCGTCGATCTCCGGGCTCGTGGGACGCCCGTAGCCATAAGCGCCGAGACGATCGGCCCGCAGCGTGTCGACGAGCAGAAAGACGACGTTCAGATCCTTGCGTTCGCTCAGCTTGCCGATGTCGGAAGCGCCGCCCTCGGGGCGGGCGGGCTCCGCAATTTCGAACTGGGTTGCCACCGCAAGCCCGACGAGCAGCGTCGCTGCGACGAAGTAGGGCCAGGGCGAGTCGAACAACTTGCGCAGCATCCGCAGCGTCTCCCGTCGAAGGGTGGCCGAATCTAACAAGCGCGGGAGCGGGTGGCCATGATTCCCGAAGTGAGGCGTCCAAAAGCAAAGCGGCCACCCCTTTCGGGGTGGCCGCCGCATCAAACCCGGTGTGTCCGGATCTGAACTACTTCTTCATGCGGTGTCGGCCGAGCAGGATCAGGCCGGCAACACCCGAGCCGAGCAGCAACAGCATGCCCGGTTCCGGAATGAAGTGAACCGTGAGGTAACCGAACAGCGCGAGCTTCGCGTTGCTGCCGGAGGTGAGGTTCGTCACCACCTGCATGGGCGAGATCAGCTGCACCACACCGGACGGCTGCGCCGTGTTGGTCGTGGCCGAGCTGGGGTCATGAGCGAAGCCCATGGCCGTGCGGTTGATGAACTTCTTGACGCCACCGATCGTCATCGGGGTCGTGATCTGGTCGATCACAACGCCGTTCTTGATCGTCCACGGCGCCGCTTCGATCGAAATCCGGATCGGGTTGGTGCCGCCGCCGATCGTGAGCAGGCCACCGAGGCCGAGGCCCTTCGCGCCGCTCGTCGCGATGTGCTGCGTCAGCTGGAGGGGCAGGAAGTTCGTGCACTGCGTCGAGAGCAGGCAGACCTTCGCGAGGCCGTTGACCGGCAGGAACCGCTTCGTCAGCACGGTCGTCGAGGCCGCACCGCCGGAGATCGGCGCGAACGTGCCCGTCTGCATCGTCGCCTGTACGCGAATCGACGAGATGCCGTTGGCCGACACGGTCGGGTCGGTGATCGGAACCATCGCGGTTCCGGCGATCGCGCCGCGGCTGGCCTTCAGCTGAAGCGTCTGGAGATGGGCGGGAATCGAGCCGGCCGAGTTGTTGACCGTCGCCACGCCGCCACCGGTGTTACCGAGCGCCGGCAGGTCGCCGAGCTCGAGAAGCATCGAGCCTTCCCAGTTGAGCGGGTTGGCGCTCGCCGTATTCACAACGCCGAACGCGAGCAGCGCCGCGGCGCCTAACATGAATAATTTTCGCATTTGCTGGACTCCTGTTTCGATTCGTTTCAAACCTAGCGACGGATTCGACTCGCGACGGTAGCCCACGCGCTCCGATCCCGTCTGGCGAGTTCAGGTGCAACTCTGGTGCCAAGCACGGAGCCCTGGGTGCCACTACGCAACGCCTTGATTAATAAGGCGTTTCCATGGAGCTGGCAATGCGAAAGGAAGCTCTTGAAAGACTCTGTGGAAAGACTTTTCCGTAAAGTGGGAAAAGCATCTTCCCGGAAGCCCCGCGGGGCAAAGAAGCAAGGAGGGAGGCGCAGGGGGCGGCCACCCCTTTTCGAGGTGGCCGCCCGGTCGGGACCGGTGGAACCGGACCCGAACTACTTGCGCATGCGGTGGCGGCCCAGCAGGACGAGGCCGGCAACACCCGAGCCGAGCAGGACCAGCAAACCGGGCTCCGGGATGAAGTGAACCCGGAGCGTGCTGAACAGCGACAGCTTCGCGTTGCTGCCGGAGGTCAGGTTCGTGACGATCTGCATGGGCGAGATCAGCTGCACCACGCCCGACGGCTGCGCCGTGTTGGTCGTGGCCGAGCTGGGGTCGTGAGCGAAGCCCATCCCCGTGATGTTGACGAACTTCTTGACGCCACCGATCGTCATCGGGGTCGTGATCTGGTCGATCTTCGTCCCCACCTTGATCGTCCACGGCGCCGCTTCGATCGAAATCCGGATC
This sequence comes from Deltaproteobacteria bacterium, assembly GCA_031405455.1. Taxonomy (GTDB): domain Bacteria; phylum Myxococcota_A; class UBA9160; order UBA9160; family SMWR01; genus DATBRV01. The sequence goes on along the minus strand of JANNIY010000067.1, from coordinate 66,734 downwards.
GGGTTGGTGCCGCCGCCGATCGTGATCAGACCGCCGATGCCAACACCCTTCACCGCGCTCGTCGCGATGTGCTGCGTCAGCTGGAGCGGCAGAAAGTTCGTGCACTGTGTCGACAGCAGGCAGACCTTCGACAGGCCGCGGACCGGAAGCTGCCGCTTCGTCAGCACGGTCGTCGAGGCCGCACCACCGGAGATCGGCGCGAACGTGCCCGTGCCGAGTTCCGAGTTGATGCGGATCGACGCGATCCCATTCGCCGCCACCGCCGGATCCGTGATGGCGATCATCGCCGAAGTGGCGCCGCCGCCCCGGCTACCTGCAATCCGCAGCGTGTTCAAGTGGGACGGAATCGCCCCAGCCGAGTTGTTGACGGTCGCAACACCGCCGAGCGTGTTGTCGAGCACGGGGAGCTCGGTTCCGATGGCCGTTGAGAACGTGCCCTCGAAATTGAGCGGCCTCGCGCTGGCCGAGACGCCGACCCCAAGGGCCAACATCGCGGCCGCAAGCAGGACCCATAGTCTCCGCATGGTCGTGTTCCTCTACCCCCTGGACGCAGCCGGCACGGCACCCAAAGCCGAGACAGACACATCCTCGTTTAGGGGTTCATGATTCGCGTGCAACGAAAGTGCCAACTCTTCGCGGCCAGACACTGGTTTCCAAAGGACTGGAATCGAAGAGATTTCCATTCCCCGCCGGAAACATATTCGCGTGTCGGACGCGGGTGTGGAAAAACTATTCCACGGGCGGGGAAGCTGGTTTCGTCGACGGCCGGGCCAACCGGGCGTCGAGGGCTTCCGCCCCCGCGCGCCATTCGGCCTCGTCGGCAGCCGCCGAGGCCCGCGCCAGGGCGAGCGCCTGGCGCGCTTCCAGCGGCCGAGCGAGCGCGAAGAATGCCTCCGCGCGCAGGTACTCCAGGTGGGGTCGCAGGCCCGGTGGAGCGGTTCGCAACGCGCGCTCGGCCACCGCGAGCGCCTCGCCGGCCTCTCCGCGCGCGAGCCGCACGATCGCCAAAGTGTCGAGCACGCTCGGGGCGTTCTCGCTCGCGGCGGCGGCGCGCACGGCGAGCGCAAGGGCGCGGTCGAGATCGCCACGCTGAAGCGCGAGCGCCCGTGCGACGTCGTTCTGAAGCACGCTGGAATCGGACTCGAGCGCCAGCGCCGCTTCGAAGGCCGCGAGCGCCGCCTCGGGTCGTCCCGCCCCGGCGAGTCGCTGGCCATGGCTGCGCGCGAGGTCCGGATCCCGTGGATGATGCTCGACGGCGAGCGCAAGACGACGCAACGCCGTGTCGAGCTCGCCCGCCTCCGCCTCCGCCGCAGCGAGCCTCAGCGCGAGGCCTGCGTCCAGGGGCACATCGCCCGGAAGCTCGCGCAGCACCGCGAGCGCCTCGGGGCTGCGGCCCTGCGCATCGAGCGCGAGCGCGAGCACGATGCGCACATCACTGCGATCCGGCGACGCCGCCAGAACCCGCCTCGCATCGCGTTCGGCAGCCTCGGGCTCGCCGGCGTTGACCGCCGCGGCTGCGCGCAGCGCGGCGACGCCGGGCCCGGCCTCTCCGATCGCGCGCAAACGCGCGAGCGCCTCGCCGGCCTTGCCCTGTGCCATCAGGGCTTGCGCGCCCCGGATCTCGGCGAGCACGGCGACCTGATCCTTGGGGTCGTGTCCCCCGACCTGGCCGAGCGGCAGCAACGAGGCGGAACCGTCGGGCGCGAGATAGCCGAGGCTCGCCAGCTGCTCGCGTTCGGCGGGCGTCACCGCCAGCGGTGTCGCGGTGCCTTGCGGTGAGGCTTGCAATCGCTTCGTAAGCGCCGCGTCGAGCGAGGCGGCGAGGTCGGGGCGCTCGAGCGCGAGGCTATGCAGCTCCGCCGGATCCGCCACCAGGTCATACAGCTCCGGCCGCGGGGCGCGGATGTACTTGAAGTTTCCCTGGCGCAAACCGAGCAACGGACTCCAACCGAAATCGAGCTGCGTCGCCAGCGTTTCGAAGTAGGCATTCGCGGGCGCAGCGCTCTCGCCCGCAAACAGCGGCTGCAGATCGCGGCCGGCGGCGCCGGGGATCGGCTCCGCGTGCGCGAGCGCGAGCACGGTCGGCGCGACGTCCACCAGCCCCACCGGCGCCGCGACGCTGCGGCCGGCGGGAATGCCCGGGCCGGCGAACACCAGGGGAATCCGCTGTGTCGTTTCGTAGAGGAAATACGAGTGCGTCTCCTCGCCGTGTTCTCCGAAGCTCTCGCCATGGTCGCTCGTCGCAACCACCAACAACCCGCTGTCTCCGTAGCGCTCGCGCAGCGCCTGCAGGAGTCTTCCGAGCTGCGCATCCACAAAGGCCACCTCGCCGGCGTAGGGCCGGGTCGGAAACGCGCTCGCAAAGCCGGGCGGCGGGTCATACGCCAGGTGCGGGTCGTAGAAGTGCACCCAGAGAAAAAAGCGTGGGCCGAGCGAAGCGAGCCGCGCGATCGCGGCGTCGACGACCTGATCTGCCCGGCGTTCGGGCCAACCCGCGCCCCCCGCCACGCGCTCACCCATCCGGTCGTCGTAGAAATCGAAGCCGCGCGCGAGCCCATAGCGGCGATCGAGCACCAACGAGCCCACGACGGCCGCGGTCGCGTAGCCCGCCTGCTTCAAGTGCTCGGCCAGCGTGGGAACCGCGTCCGGAAGCCGGAAGACCTCGTTGTGCCGCACCCCGTGGCCAGGGGGATCGAGCGCGGTCATCAGCGAGGTGTGCGATGGCAAGGTCAGCGGCGCCGGGGAAACCGCGGCGTCGAAGCGAACTCCACTGGCGGCCAGCGCGTCTAGATTCCGTGTGGAGGCGCGCTCGGCTCCGTAGCTACCGACGTGGTCCGCGCGGAGTGTGTCGATGCTGACGAGCAGGATGCGTTCGGGAGCCGGCGCCGCGGCCGGCGGTTTTTCGCAGGCTTGTGCGGCGAGCAGGGCAATCGCCGAGAGCGCGAGCAGATGGCCCCGGGAACTGCATCGGAACGAACCCTGCGCGCGCAGCAGCGCGCCCGCCACAAACATCGTTTGCCGCGTCGACGTGCCCGAAGTGCCGCGTATACTCAGCGCTTCTCTCGTTGTCCGGAGGTCCTCGCTCGCGATGTCCCGATCCACGGCTTCGCTGTCCATCCGTCCCGGGTGCCCCGGGTCCCGCTCTTCCCTGCTCGGCGCGCCGCGACGAATCGGCAGGACCGTCGCGGTCGGCGGCGCGTTGTTCGCCTGGGGCTTGTCGAGCCTCGGTTGCGGCGGGGATACCGAGGCACGCATGGCCGAGGTACGTGCGCTACAGGACGTGGGCCAGTTTACCGCATCGATCGACGAGCTCCGCGAGATCCTCGCCGTTGCGCCCGATGATCCGGAGGCGAGCTATCGACTCGGCGTCGCGCTGGTGCAGACCGGCGAAATGAGCCGTGCGGTGTGGCCGCTCGAGAAGGCAGCCGAGTCGCCGGATTACACCATCCAGGCGAGCTTGCTGCTCGCCTCCACGCACTTCGCGAACCAGAACTTCGAGGCCGTCGTCAAAGCGGCCGATCGCGTGCTCGAAGCGGATCCCAATCGCCTCGTCGCGCTGCGAATGCGCGCGAAGGGAAATCTCGGCGCGGGCCAACTCGAGGCGGCCATGGCCGATACCGAGCGCCTGCTCGAGAGCGAGCCCGACGACTACAGCGTGAATCTGATGTACGCGACGATCCTGACCGACAGCGGCAAGCTCGACGAAGCGGAGGCCGCAACCAATCACCTCAAGGAGATCGGCGCCGCGAGCGGCGATCCGGCAACGGCAACGCGCGCATGTCTGGCCGCGGCGTTGTTCGCGAACGACGTCCGCGAGGACACCGCGAAGGCCCGCAAGCTCTTCGAAGAATGCCTCACGCTGTATCCGGCGAACGCCTTCCTCACCGGCGAAACGATGAAGTTCTACGACTCGATCGACAAGCCCGAGCTCGCGACGGCGCTGGCTCGAAAGACCGCAGAGCAGGCGCCGGAGAATCTTTCGCTGCGTGCGAGCCTCGCGAACCGCCTCGAAATGACGGGCGACCCGGAGGGCGCCGAGAAGGTGCTGCTCGAGGCCGTCGAGAGCTTCAAATCGGCCGGCGCCTGGAACCTGCTCACGACCCATTACCGCAAGACGCAGCAGTCGGAGAAGGCGCTCGCCGCGATCGAGAAGGTGATCGAGCTCTCGGGCGAGCCTGGAGACCAGCTGCGTTTCGCCCACGCCGACCTGCTCATCGACCTGCACCAGCTCGACCGCGCCGAGACGGTGGCCAAGGATCTCCAGGAGCCGACCTACGCCCGACTGATTCGCGGCCGCATCGAACTCGAACGCGGCGACGCCAAGGCGGCGCTGGCATCGTTCGAGCAGGGCATCCGCAACTGGCCGAACAACGCCGGCGCCCGCTACCTGACGGGGCTCGCCGCACGCCAGCTCGGCGACTTCGATCGCGCGATCTCGGAGCTGCGCGAGGCCGTGCGCGTCGACAACTCCGCCACCGATGCCGCGCGCGTGCTCGCACGTCTGCACTTCCAACGTGGCGAGTGGGGCGAGGCCATCAAGTTCACGCACGTGGCGATGAAGCGATCCGGGCCCAAGCCCGCCGACCTCTACGTCGTGGGCGTGCGCTCGCTCAGCGCGCTCAAGCAGTGGGACGAAGCCAGGAAGTCCGCGATGACCCTTGCGAAGCTGCCCGGCCAGATCGCCGCCGGCACCGCCGAGCTGGCCGCGGTCGAACGCGCCGCGTCGGGACCGGCGGCTGCGCTGCTGGTGATCCGCAAGAGCGGGCTCGACCTCAGCGATCGTGACAACGAGATCGTGTTGCGTGTGTTCGTCGAGAATTCGTTCGCCGATGGCAAGGGGCCCGAAGCGCTGGCGGCGGTCGACGCGGCGATCGCGAACAATCCCGACGTCGGGAGCCTGCACGAGTTGCGGGGCTACGCGCTCGGACGCCTCGATCGCAAGCCCGAAGCGAAGGCGGAATACGCAAAGGCGCTCGAACTCGATCCGACGGATGCGGGGACCAACGGCGCGCTCGCAACGCTGCGCGCAGAGGAAGGCGATCGCGCGGGCGCGATCGCGCTCTACGATGCCGCGGCGAAGCTCGCCGAGAATCCGGCTCCCTACCGCTACCGCGCCGCCCAGCTCGCGCTCGCCACCGGCGACGCGGCGGGCGCCGAAACCCGGCTGCGCCAGGTCGTGAATTCGGATCCCGGACACGTGGGCGCTCGCAACGATCTCGCCTGGCTGCTCGCCGAGCAGGGAGACGACCTCGATGCTGCTCTCGCACTCGCTCTCGCGGCGGAACGCCTCGATCCGACTCCCGACGTGCTCGATACACTCGGTTGGGTCTATCTGAAGCGCGGCGACTACAAGGACGCCGTGAATACCTTCGAGCTGGCAGTCGAAAAGCGCTCCGATTCGCCCTCGATGCGCTACCGGCTCGGCATCGCGCTCCAGAAGTCGGGCGACAAGCAACGGGCCCGCGAGATGTTCCAGACGGCGCTCGCGACGGGCACGTTCCCGGAGGCGGAGGACGCCCGCCGCGAGCTCGCGCAGCTCCAGGGCCAGTAGGCCGTCGCGCGGTGCTCCGCAGCGTCCGACGGCTGTGCGGCTGCATTCTCGTCGCGACGGCGCTGGGGCTCCCGGCCTGCGGCTCCCGCGAACAGCGCTTCGCGCAGCACGTCGAGCGCGCTGAACGCCACACGGCCGAGGGACGAATCCCGGAAGCGTTGCTCGAGTACCAGAGCGCGCTCGAGATCGATCCCCGCGACGCCGAGCTGTATCAGCGGGTGGGCGACCTGCTCGCGCGCCGTCGCGAATACAAGGACGCGATCTCCTACTACCGCCAGGCCTACGAACTCGATCCGGAGCGCATCGCTGCGGCGATGAGCGAAGCGCGCTTGCTCGCCTTCGGCGATCCGAAGCGCGCCCGCGAACTCGTGCAGCACGGACTCGAGCGCGGGGCGGACCGCAGCGACGTGCAGATCACCCGCGCGCACGTCGCGCTGGCGAGCGGAGACCTCGGGGAAGCGCAGCTGGCTGCCGCACGGGCTGTCGAACTCGAGCCTGCCTCGCGTGACGCCTGGGCGCAGCTCGGGAAGGTTCATCAGGCACGAATTCGCAAGTACCAGGTCGACGGCAAGCTCGCCCCGCCGGAAATCTTCCAGTCGGCGCTCGACGCTTTCGCGCGCGTCGACCAGATCGAGGGCGGCGATGCGCGAGCTCGGGTCGAGCGCGGCCGTATCCTCGCATCCTGGGGGGGACACCAGGTAGAGGTACTCGCGTCCTACCGCGCGGCGCTCGAACTCGCGAAACAGCGGGGCGACACCGAAGCCCGCGTGTTCGCCGCCAAGGCCATCGATGATTTCGCGCAGCGGCAGAGCGACAACGCGCTGCGGCGCGAAGCGCTGCGCGAAATCGTCGAAGCGGACGAAACCGATTACGAAGCCTGGGACCGCCTCGTGCGCCTCGCGGACGGCCAGCGCGTTCCGGCCGGCGAGACGGTGTGCCAGGAGCTGCTCGCGAAGCGACCCGACGACCCGCGCAGTCATCGTGTGTATGCGAGTTATCTGTTGCGCAAGCGCGGACCCGCCGACGCCATCGCCCATCTGCGCGGAGCCATCGACGGGGGCGGCCAGGCGCCGCAGCTCTGGGAGCAGCTGGTCACCCTCCAGATCCGCAGCGACCGGCTGCCCGACGCCCGCGCCACGTTCGCCGAGCTGGCGGAGACCTTTCCCGACGATCCCGTCACACGCGGCACCGAGGCCCGTCTCGCGCTCGCCGCCGGCCGTTTCGCCGACGCCGCGAAGATCCTGCGCGAATTGGTGAAGACCCACGAAACTGCCGAAAGCCAGCGTCTGCTCGCCATCAGCGAGCAGCGACTCGGCGTCGACCTGCCGGCGGCCATCGCGGCCATCGATCGAACCATCGCGCTGGAACCCGAATCTCCCGAGCATTACCGCCTGAAGGCGAGAATCCATTTCGACGCGAAGCAATGGGGCGAGGTGATCTACGCCTACCGCGTGCTCACGGCCGTCGGCCGGAAGCTCACAGCGAGCGAAGAGCTGCGCCGCGCGACCGCTTTCTACGAAAACGGCAACGTCGCTGTCGGCCGCGCCGCTCTCGAGCAGATCCTCGCCGAGCCAAACCCTCCCGCGGGCGCCGCGGTCGAGTTTGCGCGGCGCGAGGGCGGTGCAAACTACGCAGTGGCGCGGCAAACGCTGCTCGCCGCATTGACGCGGCTGCCGAGCGATCCGCGCTTGCTCGAGGCGCTCATCCAGCTCGATCTCGCAGCGGGCCACGCCGACCTCGCGCTCGCGCTGATCGACGCCGAGGTCGAAGCCGGGCGCGCCCGCCCGCGCCTGCTGCTGTGGCGCGCGCAGATCTTCGTATCGCAGGGCGATCTCGCACGCGCCGAGGCCGAGATGTTGCGGCTGTTCGCGGCGGTGCCGACGCTGCCCGGTGCCGCCGAGCTGCTATTCGACATCTACCGACGCCAGGGGCGGCTCCCGGAGGCGCAGCGCTCCTTCGAGCAGGCCGAGGCCGCGGGTCTGCTGCATCCCGGCACCCGGCTGCTGCTCGCGCGCCTCCACCTCAGCCAGGGAGAGCTCGCGAAGGCGCAGCCGGTGCTCGAGACGGTCATCGTCGAACAACCCGGGCTCGCGAGCGCGCGCAACGATCTCGCCTTCGTGCTCGCGTCGCGCGGCGAGCAGCTCGAGCGCGCGCTCGAGCTCGCGCAAGGCGCCCGCCAGGCGCTGGGAGAAAACCCGGAGGCGATCGACACCGTCGGTTACGTCTACTTCCGGGCCGGCCGCCTGGATGCAGCCCTCGCGGAGTTCCAGCACGCGATTGCGCTCGCCGAGGCGCGGCCCGAAGGCGTGGCGCCCACCTATGGCTACCATCTCGGCCTGGTGCTGGAGGCATTGGGCCGCAAGCACGAAGCCGCCAGCGCCTTCGAGCGCGCGCTAGGCAGCAGCGCTGCGTTCCCGGAGGCCGAGGATGCGCGTCGGCGCCTCGAAACGGTGCGCCCGAACCCCGCTCCCGACGCCGACGCGTCGTAGCACGGCGCCCAAACATACATGATATTGTGTTTAGAAAGGCACGCATGACGGCAGCGCTCCGCTTTCCGCTGGTGTTGCTGTGTTTCCTGTTTTCCGGCTTCGCGGCCCTGCTCTACGAGACCGCGTGGACGCGGGAGTTCGCTTTCGTGTTCGGAACTTCGGAGCTCGCGGTGGTGAGCGTGCTCGCCGCCTATATGGGCGGGCTCGCCGCGGGCGCCGGCGTTGCCGCCCGCCTCGCGCCGCGCGTGCGCCGTCCGGTGCTCGTGTACGGGTTGCTCGAGCTCGCGATCGCTGTGAGCGCGCTCGCCGTCCCCTCCGCGATCCGCGCCGCCACCGCGCTGCACGCGCTGTTTTTCGGAGGTCTGCCCGCACCGCCCGCAGCCGGCCAGCTCACGAGCGCGCTCTTCTATCTGCTGTGCTCCTTCGTCATCCTGCTCGTCCCGACCGGGTTGATGGGCGCAACCCTGCCGTTGTTGGCCCGGCAAGCCGTGCGTCGCGACGAGGAAATCGGTCGTCGCGTCGGCCTGCTCTACGCGGTCAACACGGCCGGCGCAGTGCTCGGCACGTCCTGCGCGGCATTCGTCTTGCTGCCCGCGATCGGATTGCGCTCTACCGTGTACGTCGGCGCCGCCGTCAACGCGCTCGTGTTCGCGCTGGCGGCGCTGCTCGCGCGTGGCGCCGGAGAGGTCGCGCCGGCCAGCGAAGCACCGGCCGCGGCGGCGGGCGGCGCGAGAGCCGCTGGCGCCAGCTGGATCCTGCCGCTGGTGATGCTCTCGGGAGTCGCCTCGTTCAGCTACGAGGTGCTCTGGACGCGATTGCTCGGCCATGTGCTCGGCGGCAGCGTCTACGCCTTCGCAACGATGCTCGCGAGCTTCCTGACCGGAATCGCGTTGGGCAGCGCCGTCGCGTCGCGTCTGGCTTCGACCGGCGAGCGGGCGGGACGCGGTTTCGCGTTGGCGCAACTCGGTGTCGCCGCCCTCTCCCTCGCCGCCTTTTCGGCGATCGAGGAGATTCCGGCCCTGGCCCGCTCGATCGGCGCCGGAGGAACCGGCTCGCTCGCTGCGAATGCCGCCATTTCGGTTCTGGTGCTGCTCCCCGGAGCCGTGTGCATCGGCGCCACCTTCCCGTTCGCGGTGCGTCGGCTGGCTCGCGACTCGGCCGCCGCTTCGGCAGCCAGCGCGCACGTCTACGCCTGGAACACCGTCGGAGCGATCGTCGGCGCGATCGCGGCCGGCTTCTGGCTGCTTCCCAACCTCGGCTTCGAGGGCACCGTCGCCGGCGCCGCCGCGCTGAATCTCGCGATCGCGATCGCCTGCGCCTGCTTTTCGCGTCCCATCGATCGCCGACTGCTCGCTGTCGCGGTCGCCGGGCTGGTCGCGCTCGCCGTGTTCCTCCCGAGCACGCCCTGGGTCCTGTTGCGCACTTCCCCGATCAGCCCCCGATCCGCCGTGGGCGAAGTCGCCTATTCACGTGTCGGGCGCTCGGCGAGCGTGTTGCTGGTGGACGACGGGCGCAACTTCTGGCTCACGACCAACGGCCTGCCCGAGGCCTCCATCTCCAGGGGCGATCTCGAAAGTCCGGGCCGCTACCTCGAAACACGCTGGCTCGGCCTGCTTCCGATCCTCGCCAATCCCGACGCGAGTTCGCTGCTGATGATCGGCCTCGGCGGCGCGAAGGCGCTCGAGGCGGTGCCGTCGACGGTCGCTTCCGTCGGCGTGATCGAACTCGAAGAAGAGGTCGTGCAGGCAAACCAGTCCGTCGGCTCGCTGCGCGGTCTGGATCCGCTGGCGGACCCGCGGGTTCAGATCTACGTGAACGATGCGCGCGGCGCGCTCGCGCTCACGAGCGCCCGCTTCGACACCATCACGTCGCAACCGTCGCATCCGTGGACCGCTGGCGCCTCCCACCTGTACACGCGGGAGTTCTTCTCCCTCGTGCGCGACCACCTCGCGCCGGGCGGTGTGTTCGTGCAGTGGATCGGCCTGGGCTTCGTCGACGGCCCCCTGCTGCAGACCCTGGTGGCGACCCTGCTCGACGTCTTTCCGTCGGTTCGTCTCTACCAGCCGACCCCCGGTGCGGTGTTGTTCCTCGCCAGCGACGGCGACTTGCCGATGGACGCGCTCGTCGCACAGGCGCTGGCGGCGGCTCCGGCGGATTTCATTCGCTACGGCTTGCGGGTGCCCGAGGACGTGGCGGCCGCCTGCGTGCTCGGTCCGGATGGCGCCCGCGCGTTCGCAGCCGGCGCTCCCATCAACACCGACGATCACAATCTGCTCGCCGCGCGCTCCGCGGGTCTCGGACCGCGCGCCCTGCGCGCGAACGGCCTGCGCCGCCTGCTCGCGGCCTACCCACCGCTCGTCGAATCGGACACCTCGCTCGATCACCTCTACCTCGTACGACGGCTGGCGGCGACCTCGGCGATCGACCGCGCGGCAGCACTTGCACGATCGCTGCCCGATCCGGTCGATCGCGAAACGGCGCTGGGGTTCGTGCAGCGCGCGCGCGGCGAAAGACTGAGCGCGGCCCGCAGCTTCGGGCGTGCGCTCGCGCTCGACGCGAACGCCGTCGAAGCCCGTTTCGGGCTGCTCGAAGCGCGGCGCGTTGCCGTCGAGCAGGGCGAACCTGCGCTGCTCGAGCTCGCAAAGCCGCTTCCGCCTGCCGCTGCGGCCGTCGTGGCGGGCTGGCGCGCCGAGGCGCGCGACGATTTCGACGCGATTCGCCGGCTCGAAGCAAACCTCGCGCAGGCCAGGCCGCGCGAGGCGGCGTTCGTGCCGGCCACGCTGCTGCGGGCCGAGTGGCGGATCCGCAGTGGTGACGCCGCGCTCGCGGCGGAGGGGCTCACGCTCGTCGATGGCATCATCGCCGTCGCGGCGGAGCCCGCCGACCTGCTGCTACGGGCGCGCGCCGCAGCCGGCGCAGGCCAGCAGGACGTCGCTCTCGCGACACTCGAAGACTTCATCGGGGTGCTGCCTCGGCATCCCAGCTCGCATGGGTCGGCTCGCGAAGCGCTCGGAATCCTCGACGGCCTCACGCAGGTCGAAGCGGCGGATCGCGCCGCCCAGGTGAGGGCCAATCTCCGGCAGCTGCTGCAGTGACCTGCCAGCGACGCAGCGTCAGATCCGCCGTTTCGCGCAGGCCGCGCAGGCCGGGCGGAATCAGTCGGGCTGAACCCCCAACACCTCCAGATCCGCACGGATCTGGGGATCGCGCGGGCCGCCGAGCGCGAGCGCGCGGCGCAGCACCGCAACCGCTTCGTCCCTTTCGCCGCGCACGAAATGTGCGTGGGCGATGGTCTGTAGTTCTTGTTGGGTGGGATGCTCGCGCGCGCGACCTCGCGCGATCCAACCCGCCGCGATCTCGGACACCACGGCGCGGAATCGGGGATGCGAGCGCATGGCATCGAAGGCGGGGTCGGCGTCGATCTGCTCGAAGCGGTTGTAGCCGCGCTGCGCGGCCGCCCGCAGCGCCGCAACGACACCATCGACGTCGCCCGCCTGCGCTGCGCGTTTCGCGCGCAGGATGTTTGCCGAAACCCCCTGCGGATAATGCGCCGCAGCGTCGGCGGTCAGACTCGCGGGCGAGCGCCACACCGCCGCGCGCCCGACGCTTTGCCAGGCCAGGAATCCGCACGCCGCGACCACGACCGCGAGCGCGGCGACGCCCGCGGTCGACCGCTGCCGCGCGGGTAGCTTTTCGGCCGCGTCGCGCGCGGCGCAAAGTCCGGCGCCGATCAAGCCGGGGAGGATGAAATAGAGGTAGCGATCCCCCATCGGATAGAGGAAGGGAAAGACCTGCGACACCGGCGCGAAGGCGAGCAGCGCCCAGAGCCAGAAGACGGCTTCCAGGCTGCGCCGTCGCAGCACCACGACGAGGCGCCAGCCGATCCCGGCGAGCGTTGCGAGTCCGGCCAGGAACCACGCATCGAACGGGCTGCGCGCCGGCTCGGTCTCGTGAAAGGTCGAAAGTCCCAGCGAGGTGGCCGCCATCACGAGGTATCGCATCGCGATCGCGACGATCGTGCGCAGCCACACGGACGTGTCATCGCGCAAGCCAGGGCCGTCGATCTGGTTGCGCTCGTGGCTCGTGATTTCCGCGATCGCGAACGCGGCGAACAGCGACGCCCATAACGCGATCCAGCGCCAGCGAACTCGGCCCGTGCGCAGCCACTCGAAGAGCGCCACGACGGGCAGGGCGAAGACCGCGTGGGCCTTGGCGAGCAGTGCGAGCGCGAAGCAGACGCTTGCGAGCGCCGGCCGCCGCGGATGGGCGAGCAGTGCGGCGAGCGCCAGCACCAGCGCCGCGTTCGATTTGAGCTGCGAGACCCAGGCAACGGCCTCGACGTTCGCGGGATGCACGAGGAAGAGTGCGCCCCCGCAGACTGCCGCCGCTCGCGGGAGCCCATTCGCGAGAAACAACGCGACGAGCAAGACGCTCGCGAGCGCGTGCAGCACGACGTTCACGACGTGATGACCCGTCGGTTCGTCACCGAAGGCTTTCAGCGCCGCGGCGTGCAGCAGCAGATGCACCGGCGCGTAGTTCGACACCGAGTGCGACACGTCGCCGGTCGGATCGAGGATGCGCAGGCTGTTGGCGAGCGAGATCTCGCGCACCAACGGGTTGTCGATGTAGAGCGTGTCGTCCGACACGAACGGGCCCGAAAGCGCCGGGCGGTAGAGCAGCAACGCCGCGCCGATGCTCGCGCACAGCAGCAGCGCCCAGATCCCGGCGCCGAACCCCAGGCGGTCGGGCGCGGCGTCGGGCGGCGCGGACGCGCGCTTCCCGGACGCACCCGCGGCGCCGGTCGCTCGCTTACGGGCTCGGCGGGCGATCGCGAGTCTCCTCCAGAGCCGGGGCCGGCGCGGCCTCGCTCTGCTCCTGAAGCCGAACGGCTGCGAGCTCCTCGCGCAGGGCTGCAGCGAACGGGCTGTCCGTGGCGAGCGCCCGTTCGAGCAGCTCCGCGGCTCGAGCGTACTCGCCGCGTACGCTGTGGGCATGCGCCAGCATGCGCAGGTCCGCCGGCGTGTCGTGTCCGCGGCGGTAGCCGCGCTCGAGCCACGCTCCTGCCATGTCTCGGATCAACGCACGGAATTCCGGCGTGTCCCGGACGGGCGCGAGCGATGGATCGCCTTCGAGAGCCGTGAAACGGTCGATCCCGCGCAGCGACGCTTCGCGCAGCGCGGCCACTGCAGCCGTCGCGTCTCCCTGCTGCGCCGCGCGCCGCGCGCTCAGGTAGTACGCCGTCCCCCCGTCGGGATAGTGACGGGCCGCATCGACCAGCAGCAACGTCTCGTCGCGCCAAAGACGCGCCCGCTCGCTCGCAGCGAACGCGAAGACGGTCGCCACGACCGCCGCGAGCGCCACCGCCGCCCGTCGCAGCGCAACCCCGCGGAGGGCCGAGGCGAGCCAGAACGACGCGCCGCCGATCAACCCCGGCAGCATGAAGTAGAGATAGCGATCGGCGATCGGATTCAGGAACGGAAACAGCTGGGACACCGGCGCCCATCCGGCGATCGCGCCGAGCCACCACGCCGCCTCGGGCTCGCGCGCACGCAATGTCTTCGTCACGCGCCACGCAAGCACGCCCGCGGCGGGAAGCGCGGCCAGCCACCAGGGATCGAGCCACGATCCCACCGGCGCCGGTTCCTGGTAGGCGGCGACGCCGAAGGTTGTTGCCGCCATCACGAGATAGCGCGCAGCAATCGCGGCGATCGTCCGGATCTGATCCGCCGCGCTCGCGAACGCGGTGGTTTCGGCGGCGCCCGCGCCAGCGAAGGATGCGAATTCCGGCAACGCAAACAACAACAGCAGCACTCCCCAGAGCGCGAGCCAGCCCAGCTCGCGCCGCGCGGCGTCGGGCGCCGGGCGCCGCGCCCAGGCGAGCGCGCACAACATGGGCCAGGCAAAGGCCGCCGAGGCCTTCGTGAGCAAGGCCAGGGCGAACGCCAGCGCCGCGAGCGCCGGCCGGCGCGGATGCAGCCGCAGCGCGCCGAGCGCCAAAGCCAACGCCGCTACGCTCTTGAGCTGGGAGACCCAGGCGACGGCCTCGACGTTCGCGGGATGCAGCAGGAACACGGCTCCCGCCACGAGCGCCGCGAGCGCCGGCAACCCCGACGCCCGCAACAGCGCCACGAGCAGGGTCGAGTCGGCCGCCAGCAGCAGCACGTTGATGATGTGGTAGCCGAAGGGATCGTCGGCGAAGATCTGGCGTTCGAGCGCCGTGAGCAGCAGGTGGACGGGGGCGTAATTCGCCGTATACAGGCGCGCAGGTCCCAACGGATCCAGGATCGCGAGCCAATTCTCCCACGCGAGTGAACTCGTGTAGGGGTTGCTGACGATGTACCCGAAATCGTCCGAGAGGAACGGCCCGTGAAGCGCCGCCCGATAGACGAAGAGCGCGATCCCGGCGAACCCGGCGAAAATCAGCAGCGAGCCGGCGCCGGGGCCGACCGCGCGTCGCCGCACCTGCGCTGCCTGCCCGGCGTCCCGCTGCGACATCGCTGGCGAGTCTACCAAGGCGCCGCGGGAATCCTCGTAGCGATCGCTCTCGCCGCCTGTGGCGATCCGTCTCCGCGCTTCGGCCAGACGACGTCCGATGGGCTCGTGCTGGTGCGGATCGTGGGCGCATCGAGCGAGCTCGTGCGCGTGCGCCTCTCCGATTCGCTGGCGCAGCCGCTGACTGCGACGCCGGACATCGAAGAGACGTGGCCCTACTGGTCCGAACCGGCGCAGCGCCTCGCGTACCAGGCCTCGAGCGATGGCGTGTCGCACGATCTCTGGCTCTGGGATCCGGAGCAGGGAGCCACGACGGCGATCGCACGTTCGCCGCAGCGCGATGAGCAGTGGCCGGTCTGGTCACCGCTGCGGCCGCAGCTCGCCTTCGCGTTCCGGGGAGGCGATCCCCCCGCCGGCCTGGGGCTCGCCGACGTTGCGAGCCGGACTCCCCAGCTGCTCGTCGCGACGGGGCCACGGGATTTCTTCCTGCGGCCCAGCTTTGCACCCGATGGCGCCGCGCTCGTAGCGCAGCGCCGCAGCTCGCAGGGGCGGGGCTCGGGTCTGTGGACGATCGACCTGAACGGCGCGGCGAAACCGCTCACCCGGGATCCGGCCTGGTTCGACATGAAGCCCAGCTATTCGCGCGATGGCAGCGAGATCTTCTTCTCGCGGCGCCCGGCCGCTGGCGGACGCTCCGACATCCTCGCGATTTCCGCGCGTGGCGGCGCCCCCCGCACGCTCGTGGGCGGCGCGGAGAGCGACGACCATTCCGCGCGCCCGTCTCCGCGGCGCGACGAGATCGTCTTCGTCTCGGATCGCGACGGCGGCTCCGCCCTGTACCTCGCGACGCTCTCCGGTGACGCGCTGCGTCCGCTCGGCTCGGACCCCGCCCGCAATTACTATGCCCCCCATTGGTCGCCGGACGGCGAGCGAGTGGCTGCGATCGCGGTTCCCGATCACGTCGGACAGCCCAAGCTCGCCGAACGCGACGCACTGGCCGCGACGCATGTGGTCGTCTTCGATCGCGAGGGCCGCACGCTCTTCGACGCCCCGGGCTTCATGCCCGACTGGATGCCGCCGTGGCGCGCGCACTAGCCGCCGCACGCTCGCGCGGCGCCCTGGCTGCGCTCGTATTCGTCCTCGCGAGCGTCGTCTACCTCCCGATTCGCGGGCACGAGTGGCTGAACTACGACGACGACCTCGGCATCACCCACAACGCCGAGCTCCAGCGCGGGATCAGCTGGGAAGGCGTCGGCTGGGCGCTCACGACACAGCATCAGGCGAACTGGTTCCCATTGACACGCCTCTCGTGGCTGCTCGACCTCGAGCTCTACGGGCTCGACGCCGGCGGCTTCCTGCTCACGAACCTGCTGCTCCACGCCCTCGCGAGCGCGCTGTTTTTCTGGGCCCTTTCGGATCTCACGGGCGAGCGGTCGCGCAGCCTGTTTGCCGCCGCCGTCTTCGCCGTCCACCCGCTTCACGTCGAGTCGGTCGCCTGGATCTCGGCGCGCAAGGACGTGCTCTCCGGCGTCTTCTGCATGCTGGCGCTGATCGCCTTCGCGGCGGTTGCGCGCGCGCGCAAACCCTTTGCGGCGAAGCTCGCGTTGTTCACGAGTCTCGCACTCGGACTGCTCGCCAAATCCACGCTTGTGACGCTTCCGTGCGTATTGCTCCTGCTCGACGCGTGGCCGCTCGGCAGACTCGCCCGTGGCTCCAGGAACCCGGATGCGCAGCGCCTCGCCCGCGCGCTGAGCGAGAAGCTCCCCCTGTTCCTTCTCGTCGCGGCGATTTCGTTCGTGACCTGGCATTCGCAGTCGGCGTCGGGCGCGGTGGCGTCGTTCGAACGGGTCTCGCTCGGCGACCGCATGGCGAACGCGCTCGTCGCCTACGCCATCTACCTGCGGCAATTCGGTTGGCCGAGCGGGCTCGGCGTGCTCTATCCGCACCCCGGCGCGGGGCTGGCGCTCTGGAAGGCGTGCCTCGCCGCGGCGCTGCTGCTCGGCCTCACGCTGCTCGCGCTGCGCAACTGGCCGCGGCGCGGCTATCTCGCCGTGGGTTGGCTGTGGTTCCTCGGCATGCTCGTGCCGACGATCGGAATCATCCAGGTGGGCTCGCAGGCGCATGCGGATCGCTACATGTACCTGCCCCTCGCTGGCCTCGCGATCGCGCTCGCCTGGGGCGCGGCAGAACTGCTCGGCGCCCGCCGGCGCGCGGCGTTCGCGCTGCTCGCCGTGTTCGTCGTCGCATCCCTGGCGATCACGACGCGCCTGCAGCTCCGTCATTGGCACGACAGCGTCAGCCTGTTCGAGCACACGCTCGCGGTGACCGGGGAGAACGCCATTGCCCACACGCAGCTGGGCGCGGCCTACGCGGAGCGAGGCCGTCTCGACGAGACCATCCGACACTACCGCGAGGCGGTGCGGATCCGACCGGATTTCATGAAGGCGGCGAACAATCTCGCCTGGCTGCTCGCGACGGCCCGCGATCCCGCACTGCGCGACCCCGCGACGGCGGTGAGCCTGGCCGAGCGGGCGTTGGCGCTTTCGAGAGCGCCGAACCCGTCCGTGCTCGATACGCTCGCCGCGGCCTACGCCGCAGCGGGTCGCTTCGACGCGGCCGTCGAGACGGCGCAGCGCGCGGTGCGGGAATCGGAGGCGAGCGAAGCGCCGGCGCTCACGCAGCCGTTGCGCGAGCGGCTCGCGCTCTACCGCGAGCGGCGCAGCTTTCAGGAATGACGAACGCCGACGAGATGAACCGTCGCCCCGCTGCGCAGGACGGTTTCAGCCAGTGTCGCGAGCAGGCCGAGTGGCGTTCCGACGAGAAACGCGAGCCACAACCCGGCCCGGGTCGCGCGGCCGAAGGGCGGGGCTTCGGCGGGTGCGCGGCGTTGCAGCAGGCTGTAGAGAGCGTTGCGCGGCAGACCGGGCACGCAATTGAGCACGCTCTGAACCCAGCCGAACGGGTTCTGGCGCAGGGAGAAGTGGTGCTCCGAGCGCACTTCGAAACCGCAATCGGACATCAGTTTGCGCAGCGCTGCGAGCGGGAAGTGCCACAGATGGCGGGGCAGATCGAGGTGAAACCACGCGGCGCCGGTCGCACGCGCCTGAAGACTCGAGAAATTCGGCACCGCCACCACCAGGCGACCGCCGGGCTTGAGGATCCGACGCGCTTCGAGCAGAGTCGCCTTGGGATCGTGCAGGTGCTCGAGCACGTGCCAGATCACGATCTCGTCGAAATGCGCCGTCGGATACCCCGCAGCGCCGAGGCTCGCCGCGATCCGGATCTCGGCGCGCGGATCGGCGCCCTGCGCGGCTGCGAGCGAAATTTCGACTCCGTGCACCTCGAAGCCGTGATCCGCCAGCGCGCCGAGGATCACGCCTCTTCCGCAGCCCACGTCGAGCACGCGCGCCCCCGCACGCAGCTCCCGCGAAAGGAAGCGGATGTGGCGCTCACCGACCCAACGCACCAGACGTTCGACGACGCTCTGGAACTTGTGACCAGGCTCGCCGTAGTATTCGCTCGGGTAGAAGGATCCGATCTGGTCGGGATCGGGCATCGGATGCAGACGCCCGAGCCCGCAGTCGGCGCAAACGAACAGCCGCGGCTCGAAGCCCTCGATCGCGAAGGCGGCGCGGGCCTGCGGCGAGCCGCAGACGAGACACGGCGTCACGTGCTGCGTCGCCTGCGACGCCGCGCCGAGGGCATGGATGTGACGCTGATACAAGGCGATGTCGCTCAGGCGCGGACCTCTCCGGGTTGCGCGGGAACGTGCGCGGCGGGTGCGCAAAGGTCAAGGGAAGCAGCAGGCGGGCCGCGTGACGCCTGAGCCTCTGCGCGTCGACGCGCGCGCCGCGCAGCGTTCCGACGTGCGAATCCTCGTCGGAGCATGGCTGGCGCTGTGCGTGCTCTCCCTCGCGCTCGCGGCGCGCGATCTCTCGGCTCCCGGGCTCTATTACGACGAAGTGATCCAGGCCGTGCCCGCGAGCGAGTTCCTGGCGGCGGACGGCCGGCCTCTCGAGATCCCAGGCGCGGATAGCACGCGGCTCTTCGGACGCTGGCTACCGGTGTTCACGCAACCCTACATGGGCGCGCTCAAGAGCCAGCTCCTGATCCCCGTTTTCGCGGTCTTCGGCGCCTCGGACGTGAGCCTGCGGCTCACGACACTGGCGTGGAGCCTGCTTTCGATCGGGTTTGCCATGCTGCTCGCGCATCAGCTGCTCGGGCGCGCTGCCGCGCTCCTCACCGGCGCGCTGTTGGCTGTCGATCCGAGCCTGCTCTGCGTGGGCCGCCACGATTGGGGCTCCTTCGCGCTCGCCCACCTGTGCCGTTGCGCCGGGCTCTACCTGTTCGCAACGGGATGGAGCCAGAAGTCGCACACGCGCACGTTTGCCGCCGGACTCTGTCTCGGACTCGGCCTCTACAACAAGCTCGATTTCGCGGTGCCGCTCGCCGCGACCGCGCTCGCGCTCGTCGGGGTCGCGCCGCGCAGCGTCGCGCAGGCCCTGCGCTCGCAGTTCCCCAGGCTGCTGCCGCCCGCGGCCGGCTTCCTGCTCGGCGCAGCGCCGATGCTGATCGAGATCGGCTCCGCGCTGCGTGTGACGCAGGGCCTGTTCGCCACCGCTTCGGGGGGCGAAGTCTGGCGCGAGAAGCTCGGCGCGCTTCGCAGCATGCTCGACGGCTCGTACTTCGACCGCCTGATGCTCGCCGGGGGCAGCTTCGAGCGCATGTTCGACGTCTCCAGCGCGGCGTCGGGCCCGTTTCTCGTCCTCTACGCTCTCGCGATCGTCTGGCTGCTCTGCTGGCTCGCGCCCCGCGTGCGCAGGCCGGAATTCGACCCTGCCGTCGCCTTCGTGCTCGCGGCCGCGGTGCTTTCTTCACTCGCCATCCTGGCGACACCCCGCGCCGTCCGCATCCACCACGTGCTCGGCGCGTATCCATTTCCGCAAATGCTGGTCGCCGCCGCGATCGTGAAGCTCGCCGCCGCCCCGCGCTCGGGCGCGCGCCGCGCCGTGGCGGTTTGCGCAGCGGTGCTCGCAATCGGCGGAAGCCTGCTGACGAGCCTGCGCACCTTCGACACGATCGAGCGTACACACGGAAAGGGGCGCTGGTCGGATGCCATCTCGGAGCTGGCGCGCGAACTCGCCGCGGAGCCCGGCGTGGTGGCGGTGAGCCTCGACTGGGGCTTCGCTGCGCGTCTGCGCTTTCTCGACCGCCGGCTCGAGCTGCGAGAGCCGATCTGGAGGCTGGCGCGCATGAGCCAGGGAGAGGCTCCGCTCCGCTTCGCCGGGGACGAGCACGTGCGATACCTGCTCTGGGATCGGGATTTCGCGGTGTTCGCGGTCGGACCGGCGTTCCTCGACAGCGTGCGCGCGATCGATCCGGAACGGGTCGCGATCCAGCGCTACGTCGATCATGAGGGCGACGCCGCATTCGTTTCGGTTCGGATCGCTGGGCCTCACGAGATCGTCTACCGTGGCAGCGACGCCGCCCGCCCCTTCGAGGTGATCCTGCGTTGAAGGCGATCGAAATTCGCGGCCTCGATCATGTCGTGCTGCGCGTCGCGGATCTGGCGCGCTCGCTGCGCTTCTACGTCGAGATGCTCGGCTGCTCCGAAGAGCGCCGCAGCGACGCGCTCGGTCTCGTGCAGCTGCGCGCGGGGGCGAACCTGATCGATCTCGTGGTCGTCGATTCGCCGCTCGGAAAACTCGGCGGGCCGGCGGCCGGCCCGCAGGCGCGCAACGTCGACCACATCGCCCTGCAGCTCGCGCACTTCGACGCGGCGCGCATTGCGGCGCAGCTCAGCGCGTTTGCCGTCGAGCCAGGCGACGTCGCGACGCGCTACGGCGCACTCGGAATGGGCCCGTCGATGTACGTGCGCGATCCCGACGGCAACGTCGTCGAACTCAAGGGGCCACCGGACTGAGTCAACCCAGTTCGAGGTTCGCGTAGCGGGTGACGACGGTCTTGACGCCGGCGCGCTCGAAGCGGATGCGCAGTTTCTGGTTGGCGCCCGCCCCCACCACTTCGAGGATCGTGCCCGGCCCGAAGATCGGGTGGCGCACGCGCAGGCCCGCGGCCACGACGCCAGCGCCCTCCTCCTGCGCGTACGAATAATCGAGAGTCGGGGCCGCGGCCGCGCGCTCGCTGCGCGCCGGCGTGGCGCTGGCGAGCACTTCGGACGGAATCTCGCTCAAAAAACGCGACGGCACGCCCCAGCTGCGCGAGCCGTAGCGCAGGCGCTCGGCGGCGCTCGTCAACACCAGCCGCTCCATCGCGCGCGTCATCGCCACGTAGCAAAGCCGCCGCTCCTCCTCGAGACCGTCTGCATCCCGCAGCGACGCCGAGTGCGGAAAGATGCCCTCTTCCATCCCGACCACGAAGACCACCGGAAACTCGAGACCCTTCGCCGTGTGCACCGTCATCAACGAAACGCGGTCTTCGCGGCGATCGTAGGCGTCGAGATCGGAAACCAGCGACACCTGGTCGAGGAAGAGCTCGAGTGCGGAACGACCGTCGTCGCCCGGATTCGCGCGGCCGAAATCCTCGGCCGCCGCGACGAGCTCGCGCAGGTTCTCGGTGCGCGCCTCCGCTTCCGAGCCGCCCTCCTGCTCGAGCTTGCGCAGATAGCCGCTGCGCTCGAGCACCAGGGCAATCGCGTCGCCGGGAGCGCGGCCGGGCAGCTCGCGCGCGAGTTCCGCATGCAGCTCGAGGAAGCGGCGCAATTTCGGAGCGGCGCGGTCGCTGTCGGGGCCGGCCGCGGCAGCCAGCTCCCGCATCGCGTCGAGCAGCGAGAAGCCGCGTTCGCGGGACAGCATCTCCGCGCGCTCGATGGCACGACCGCCGATGCCGCGCGCCGGCTTGTTCACGATGCGGCGCAGCGCCACCGGATCCGCGGGATTCAGCGCCACCCGCACGTAGGCGAGCGCGTCCTTCACTTCGGCCCGATCGTAGAAGCGCACGCCCCCGACCACGGCGTACGGGATGTCGTATTCGAGCAGCGCCTCTTCGAACAGGCGCGATTGCGCATTCGTACGATAGAACACCGCAAAGTGCCCGTACGGGCGGCCTTCCTCACGCGCGCCCACGAGCATCTGGCGCACGACGATCTGGGCTTCCTCGCGATCGTTGCGCGCCTCGATCAACGTGATCGGCTCGCCTTCGCTGCGATCCGTGAACATCGCCTTGTCGCGGCGCGCGAGATTGTGCGCGACCACCCCGGTCGCGCCGGTGAGAATCGGCTGCGTCGAGCGATAGTTGCGCTCGAGGGTCACGACCTGGGCGCCCGGGTGATCGTTTTCGAAATCGAGGATGTTGCGCAAGTTCGCGCCGCGCCAGGCATAGATCGATTGATCGGGGTCGCCGACGACGCACAGGTTGCCGTGCTCCCCGGCGAGCTGGCTCACCAGCTCGTATTGCACGCGGTTCGTGTCCTGATACTCGTCGACGAGCACATACTGGAAGCGCTGCCGGTAGTACCGCAGCACCTCCGGAAAGCCGTTGAACAGATCGCAGGTGCGCAGCAGCAGATCGCCGAAGTCGAGTGCGTTCGCGTCGCTCAGCAGGCGCTGATAGGTCGCGTAGACGTCGGCGGCGCGGCGTTCCTCGAAATCGAACGCGGCCTCGGAAGCGGCAGCGGGCCGAACGCCCTGGTTCTTCCATTGGTCGATGCGCCAGAGCATGCGGCGCGGCTCGGAGACCTTGGGATCGAGCCCGTGTCGCTTCTGCGCATCCTTCACGAGGCCGAGCGCGTCCACGTCGTCGTAGATCGCAAACCCGCGCGAGAGACCGAGATGGGAGGCTTCGCGGCGCAGGATGCGGACACACACGGAGTGGAAGGTCGAGAGCCAGATCCCCGCCGCGCCGCCGCCGACGAGCTTCTCGACGCGATCGCGCATCTCGGCCGCGGCCTTGTTCGTGAAGGTGACCGCCAGGATCGCCTCGGGCGGAATGCCGCAGGCGGCGATCAGCCAGCCGATGCGGTGCGTGAGCACGCGCGTCTTGCCGCTGCCCGCTCCCGCGAGCACGAGCAACGGCCCCTCGGTCGTCTCGACCGCGCGGCGCTGTTCGGGATCGAGCCCGGCAAGAAACGACTCGGCCATCTCGGAAACGCTCGTCACGGCTGGCTCACTCCCACCCCGGGAGGGAGCAAGGTAACGAACACGCCGCGCGCAGCTACTCGACGGTGACGCTCTTCGCGAGATTGCGCGGCTGATCCACGTCGGTGCCCTTCAGCACGGCCACGTGGTAGGCGAGCAATTGCAGCGGCACGGTGACGAGGATGCTCGTCAGGTGCTCGCCCAGATCCGGGATGTAGATCACCTCGTTCGCCTTTTCGGCAATCTCCTGGTCGCCCTCGCTCGCGATGGCGATCACGGAGCCCTCGCGTGAACGCACCTGCTCGAGGTTCGAGATCACCTTGTCGTAGACGGCGCTGCGGTTCGCGATCACGACGACCGGCATGTTCGCGTCGATCAGCGCGATCGGGCCGTGCTTCATCTCTCCCGCGGCATAGCCCTCGGCGTGGATGTAGGAGATTTCCTTCAACTTGAGCGCGCCCTCGAGCGCAATCGGATACATGACGCCGCGGCCCAGGAAGAGAAAGTTCTTGGCCGTGTAATAACGCTGCGCGATGCCTCGCACGACGGCGTCGAGCTGAAGTGTCCGCTCCACCATGCGGGGCAGCCGCAAGAGCTGCTGGGTGTGATTCCGAGCGGCCTCCTTCGTGACCACACCGCGCGCGATCCCCAGCTTCAACGCGAGCAGATAGTGGGCGACGATCTGGGTCGTGAACGCCTTCGTCGACGCCACGCCGATCTCCGGACCGGCGTGGGTGTAGAGGACGTCGTCGCTCTCGCGCGCGATCGTCGCCTCGCGCACGTTGCAGATCGAGACGACGCGTGCGCCGCCGGCCTTGCCCTGGCGCAGCGCGGCGAGCGTGTCGGCCGTCTCACCGGACTGCGAGACGGGCACCACGAGGCAGCTTTCGTCGAGAATCGGATCCCGATAGCGGAACTCGCTCGCGAGATCGACGTCGACGGGAATCCGCGCGAGCTGCTCGTAGAGGTATTTCCCGACCATGCAGGAGTAGTAGGCCGTCCCGCAGGCCACGAGGCTGATGCGGCGGATGCGATCGACGCGCTGACGCGAAAAATCGATGCCATTGAGATCGATATCGGCCTCGGATTCGACGACGCGTGTGCCGATCGTGTCCATGATCGCCCGCGGCTGTTCGAAGATCTCCTTCTGCATGAAGCGGTCGTAGCCGCCCTTTTCCGCGGAGATCGGATCCCACTGGATCGCCTTGGGCTCGCGTTCGATCGGCCGCCCGGCGCCGTCGACGATCTGGACGCCATCCTCCGAGAGCACGGCGAAATCGCCGTCCTCGAGGAACACCATCTGGCGCGTATAGGGAAGAATTGCCGGAATGTCGCTCGCGAGGAACGTCTGCTTCTCGCCGAGCCCGAGAATGATCGGGCTGCCGCCGCTCTTGGCGGCGACGATGTAGTCGGGAGCATTCGTCGCGAGCACGGCGAACGCATAGGAGCCCTCGAGACGGCCGCACGCCGCGCGCGAGGCCGAGAGCAGATCCTTGCCCGTCGCCACCTCGACGTCGATCAGGTGCGCGATCAGCTCGGTGTCGGTATCGGAAGACATCGTGCGGCCGATCGCCTCGAACTCCTGACGCAGCTTGCGGTAGTTCTCGATGATGCCGTTGTGGACGACGACGACGCCGCCGGCGCGATGCGGGTGGGCGTTGCGCTCCGAGGGCTTCCCGTGCGTGGCCCAACGCGTGTGGCCGATCCCGATCTGCCCGGCGATCGGCTTGTCGCGCAGCACGCTCTCGAGGTTCGCGAGCTTGCCGAGCGCGCGGCAGACATGGATCTCGCCGCCGTCGAGGATCGCGACGCCGGCCGAGTCGTAGCCCCGATACTCGAGGCGCCGGAGTCCGTCGATCAAGACGTCCATCGCACGGTGTCCGCGTCCCACGAACGCAACGATTCCACACATGTTCGGCTCCTGTCGCGGCTAGCGGCCGCGCTTTCGCTGCTTCGACTTTTGCGACCGGGTCGCCCGAGGCTTGGTCTTGGCCCGGCCGCGCGAGGGACGCTCCGCGCTCGCCGGCGCAGCCGCGGGCGCCTTCGCCGCGTGCGCATCCGCACCCCGCGCGCGGCGTCGCGCCACCCAGCCATCGATGTGCTGCTGCTTTGCGCGCGCGACGGCGAGCGCGAGCGCGGGGACGTCCCTGGTGATCGTCGAGCCGGCCGCGACGAACGCGTCTTCGGAGATTTGCAGCGGCGCGACCAGATTCGCGTTGCAGCCGATGAATGCGCGCGGGCCGACGAGCGTGCGGTGTTTCGCGAGGCCGTCGTAGTTCACGACGACCGAGCCGCAACCGAAGCTCGCCCCGGCGCCGACGTCGGCATCCCCGATGTAGGAGAGGTGGTCCGCCTTCACGCCGTCGGCGAGCACGCTGTTCTTCACCTCGACGAAGTTCCCGATGCGGACGTTGCGGCCCAGGCGCGTGCCGGGTCGCAGATGGGCGTTCGGTCCGATCACGCTGTCGTCACCCACTTCGCTCGCTTCGAGCATGCAGCCCGGCTTCAGATGCACCCGCTCGCCGAGGCGCGTCCGGCCCTGGATCACGCACCCCGGTTCGATCACGCAGTCGCGGCCAACTTCCGCGTCCATGTCGATCCAGGTCGCCGCTGGATCGACGATGGAGACACCGTCCAGCATGAGCTGGTTCAGCTTGCGGCGGCGCAGCACCGCGGCCGCCTGGGCGAGCTCGGCGCGCTGGTTGACCCCGATCGCCTCGTCGGCGTCCGGGATCATCAGCGCCTCGACGACGAGGCCTTCGCGCACCGCGATCTCGACGATGCTGGTGAGGTAGATCTCGCCCTGGCGGTTCTGATCACCGACTTGCGCGAGCGTCTTCCAGAGCAGCTCCGCGTCGACCAGGTACACCCCCGTGTTGCGCTCCTCGATGGCGAGCTCGGCGGGGGTCGCATCCGTGGCCTCGACGATACGTGCGAGCCGGCCCGCGGCGTCGCGCACGACGATTCCGGGCACGTTCACCCGCGCCGAGAGCATCACCAGATCGGCGCCGGTCTCGGCCTTGAAGCGCACCATGCGTGCGAGCGTCTCGGCCCGCAGCAGCGGCGTGTCTCCATACAGGATCAACACGTCGCCGCGAAAGCCGGCGAGCGCCGGGGCGGCCTGGAGCACGGCGTGACCGGTGCCGCGCTGCTGCGCCTGGAGCACGCTTTCGGCGCGACCCGCGACGGCCTGCGTGACCTGTTCGGCGTCGCGCCCAACCACGACGATCAATCGCCTGGGGTTCAGTGACTCGGCGGCCGCCAACGGATAGGCGAGCATCGGGCGGCCCGCGAGCGGGTGCAGCACCTTCGCGAGCGCGGACTTCATCCGCGTGCCCTGGCCGGCAGCGAGGACGATCGCGGCGATCTGACGCGGGGTTGCGCCCATGCGACCCTCCTCTTCGGCGCGCCGGTCGCGGGAACTGACGGGCAGGTGGGCGAAGGTACTCCTCACCAGCAGGAAGAGGTAGTTGGCTCCCCCTGGGGGCGGAGTTCATGGTCGCTTGCACCGCAGCGGCCGCGTTCCGTAGATTCCCCTACAGATCCACGGCAGACGGCAGGGCGAGGCCATCCGAATCTTCGGCAATACCCACGGGCTGAAGGCGAGCCAGGTCCGCCAGCTTGAACGCCTCTTCCGACGCCATATCCCTCCCGATCGCCTGCTGACCCAGGAGTTCGCCAGGGCTCTGACCGAGCTGACGGCCGAGATCCGACGTCAGGTGGGTGTGCTGGTCGATCGCGGAGGCGCCGTGACCCACGTCATGGTGGGGGACGCGCGCTCGATCGAACTGCCGGATTGGGGGCGCGTGCGTGCAGGTCGCGGGCGGCTCCGCGGACTGCGCTGCATCCATACCCATCTGGGCGCCGAGCCGCTCACGCGCGACGACCTCACCGACCTCGCCCTGCTGCGGCTCGATGCGATGGTCGCGATCGGAACGCTGCCCGATGGGCTTCCCGGTCTGGTCTACGCCGCGGCGCTGCGGCCCGCCAATGCCGACGATGCGGCGGTCGAGCACCTCGAACCCACGCCGCCGGCCCAGCTCGACCTCGATTTCCGGGTCTTCATCCGGGAGCGCGAGGAAGCGCTCGCGCGGCAGTCGCAGACCCGCGAGGTCGGCACCTCCGAGCGCGCGATCCTGGTGTCCGTCACCGCAGGGCGTCGGCCCTTCGACATCGAGATGCAGCTCGAAGAACTCAAGGAGCTGGCGCGCTCGGCGGGGGTCGAAGTCGTCTCGATTCTCACGCAGCATCGGCCGCGCGTCGATCCGAAATTGCTGATCGGCTCCGGCCGTCTCGACGAGCTCGTGATCCGCGCCTTCCAGAGCGACGTCGACCTGGTCATCTTCGATCAGAACCTGACACCGACGCAGGCGCGCAACCTCGCGCAGCGCCTCGACCTGCGCGTGATCGACCGCACGCAGCTGATCCTCGATATTTTCGCGCAACACGCCACCACCCGGGACGGCAAGCTCCAGGTCGAGCTCGCGCAACTGCGCTATCGGCTGCCGCGCCTCGCGCAGGCCGAGGACCGCTCGCTCTCGCGGTTGGCGGGCGGCATCGGCGGGCGCGGGCCCGGCGAGCAGAAGCTCGAGGTGGACCGGCGGCGGGTTCGTGATCGCATCTCCCGCCTCGAGCGCGAACTCACCACGCTGCGCCGTCAGCGTGAAGCGCGCCGACGGCGCCGCACGCGGCGCGAGCTGCCGATCCTCTCGATCGTCGGCTACACGAACGCTGGCAAGAGCACGCTGCTGCGCGCGCTCACCTGCAGCGAAGTCCTCGTCGCCAATCGCATGTTCGCCACGCTCGATACCACCTCGCGCCGGCTGCGCTTTCCCCGCGAGCGAGAAGTGATCGTCACCGATACCGTTGGCTTCATCCGCGATCTGCCGCAGGATCTCGTGAACGCCTTCCGCGCGACGCTCGAAGAAATCGCAGACGCCTCGCTGCTGCTGCACGTCGTCGACGCGGCGGCGCCCGACATCGAGCGCCGCATCGCGGCGGTGCGCGAGGTGCTCGCGTCGATCCACCTCGGGGAGACCCCAGAGTTGCTGGTCTTCAATCGCATCGACATGTTGCCACCGGGCGTGGGAGAATCGCTCGCGGAGCGACACGAAGGCGTCGCGGTTTCGGCGCTGCACGGCACGGGCCTGCGCGAGCTGCTCGCGCGCGCCGATCGAATGCTCTACGAAATCGACCGGCGCGAGGGCGCGGGCCACGAGCCGCCTCGGCTCATGGCGCAAGGGGGATGACGATGGGTCCGCGCGCAAAGCTCACCGGCACCGGGATGTTCGTCCCGGAGCGCGTGGTGACGAACCACGACCTCGCGAAGCTGATGGACACGAGCGACGAGTGGATCCGACAGCGATCGGGCATCGTCGAGCGCCACCACATCAGTCCGGGCGAGACGCCCGCCGATCTCGCGCATCAGGCGTCGCTGCGCGCGCTCGCCGCCGCGAATCTCGAACCGAGCGAGATCGACTGCATCATCCTCGCCACGCTCTCGGCGCAGGCTGAATTTCCCGGGACTTCGTTCTTCCTTCAGGACCGGCTCGGGACGCCCGAGATCCCGTGCTTCGACCTGCGCGCGCAGTGCAGCGGCTTCATCTATTCGCTCGCCGTCGCGAACAGCTTCATTCGCGCGCGCCAGTTCCGCCGCGTGCTCGTCGTCGGCTGCGAGGTGCACTCGACGGGCCTCGATTTCTCGAGCGAAGGCCGCGATGTCACGGTGCTCTTCGGCGATGGCGCCGGCGCGGTGGTGCTCGAAGCAAACGACGACGACACGGACACCTCGGGCCTGCTCGAGGTGCGGCTGCACGCGGAGGGCAAGCACGCCGAGAAGCTTTGGGTCGAAGCGCCGGGCTCGGGCAACTACCCCTCACGCCTGACGCACGAATACATCGATCAGAAGCGCCACTTCCCCCACATGGAAGGCCGCTTCGTGTTCAAGCACGCCGTGACGCGCATGCCCGAGGTGCTGCTCGAGACGCTGCACGCCGCGAGCTTGAAGCTCGAGGATGTCGACCTGTTCCTGTTCCACCAGGCAAACCTGCGCATCAACGAATACGTCGCGCAGGCGCTCGAGATCCCCGCCGAGAAGTGCCTCAACAACATCGAGCGCTACGGCAACTGCTCGGCCGCCTCGCTCCCGATTCTGCTCGACGAGGCGGTGCGCGGCGGACGGCTCGCGCGCGGGCAGGTCGTCTCGTTCACGACCTTCGGCTCGGGCTTCTCGTGGTCGAGCGCGGTGGTGCGCTGGTAACCATGCCGCGCTGCGTCTAGATCGACTCGCAACTCGGCCCATAAAAACCCTGTTATTCCAATAAAAACCGGCCTATTACACAGACTTTCGCCGGTCGCTTGACGCTATAACGCGGCGTGTTATATTGATCTCCATCGAAGGCGGGGCCGGCCCCAGCCAGCACCCGCACAGCCAGCCAAGGAGACACCCCATGACCGAACAGACGAGCCTCGTGAACGAGGGTATGGAACGCGTGACGTCCGTTTTCCGCAGCATCGATGGAGAGCTTCGCCGCGTGCAGAAGCAGATCCAGAGCCGCCGCAAGAGCTTCGAGAAGCAGCTCGCGAGCGGGCGCAAGGACATCGAGAAGCAGACACGCAAGCAGGTCAAGCGCCTGCAGACCGAGCTGCGCAAGAACCCGCTGATCAAGCGCGCCCAGAATCTGCGCGGCGAGGCGACCGAGCAGATCGACGGCGCGGTCGACCGCGTGCTCGGAGCGCTCCAGATCGCGACCAAGAACGATCTCGATCGCATCGACCGCAAGCTGACCGTGCTGACGCGCAAGCTCAAGGAGCTCGATCGCGGCGGCAAGCGCAGCAGCGGCAACGGCGAAGCCGCTTCGCTCTGAGCCTTCAGGCTCGCTGAGACGTCCGCAACGGCCCGCTGGCGCCCGCCAGCGGGCCGTTGCGTTTCGCTAGGCTTGCCGCGCCCAAACTCCGGGTTGCGGAGGCCAGCATGGCCGATTATTCCAGCGTCGATTTTCTGCGTCTCGACGACCTGCTCTCCGACGAGGAGAAGCTCGCGCGCCAGAGCGTGCGCGAGTTCGTCTCGAAGGAGTTCCTGCCGCTCATCCAGGAGCACGTCCGCCAGGACGGCTCGTTTCCGATGGCCCTCGTCCCCAAAATGGCCGACCTCGGCTTGTTCGGCGCGAACCTCCACGGCTACGGCTGCGCCGGCATGAACAACGTCGCCTACGGGCTCGTCATGCAAGAACTCGAGCGCGGCGATTCCGGCCTGCGCTCGTTTGCTTCGGTGCAGGGCGGCCTCGTGATGTATCCGATCCATGCCTACGGCTCCCCCGAACAGAAGCAGCGCTGGCTACCGGAGCTGTCGTCGGGGCGCGCGATCGGCTGCTTCGGCCTCACCGAGCCCGATTTCGGCAGCCACGTCGGCGGCATGCGAACCAAGGCGGAAAAGCGCGGCTCGCGCTGGATCCTGAACGGCACGAAGCGCTGGATCACGAACGGCTCGCTCGCCGACGTCGCCGTGGTCTGGGCGCGCAGCGAGGAGGGCGTGCGCGGCTTCCTCATCGAGAAGGGCACGCGCGGCTTCACGAGCGCCGACATGAAGGGCAAGTTCTCGCTGCGCGCCTCGGTCACGTCGGAGCTCTTCCTCCAGGACGTCGAGGTCGACGACGCGAACCGGCTGGATGTCGAGGGACTCAAGGGGCCGTTGTCGTGCCTCACGCAAGCGCGATACGGCATCGCCTGGGGTGCCCTCGGCGCCGCGATGGCGTGCTACGACGAGGCGCTGCGCTACACGCAGGAGCGTCTGGTGCAGGGCGGTCCGCTCGCCGGCAAGCAGCTCACGCAGGAAAAACTCGTATTCATGCTGACGGAGATCACCAAGGCCCAGCTCCTCGCCCTGCGCCTCGGGCGCTTGAAGGACGAAGGCAAGCTCGATCACACGATGGTATCGATGGCCAAGCGCAACAACGTCGACGCCGCGCTCCAGATCGCGCGCCTCGCCCGCGACCTGCTCGGCGCCAACGGCATCGTCGACGACTACCAGGCCATGCGCCACATGGTGAACCTGGAGACGGTGCGCACCTACGAAGGCACCCACGACGTGCACACGCTGATCCTCGGCGAGCACATCACGGGGTTGCGCGCGCTCTGAGGCCGACCTCGACGGGCGACCGGACCGCGGACGCACGTTCACTTCGAGACCCGCTGGCGTGACGGCATCACGCACTGTCGTCACACCAGGTCGCGTCGCCGTGGGCGATTCCGCGAGGCTGCTGCGAAAGGGCGCCACTGGCGGCACGTCGGAATCGGCGTCAGCATACGCGCAGAGGCGTTGGCGTGGAAGCGAAAGCGTCACGTACAGCAGGCATTCTCCGGTCCGCCGTGATCGCCGGCGCTTTCGGCTTCGCCGTCGGTTGCCAGACTTCGCCGACGAACCTCGAGCCAGTCGGGTCTCGCGGCACGCTTGCCGCGATGACACCCGAATCCGCCGAACCCCTCCCCGCCGGACGCCTGGCCGTCTACCGGCACGTACTGCTGAAGAGCCGCGTCTCCGCTCTTCGAGTCGAAGCCGCCGGGCAGCTCGGCGCGCATCGGACAGACGATCGCGAGTCCGTCTGGGCGATCAGCCTCGCGCTGCGCGACGAAGATCGGGCCGTCCGCGAAGCCGCGCACACGGCGATCCGGGAGATCCTGGATGCGCGCCCGCGCGCCAAGCCGGATGAGAAGGCCCGACTCGAAGCCCTCCGGGACTCGCTCGACCAGCGAGCCCGCCAGGCCGGCCTGGGTGCCATCGAACTCATCGAATGGCTGTGGGAAAACGTCTATTTCTGGCCCCCCGTCGCTGAGCTGGCGGCCGAGCCGCTCATCGATGCCACTCATTCCAAGGCGATCGCCTGCATTCCCAGCGACGACGCGGGACATGCCATCATTGCGACGAGGCAACCGCAGCCCGATCGCAAGACCTGAACAGGTCGACGCTTCGCTACGCCTCGGCGTGTTGAGCTTGCGCAATGGCACCCCTACGACGCCCCGGAGAGGTCCGCGCCCACGCAGAAGCGATGGATCTGCATGCAATCCGAGGCGCTCGCGGGGCGGTTGCACGGCGACTCGGCGGCTGGCTAGGCTCAGCCCTCCGTGAAAGTTTCTCGGCCCGCCGCGGCGACCGAGCCGGAGGCGTCTCGTGATCGAGCCCCAACCGATCGTGCTCGAGGGCCGCGGCATCCGACTCGAGCCGCTCGCGTTCGATCACGAGCGGGATCTCACTGCGGCAGCCGCCGATGGCGCGCTGTGGGAGCTCTGGTTCACCGGGGTTCCGGCGCCGGGGGAGACGCGCGGATACATCGATACCGCGCTCGCGGGCCAGCGCGACGGCCACATGTTGCCGTGGGCGGTGCGGGACCTCACGAGCGGCAACGTCGTCGGCAGCACGCGCTACCACGACATCATCAAGCCCATCGACCGCGTCGAGATTGGTTACACGTGGTATGCAGCGAGTTCGCAGCGCAGCCATGTGAACAGCGTCTGCAAGACGTTGCTGCTGACCCACGCGTTCGAGACGCTGGGATGCAGGGTCGTCGGCCTGCGCACGGACAACTTCAACTTCCGCTCCCAGCGCGCCATCGAGGCGCTCGGTGCACACAAGGATGGCGTGATCCGGCAGCATGCGGCGCGCCGCGACGGAAGCGTCCGCGATTCGGTGATGTTCAGCATTCTCGCCGCCGAGTGGCCCGACGTGAAGCGGCACCTCGCGCTGCGACTCGCCCGCAACGCGCAACGGCCCGGGTAGAGCGGCGTCGATTTCCAAGCGCGGCTGCGAAGGCCCCCACGACGACCTGGCGCACACCGGGATCCAAATCTGGACTTCGTCATGTCCCCAGGGGTAGGATGGTCGCATCGATCTGAGGAACACGCTGGCGGCGCGGTACGGGATACTGCTGTGAAAGTCGTGCTCGCTTCACTCGGCTTGCTGATCTTCGCGAGCGTCGCTCGGGCTCAGCAACCGAACCTGATCGTGATCATGAGCGACGACCAGGGCACGAACGCGGTGTCCGCCTACGGGCCGGGGATCGGCGGCGTCGTCGCCACGCCGCACATCGACCGGATCGCAAACGAAGGGGTGAAGTTCACCAACGCCTTCGGCGTGGACCAGATCTGTGCGCCGAATCGCGCAACGCTGATGACGGGCAAGTACAGCCACCGACACGGCGTTCTGCGAAACGAGGACACCTTCGACGCATCGCAAACGACGGTGGTGGACCTGCTGAAGGCGGCCGGGTACCGCACCGCGATCATCGGAAAGTGGCATCTGATCAGCAGCCCGGGGGACGCAGGCTTCGACGATTGGAATGTCTTCGTCGACTCGAATCCGCCGTACGCAAACCCCACCTTCAATCGCAATGGTGTCGTGACGCCCTCCGTCGGGTACGCGACCGATCTGATCACGACGGACGCCATCGCATGGCTCGGCGCGAACCAGGCAGCCGCCGGCCCGTTCGCCTTGTTCATCATGCACAAGGCGCCGCACGGTCCCTATGTCCCGGCCGAACGGCACCAGCTGCTCTATTCGGCAGACCTGGCGCAGCCGGCGACGTTCGGCGATCGCTGGTCCGGTAGAGCACCGCCGGCGCAGTTTCCGCGCTTCCTGCTGCGGCCGCATCTGCTGGCGTCCTGGCTCAGTGCGCCATTCCAGGCCCTCGGGAAGACCTACCTTCCGGGCGGACTCTCCGTCGTGCAGCAGGAAGACTGGATCTTTCAACAGTACGCGAAGTACTACCTCCGCACCGTGGCGGCTCTCGACGAGTCGGTCGGATCGATTCTCGATCACCTCGACGCGAACCAGGACGAGCGTGGCCCGCTCGCCGCTGACACCGCGGTGATTTTCACCGCCGACAACGGAATGTTCGTGGGCGAGCATTTCTCGTTCGGCAAACGCAGGCCCTACGAGGAGATCTTGCGGCTGCCGCTTCTCATGCGAATTCCGGGCGTCGCGCCCGGCCGCGTGGTGAGCCAAACCGTCATCAACACCGATACGGCTCCGACGCTGCTGGAGCTTGCGGGCGTGGCGATTCCTGGAGACATGCAGGGCCGCAGCGTGCTCGAGCTGCTCGGCAGCTCCCCTCCGGCGGATTGGCGAACGAGTTTCTATTTCAACCACTACCAGTGGGACGCAAAGGACCTGGTTCCCTACTACGGCATCCGCACCTCGCGCTACAAGCTCATCAACCATTTCGGACAGGAGTGGGGCGGCCGCGCGGCCTGGGAGCTGATCGACCTGGAGGCCGACCCCGACGAGCTGACGAACGTCTACGACGCCGCGCCGTACGCCGCCGTCGTCCCGCAGCTCAAGGCGGAACTGCTGAGTGTGGCCAGCGCCCTCGGAATCAGTCCCGTCATCAACGCCTGCCCGGGGGACATCGACGGCGACGGGGTGATCGGGCTGACGGACGTGTTCGCCGTGCGGAACTGCTTCGGCCTGCCCGCGGAAGGCGCGTGCATGCTGGCTGATTTCGACGGCAACGACATCGTCAGCTGGATCGACGTGATCCGCGCCAGACAGGCCATCGGGAATCGCTGCGTGCTGTAGCCCGACAGCACTCCACTCATGAAACCCGCCCGCGGGCGAGCGAGGAAGCGTCTGCCATGCTCGACATCGAAATCCAGGATCGCATCGCGACGTTGCGTCTCAACCGCCCGCCGGTGAATGCCATCAACCTCGAGCTGTTACGCGCCGTGGATTCGGCGTTGCGCGACATCGCCAGGCGGCGGGACATGCAAGCGCTGATCGTGACGGGCGCGGGGAGGGCCTTCTGTGCCGGTCTCGATCTGAAGGCCGTGCCCGCGTACTCGTCGGCGGATCAGCAGGAAATGGTGCTCGGCGTCAGCCGCTTGCTGGCGACGCTCTACGCGCTGCCGCTTCCCACCGTCGCCGCGGTCAACGGGCACGCCATCGCCGGTGGTCTGGTCGTCGTGCTCGCATGCGACTATCGCATTGGCTCCACCGATCCGTGTCAGATCGGGTTGACCGAAGCACGCGCGGGCATTCCGTTTCCACAAGCGGCGATGGCGCTGGTCAAGGCCGAACTGAGCCCGGCCGTGGCGCGGCGACGCAGCTTGATCGCCCGCAACAGCTCGAGTCAGGAAGCGCTCGCCGACGGCATTCTCGACGAGCTTCAGCCACGCGATCGCGTGCTTTCCCGCGCCCTGGAAGTCGCGCGCGATCTCGCCAGCCTGCCCGCAACCGCGTACGGACAGATCAAACGACAACTGCGCGCGGAGACCCTCGCCGCCATCGAGCCAGCCGTCGCCGCCGGCACGGATCCGCTGCTGCACTCCTGGCTGAGCGGCGACACCCGGAAAGCCGCGGCGGGTCTCTTGCGGTAACGGCCACATCGGCTGCCGTTCCCGCTGCGAGACGGGGCCGCTCTTGAGATCGACCGCTAGGGCTTGGCGCGCGCAACGGCATCGCTGACGTTGCCGTCGCTGGCCGCGAGCAATTCCGCGGCGCGTTGCTCGTCGCAGTGCGAGAGCGCCATCACGATCCGCAGCGCGCGCTGGCGCAGCTTGTCGGAGTTGGTCGCGAGGTTCGTCATCAGGTTCCCGTCGACCAGGCCGAGGCGCACCATCACGGCGGTGGAGAGCGAATGCAGCACCATCTTCTGCGCGAGGCCGCCCTTCATGCGAGTCGAGCCCGCGATCACTTCGGCGCCCACCTGCGGCACGATGGCAATCTCGGCGGCTTCGGCGAGAGGCGATCCGGGATCGCAGGTGATGGCGATCGTGCGCGCACCCATCGCGTGCGCCTCGATCAGGCTCCCGAGCGTGAACGGCGTGTAGCCGCTGGCCGAGATGGCGACCACGGCGTCGCCGGGCCCGAGCCCGCGTTCGCGCAGTTCCCAGGCGGCGGCCTCCGGGTTGTCCTCGGCGCCCTCGATCGCGCGCTGCAACGCCCGCTCCCCGCCGGCGATGATCATCTGCACGCGGTCCGGAGGCAGCCCGAAGGTCGGGGGAATCTCGGCGGCATCGAGTGCGCCCATGCGACCGCTGGTGCCGGCGCCGACGTTGAACCAACGGCCACCCCCGCCGAGCACGCACACCAATACGTCGACCGCCCGTTCGATCGCGGGCAGCACACGACCCACGGCCTCCCAGGCATGTTGGTCCTCGCGGTGGATTGCGGCGAGGATCTCCTCCACGCTCCAGCGGTCGAGCGAACGCGTCGATTCGAGGACGGCCTCGGTAGAGCCCTGATCCGGCATGACATCCCATTTCGGCCACCGGCAAGCGGGAATGAACCCCCGACCGGCCGGCGCGCGCGGCGGAAGCTTGGACACCAGTATCACGCAAAAGACGCTGGAAAGGCTCGAATGGCCTCGCATTGCAGAGCGCCTCGCGGACGCCGCCCGCACGCCACGGGGGCGCGCGGCGCTCGCGCCGTCGGCCCCAACCGACGTCGCCGCCGGCTTTCAGGCGAGCCTCGAAGCAGTTCGCGTGCGCCACGCGGAGACGGCAGAGGCCCTCGCGATCCTCTCCGCGGGCGACGTGCCGCCGCTGGCGGGCATCCGTGAGGTTTCGGGGCTGCTCGCCCGCGCCCGCAAGGGCGGAACGCTGGCGGGCGAGGCGCTGCGCGAATTGCTCGGCACGCTCGGCGCGCTGCGCGAGACGGCCGCCTTTTGCAGCGCGCGCGGTGAACAGGCGCCCTGCCTCGCAGCGTTCGCAGCCGCGGTGCAGGAGCAGTCGGCGCTCGAGCGCGGGATCGACGCCGCGCTCGAGCCTTCCGGCGAGGTGCGCGACGCGGCTTCGCCGGAACTCGCGCACGCGCGCCAGGCGAGCCGGAATCTCGCGGCCGAAATCCAGCAGCAGCTGGCGCGAACGCTTCAGGATCCCGACATGCTCGCGCGTCTCTCGGATGCGTACTTCACGCTGCGCAACGATCGCTACGTACTTCCCGTGCGCGTCGAGGCGAAGGGCGCCGTGCGCGGCATCCTGCACGACGCCTCGCGCTCCGGGACGACCGTGTACATCGAGCCCGAGGCGATCGTCGAGCTCAACAACCGCCTGAAGCAGGCGGGGCTCAGCGCCCAGCGCGAGACTTTGCGGGTGCTCGCGCAGCTCTCGCGCGCG
Source organism: Deltaproteobacteria bacterium (assembly GCA_031405455.1). Classification (GTDB taxonomy): domain Bacteria; phylum Myxococcota_A; class UBA9160; order UBA9160; family SMWR01; genus DATBRV01. The sequence goes on along the minus strand of JANNIY010000067.1, from coordinate 30,000 downwards.
GTCGGGGACGCGGCCGACGCGATCGAGACCGGAATCACGGCGCTCGTCGGCGTCGATCTCGCGTTTGCGCGCGCTGCGCTCGCCCAGACGATGCGCGCGACACGCCCCGAGGTCGGGAACGAAGGCGTCGTCCGCGCGCATGCGCTGCGCCACCCGCTGCTCCCCGCCGACGAGGCCGTCGCGAACGACGTGAGTCTCGGCGAGGGTTACCACGTGCTCGTGCTCTCCGGACCCAACGCCGGGGGCAAGACGGTCGCCCTCAAGTCCGTCGCGCTGGCAGCGCTCTGCGTGCGGGCGGGCTTGTTCGTGCCCGCGGAATCCGGCTCGCGGGTCGATTGGTTCGACGCCGTGCTCGCCGACATTGGCGACGAGCAGGACATCCGCGAAAGCCTTTCGACCTTCTCTGCGCACATGGCGAATCTCGCGCGCATCGTCGACGCCGCCAGCCCGCGCTCGCTCGTGGTGCTCGACGAGCTCGGCACCGGCACCGACCCCGGCGAGGGCGCCGCGGTCGCACAGGCCTGCCTCGAAGCACTCGCCGATCGCGGCGCGCGCGTGATCGCGACCACGCACTACAACCTGTTGAAGGAGATGGCCGAGGTCGACGACCGCTTCGCCAATGCGAGCTTCGAGTTCGACCCCGAAACCCTCGTACCCACCTACCGACTGCACGTCGGACACCCCGGTGCGTCCTCGGCGCTGGCGGTGGCCGCCCGCATGGGGTTGCACCCGCACGTCCTCGCGCGCGCGAACCAGCTGCTCGACCGCGACGACCGCCGGCTCGACCGCATGCTCTCGGAGCTGACGGCGAGCCGGGCGGCGCTCGATCACGAACAGCAGGAGGCCGTGCGTTCGCGAGCCGCGAGCGAGGGGGTGCGCGCCGACTACGAGGCCAAGCTCGCCGCGCTCCAGGAACGCCGCGAGACGCTCTACCACTCCATGCGCGAGGATCTCGAGCGCGGCTTTCGCGAGGCGCGGGCGCAGGTCGCCGCGATCGTGCGCGAGCTCCAGAGCGGGGGGTCTGCGCAGGACGCCACGCGTGCGCAGCAGCGTCTCTCCGAATGGGCGGCCGAGCGGCGCGAGGCCGATCGCGAAATCGGCATCCCGGCGGAAGCGGGCCCCGCGCTGATGCAACTCGACTGGCGGCATGCGCGTATCGGAGACACCGTCGCGGTTCGCGGCGGCGGCAAGGGACGCCTGCTCTCGCTACCCGATCCGCGCGGCCGTGTCCGCATCGGGCTCGGAAGCGCCCGCGTGGTCGTCGCCATGGAGCTCGTCGGCGCCACGCCCGCTGCAGCGTCCGTGGCCGCGAAGCCCGCCACCCTCCACAAAGACACTCTCACGCGCCTGGCCGATGAGCGCGACGATGCCTCCCAGCGCTGCGATCTGCGCGGCCAGCGCGTGGACGAAGCGCTGGCGCGCCTCGCCGAAGCGCTCGACCGCGCCGCCGCGCAGGGCCGCGCGCGCCTCGCCATCATCCACGGCATCGGGACCGGCGCCTTGCGCGATGCCGTGCGGCGGCACCTGCGAGAATCTCCCTACGTCGATCGCTTCGAGCCCGGTGGCCCCGGCGAGGGAGGCGAGGGCGTCACGATCGCGTGTCTCGAGCCGGTGCCCGCCCGCTGAGATCCGCGTGCGCAGCGCGTGCAGCTCGCTGACCGGAGAGCAGCGCTCCGTTCCAGGATGGATCCATCAGATAATCGCCCGCGAAGTAGAGCCTGCGGCCGAGCTGCCGCTGATCCTGCTGAATGCCCTCGAAGCGCGCGATCTCGCGGTAACGCCCGACGTCGAAGCGCGGCGCCGCGCGCGGCAGGCGATAGAGACGGCTCCACTCGGTGGCGCCGCGCGCCCCGGCGAAGAGCTGCTCGAAGCCTTCCTGGAGCTCCTTCGCGAGCACGTCGTCGGAAACACCCTCGGCGGCAGCGGCGAACTCGGGGGACGCGTCGAGGTGCGCGAGTCCCCGGCCGCTCGGCACGCGCCCGCCCGACACGCCGGGTTCGAGCACCACCCGGCGCAGGGGACCGCCCTCGGAACTCGGAATCGTGATGCACTGTGGATGGGGATGCAGCGCCCGGCGCAGCCCGAGCACGAACGCCAGCGCAGGCGCATGGCGGACACGCGCGAAGGCTTCGCGCTCGCCGCTTGCGAGCAGGGCATCCGCAACCAGCGCAGCCTCCGGCGCCCCGGTCGCCACCACCACGGCGTCGGCCTCGAGCACCCGTTCGTTGCCTCGCTCGCGCACGCGCACCCGCAGCCCGCCCGCGGCAGATCGCTCGACCGAAATCGCATCCACACTGGTTTGGATCACCAAACGCGACGCCACCGCCCCGGCGAGCTCGGTGAGCGTCCCGCGCGGAAGTCCCTGGAGCACATTCATCTGGGTCTGGTAGCGGCGCAAGAACAGCGCGCGGCTGGTTTCCGAAGCAGCCGCCAGCGGTCCGATGAAGGTCTCCATCCAACGCTCGACGACGCTGGCACCGAAATAGAGCGTGCCGAAGTCCGCCAGGCTGCGGTCGTCGAGCGGCGCCGCGAGCTCCGGCGCATCCGATGCGAGCAGTGGGGCGTAACGCGCGAGCAGCCGCGGCAGCCGCACGAGCCTCGCCGCATGCAGCCGTCGGACCCCGGGGATCGCCGCGACACCGAAAAGCCCACGCGGGTCGATGGCGCCCACCCGACCTCGATCGACCTGCGCGGGGACGACGGGCCGCAGCGGCAGCAGCTCGTCGCGCAAGCCGAGCTCGTCCACCCACGCGAGCAGCTCGCGATCGGCCCCCGAAAGCAGCGCGCCCGCGGGCTCGAAGCGGAAGCCCTCGATCGTTTCGCTCGCCGCTCGGCCGCCGGGATGGGCCGCGCGTTCGAGCACGCGCACGTCGAAGCCCAGACGCGATAGACGCCAGGCCGCGCCGAGTCCCGCGATGCCAGCGCCGATCACCACGATCCTGCCGTGCCGCCTCTCCATGCTCAGCCGCCGACCTCGGCGAGCAGACTCTCGAGCCGGGGGATCACGTCGAGGAGCGTATCGAAACGCTGAAACGGAACGCCCCGTTCGCCGAGTTCCTTCGCGAGCGAATCCTTCGCGAACGCGTGATCCGCGGCGAGCGCGCCACACAGATCCGAGACGCGGCCATTGCCGATGTGCACGGTGGTGGTTCCCGGGTGATCGCTGCGGAAGGCTTCGATGCGTCCACGCTTGCAAGTCCCCGTTCCACAGCCGCAGAGCGGATTTGGAAAGGCGCCCGCGATGCGCCAGCAGCCGTCTTCGTAGCGCAGACGATTCGCTTCGAAGGCGAAGCGGACTCCGTGCAGCGCCTGGAGCCGATTGAGATTGTAATCGAAGCCATCCGAGAGCACGCGGAATGGCACCGTTCGCTCGCGGCACCAGGCGACCAGCGAAGTCGCCCCCGGATCGAGTTCGATCGTCCGCAGGAAGGCCTCGAGCGCGACCTCGGACAGCGGCAAACCGTCGAGAATTTCGAGATTGTACTCCCAGGCCGTGATCTCGCCGCGCTCGTAGCGGGCCCACACCGCCGGACGGCGATCGCCTGCGTGGATCTTTGCGAGCGTGGCTCCGACGTCCTGTACCGAGAACGTGCCGTCGAAATCGCAGAACACGGCGAGCGGGAAATTGCGCCGGACGCGAAACAGCGCGCTCTCGTGCGGCGCGAGCGACACGCACAGATTCGCCGCGCCAACCCGCCACGCCGCGCCTGAACCAAGCAGCGGTTCGGGCGCCGCCGTGGCGGGCTCGAGCCCGAATGCGCGCAGATCGATCACCGCCTCCGCCGCCGCATCCGTGGGATTGAAGAATGCGAGCGTTCCTCCCCCGGCATCCACGGCCACGAGCGTGCTCGCGAACTCGCCCGCGAGCAGCGACGGCGCGCGCACGAGGCTCGGAAGCCCCATGCCGTCGACGGCGCGGGCCGCGGCGAGCGTGTCGCGGACGAGCGCGCGCCCCGCGGCATCGAGCGACTCCCAATCGTCCGAGAACAACAGCATGCCTCCCGTCGCCGCGATCGCGATGGCGAGGCTGCGCGCCTCCTCGCGCGAGAGCTTCGTATCTCGCTGACGCGCCATCAGACAATCCGGATCGTTCAGCCAGAGGCGTCGGTGCATCCAGGCGCGCGCGAGCACGCTGCGCACGGCCGAGCGTGTCGACGGCAGCGTCTCTTCGATCCCGGGAATGCGCACACCCGGCTCTGCGTGCCAGTTCGGAGCGACGTCGGGCCCTATGCGCATGCCGTCGACGACGCCCACCGCCGCACCGAGCGGACAGCCGCAACCGAGCAGGAAGGCCCCCTCGCCCGCGCCCTCGCGCACGGCCTCGAGCCCGGCGCGCAAGCGCTGCGCGCGCCCGAGACCCGCATCGAAGGCGTCGGCCTGCATCGCGGCGGTGTAGAGGAAATCGAGTTTCAGGTAATCGAAGCCCAGCGCCCGCAGCGAACGAAAGACGGACACGAGATGCTCGCGCACCTGCACACGGCTCGGATCGAGCACGTACACGGACGCGTCGCGGCTCCAGGCCGGGTGCAACAGGCCGCGCAGCAGGCCGTCGCCGCTGCGCAGGAGCCAATCGCCGTGTTCGGCGAACAAGCGACTCTCCGAAACGACGCAGAAGGGCGCCGTCCAGAGACCTGCCGTAAAGCCCGCCGCACGGATCTCCGCGGCGAGGGGGGCGAGCCCGCGCGGGAACTTCGCGTTCGTCTCGAGCCAGTCCCCAATGGCGCGTTGGTAGCCGTCGTCGATCTGGACGACGTCGATGCGCAGCTCGTCGCGGGCCGCGGCGAGCGCTGCGAGATTGCGCAGCACATCGGCCTCACTCACGTCATGGAAGAAGTGGTACCAGCTGCACCAACCCGCCAGGAAGGGTCGCGCGGTGCGCGCTTCCGCGAGCCGCCCGTGCGCATCGCCGAAGGCTTCGAGCAGCGCGCTCGCGTCGAGACCGAGCGCAACCTGAACGCGCTCGAGCGGACGCGCCTCGCCCGGCTCGAGCTTCGCGTCGACGGCGAGCTCGGCCTCGATCAACACGTCCTCCCCGTCACGACGCGCATACAACACACCGAAGGCGCGGCCGCGCTCGAGCACGCCGACCAGACACGCGGGTCCAACCGGTGACGCGCCGACGACCAGCGCGAGGTGCGACTCGTGCCAGCCCGCGCGATCGGACGCCGGCGCGCCCAGCGCATGGTGCATGCCGCGCAACCACGGCCCGGAGGGAAACGCGGGCTCGCCGGCGTCGTCGAAAGCGCGCGCGCCGGTCGCGGACCACGACTGCCAGCCATGCCGCAGGAAACGCAGCGAACCGCTGCTCGCCCGCTTCCAACGAAAACCCAGCACGACCGTGCCCAGGAACACGGGGCGCGGGCCGGGATTGCACACCACCAGGTCGAACGACGCGCCGTCCGTGCCGGTCTCGATCTCGACTCGCAGCTCGACGCCCGCCAGCCGTTGGGCACCTGCGCGCAGCGGCGCGCTCTCCTCGCGCAGCGGGGCTACCGTGTCCGCGCCCGCCCGCACGGCGAGGCGCGTCAGCTCCACGCGACCCGCAATGGTGTGGCTCGCAACGGATCGGGTGGGCGGCATGAGCGCAGGAGTATAACCAGGACATGCCGCCGGTCCTCGCAAATCTCGGCGAACGGCTGAAGCGCGCTGCGCCCCTGGTGCTCGATGGGGCCACGGGCACGGAGCTCGAGCGGCGTGGCGCTCCCACGACGCTGCCTCTCTGGTCAGCGGGCGCGCTCCTGCGCTCCCCGGAGCTGATCCGCGACATCCATCGGGATTACGTCGAGGCGGGCGCGGAGGCGCTCACCGCGAACAGCTTCCGCACGCAGCGCCGCACGCTCGCCCGCCACGGGCTCGGCGAGCGGGCGGCGTCGCTCACGGCCCTTGCCGTCGAGCTGGCGCGCGAGGCCGCACGGGGCGCGCGAAGCCGCCCCTGGGTTCTCGGTTCGGATCCTCCGCTCGAAGATTGCTACCGCCCCGATCTCGTTCCGGACGACGCCGATCTCGCGCGCGAGCACGCAGAACATTGCGAGAATCTCGCTGCGGCGGGGGTCGATGCGATTCTGTGCGAGACGCTGAACAGCCTGCGCGAGGCGCGCGCGGCCGTACGCGCCGCGAGCGCGACGGGGCTGCCCGTGCTCGTGAGCTTCGTGTGCTGGCGCGGCGCCACGCTGCTCTCGGGCGAATCGCTCGCAGAAGCAGTGGCTGCCGTGAGCGCACTGCGGCCGGCCGCGCTGCTGGTCAACTGCCTGCCGCCCGCGAACGTCGCTGTCTGTCTCGGCGATCTCGCTCGCGCGGGGCTGCCCTTCGGCGCCTACGCGAACCTGGGCGCCCCCGACGCGGTGACGGGCTTCCAGCACAGTGAAGAGCTGTCGCCGCAGGCCTTCGCTGCCTGCGCCGAGCTGTGGGTCGCCGCGGGCGCGCGCCTCGTCGGCGGCTGCTGCGGCACCACACCCGATCACATCCGCGAAATTGCACGGCGCGTACGCGGCGAGGGAAACGATTGATCCACGCGACACATTTTGCGTCACTCGTCTCCGCTTGCCTGCCGGCTGGTTGCCGCATCGAGAAGGAGTGTGATCCCGTTCGCCGCACGCTGGCTGGATTGGGCGGCGGACGGCGAACGCCGCGGGGATGGCACACCGCTTGCTCTTATACCGGGTGCAACTGAAAACAGGACATCCGCAACGCCCGGGCCGGCACCCCCTCCCATCGCACCCTGTGCGATGTAGCCGGCCCGGGCGTCTCTTTTTGCGCGAGCCCCGCGCGTTCTCGCTAGCCTGCCGCAACATGCCGCGTGACGACCGCAAGGCCGAGCTTCCCCCGCTTCTACCCGCGCCGCGCAGCGCGCTGCGCCGCGCCGGATCGCTGCGCTTGCACGAGCGATCGCCGATCGTGCTCTCAGCCGACGCTCGCGATTCGGATTTCGCCGCGGCGATCGTGCTGCGCAGCACGATCGAGAATCGCGCGGGTGTGCGGCTCGCGATCGAAACGCACGCGCGGAGCGCGGACCTCGGCCCCCGCATCGAGTTTCATCGCGAGGCCGATGCGGGCGAGGCCCACCGCATCGACGTGAGCCCGCAGCGGGTGCGGCTCACGGCTTCAGGCCCTGCGGGGCTGCGCTATGCGGTGGAGACGCTCGCGCAGCTCGTCGATCGGCGCGGCCGGATTCCGGCCTGCTCCATCGAGGACGCCCCGGATTTCGCACGGCGCGGAATCATGCTCGACGTTTCTCGCGGCAAGGTGCCGAGCCTCGCGACGCTGCACGCGCTCGTCGATCTCTGCGCGCGCCTCAAGCTCAACGTCTTGATGCTCTACGTCGAGCACACCTTCGCGTTTCGCCGCCATCCCGAAATCGGCGCGGGCGCCTCTCCACTCACCGCCGCCGCGCTGCGCGAGCTCGACGTCCACGCCGCCGCCTGCTTCGTCGATCTGATCCCGTCGCTGCAATCGCTCGGCCACATGGAGCGCATCCTCTCGCTCCCGCGGCATGCGCCGCTCGCCGAAACCGCGCGGCGCTGGACGCTCTCGCCGGCCGAGCCTGGCAGCTACGCGCTGCTCGCCGATCTCTATGACGAGTTCCTCCCGAACTTTCGTTCGCGTTGGTTCAACGCGAACTGCGACGAGCCCTTCGATCTCGAGCACGGAAAATCGCGCGAGCGCGCGCAAACGCTCGGGCCGGGCGGCGTCTATCTCGAGCACGTCGCGCGCGTGCAACGCCTCGCCCAGCAGCACGGCAAGCAGGCGATGATCTGGGGCGACGTCGTCCACGCGCACCCGGAGCGCATCGCCGAGATTCCGCGCGATCTCGTGCTGCTCGATTGGTGGTACGAGGCAGACCACGATTACGATCGCGTGGAGCGCTTTGCCGACCACGGCATCCGCTTCTGGGTCTGCCCGGGAACCTCGACGTGGAACAGCCTCTATCCGCGCCTCGACAACAGCGCGACGAACATCGCACGTTACGCACGCGCGGGTCGCCGGCACGGCGCCGAGGGCCTGCTCGTCACCGATTGGGGCGATTTCGGGCACTACAACCTGCTCGGCAATTCGTTCTTCGCCTACGCCTGGGCCGCCCAGCAGGCCTGGTCGGGGGACGTCTCCCTGAAGGTGTTCGACCGCGCCTTCGCGCGGCAACTCTTCGACGACGCGAGCGGCGAGACGACGCGACGCGTACGGGCGCTCGGCGGCATCCACGACGCGGGTTTCGCGTCGTTCAACGGTTCCCCGCTCCAGTTCGTCTTTTTCGATGCGCTCGACAGCGCCTTCTTCATCGACGGCGCGAAGACCGCGAATCTGCGGCGCACGCTGCGACGCCTGGATCGCGAACGCACGCGGCTGCGCCAGGCCGGCCCGCGCTTCCGGCGCGAAACGCTGAGCTGGGAGGAGATGCGCTACGCCCTCGACGCCTCGCACCACGCCGTGCGCAAGGCGCTCGCCGGGCAGCGCTATCTCGCCTGGCGGCGCCGGCCGGCGCGGCTCGCCGCCGCCGCCCGCCGAAAACTGGCGAGCGAGCTGCGGGCGCTCGCCGGCGAGCAGACGGCGCTCGGGCGCGAACTCCGACGCCTGTGGCTGCTGCGCAGCGAGCCGGACGGCTTCGAGATCACGCAACGCCGCCTCGCGCGTTCGATCGCGAGCCTGCGGCGCGCCGCGCGGGCGCTCGTGGCGAACCGCCCGCCCGCGCCGCCGCCGCCGCATCCCGGCTTCAGCGTCGCAACGATCTTCCGGGCGTTGGCCGACGCCAGCGCTCACTAGCCGAACGTCAGGTCGATCTGGCCGCGAACATGCCGCGCGCGATGCCGGCGAGGTAGATCGAGCCCGTCGCGCACAGCAGATCTTCCGGCGCCAGATTCTCGGCCGCCGCGCGCAGCGCGAGATGCGGATTCGGAACCACGCGCATCGCAAGATTCGGCGCCGCCTGCCCGATGGCCGTGGCAATCCGCGCTGGATCCAGCGAGCGCGTCGCCTCCGCGCGCGTCACCGTCACTTCGTTCGCGAGCGGGAGCAACGCAACGAGGATCGCGCGCAGGTCTTTATCCGCCGAGATCGAAAGCACGAGGTGCGTGCGCCGGCGCGGCAGGCTCTCGATCACGCGCGCGAGCGCGCGGGCCGAGGCGGGCGTGTGTGCACCATCGACGAGAATCCAGGGATCACGCGAGAGCACTTCCGCGCGCCCCGGCAACTGAACGGCCGCGAACCCGCGCGGCGCCGCCTCCGCGAGCACGGCGTCGGAGACTCCCGCGCGCCGGACACAGGCGAGCGCGAGCGCCGCATTCGCCGCCTGATGCGCCCCGAGCACGGGAATCCGCGCCCCGATGGCGAACGGCCCGTCGCGCAGCGAGAGCGCGAGCCCGCTCGCGTCGGTCGCGAGGATCTCGTAATCGAAATCCTCAGCCAACCAGGCGAGCGGTACTGCGAGCTCCCGCGCGCGTTCGACGACGACGCGCCGCGCAGGCTCGGGCAGTGCGCCGCCGACAGCGGGCACGCCCCGCTTGAGGATGCCCGCCTTCTCACCCGCGATCAGCGCGAGCGTGTTCCCGAGCCGATCCGTGTGCTCGAGCTCGATCGTCGTGATGCAGGTGACGACGGGCTCGACCACGTTGGTCGAATCGAGGCGCCCGCCGAGGCCGACCTCGATCACGGCGCAATCCACCTGCGCCTCCCGGAACAGACACAGCGCGGCCGCCGTCGTGGCGTCGAAAAAGGTCGGCGCGCCGGCGGGATCCTGCGCGCGCAGCGCTTCGACTTCGGGGCGCAGCCGCCGCACGGCCGCAGCGAGATCCGGGCCTGCGACCTCCGCGCCGTCGATGCGGAAGCGCTCGCTCCAGCGCTCCAGATGGGGGGAGGTGAAGGTTCCGACGCGTTCGCCTGCCGCACGCAGCAGGGCTTCGCAGAACAGCGCCGTCGAGCCCTTGCCCTTCGAGCCGGCGATGTGGATCACGCGCAATCCGCGCTGCGGATCGCCGAGGCGTGCGAGCAGCCGGCGGATCGGCTCGAGGCCGAGCCGGGCGTACGGCAGATCCGGATTTTTCTCGACGTCGATCAGACCTTCGAGCCAGGCGGCCGCAGCCGCGGCGTCGTCGATCGCGCCGACGCTCAACGCGTCACTGAACCATGTAGCGCTTCCACTGCCGGTATTCCTTCACCGCGTCGCTCGTCGAGTCGACGGCGGGGAAGTAGAACTTCACCGCGTGGCCACAGACCTTGCAGATCTTGTAACAGAACTTGAAGCCCTCGACCTCGCGCATCGAGCCGACCATCGAGCGGTTCTCGTCGCTACAACAGCGCGAAGGTTTGGGCGGCGAGACGATGCGCTTCGGATACTCGTTGCGCGGCGCCTCCTCCGTGCTGTAGCGGATGATGTTGCGAATGATGCGCTTGGCCTTGGCATCTGTGTTCTGCTTGCGGATGTTGCTGCCGATGCGTCTCAATTCGATCTCCTCACAGAGGGCATACCCCCACCCGAACTCGCTGCGCGCTCGAGCTGGTGGAGGAGGGGGGTGTAATCGCGATACGCCGCCCGGCACGGTTCACCGTCGGCGTAGCGCAACACATTCTCGCTCGCCGTCTCGGCGAGCCGCAGGAGCGTGGAACTGCGGGTTCCATACGCACCCGCATGAACGCAGACGTCGTCGGTCGCAGCGCCGCCGCTCGCGTGACTGCGGCAGAGTTCCGCGAGCCGATCGAGCAGCTCGCCATCCGGCGAGTCTGCGAGCCGCGTCACCTCGCCGGTGAGGCGCGCCAGTTTGGCGGGCGGCGGGCCGGCGAGATCGGCGTTCCCGATCACGTGCGGGCCCGGCGCCAGCTCGATGCACTTCGCGGCCACGCCATAGCTGATGGCGTACGCGCGCTGGCCATCGGCGACGAAGAGGTTGAACGGGTTGTAGGCGCCCGGCGGCATGTCGAGCGCCAACGCGGCGGCTTCCGCTGCACTCGCGGCGCCGAGCGCGTCGAGAACGAGCAGACCGCGCGAGCGCCGCGTCGGGTCGGGGCTCTCGGCACGGCGATTCGTGAGGGCCGCGAACACGCCGGACGCGTTCACGCCGAGCCAGGTTCCGCCAGCCTGCGCATCGAGCGGCGCGACGACGAAACCCTGATCGAATTCGCGCAGCTCCGGTCCGCGCGACGGTCGGTCAGCGAATTCGTCCCGGTTCGCCGCTACGACGAGCGGCGCTCCCTGGATGCAGCGGTGGAGGGCGATCAGGGTGCACATCCCACGGCTTCGCGATTCGCCTCGAGCTGCGGCTGCGCGTCCGGAGCCGCCGTTGGCAGGCCCGGCAATATACCGAAGAACGGGAAAATTTCCACCCGGGGGGGTAGCAGAGGGCTTGATTTGGGGGCTACGCCCTACGCTCGATCGCTTCCCACCAGCCGCAACGGCGGTTCGCTCACGGGCGGAGCTTCCGGGAATTCGCTCCCGTCCCAGCCCTGGGCCGCCCGGGCGCGATCGGCGCGGCGGCGCGCAGCGTCCCGGTCGAGCTGCAGGCCATGGTGCTGGAAGACGGACTCGAGCTGGTCGAAGTTCTGCTCGATCGTCATGCGCACGGATTCGAAGCCGTGCTGCACCGCCTCCGCGCGCTTCCAGAATGCGAGCGGGTTCATCGCGAAAAACTCCGCCTCGCGTTCGCGGGGCTCGATCAGCACGATGTCTCCCTGGAAACGGTCGTCCGAGAGGTAGCGTTGGATCCCGAGCTTGAGCCGCGAGTGCAGCAGCGTGCGAAAGACCTGGTTGAGGACGACGAACATCCCGCGATCCGAGAGATAGCGGCCGTCGGAAAAGTAGGCGCCGGCGCCGTCGTCCGCGTCGATGCGGTTGAGGAAGGGACGGAACGGGTTGTAACAGATGATCAGATCCGCGCCCTTTTCGATCGCGATGTCGATGTTCGCGGTGTGGCGGACGCCGCCGTCGACGTAGTCGATGCCATTGATGCGCGCCGGCTTATAAAAGACCGGCAGCGCGCTCGACGCCTGCACCGCCTGCGAAATCGTGACCTCGCAGTTCTCGTCGGCCCCGAAGATGACGCGCTCCGCGGTGTCGAGGTCGCAGGCGCTGATATAGAGCTTGCACGGACGCTTGCGCTCGAAGCCGCGGAAATCGTTCGGCAGCCGGATGCGCTCCAGGCTGCGCCGCAACCAGCGCTCGATGCTGGCATTGTCGAAGAAACCGCTCGGCATGTGGTTCGCTAGCGCAGGAACCTCACGCTTGGGTGATACGTGCTCGAAGAGGCGCATCGCCAGGGCTTCGAGATGCGTGTAGGACGGCTCGCGCGCAAACTCGCGCGCGGCAGGACCGACCGCAGTGGGCAAACCCGGTAGACCGACGGCGAAATCGCGGCCGACGCTGGGGAGATAGCTGCACAGGTCGTAGAACAGTTTCGCCGGTCGCGAGATGAACTCCGCGACGTTGGGACGGTAGAAGTCGATCGGCCGCAGCTGATCGAGGCGGCTGCTGGTGCCGTGCAGGACCTTGATCATCTCGTCCGGTGTGATGCCGGCTGCCAGCGACGCCGCGAGAATCGAGCCGGCCGACAGGCCGACGTAGGTGTCGAGATCCGTGATCTTCCGGCCGACCAGGAAGTCGTTCAGCGCCTTGAGCCCGCCCACCTTGAAGGCGCCGCCGGAAACGGCTCCGCCCGCCAGCACCACCGCGACCTTGGGATCGCGCTTGGGGCGCGCCGGGTCGCTCTTGCGGATCAACGTCAGTCCCACGCCGTCAGCCCTCCTGGACTCCGGAACTCGAGAAAGCGCATCGGCGAAGCGGGAGGAAAAGCTGGAAACTCGCGAGGTGGCGCCAGGGTAGAAGGATCACCTGCGCTCGCTGCAGCGCGTTACCGTTCGGTTGCCTGGGCAGCGCTCCGATGATCGCTTTTGCCACTCGGTTCGGATACGAAAATAGAGAGAAAAAGTCAAGCCACAACGGAAGTTCAAGGGATCATCGCGAGCCGCAGTTCGGCCCGGATCCGCAGCTTCTTGCAGTGGGATCGACGATGCTGCGATGCGTCGGACAGCGGGTGGATTTGAACGCACTTGGGCGGATGTGATAGTTAGAGCTACACAGTCCCGAAAGGTTGGTCGATGACCGCCCGCCCTGCCTCCCGCGTCTGCTCGATCGTTTGTGCCCTGGGACTGGCCACGCTTCTGGTTCTCGGCGGCTGCGCATCGACCCCGAACCCGCCGGCCGACCCCCTCGATCCGGTGTCTGCGCCTCCGGCCACCGCAACGCTTCCCCCCAATATCGATCCGGATCCCGACCCGGCGGCAACGGCGGGCAACGGACCCACGGCAGCCCAACGCGCGCAAACCGCCGTCGAGGGCATGCTGGTCGGCGCCGTGATTGGCGCACCGTTTGGTCCCATCGGCTCGGCGGGTATGGCGGGCGCGATGCTCGTGTACAGCGCCATCACCGGACAGGTTCCGTTCCACACGTCCGGCGGTGGCGGTGGCGGGGGGGGGCGGTGGCGGCTACGGCGGTCCGAGCAACGGTGAGATGGAGCGCGAGGCCGAGATGGAGGATGAGCTCGAACGCGAGGTCGCGCGCGGCGACGCGCTCGAATCCGAAATCGACGCGGAACTCAAGCGCCAGGAAGAACTGCTCGAGCAGATCGAATCGCAGGAAAAGACCCGTGAATCCGCGGCGGCCGCGGTGCCCGCTTCCGTCAGCGACGAGAAGCTCGCCGAGCGCGCCGACCCGCGCATCGCCCCGAAGGCGCCCAAGGATCGTGAGCTGCCGGCTGCGATCTTCGACGAAACGCGCGTGACGATCGCCAAGGGCCGTTGGGACAACGCGCGAGAGATCAGCGTCGTGAAGCGCGAGCTCGACGCGGACCGCGACGGCAAGCCGGAGGAGATCCGCTACTTCGATGCCAAGAGCGGGCTCATCATCCGCAAGGAACAGGACCAGGATTACGACGGCGTGCTCGACAGCTTTTCGAGCTACGAGAACGGCGTTCTCGTGGCCCGCCAGGTCGACCAGAACAACAACCGCAAAGTCGAAGTCTGGGAGACCTACGCGAAGGGCGTGATGACCTCGCGCGCGGTCGACCGCGACGATGACGGGGTGAAGGACGCCTTCTACACGTTCGTGGGCGATGGCCTGACGCAGGAGAGTCACGATTCGAACAACGACGGCAAGCCGGATCTGATCGTCGTCTACGTGAACCGCAAGCGCGACCACAGCGAAGAAGATCGTGATCGCGACGGCCGCATGGACACCTGGACGAGCTACCGTGCCGTCGGCAGCGAGGAGATCGTGGTGCGCATCGAACGCGACACCAAGGGACGCGGCAAGCCGGATCTCTTCGAGACCTTCAGCGCCAAACCGGGCAAGCCCGAGCTGGCGAAGCGCGAAGAGGACATGAACGGCGACGGAAAGATCGACGTGACCTCGATCTACGAAGGCGGCAAGCTCGTCCGCCGCGAGATCTCCGACCCCACCTTGATGCCGCTCTGAAGCAGCCTACGGTTGCTTCGGCTCCGTCTCCTCGACGGAGGGCTCGATCTCGATGACCTTGCGCTGTTGCTCGCGGAAGCGCTGGATGCGCTCGCGCTCGACGAGCAGCAGCAGCTGCTTGTTGCGCTCGCGGATCCGATCGAGTTCGAGCGCGAGCTCGCGCTCGGTCAGCCCCGACTTCTGAAACTCGAGATCGACGTCCACGCTGCCACTCGAGCCGTCCGACGCGAGCGCCGTGATGCGAACCTTGTTGTGCCCTTCCTTCACCGGCACGAAGCCGAAGAAGCTGCCGTCGGGGGCGAGCTGGACATCGGTCGAGACCTCGCGCGTGGTGAGGTTCGTGAACACCACGTCTTCGATGTTCGCAAACGTCACACCTTGCAGGAACGAGATGATGTCGCCGGGATTCTGCACGGGCATGAAGGTGCCGAGCGTGATGCGCGCGAGTTCCGTCGCGGCGATCGGATTCGTGAGCGCGTTGGGCCCGAGCGCATAGCTGTTCACGACGATGCCGGCCTTGTGGGCGAGGCGCGCGGCGTTGAGCGCCGCTTCGACGTCGCCGTCGTCCGCGACGCCGCCGGGGCCGATCGGAAAGGTCGGGATGCCGTCCGTCAGGAAGAGCACGACTTTCTTCGCACCCGGCCGCGGCGGGCTCTTCGCACCGGTGAGCCCCGCGAGCTCCGTCACCGCGAGGCGCAGCCCCGCGGCGAAGTTGGTGCCGCCATGGGGACCGCGCGCCAGGATCGCGCCAAGGCTCGCGCGCGCACGCTTGAAATCGGTCGTGAGCGCCATGTCGAGCCAGGCGTCCTGCTGGTCGTAGCGCATGCGCAGGCCCGTCTCGGGATCCATGTCGCCAGAGAACGTCACGATGCCGACGCGCACGCGGCTGGCATCGAGGTTTGCGATCAAGGCGTCCGCGGCCGCCAGCTCGGCGGCGAGGATCGTATCGTTGGGATCGGTCGATACCGTGCCCGGCGGAAACGCGCCCGGCTCGAGCAGCTCGAGCTGCGGGTTGAACCCCACCTCGCCGTCGCCGTCCACGTCCACGCCGCTCGCCACCTTCGTCGAACCCGAGACGTCGATCGCGAGGATCACGTCGAATTCGGCGGGCTTGTCGCCCGCAGTCATCGCGCTGCCGCGAATCGGCGCCTGATCGACCTTGTTCGTGAGCGGCTCGCCCGGGCGCGGCGATTCCACCTGGATCCGCACGGGAGACTTGGCGGCGACCGGCGGCGCCGCGCTCACCACGCCGGGCAACCACATGAGCAGCAGGACGAACGGCACGGCGCGCATTCTCGGGTGAGCCTCCCGCAGCAGGTCGATCGAAATCCAAGTATAAGAAAAACAGCTCGCGCGGGGGCCGCGCGCCGCGGACATCACGGTTCCGGCGGCGGCGCGGGCGCAGAGCCTTCCGACGTCGGGCTGGGCGGCGGGGTAACACGAGCACCGCTGGCAGCGTCACCCGGCGCAGACGGCGCGGACGCGGGCTCCGTCTCCGTCGGCGCTTCGCTCGCGGCCGGCGTCGGCTTCTGGACCGGCTTCGCGAAGCGGTCGATCTTCGCGAGCCGCGCCCCGATCCGATCCAGGGCCTCGAGCGTCACCAGCCCCACGCTGACGAGACTTTGCGGCGAACAACGCTCCAGTGTGTCGTCCTCGCTGTTCGCGAAGGCGCCGGGCGGCTCGCTGCCGCCGTAGGCCGGGTCCGTGATCAGGACGACGTGGCGGAAGCCCGCCGCGCCGAAGGGCCGATGACTCCCCGGCGGCGACTCGAACGGATCGCCGGCACGAAACACATCGCTGCGCCCGAGCCGCGCCGCCGCCAACCAGAACTCCTCGCGGAACAGGCGATGCGAGCGCAGATCGCGCGCGATGTGCAGATCGGCATCGCCGACCTGCCCGAACAACACGATCATGCGCACTTTGGGCGCGCCCGTCTCGCTCGACAACTCGCGTGCGAGCGCGAGACTGCCGGCGTGCGCCGGTGCGGCGTCGCTGGCGTCTCCATCTGCGCTCGCGGCCTCGCCGTCGAGGAACACGATCCAGGTCGTGTAACGCAGCGGGTTCGACTGAATCACGCGCGCGAGTTCGAGCAACAGGGCGGGCCCGGAGGCAGCGGCGTTCGCGCCGACGAAGCGGAAGCGCTCGAAGCGGCGGGTGTCATAGGGCGTCGCGAGCACGAAGATCTGCGGCGAATCGCCGGGAATCACCGCCACCAGATTCACGAACTCGAGCGGCGCGCCGTCGGGGCCCGGAGGGCCCGCGACACGGCGTTCTTCGACCCGCAGGCCGAGCTTCTCGAGCTCGGCCCGCAGATAGGCGCGCGCCTCGGCCGCTCCGGCCGTGCCCGCCACGCGCGGGCCGATCTCGACGAGCGCACGCAGATGCGCGAACGCGGCGTCCGCCGAGAAGTCGGTCGACGCTGCGAGCGGCGCAGCTTCGATCGGCTCGGCCGGGGCGCTCTGGCAGCCGGCCGCCGAGGCGCCGAACACGAGCAGTGAAATCCATAACCAGACGGGCAAGCGGGCTCCAGAAAGTGACGAACGGCTGCGAATACTAACGCTCCCGCAGGGAACCCGGTCCGAAAACGCGCGGCGCTGCGCTGGGCTGCATACCTGCAAAAATAGTTGACACTGAAGGCCTCGGACGGCCACTCCATTACTGAAAGTCCCTCCCTGGCGGGGGCTTGTCGAGAGTGGAAGGCAGGGCCCCGTCCCTGCGGGGCCCTGCCTTCATCTCGTTCAGCCGTCTCGCTCACCCCCCGGTCCCGAGAGATCACTGCATGTCGCGCGTGCACGGCGCCGCCCTGTATGGCGTCGACGGCGTGGCCGTCGAGGTCGAGGTCCGCATCAGCTCGCTGCTCCCGCGCGTCGATATCGTCGGGCTACCGGAAGCCGCCGTACGCGAGAGCGCATCGCGCGTGCGCGCTGCCATTGGCTCGATCGGCGCGAGCTTTCCCGATCGACGCGTCACGGTGAGCCTCGCCCCCGCGAGCCTGCGCAAGAGCGGAGCCGGCCTCGACCTGCCGATCGCGATCGGCATCCTCGGCGCCGCGGGCGGGCTGGGGGATGCCAGCCTCGAGGGGCTCGCACTGCTGGGCGAGCTCGCCCTCGACGGCCGCCTGCGCCCGGTGCGCGGCGCCCTGGCGCTGGCGCTCGCCGTGCGCGATGCCGGTTGCCGGCGCCTGATCGTCCCGGCGGGCAGCGCCGCCGAAGCCGCTCTCGCCCCGGATCTCGAGGTTCTATGCGGCGAGGATCTCGCAGCGGTGGTCGAGCACCTGCGCGAGGGGAAGCCGCTGGCGCGGGCCGAACCCGGGCGGCTCGCGGCTGAGCCCGTCGGCCTGCCGGATCTGTGCGAGGTGCGCGGTCAGGAGCGCGCGAAGGCGGCGCTCGCCGTGGCCGCTGCCGGCGGGCACGCGCTGCTGCTGCGAGGCGCGCCGGGCTGCGGCAAGACGATGCTCGCGCAACGCATGCGCAGCTTGCTGCCGGCGCTCGACTTCGACGCCGCGCTCGAGGTGGCGCGCATCCACGGCGCCGCCGGGCTCCTCCAGAATCGGGAGCCGCTGGCGGTAGAGCGCCCCTTTCGCGCCCCCCACCACACGGCGAGCACGGCCGGCCTGCTCGGCGGCGGCAATCCTCCCCGGCCCGGCGAGATTTCGCTCGCGCACCGCGGCGTGCTCTTCCTCGACGAGCTGCCGGAGTTCGATCGCCGCACGCTCGAGGCCCTGCGCCAGGTGCTCGAGCAGCGACACGTTATCGTGTCGAGAGCGCGCTCGACCTGCGTCTTTCCCGCCGATTTTCAGCTCATCGCCGCCGCCAACCCCTGCCCCTGCGGCTGGCTGAAGAGCGGCCAGCGCGACTGCCGCTGCGACGACGGCGCGCTGGCGCGCTACCGCGCCCGCCTCTCGGGCCCGCTGCTCGACCGCATCGATCTGCACGTGGCCGTGCCGGCCGTGCCCTGGAGCGAGCTCGATGTGGCGAGCGCCGGGCCGGGCAGCCGCGAGGTCCGCGCGCGCGTCGCGGCGGCGCGGGAGCGTCAGCTCGCGCGCGGCGGCCAGGCCGGCTTCCGCCTGAACGCCGACATCCCGGACAGCTGCCTCGACGAGATCGTCGCGGCGACGCCGGACGCGCGCGCCCTGCTCGGCCGCGCCGTCGACAAGCTCGCCCTCTCCGCGCGCGCCGCGCGCCGCGTGCTCAAGCTGGCGCGCACGCTCGCGGATCTCGCGGGCGAAGCGAAGGTCGCACCGCGGGAAGTGGCCGAGGCGCTGGCGTTTCGGGGGGATCCGGAGGGCTGTGCCCCCCTGCGCTAGCAGGCTGCGCCTGTTCGGAATCCGTCACCTCGGGTCCGAATCCTGTCACTCAGCCGGCTTCACGGCTTTTTCACCAAAAGGCAATTAAACTCGTAACTAATTGATTTAAAATGATTCATATTTCTTTTACACGCGCGTCACAAACTGGCACGCTTCATGCTTTCCTGCCGGCGCGAGGGGGAAAAACACATGGCAATTGCCGCCATCAGTCCGCAGATCGTCGCGCCCGTCGAGCCGCATCCCTGTACGCTGCTCGAGCTGGTCGGGGTTCTCAGCGAGATCGCCGACAACGAGCACGAAGTCGTCGCCACCGTGATTCACATGCTGTGCTCCGGCAGCGTGCGCTTGATCGGCAACTTCCGCGGGGCCAGCTTCAGCGACATGAGCTGAGCCGCCCGCCCCTCCCCCGCGCCGCCCGCGCTTGCGGGCTTTCGCATCGGCGGCGATGGTCACGCTCGGGGGGAAATTCTCATGCCGGACCAGGAGGCGTTTGCCTTCGAGGCGGCGCCGCGTGAGGCGAAGCCGCGCGCGCGCAAGGCCAGGGCAGCCGCGAAGCCGAAGACCGCAGCAGCGAAGGAGCCGCGCGCGCCGAAAGCCGCCGCGGGTCCGCGCGCGCGACCGACCGCCGTCGATCTCGCCAAGGGCCAGCGCGACATCTCGGTCTCCGAGTTCTTCGCCAAGAACCGCCACCTGCTCGGCTTCGACAATCCGTCGAAGGCCCTGCTCACGACCGTCAAGGAGGGCGTCGACAACGCGCTCGACGCCTGCGAAGAGGCGGGCATCCTGCCCGACGTTCGCGTCGAGATCCGCGAGATCTCGGAGACACGCTACAGCGTCGCCATCGAAGACAATGGGCCGGGCATCGTGCGGGCGCAGATCCCCAAGATCTTCGGCAGCCTGCTCTACGGCTCGAAGTTTCATCGCATGCGCCAGAGCCGCGGCCAGCAGGGCATCGGCATCAGCGCCGCGGGCATGTACGGCCTGCTCACCACGGGCAAGCCGATCGCGATCAAGACGCGCACGGACCCGAAGAAACCGGCCCATCACCTGGAGCTGGTGATCGACACCAAGCGCAACGAGCCGCGCATCAAGCTCGACGAAACCTGCGAGTGGGACAAGCCGCGGGGCACGCGGGTCGAGATCGAACTCGAGGCGGCCTACCGCGGCGGCCAGCATTCCGTCGATGCCTACATCCGCCAGATCTCGCTCGCGAACCCGCACGCGGAAATCACCTACGTGCCGCCAAAGGCCGAGGAGCACGGCGCCGAGCACGTGTTTGCGCGCGTCACCGACGAGGTGCCGCCCGAAACGCGCGAGATCAAGCCGCACCCCTACGGCATCGAACTCGGCGTCTTGATGCAGATGTTCCGCGACACCAAGGCGCGCAACGTTTCGTCGTGTCTCCAGGGCGACTTCAGCCGGGTCTCGGCGCGCACCGCGGCCGAGATCTGCAAGCGCGCAAAGATTGCCGTGACGCGCCGGCCCGGAGAAATCACGCGCGAGGAGGCCGAGAAACTCCACCAGGCGATCCTGGCGACCAAGATCATGGCGCCGCCGCTCGATTGCATCGCGCCGATCGGCGGCGAGCTGATCGAGCGGGCGCTGCGCTCCGAGGTGAAGGCGGATTTCTACGCGTCGATCTCGCGCCGCGCGTGCGTCTATCGCGGCAATCCGTTCCTGATCGAGGTCGGCATCGCCTATGGCGGCAACCTGCCCGCCGAGGAGCCCGTCACCGTCTACCGCTTCGCGAACCGCGTGCCGCTGCAGTACCAGCAGGGCGGTTGCGCGATCACGAAGGCCGTCGCCTCGACGGACTGGAAGGCCTACGAGCTCCAGCACCCGAAGGGCGCCGTGCCCGTCGGCCCGATGCTGATCATGGTGCACATGGCGAGCGTCTGGGTGCCCTTCACGTCGGAGAGCAAGGAGGCCATCGCGCACTACCCGGACATCATCAAGGAAATGCGGCTTGCGATCCAGGAATGCGGCCGCCAGATGGCGATCTTCATCCGCCGCCGCAAGCGCGAGGCCGACGAGGCCAAGAAGCGCGCCTTCATCGAGAAATACATTCCCCAGGTGGCCATCGGATTGCAGCAGATCCTCGGCCTCGACGATCGGGATCGCGACGTGATCATCACGAACCTGACGCTCGTCCTCGAGCGCAGCCGGAGCAATTGAGCATGGCCGCACGCAAGACCCCTGCGAAGAAGCCGAAGAGCGCGAAGCTGAAGACCGTCGACGTGAGCGACCTGAAGGCGCGCAACGCGCAGAAGGACGCGCTCACGCTCGAAATGATCCGCGACGCCGCTAAACGGGTGCACGGCGACATCCTGAAGCACGCGAAGCCGGATCTCACGTTCCCGGTGCGCTCGCTGAAGAACGTCTCCTACTCGGACAAGCAGGGCTTCTTCGAGATCGGCAAGCAGAAAAAAGTCCGCACGCTCACCGTCAACACCGTGAAGAGCTTCGCGCAGACCCTGCGCCTGATGGGCCTCTCGAAGGAGCTGGTCGAGAACAACGACTTCGCCACCAAACGAGACGCCTACTACCAGAGCAAGAACTGGGACGAAGCGCGCTTCGACGAGCAGACCGAGTCCGACACGGTGATGGACGACATCGAGGCGCTCTTCTCCGTGCGCAACCTCTCGCGTGAGCAGCTGCGCTTCGTGCCCGACGAGCACGGAGGCGCCGTCGCCGGGCGGTTGATCGTGCTCGATCCCGACCGAGACACCGGCGTGGTCGAGCGCATCGATTGCACGCGTTTCGGCTCGGGCGCCTACTCGATCCCCTCGACGGTCGAGCAGCTCTCCTTCGAAACCGATGCGAAATTCATTCTCGCGATCGAGACCGGCGGCATCTTCCAGCGCCTCCAGAGCCACAAGTACTGGCAGACGGCGGACTGCATCCTGGTGTCCCTGGCCGGCGTTCCCACGCGCTCGACGCGGCGCTTCATCCGCAAGCTTTCCGACGACTGCAAGATCCCCGTCTACGCCTTCGTCGATTGCGACCCCTACGGCATCTCGAACATCTATCGCACGCTGAAGGTCGGTTCCGGCAACGCCGCGCATCTCTCCCAGTTCTTCTGCGTGCCGCAGGCGCGTTTTCTGGGCGTGACGCCGCAGGACATCGTCGATTACCGGCTGCCGACGCATCCGTTGGCCGAGGTCGACATCAAGCGCGCGAAGGATGCCCTCAAGAACGATCCCTTCTTCAAGGCGCACAAGCCCTGGCAGAAGGCGATCGAGCAGCTGCTGAAGATGGGCGTGCGCGCCGAGCAGCAGGCGCTCGCGAAGTGGGGGCTCAATTACGTGATCGACGAGTACCTGCCGCGCAAGCTCGAGCAACGCGCACAGTTCCTGCCGTGAGCGCGCGCCTGCCGCAGCGCCGCGGTGTTATCCTGCCCGCTGCCCGTTTGCGTCGGCGGGTCGGGAGTTCGGAATGAAGGGCATCGTGCTGGCAGGCGGCTCGGGCACCCGCCTCTATCCGATCACGCAGGGCGTGAGCAAGCAGCTGCTCCCGGTCTACGACAAGCCGATGGTCTACTACCCGCTCTCGACGTTGCTGCTCGCGGGCATCCGCGACGTGCTCCTGATCTCGACCCCCGAAGACGTGGCCGCCTACGAACGGCTGCTCGGCGACGGCACCCGCTTCGGCCTCACGCTGCGCTACGCGGTGCAGCCGAAGCCCGAGGGGCTCGCACAGGCCTTCTTGATCGGGCGCGACTTCGTCGGCAAGGAAGCCGTTGCGCTCGCGCTCGGCGACAACGTCTTCTACGGGCACGGACTCCCGGAGCTGCTCGAACGCGCGTCGCACCGCGCGCACGGTGCGACCGTGTTCGCATACTGGGTGCACGATCCGCAGCGCTACGGCGTCGTCGAGTTCGCGAAGGACGGCAGCGCGCTCGGCATCGAGGAGAAGCCCGCCGTCCCACGCTCGAGCTGGGCCGTCACCGGCATCTACTTCTACGACAATCGCGTGCTCGAGATCGCCGCGGGGCTCGCGCCCTCCCCGCGCGGAGAGCTCGAAATCACCGACGTCAACCTCGCCTATCTGAAACGCGGCGAGCTGCACGTCGAGCGGCTGGGTCGCGGCACGGCTTGGCTCGACACCGGCACGCACGCGTCGCTGCTCCAGGCGTCGAATTTCGTCGAGACGATCCAGGAGCGACAGGGGCTCAAGATCGCCTGCCTCGAGGAGATCGCCTACAAGAAGGGCTACATCACGCACGCAGCGCTCGTCGCGCTCGGCAAGGCGATGGGGAAGTCGAGCTACGGGGAGTATCTGCTGCGCATCGCCGGCGAGGACCGTTAGCGGGTGCGTTTCCTGACGACGCCGATCCCCGGCGTGATCCGTGTGCTGCCGGACGTCCATCGTGACGCGCGCGGCTTCTTCCTCGAGACCTACCACGCGCCGCGCTATCGCGACGGCGGCATCCCGGAAGCGTTCGTACAAGACAACCACTCGCGCTCGGCGCGCGACACGCTGCGCGGTCTTCACATCCAATTACCGAACGCGCAGGGCAAGCTCGTGCGCGTGATCGAGGGCGAAGTCTGGGACGTCGCGGTCGACGTGAGACGCGGATCACCGACCTACGGCAAACACTTCGGAGCGCGGCTCACGGCGGAGGGCTTCGAGCAGCTCTACGTACCGCCGGGTCTCGCGCACGGATTCCTGGTCCTGAGTGAGATCGCGCAGGTCGAGTACAAGTGCACGCAGCTCTACGACCCGCAGGCGGAGGTCGCGATCGCGTGGGACGACCCCGACCTCGCGATCCCATGGCCCGCGGCGAGCCCGCTGCTCTCGGAGCGCGACCGCCGGGCGCCGCGCCTGCGCGACATCGAGCCGCGTCTGATCGACTTTTCGGGGTAGCCGGGCGAAGGTTCCGCGCCGTCCCGCGAGCGCCCGCTAGAAATCCTCTTCCGCGGAGTAGTCGTCGCCCTCTTCGTCCTTGCGCTTCGGCCGGATCTGGAGCCGGAAGGGCGAGCCGCAGAAGGTGCAGAAGATCTCGTCGCCGCGTTTCTCGTCGCCGGTGAGCGGCAGGTCGGCACTACAAACGGGGCAGCACAGGTCGGGAATCGCCATGTCCCGGGGATCGGACCGGAGGCTGGCCACCTTGAGGCATCTTCGGATTGACACCGAAGGTGCGCTCGCACTAGCTTGGTCCGACCAATCCCAGCGCCCAGCGAGGACCCCCCATGGCCCAAGCCGAGGTATCTCCCCTCCCGACGCTCCATCCTTCCCGCGGGGACGAAGTGCCGGCGGCCCTCACCGCCGTCTACAACTGGAACTACGACAGCGAGATCGACACGCTGCGCACGCTCTACGCGAACGCGCTCGAGCGGCAGTGGATCGCGTTGCGCGATCTCGACTGGAGCCGCGAGATCGACCGCGAGGCCTTCTCGAACACCTTTTCGATGGGGGGCATCCCGATCCAGGAGACGGGCTTTTGGAAGGGGCTCGATGCGAAGACGCGCTGGGAGATGTCGCGGCGCACGGCCGCCTTCATGCTCTCCAATTTTTTGCACGGCGAGCAGGGCGCGTTGATGGTGGCGGCGCAGCTGGTGAACGCCGTGCCCCACATGGACGGCAAGTTCTACGCGGCGACCCAGACGCTCGATGAAGCTCGACACGTAGAAGTGTTTGCCGCCTACATCCGCAAGCTCGATGAGGTGCAGCCGATCGCGCCGGCGCTGAAGCAGCTCCTCGACGGCGTGCTGACATCCTCGAGTTGGCTCACGAAGGCCGTCGGCATGCAGGTCGTGACGGAGGGCATCGCCCTGTATTCCTTCCGCGACATGCGCAACCAGACGCGCGAGCCCCTGCTGAAGGAGATGCTCACGTACGTCTCGCGCGACGAAGCGCGCCATACCGGCTTTGGCGTCAAGTATCTCGCGGCCGTGGTGCCGAGCCTCTCCGAGACGGAGATTCGCGAAGTGGAGGATTTCGCGTTCGAGGCCTCCCGGCTGCTGGTGGATTCGCGCGCGGGCCTCTCGATGCGTGATTCGGTGATGTCGCTGTGGTCGCAGGCCGGTGTCGATCCGAAGCTCGCACTCATCGAGATCGCGAAGGATCGCGGCAAGGTGCTCGAGGCCATCCAGCGCAATGGCGGCCGGCGCGGGCCGGTGCGCGGCTTCGTGATTCCGACGCTGCGCGCGATCGGACTCTTCAGCGATCGCGTGCGCGCGCACTTCGAAGAAATGTTCGTCGCCAACGTGGGCCCGCAGTGGGGCAAGATCAGCGACGACGAAGCCGGCTTCCCGGAAGATCTCGAGGCCTGGGTCGAGAGCAGCTAGCGGCTCGCCGCGATCGCCTCGAACTTCACCGCCGCGCGCCAGCCCGGCGTCTCCCAATGGCCACCGTCGGCGTCGACGAGCAACGCCTCGCAGCCCGGCTGCGCGGCGACGAGCGCAATGCCCTCCACTTCGCCGAGGACCAGCAGGCCCTTGGAGAGCGCCTCGGCGAGCGCCGCGTCCGGCGCCACCACGAGCGCCTGACGGCGGCGCTCGAGCGCGAGCCCGCTGCGCGGATCGAGCACGTGGCCGTAACGTCGGCCGCCGATCTCGACCGATTGGCCGAGACTTCCCGAAACCGAGAGCGCCTGGTCCGAGAGCGTCAGCACGCCGAGCGCGCCTGCGCCGGGAGCGCGAGCGAGCAGACGCCAGCCCGCGCTAGCGGGCGGCGCGCCCAGCGCCCACAGGCTGCTCTGACCGAAATCGAGCAACGCGTTCTCGATGCCGCGTTCGCGGAGCAGTGGCAGCATGCGATCGAGGGCCCAGCCCTTGGCGATGCCTCCGAGATCGACGGAGACTCCCTCACGCGCGAGCGTCACCTGCGAGCCCGCCAGCCGGATCTGGTTCGCGCCGACGAGCGAGCGCGCGTGCGCCAGCTCGGCGTCGCTCGGCAATACGCCCGTCTCGCCCGCGCGCGTCCAGAGCGCGACGAGGGGCCCCACCGTCACGTCGAAGGCCCCGCGCGTGAGCCGCGAATGGGTGAGCGAGGCAGCCAGGATGCGCGCGAGCTCGGGAGCGACGGAGACCGCACCGCGCCCGGCCGAGCGGTTGAGCCGCGAGAGCTCGCTGTTCGGATCGTAGAGCGTGAGCGACGCGTCGAGGTGTGACGCGATCTCGAACAGCGCGTCGAGGCTCTCGCGCGCGGCGGGCGTCGCGGGCGCAAACAGCGTGATCTCGAGGATCGTCCCCATCGCAGGGCGACCGTCGGAGATCTCGACGAGCGGGTGCGGCGGCGGCGCCGCACAAGCCAACGCCGCGAGCGCGGCGAGCAGCGCCCGCCTCAAGGACTTTCGGGTTCGTCGTCGTAGTTGCTCTGGGATCCCGAGAAGATTGCCCACAGCGAGAGACCGACGAGCGCCGCGAGGCTTCCCTGGAGCAGCAGGAAGCCTGCGATCTTCGCGAACGCGAAACCGGGATGGACGAAGCGCACGAGCCAGCCCGCGCCCTCGTCGAGCAGCGCCGCGGCGAACGGCAGGCTGATCAGCCACGCCTTGGTGCGCCCCGCCAGCGGCACGAAGAGCATCAGGTGC
This sequence comes from Deltaproteobacteria bacterium, assembly GCA_031405455.1. GTDB lineage: Bacteria > Myxococcota_A > UBA9160 > UBA9160 > SMWR01 > DATBRV01. The sequence continues at coordinate 3,708 of JANNIY010000067.1, read as the reverse complement.
GTGAGCACGAGCAGCAGCATGCCCATCGCGAAGAGATGGAAATGCGCCACTTCGAGCATGCCCTCGTAGCTGCGCGGCGTGAGGAAGCGCTCCTCCGAGCCCAGGTAGTACTGGACGACCGAGCCGTAGGTGAGCGACATCTTGCTGAAATACAGCAGGGCGTTGGTGACCCACAAACCGGTGACGTAGATCGCGTACAAGGCGACGATCAACTGGAGCAGGCGGTTGCGGGACCATTCGCCGGTGATCACGAAGCGCATGCGTCAGGGCTCGTGCTTCACGAGAACACGATAGAAGGCGAGCGCGCGGCGCACGCCGCGGGTGGTCGCCCGCGCCGAGAGGGTCGCGCCGACGACGGCGTGGATGTCTCCTCCCAGACGCAGCGGCGACTCCAGCGATTTCCCATCGAACTGAGAATACCAGCGCTCGTTCGGGAGGTAGTCGAGCGGCTCGTAGAACGCCAGCACCCGCACGCTGCGCACGCCTCCCGCGGGCGTGAGCACTACCATGAACGCCTCGGGCATCGTCCGCACGTTGTGGGTGTCGATCACCGCGTAGCCGAGCAGGGCATCCCCGCGATAGCCCGTGTAGATCTTCACGAGCTTGCTGTCGAGCGGCGACTGCGCGATCGCGGTGATGCGCTCGGCCTGGGCGTCCGAGAGCACGAAGGTCTCGTCTTCGATGCGCTCGGCGTCGGGAAAGGCAATTCGCAGCGCGTCACTGCGGCTGTGGAAGACCTTGCTTCCCGCCGGCACCGGCGCGAGCAGGAGCGCTAGCGCCAGCAGCCGCACGCCCCTGCTAGAAGGCAAGTCCGAATCCCAGATTGAACTCGTCGGGCGCACTGCCCGCCGAAGCAACGCCGTTTCGGACGTCCGCCTTGACCACGACGTTCGGAATCGGCTTGAACTGAATTCCCGCCGTGTAGAACTGCATCTCCTGCGCCTTGTCGGCGGTAAAACCCGACGGGACTTTGTACTGCGTGTCGAGGTACTCGAAGCGGAAGTACGGTGAGAGGCTTCGTTCGGTGTCCGGCATCAGCCATTGCAGCACGTCGTAGGCGATTTCGACGTAGCCGCCGAGCATCTCGCTCGCGACGACTTCGGTTGCGCCAATTTCGTTGATTCCCCCCTGCGCCGTCGGACGCAGTACGGCGGTGAGTTCGCCCGCATCGTCGAGGTGGATCATCGTGAATAGGCCCCGCAGGTGGAGCCCACGCCATTCGAATTGAGCGTGCGTCTCCCAGAGCGCCGTGAACGTCGACGGCATGTCCACGGGATCCGGAACGCCGGTGACGGTGAAGGTCTGATTCTGCCCCGCGTTTCCGAGGAAGGTCGAGCCGCCGATCAGCAGGCCGGGCAGCGGCGTCCAGTCGAGACGGCCGGCGAAGGCGACGTCCTCGGCCAGGGCCCGGTTGCCGCTCTGGCGCGCGTCGCGAATGCCCTTGGCGTCATAACCCTCGGCGTTGAGACCGTTGGTCACGTAGAGCTTGTATTCGATCTGCTCCCCCAACTCGCCGAAGAGCCCCGCCCCGTTTTCGCGCCAGGTCGTCGGGATCAGGCGGCGCTCGACCTCCGGACGCTGGACGCCATAGTAGGAGGGCGGCTCGTGGATCTCGTTGATGAAGCCGATCGGAAGCAACACGAGACCCGCCCGCGCGTTCAGCCACGGATAGGCGAAGAAATCGAGCGTCGCGAATTCCACCGAGACACTCCCGCCGCTCGAACTCTTGGTCGAGCTCGTGGTCCCGTGCTCGAATTCGATTTCGGTATTGAAGACGATGCGCTCGTTGAACTTGTAGCCGGTGTAGAGAACGGCGCGCAGCATGTCGGTGTTGTCCTTGGCGCCGTTCGCGTCGTGGAACACGTTCTGATAGAAGCCCTCCGCGTAGCCTCCCACCGAGAGACCGCGCGCGATGCCATAGACCTTCGAGGCCGCCGGCCCGAGTCCGTACTGCGTCACCAGCGCTGCTTCCTCGTCCGGGACGGTGACTTCGGAGCGCGTGCGTTCGAGCTCGTCCGCGAGCACTTTCACGGTGCGCTCGAGCTCCGCGATGCGATCGTCCTGAGCGATTTGTTCGTCAGACGGCTGCGCCAACGCGACTCCCGCCCCGAGCAGAACGAAACCGACCCAACCGCAACGAATGAGAACGGCCATCGAGGCGACCCCTGGCTCGCGCGCAGCGCTGGCTGACGCGAGAACTGGGCTCGGGGTTCACGACCGCTGGCCTCATGATTTGCATTTGCATCACGGCGCGTTCGCCTTGCGAAGCGCTGCGAACTTCGATCCCGCAGGCGTCGACGATCGGCGGGCTGCGGCGAGAGGAATCGAGTGGGTGCGTTTGCAGCGGCGGCATTTGAGCTCGACGCGATCGCCGACCACCCGGGCGAGCAGGTTTCCACACAGACAGCGACAGTCATCCCCGTGGGGGTTGGTGTCGGCCCTGTCGTCGCCCTGGCTTTCCTGCCTGCCCATCGCTTTCAAGCACGGCCTCGGGCCCTGGCTGGATTGATCTCAGCTGGATCCGAAATTGAAAATCACATTCATTTTCAATAACGAGCGCAGACTACCGCCAGGCGGGGGGTCCTGTCAACGAGACTTTGGGGGCGGCTATTGCTCGACGCGCCGGGTGGCGCCGCCGTCGTCGCGGCAGTTCTCGCAGTGCCCGTAGAGCTCGTGGCGGTGCCGGAGCACGCGAAAGCCGTAGCGATCCGCGATCTCCGTCTGCGTCGACTCGATCATCGCGCACTCGAATTCGACGATCTTGCCGCAGCGCATGCAGACCAGGTGATCGTGGTGCTCATGCGCAATCTCGTAGCGGGTGATGGCGTCGTCGAAATGACGTTCCGAAGCCAACCCCGCGTCGCAAAGCAGCTTCATGGTCCGGTAGACCGTGGTGTAGCCGATGTTCGGGTGCAGCGAGCGCACCTGGTTGAAGATCTCTTCGCTGGTGACGTGGCCCGTCGCGGCGAGAAATACGTTCAGGATCGCGTCGCGCTGCTTCGTCTGCTTGAGGTTGTGCTCCTCCAGGTAGCGCGTGAGCGTGCGGCGTTCGACCTCGTGGGGCATGGCTCGACCTTAATCGACGAGGTTCCCGGATTCAAGCGAGCGCGTTTCGACTGATCAGAGGGACGCGAGTAGATCCTCGGCAGCCTCGGCGACGGCGTCATTCGCGTCCTGGCCGAGCAGGCGCAGCTGTGTTCGCAGGCCGCTCGACGCCTGGAGCTTGCCACCGGCGTGTGCGGCGCGCAGCGCAGCGAGCGCTGCAATCACGAGCTCGGGATCTCCGCTGTCGAGGAAGAGCAGCAGCTGAGCGGGCTCCTCGGGCAGGCCGACGGCGTCTCGGTACGCCCGGCAGGCGCCGGCGAACTCCGGCGTTCCGCGCGCGTCGCGCAGCGCGCGCTCCAGACGTTCAGCTTCGGCGCCACCCTTGCCCTTGACGAACATCGCGTCGAGCTGCTTCGTGTAGGCCTTCGCCGCGGCTGCCGCCCTGGCCTGCTCTGCCGGGTTCTGCGGGCGCCGCTCCTCCGTCGGCCGGGCGCCCCCGCGCCGGCGGTCCACTTCCCGCCAGCTCAAGCGCTCGCGCGGACGATCGTCGTCTTCTCGGCTCACGGTTTCGCCTCGACGCCGCGCTGTTCGGTTGCGCGGAGGTTCTCGCGGGCCGCGGCGTTCTCGCAATCGAGATCGACGGCGCGCCGGAAAGCGCGCTCG
>JANNIY010000066.1:0-6096 GCA_031405455.1 Deltaproteobacteria bacterium | reverse complement strand
GGTCGCTCGCGGCGTTGCGAGCGCTCGTCGCGCATCGCGATCAGCGCGCGCACCCGGCCTTCGTTGCGGGTACGCCGCGCCTGGATGCCGCGCCGGATCCAGACTTCCTCCTCGGCCATTTTTTTGTCGAAGAGCGCGTTGCGGCGCTCCTCGTGCTCGAGCGCCGCGGCCTTCTTCTCGACGAAGCTCGCGTAGGCGCCGGGCCATGACGTCAGCGCGCCGCGGTCGAGTTCGAGGATGCGCGTCGCCAACCGACCGAGCAGCGCGCGATCGTGGGTCACGAACAGCACGGCGCCGCGCAGCGCGAGGATCTGCTCTTCCAGCCACTCGATCACCTCGATGTCGAGATGATTCGTGGGTTCGTCGAGCAGCAACAGATCGGGCGAACCGACGAGCGCGCGCGCGAGAGCCACCCGCCGGCGCCAGCCGCCGGAAAGCGCGCCGAGCCGAGCGTCGGCGTCGAGACCCAGACGCGCGAGCACGTCGTCGACGCGCTGGTGCAGGCTCCAGCCGTCCTGCGCTTCGAGCTCGTGCTGGAGCTGCTCCAGACGCCGCAGCAGCGACGGATCGTCGCCGACGTCGTGAGAAACGTGGTGATACTCGGCGAGCAGGCGCCCGACGCCAGCGAGGCCCTCGGCGACGACGTCGAAAACCGTGGCGTCGGGAGCGTCCGGAAGCTCCTGCGAAAGGCGGGCGATCTTCAGTCCCGGCTGGCGCCAGATCTTGCCGGCATCGGGTGTGAGTTCGCCGTCGACGAGCTTGAGCAGCGTCGATTTCCCGGCGCCATTGCGGCCGATCAGGCAGGCGCGCTCGCCCGCGTCGATCTGGAAGCTCGCGCGCTCGAGCAGGGACTCGAGACCGAACGCGATCGAGACGTCTTCGAAGCTCAGCAGCGGCATTTCAGGCGGTGCTCTCGGCGAACGGGGGGGCGATGCTCGCGCGAGCGATCCCGAAGCCGGCGGCAGAGTAGCGGGCTTCGAGCGCGGGCCAGAGCGAGCTCTCGGGCAGGACCCCGATCACGGCGCCTCCCGAGCCGCAGAGCTTGGCGGCCGTGCCGGCGGCGCGAGCCAGGCGGACCAGTTCGGCGTCGACGGGCGACAGCGGGAAGACCGAGGCGCGGGTCGCGAAGTTCCGGTCGATCAGCGCCATCAGGCCGGCGACGTCTCCGCGCTCGAGGCAGAGCAGGCCCTCGTCGGCGAGCGTCGGCAGGCTCGCGATCGCGCGACGCACCTCCGGGTCGCCGCGCAGATACCGCAAGCGGACGTCGCTGTGGAGTTTGCGAGAGGGTTCGCCGCCGCGCGGATCCCAGGCCACGAAGAGCGGCGGCAATCGGTTGGCGTCGAGGCGCCGGTAGCCATGTGCGCCCCTCGGTGGCGCAAAATCCATCCACACGAGGCCTTGATAGGCCTGGATCACGCGATCCATCGGCCCCGCGGTGATTCCGAGCTCCTCGCTCTCGCAGGCGAGCGCGAGTTCGGCGAGCGCCGCCGGAGCCAGCTTCAGACCAAACCATTCCGCGAGCGCACGCAGCGCCGCGGTGACGATCGCACTCGAACCCGCGAGGCCGACCTGACGCGGGATGTCGGTTTCGTAGGAGATCCGGAAGCGCAGGCGCGGGTCGCTCGCGGCCAGATCCGCGAGACCGCCGCGCAGATCGACGAACTTTTTGAGCGCAGCCCGCAGCAATCGCACGCCATCCTCGCAGCCGTACGCGGAAAGCGCCGAAGCAGCCTCGTGCAGGCTCGGATACACCAGCCGATCGTCGACACCCGGGACGATCTCGAAGCGATCCGCCGGCTCGAGCGTCACCACCGCCCGAAAGTTCGCGAGCGAGAGGGCGATCACCTTGCCGTCGTAGAGATCCGACGGATTGCCGAGCAGGCCGGCCCGCGCATGAGCTGTCTGCCGCACGCGTTGCATGGGGTGCGAGGCTAACAGACGTCCTACAGCCCGAAACGCTGGCTCGGGCCCGGCCGATGGCAGCCGTGTAGGACCTCTGATAAACACCAGAATCACCCTGCTGAAGTCACTGGAGACCCCACATGATCGGCTACGTCACGCTCGGAACCAACGATCTGCCGCGCGCCGCCGCCTTCTACGACGCGCTCCTTTCCGCGTTCGGCGCGAAGCGCGCCATGGCGTCGGAACGCTTCATTGCCTGGAGCTCCGGGCCCGGCGCTCCGATGGTCTCGGTCATCAAGCCGTTCGATCAGAAGCCCGCCAGTGTGGGCAACGGCGTGATGGTTTCGCTCGCGGCGAGCTCGAAGGCCCAGGTGGATGAGCTGCATGCCAAGGCCCTCGCGCTCGGCGGCAAGGATGAAGGTGCCCCCGGCCCGCGCGGCACCGGCTTCTACGCCGGTTATTTCCGCGATCTAGACGGCAACAAGCTGAACGCCTTCTTCATGGGCTGATGGCGCTCGTGCTCCCGTTGCCGGACGGTCGGGAGCGCGACCGGAGGAACGCGACATGAGAGCTCGTTTGGGCACCGCACGGGCGTTGGTTTCGCTCGCCGCCTTTGCCATGGCGTGCAGCGCTACGACGGGGGCGCCGCTCGCGCCGCCGGCGGGCGAGCCGAGCGTGCCGCTGTATTCCGATCTCGGCAGCTATTCGCATCCGATCACGACCCGGTCTGCGCTCGCCCAGCAGTATTTCGATCAGGGTTTGCGGCTCGTGTATGGCTTCAACCACGACGAGGCCCGGCGCGCTTTCGAGCAGACCGCGCGCCTGGATCCCGACGCCGCCATGGCGTACTGGGGCATCGCCTACACGCTCGGCCCGAACTACAACCTGCCCGCGGATCCGGAGCGCGATCGCGCGGCCTACGCCGCCGTGGAGCAGGCGCAGGCGAAGGCGGGCAATCTGAGCGACGCCGAGCGCGCCTACATCGCCGCGATCGCGACGCGCTACGCGGCAGACGCCCCCAGCGACCGCCGATCGCTCGATGCGGCGTACGCGAACGCGATGCGAGGCCTCTCGGAGCGGTATCCCGACGATCTCGATGCGGCCACCCTGTACGCGGAATCGATGATGGATCTGCGCCCCTGGAACCTGTGGACGCACGCGGGCGACGCGCAGCCCGGGACGCTGGAGATCGTGGCGACACTCGAGTCCGTGCTCGCGCGCAATCCGGAGCATCCGGGCGCCAATCATTATTACATCCATGCCGTCGAGGCTTCGAATACGCCGGATCGGGCGCTGCCAAATGCAGACCGGCTGGGTGGCCTCGTGCCGGGCGCCGGCCATCTCGTGCACATGCCTTCGCACATCTACATCCGCACGGGCCGCTACGGAGACGCAGCAGACACCAATGTGCGCGCCGTGGCCGTGGATGAAAAGTACATCCAGGAACAGAACCCGCAGGGTGCGTATCCGATGATGTACTACCCGCACAACATCGATTTCATCTATGCAGCGGCCGCCTTCGACGGGCGCAGCGCTGACGCGATCGCGGCCGCGGACAAGCTGAGCGGGAAGATCCACATCGCGATGATTCCGCAGATGCCGATGCTCGAGGGCTTCGTGCCCCGACCGTTGTTTGCGCGGCTGCGCTTCGGAAGGTGGCAGGAGATCCTGAAGCAGCCCGCTCCGCCGGCGGACCTTCCGTATGCCACCGGCGTCTGGCACTACGCGCGCGGCATCGCCTTCCTGCGGACCGGGAAGCTCCGGGAAGCGCAGGCCGAGCTCGCCGCGCTCCGGAAGGTCGCGGGCGAAGTGTCGCCGGAGCGTTTGGCGACGCAGGTGAACAAGGCTTCGCAGCTGCTCGGTGTCGCATCGCACACGCTGGCCGGCGAGATCGACGCGAAGCGGGGCCGCTACCCCCAGGCGATCGAAGAACTCGAGGCCGCGGTCGCGCTCCAGGACGCCCTCACGTACATGGAACCGCCGGACTGGTATTACCCCGTGCGCCAGTCGCTGGGCCAGGTGTTGCTCGAGGCCGGCTCCGCCGAACAGGCCGAGGGGGTCTATCGCAAGGATCTCGAGGCGTATCCCGACAACGGCTGGTCGCTGCAGGGGCTCGCTGCGAGCCTGCGCAAGCAGGGAAAGACGCGTGAAGCAGCGGAGGTCGAGCAGCGCTTCGAGCGCGCGTGGTCGCGCGCGGACGTCACGCTCTCGGCGTCTCGCTTCTGAGGCTGAGAACCGCCAGCCTGCTGTTCGCCGCAGGGCTGTGCGCGGCGTACTTCCTTGTTCCGCGCGTCGAAACGCGGGCCCTCGACGCGAGCGCCCGTGCTGGCAGCGACGGCGAATACATCGCGCTCACCGATGGCAGCGTGCACTACGAGCTGGCCGGGCCGGAATCGGGGCCGGTCGTCGTATTCGTGTGCGGGTTCTCGACGCCGTATTTCATCTGGGATTTCAACGTTCCCGCGCTGGCGGCGGCAGGCTATCGAACGCTCCGCTATGACCTCTTCGGCCGCGGATTCTCGGACCGGCCCACGTCCGTTCGCTACGACGCCGATCTCTTCGATCGCCAGCTCTTCGAGCTGACCGAGCGCCTCGATCTCCGCACGCCGCTCACGCTGACGGGTGTTTCGATGGGAGGCGCAATTTCGGTGCTCTTCGCCGAGCGACATCCCGAGCGGGTGAACGCGATGATCCTCGTCGATCCGGCCGGTTTTCCATTGCCGGTGCCCTTCAGCGTGAGGCTCCTGCGGATCCCGGGGGTCGGTGAGTTTCTGGTACGGCTGCTCGGGGACCGGACCATCCGCGCCGGGATGGCCGGGAATTTTCACGATCCATCGCTGCTGACGGAGTTCTCGCGCAAGTTCGAGGTGCAGCTCGCATTCGAGGGCTTCCAGAACGCGCAGCTCTCGACCTTTCGGAACATGCCGCTGCAAACGCTGGAGGAGAGCTTTCGAACGGTCGGTGCTTCGGGAATCCCCGTCCTCCTGGTCTGGGGCGAAGCCGATAGCGTGGTTCCGTTCGAGACGAGCGTGCAGGTGCAGCGCGCGATCCCCCAGGCGGAGCTGGTGGTCATCGCGCGCGCCGCGCACACCCCGAACTACGAGCGGCCGGAGATCGTGAATCCGGCGATCGTCGGGTTCCTGGAGCGACTCCGAACGCCGCCCGCTGTCGACGTTCCCGCGGGCGCACCTGCGCTGGCTCAGTAGAGCGGAACGCCGGCGCGCTGCTTCACGACGCGGGTCGTCGGCGCGGGATGCTGCGTGGCGCCGACCCAACGCAGACACATGCTGCCGCGCCGGTGGCCGGCGGTCTCGATCCAGTTCGGGACGCCGGGGTCCGTGTGGGCCACCACGAGCGACAGCGAGCCGTCCTCGCGGCTGCGCACCTGCGCATGGTTGAGGGCGATCGTGTGGTAGCGGTAGTCGAGCGATTCCATCCAGTGATTGTTCAGCTGGAAGTTCCAGTAGTCGCAGGCGGGCGGCGTGACTTCGATCACGAGCGCTTCGTCGTCCGCGAGCTGCCAGTAGCCGTGAAAATACTGGATGTTCGGATCGCCATGGGCGGCGGCGGCGATGGCGGGATCGAAGCGGGGCAGCTCGTTCGGGCGTTTCGCGAATCCCTCGGCCCAGTCGGCGAACAGGCCGGCCGTGCCCGCGACGTAGGCTGCGGCGGCCTGGAGCCCGCGATCCATGAACTCGGGCGTGATCGGCAGCGGTCCGCCGGTGCTCCCGACCCGTTCGAGTGTGAGTTCCGCGATCTGCTCCGCATGCCGATCCTGAAAAGTCTGGCGCACGATGAAGAGAGATGTGTCCGGCTCCATGCGCAACCAATTGCCGGGTTGCTCACGGGTGGACAGGATCATCTCGAAGCGGCCATCGGGATCGGTGCGGAGCTGGCTCGCGTCGAGATAGCCGGTCTGCCCGCGGCGGCCGGCGGAGCCGTAGCCGCCGGCGTAGCTGCCGAAGCCGAGGTAGTGCACGCTGCCGCGTGAGCCCCGCACCCGATATTCGTACTCTCCGGACAGCGCGGCGCTCTGGTAGTAGTTGTCGGGGTTGTCGGCCCCGATCTTCACCGTCTCGTGCGCGGGGCGGCGCAGCACGGGAAACGCCGGGTCTGCGAATTCGATGAAGGATTCGAGTGCGACGCGCGTGAGGCGCGAGAGGTAGCGGTAGCCCTCGGCGCGGTCGAAGGCAT
>JANNIY010000065.1:0-14521 GCA_031405455.1 Deltaproteobacteria bacterium | reverse complement strand
TGCGGCTCGCGCGTCTGCTCTTCGAAGTCGCGCGGCACCGGCACACGCTCGATCCGCTGCGCCCGGAACTGGCTGCCGGGCTCGACCGCGAGGATCTCGCGACGGCCTTGATCCGGCTCGTCGGCGACGAGGCCTTCGAGTTCCTGCTGGCGCCCGCGTTCTCTGCGACCTTCGACAGCGATCCCGAAGATCTCTCGCTCGCCTTCGCGATGCTTGCGCTGCGCTGCGCTTCGTCGCGGGCGGCTTCCGCTTGCAGTGCTTCGAAGGCGGGATGGGGCTGCTCACGCAGACGCTCGCGCGCGAGGTGCCCGTGCGCACGGGCTGCGAGGTGATCGCCATCGAGACCGAGAGTGCCGGCGCGCGCGTGCGCTACCGCGCGCGCGGGCGCGAGAGCAGCGTGCTGGCCGACGCCGCCGTGGTGGCGCTGCCCGGCTCGCTCGTGGCCGGCGTCTGCCCGAAGCTCAGCCCCGACGAGCGCGGCTTCTTCGAGCAGGTGCGCTACGGGCAGGGGATGATCGTGCACCTGATGTTCGAGCAGGCGCCGCCGACGCTGCCGTATTACGCTGTCGCCTTCCCGCGCCGCGAAGGCCTCGACCTCTACGGACTCGCCGTCGATCACCACAAACCGGGCGTCGCGCCATCGGGCGCCGGCCTCGTGAACGCGGCGCTCACGGCGCGTGCAGCGGCGCGCGTCTGGGACGCACCCGACGCGGCGATCTGCGAGCTGGTGATCGAGAATCTGGCGCGCACACCCATCGGGCGGCTGAAGCCCCAGGCCGCCGTGGTCCACCGCTGGTCGCCGATGCTTCCGCAGTTCGGCGCGGGCTATCTGCCGCGTCTCGCGCGTTTTCAGGGCCGACTCGAACGTTCGCCGCGGCTCGCCTTCGCCGGCGATTACCTGGTGGGCCCCTACACCGAAGCGGCGCTCACGAGCGGGCTGCGCGCGGCGACGGAGATCGCGCGAGGGCTCTAGCGCCGCTTCAGGGACGCGAGCGTCGTGGCATGCTGCGGATGGGGCTCTCCTGCGTGACCCGCTCGTGACGGATTCCGCGCGTGAGGCTGCGGGCGGAGTCGATCGCAGCCTCTGGTGCACCGCGCTGCTCGCTGCGCTGGCGCTCACGGTCGCAAACGCCGCGAAGCCGCTCGTGATCGACGATCCGGTCTATGTCGCGGTCGCGCGCCAGATTGCGGCGCACCCGAGTGATCCCTACGGCTTCGAGCTCTTCTGGTACGACGCGCCCGAGCCTGCGATGCGGGTGGGAACGCTTGCGCCCGTGCTGCCCTATTGGCTCGCCGGCGCGATGACGCTCTTTGGCGACCGACCATTCGCATGGAAGCTTTCGCTGCTTCCGTTCGCCTTCGCGCTCACGGGCTCGCTCGCCTTCCTGCTGGCGCGCTTCGCGAAGCCGCTGGCCACGCCCGTGCTGTGGACGCTCGCGCTCGGGCCGACCGTGTTGCCAGGTTTCAGTTTGATGCTCGACGTGCCCGCGGTCGCCCTCGGATTGCTCGGCTTCGCACTTTTCGTGCGCGCTTGCGAGCGCGAGCGCATGACCCTCGCGCTCGTCGCGGGCAGCGTACTGGGGCTCGCGATGCAGACGAAATACGCGGCGGTGAGCTATCCCGCACTGGTCCTGCTCACCGCCGTGCTCTACCGCAGGCCGCGCGAAGCCGCGGTCGCCTGCGTCGCCGCGGCGGCTTTGTTCATCGGCTGGGAAGCGCTGATCGTCGCGCGCTACGGGGAGTCACACTTTTTGGCCGGCATCGCGCGCGTGCGCGCGGCGGATCTGCTCGCCGACGTGAGGCAGGCGAGCGGTGGGCTGCCCGGAGCCAGCGCGCTCTACTGGACGCTCGCCCTGTTTTCGCTGATGGGGGGCACCGCGATCCATGCGGCGCTGCTTGCGCTGGTTGGCCTGGGCGGTCGCGCCGCTCTCGTAGTGCTGGCCGGGATCGCCGCCGGGCTCGCGTTTGCGGGCGTACTGGTGCTGCCGAGCCTGCAGGTCGGAGAGCCGATCGGATTGCTCGCGACGCTCGCCAGCTACAACCCCGAACTGGTTCTCTTTGCGCCGCTCGGTGTGGGAGTCACCGCGTGCGTCGGAGCCGCCGCGCTCCGTCTGCTACGGCGAGCCGACGCGACGGATCGCCGCGCCGACCGCCTGCTGGCCGCCTGGATCGTGCTCGAGCTGGTCGCCTACTTCGTGATCTCGCCGTACCCGGCGGTGCGGCGTGTGATCGGCCTCTCGATCGCCGCGACGCTGCTCGCCGCGCGCGCGGCTTCGCTGCGCACGAGCGAACCGGGCGCGCGCTCGGGAACACGCGTGGCCACGGTGTTCGGTCTCGTGCTGGCGGCGCTCTACTTCGGGAGCGAGCTCTCCGATGCCTGGGCGCGCCGCACGCTCGTCGCTCAAATCTCGCAGCGATTCAGCGCCCTCGGCGCCGCGCCCGAGCGCGAAACCATCTGGTACACGGGACACTGGGAGTTCCAGTTCTACGCGGAACGAGCAGGCTGGCGCGCCGTGATCCCCGACGAATCGCAGCTGCGGCGCGGCGATTGGCTGGTGATCCCGGCGAACGTGGATCAGCCGAGGCTCGCGTTTGCGCCTGGCTTCGAGCGCGTTGCCGCGATCGCCATCGCGAGCCCGTCGCCCTGGTCGACGATTCCGCCCTATCACTCGGGCGCAGTGCCGCTGCGGCGCCAGCTCGTGCCGCATGCGTCGGCGCGGCTCTACCGCGTGACGTCGGACTTGAAGGCGCAGTCCGACGAACCCGAGGCCGCCGCCGCGCGCGGGTCTCGTGAATGCGGCGCTCACGATGCGCGCAGCCGCCCGGGTTTGGGAAGCGCCCGATGCGGCGATCTCCGAACTCGTACTCGAAAACCTGGCGCGCACGCCGATCGGGCGCTTGAAGCCACGGGACACGGGCCGGCCGCGGTGATCATCATCGGAAGCAGGCGCGGCAGCGAAACCGCGGCCAGCAGCACCGTCCGGTAGCCCGCGACGGTGCTCATGGCCGACAGCGCGTCCATGGACTGGGCGCGCGTGATGCGCGGCATCAGCTCCATCGCGAACGAGGTCACACCGCGGCTCGCGAGCTCGGGAAGATCGAGGGGCTTGAGGAATGCGATCAGGATCGCATCGGCGCGCAGGCTTGCCACCTCGTCCCCGCTCGGCGGCTGCACCTCTCACCGCGCGCAGCGCACGCCGCCTGCTTTTTGGCGACCGCATATCGAGGCGATCTCGGCGAGGATTCTGATGACTGGCGGCGCCGGCTACACGGGCCTGAAGCTCAGCCAGCGCCTGATCGAGGCACGCCACGAAGTCACCGTCTTCGACAACTTCATGTATATGGCTACGAGCCTTGCCTCTTTCTCTTCCAGTACCCGACTGTGCGCTTCGTTCACAGCGCTATTCTGAACCCCGAGATGAATCGGCTGGCTTCCCCGCGCACGTGCTTCGCACTGGGTCTCGTCCTGGTGACGGTGCTGAAGCTCTGGCTCGTGGCCGACCATCCGATCGCCGCGCGCGCCATTCTCCACGACCAGCAGCGCTACGCCGAGATGGCCGATCAGGTGATACGCGGGCGCTGGCTGGGCGATTACGACGCCATGACCCTGATCCGCGAGCCGTCCTATCCGGTCTGGATCGCGGCGGTGCGCGCCGTCGGCGTGCCCCTGCGTATTGCCGCCGAGCTGCTGCTGATCGGAGCGTCCGGGCTCCTGGCCGGAGTCCTGGTGGGACTGGGCCTACCGCGGCTGGTGGCCTGGGGCTGCTTTGCGGTGCTGGTTCTGCAGCCTCATAGCCTGTTGGTCAATCGCGAGGTGTTGCCGGAGAGCTTCTACCTGCCGGTCCTGCTGATGGCGATCGCCGGACTGCTGCTGGCCGGCGACGCAGGGCGCGCGCGGAATCGCTGGTTGCACGCCGGCTGGGCGGGTCTGGCCCTGGGGATCCTGTGGACCACGCGACCCGAGAAGCCGCTGGTGTTCGGCCTCGTATTCGTGTTCGCGGGCGTCGACGCTCTGGCTCGCCGGGCGCGCGGCTCGAGTTGGCGCGAATCGCTCGCCGCCGCGGTGGGCGTGACCAGCATCGCGTTCGCGTCGATCGCGAGCGTCGCGTGCGGTTTCGCTGCCATGAACGCTGTCCACTACGGGATGTTCAGGACGTCGGATCTCTCCGGAGGCGGTTTCGCGGCGGCCAATGATGCACTCCTTTCCATCGAGCACGCGTCGCCCCGCCGATTCGTGCTCGTGCCCCGCGACGTGCGCGAGCGCGTCTATGCCGTCAGTCCCGCCTTTCGCGAGCTGCGACCCCATCTCGAGCAGGCGGGCTGGGGACGCAGCGTGAGCTGCAACGTGGTGAAGGTCTGCAACGACTACGCTGGCGCCTGGTTCATGTGGACCCTGCGCGAAGCGGCCGGCCGGGCCGGCCACATGGGATCGGCGCGCGAAGCGGATGCCTGGTTCGAACGCGTCTCCGACGACATCGAGGCAGCGCGCGAGCGCGGCGAACTCCCGCCTTCTCGCTCGACCCTGGGATTCCTCCACCCGTACCCGGACACCTACCTGCCGCATTTGGGAACCTCCTTGAGGCGGTTGGCGCGCCGCTTCGCCATGCCCGGTGATGCGCCCGACTGGGATCCGGCGAGCGATTCATCCACTACGCCGGCGGCGATCCGGCGGCTGTTCGATCGCGTGGCCCGCCGGGATCCGATGCGGCTTCGCGCGGAGACTGTCGTGATCGAGGGCTCGGTGATGGCTGCGGTCGACCCCATCGTTCGTGTGTCGCTGCGGCGGGCCGCCTTGCGAGGAGCGTGGGGCGCGGATGTGCCGAACCAGCCTGTGATCATGGCCGCTCGAGACGTCACCTCCACCGCGCGTGAGAAGCTGCATTTCCGGTTCGAGGTGGGCAAGAACACCGGCGCGTGGGAGTCCATGGAGCCCAGTCTGTGGTTCGAGGGCGAGTCGGGTGCCGTCATTGCAATTCCGGTTCCCGGCGAGGGCGAAATCGTGGAGCAAAAGGGTGTCCTGCTGGAGATCGATACGCTTCGGGAGCCCTATACGAGTCATCCGGCGCGCCGAGGCCTGGGGAAGCTCCTGTGGCGCGGCCATTCTCTGGGGGTCGTCGTGGCCGCATGGGTGGGCGTCGTGGCGCTGGGTATTTTGATCCTGCCTCCGTGGCGGCGACGCCTGGCCGACCCGCTGCTCGCGGCCGCTGCCGTGATGGGCTTCGCGGTGGTGTCGCGGGTGGGGATGCTGATGCTGATCGATGCCTCCTCGTTCCCCGCGTGGAGCAGCCGCTACATCTACCCGGCTGTCTCGCTGTTCACGTGCACGGTGCTGGTTGTGACGACACTGGCCCTCCGACACCTGCGCTTCCGCGGAGGACGTGCGCCCGATCGCCCAGAATTGCAGCCCTGAAGCTCCGGAGGAGTGTCGCGGCCGTCGAATGCAGTCCCATCCTGGTCGCTGCGCCCCGCTTCATCGGTCCCAGACGAAGCTTTTCTCGGGTAAGCCCCGGCAAGTGGTGGGGACTCCTCCCGCGTACGACTTCCCAATTCCGCGAAAACGAAAATAGTGGGCCTTGCGTCAACGGAGTGATCTACGCGGCCTGCTCGAACGTAAAGTAGAGGCGCGGTCCCGGTGGGATGTTCGAGCATGTATTGTAATCAAACGATGAATGTTGGAATTTTGCTTCTTTGGATCATACCTGCTTCAAGTTTGCAGGTTGGCGGAGTAGGCGTTTCATTGTTGACGCCTGAGATCACTCGTTCCGCTCATCACTCGTTCAAGAAATATCGATGACTTTCCATCAACAGCGCCGCTCTTTCTTTCTCTTCATCTATGTCCTTTTCATCATGTTTATTGCTTTCTCATATCGAGATTATGGCATCTCATGGGATGAAAACTTTTTTGTTGAATCCGGAAAATATTACGCTTCTCATTTCTTTGACACCCAAGCGATATTCGAACACTTCCCCAAGTTTCATGTGCTTTCTCATGGGGCCTTGATGGACATCCTTTACTATGCACCACTGAAACTCCTCGAACTCGATGAAAACTATGAAGCCCTGCATTTCATCAAGGCGCTCGCCTCATCGTCTGTCTTGATCCTGGTCTTTCTCATTCTTTGCGATTTGACACCGACCTCATTCCTGCCCCTTTCCGGTGTGCTCTTGCTGGTCCTTTCTCCTCGTTGGCTTGGGGATATTTTTGATAATTACATGGATGGCAGTTCCACCATTCTATTTGCTTTGCAAATGCTGGTGGGGCTGAAACTTCTCTTGCTTTCCAAGCTTTTCCAACGGTCCATCAAATCCCAAGTCTGGCAAATCGCAGCTTTTGGAATCCTTGCAGGCGTTAGTTTTAGCCACCGAAGTTCTCTCGTTTTTGTTCCAGCCATCTATTTTGTGCTGCTTTTTCTGCAGATTCGTAAAAGGGCCGAATTCACCAGATTTCTAGTCCTGCTCGCACTTTTTAGTAGTTGCTTCTTTACGGCTCTCTGGATGGTTGATCCATATGTTCGTTCCCATGGAATCATCGGGATTTACGACAAGATCACCTATTCCTCCAGTGTGAAGGTCATGGAGAATCTCAAGAATCGCTTTGAGGGATCTTGGGTTCCAGCAGGCCAATTGCCTTGGTATTACCTCCCCAAATGGATCGGCATTACGACTCCGCTCATGACATTGATTTTAATGGGCATTGGAACGCTCAAATTATTGAATGATCTGATTCAACAAAGATCGACAGAACAATGGACGAATGCCGCCTTTCTCTTGCTTTCATTTGCTCTTCCTGTGCTTGCCACCATCGTTCTGCATCCCACTCTATTTGATGCATGGAGGCATTTCTTATTCTTGACGGTTCCTATTGTCATTATTGCAACCGTTGGCTTGGGCGGACTGTTTGCAAGATTGCCAAACAAGCTCATCAAATTCTCTCTGTTCTTGATGGCACTCGGGGCCGTTGCCATCGGTATTGAGATGATCCAACTGCATCCTTATCAATACCTCTACTTCAACCAATCTGTTGGAGGCTTGAGCGGTGCTGCCGACGACTACGCCACGGAATATTGGGGAAAAAGCAATAAAGAGGCGGTTGAGTGGACGCAAAGTCAGAAACTGAATAATCCCTTGATGACCTATGTGGTTTTCTCATGCGGAAACGCCTTGTCATCGAATTACTTCTTTTCTGGCAATGTTTTTCGTACGACAAACGTTGAAGAAGCTGATTATTTCATCTGTTACAACCGGGGGAAAGATCATGAGATGGTGCCGGAGGACAAAACCATCCACACGATTCAAAGACATAACGTTCCCCTCAACTACATCAAGGAAACTCTGTCCCCAAGCTTTCACCAGTTGAATCAAATTTCCAAAGGAGAATTGGAAAGAATTCAATACTTGGCGAAATCCGACCTCTACCAAGGACATTTTGATCAGGCTTCGAGCCAACGTATTTCCCAAGGCGACCCCATGCGTCTCAAAGGTTGGGTAGAGCAGATTCCAGCAGTTGAAAAACAACTTCTTCATATTTTGATCACCTTGGAAGATCCCAAGAAAGTGTTGGTCTTGGGGCGACATGGGTTCTTGCGGAAAGATGTCGCTATCGCCTTGAAAGATGACAGGTATCTCTACTCTGGATGGTTTGCAGGTTTTGAGACAGATCAATTTGAACCAGGAACCTATCAGCTCAAAGCATGGGTTTATGATCAAGACACACAAACGGCCCATCCTATAGAAGGGCTCCACGCATTTCAGGTGAAGTGATGAATCTATGCGCCGAGCAGGCATGCGCCGAGGGCATCGCGTCGATTTATCGCACCCTCACGGCAAGCACGCCGCCGCGCGCTGGGAATTGATGAACGATCGCGCGCTCTCTAGTTTCCCGCGAGCTTCTCCGCCTGCGCCACGAGATCTTCCAGCGCGGCTCTACCGTGTGACGGAGGACCTCGGGGCGAAGATGGCCGCGCCGCCGACTGCCGCGGGCGGAGGCCAGTGACCTAGGAGCCTGACCCAAGATTCGTTTCGGAGTTCACCGACGCCCTGTTTCCCTTCGAGACTCGGCATCCCGATGCGAAGCAGGCCATTCCGTGAGGCCGGTTTCGAGTCTTGGGTCACTCTCCTAGTCCGAAGCGGCGCCGCGGGCAGGCGGGGGCTGCGATGGAGACCTCGCTGAGGTGCGCGAGCGCAGGGTAATGGCGGCTACGAGCAGCAGCGCCGCGCAGGCTGTGAGCCTCGTCGCTAGCGACATAGAGGGGACCACCACAGGCACCCGGTAGAGTTGGCCGTGGATGCTTTCCGAGTTCGGATGGCTTCCGAAAGATTGCTCGCTGTCCCAAACCACGACGAAACTCCCGCCCGCCGACGCTTTCACGGCGGGATAACTCTGGACTTGGGGGGTGTAGCTGTTGACCTGGAAATCGGGACCCTGTGCCGAGCCGTCCGAGGCGAAGTAACGGGCCTGAATGCTGGTGTCGCTGATATCCGTTCCGGACGAGCCGGCGCTGCGCCACACGACGATGAATCCCCGATCGTCGGCGGCGACGGAAGGATAGATCTGCACGCTCGTCGTGTACGTGTTGACCTGGAATTGCATTCCCTGGGGTGAACCATTGGCGTCGTAGCGCTGAGCTTGAATGCTGTCGTAGCTCGTATCCGATCCAGCCGAGGCCTTGCTCGTCCAGGCGACGATGAAGCTCGCGTCCGGGGCGGCCGCCACGGCTGGATAGGACTGATTGTTCGTGGTGTAGGTGTTCACCTGGAACTGCGCGCCCTGGGCTGAGCCGTTCGAGGCGAAGCGCTGGCCTTGGATACTGTCCAGACTGGTATCGGTTCCCGATGAGCCATAGCTCCGCCAGGCGACGACGAATGCTCCGCCGGTCGTCATTGCCACGGAGGGACCGTATTGAACACTCGTCGTGTACGTGTTGACCTGGAACTGTGTACTTTGCGGCGAGCCGTCCGAGGCGAAGCGCTGCGCCTGGATGCTACTGGCCGCGGTATCCGTGCCGAACGAGCCGAAGCTCTGCCACGTCACGACGAAATCGCCATTGGCCGCCATCGTTACGCAGGGCTCTTCATCGGAATCCGTGGTGTAGGTATTGACCTGGAACTGCGAGCCTTGTGGCGAGCCATTCGAGGCGTAGCGCTGCCCCTGGATGCTGAACCCATCGTTGTCTGTTCCGAACGATCCGTCGCTCACCCACATCACGACGAATGCTCCATCGCCCGCCATCGCGACCGAGGGATCATATTGAGAGAGCATCGTGTAGGTGTTGACCTGAAACTGGCCAGCTTGCGGCGAGCCGTCTGACGCATACCGCTGGCCTTGAACGCTGCGCTCGCTCGTGTCCGTCTCAAACGATTCGTCGCTCGTCCACACGAGGACGAAGCTTCCGTCAGACGCCATCGCGACAGCGGGATAGCGCTGCTCGGCCGCCGGGAAGGCGTTGATCTGGAACTCCGCGCCCACGGGCACGGGTGCCTGCGCGGCGGCCGGAAGCGCCGCGGCGAGGGCGAGCCCGAGAATCGCCAACCTGAGCGCAACGCCGCTCGATTCACGAATCTCAAACGTCGACATTGAAGATCCCGGTCTGGAATGAGTACAGTTTTCGAATACCACTACGCCTCGCCCGCACGAGCCGTTGCCACCCTTCCACGCCATCCTCGAGAAGTCAAAGGGCCATTCCGGCGTGATCCCGCCGCGAGTACGATGCGGGCTCACGAGGCCGCGAAAAGGCCGGAGGCGAGCGTGCCCAGCCAGTCGATCGATGCGAGCGCCAACCGACGCCTCCTGCTGCTTTTCGCTCTGGCCGCCTTCCTCTGGACCGCGCTCCGGAGCTGGGGCTACCTGATCGACGACAGCTTCATCACGCTGCGCTTTGCGCGCAATCTGGTCGAGGGGCACGGGCTCGTCTTCAATCCGGGTGAGCGGGTCGAGGGCTACACGAGTTTCACGCTGGTCCTGATCTCCGCCGCGCTGCTCCAGCTTCGCATCGATCCGCTGCTCGGCCTCTCCGTTCTCTCCGGGGCGATGGCGGCGTGGACGCTGCTGCTCACGGCGCGGCTCGAGCGCGAGCTGGTGGGCGCGGAGACGTCGCGCCCCGCGCTCTCGGCGCTGCTCCTGCTTTCGGCCAGCGCCTTCGCGTACTGGTCGCTGCGCGCAATGGAGACGCTGCTCTTCACGGCGCTGCTTCTGACCGCGGTCGTTCTCGCGCTGCGCGAGGTCCGCGCGCGGCGCTGGCTGGGCTCGGGCGTCGTGTTCGGCGTGCTCGCGCTGACGCGGCCCGAGGGTGCGCCGCTATTCGCCGTCTTCACCGCGGCGCTCGTGATCGCAGAGCGTGGGGGGCGACGCGATTGGGGCTTTCTCCGCCGCCACCTCGCGAACGCGCTCGTCGTGCTGGCGGCCGTATCGATCCATCTCGCCTGGCGGTGGCACTACTACGGCGAGCTGCTTCCCAACACGTTCTACGCGAAGGTGACGGGCGGCGCCGGGCAGCTCGCGACGGGCTTGCGTTATCTGGGGGAGTTTTCGCTCGCGTTTCCGCTCTTTGCTGCGAGTCTCGCGTTCCCGCTCGCGCTGCTCTCGCGGTCGCTGCGCGAGCGGTTCGAACAGCCTGCATTCGCCCTCGCGATCTACACCACGCTGCTCGCGTACGTCGCCTACGTCGTCGTCGTCGGGGCCGATTTCATGCCCTTCTTCCGGTTCTTCGTGCCGGTGCTGCCGCTGTGCGCCGTGCTGACGGCGGGCGGGTTGCGCGGCCTGCCGCGCCTGACTTCAGGTCCGGTCGTGCTCGCGCTTTTCGCGCTTCAGATCGGCGCGGGACTCGCGACCGAGCAGCCCTACCGCGCATTCGTCGCATTCGTCGCGCACCGCACCGCTCTCGTCGGAGAGCGTGTGGGCGCGTGGCTCGCCGAGCGGCTCGCGCCCGACGACTGGATCGCCGTCAACACGGCGGGCAGCCTGCCGTACGTATCGCGGCTTCCGACGATCGACATGCTCGGGCTCACGGATGCACAGATCGCGCACCGCCCGATCTACATCGTTTCCGAGGGCTGGGCCGGGCACCGCCGCGGTTGGGGCGAGTACGTGCTGAAGCGCCGCCCGCGCGTGATCCTCTGGTACAACGCGGCGGGGCTCGCGGAGCCGCACTACCTGAGCGATCACGAGCTCGCCGACGATCCTCTCTTCCGGTTCTTTTATGCGCTGCACGTGGAGAAACTCGCGCTCGCAGGCGATGCGGAGCATGATGCGACACTGCGGCGCTTCCTCGGCTTTCCGTTCGGCTACGACGCGTCCGGAGAATCCGCGATCCCCGACCTCGCGCTTCGGATGCGCCTGCGTCAGTCCCCATTCGAGATGACGAGCTTTGCGGAGGGTCCCCTCCGCCTGGTTTACTTCGAGTTCGATGCGAGGGACGACGCGCTTTGGCAGGAGGGCCTGCGGTTGCGGGGGGACGTGCGGGCCTTCGTCGAGGAGATCGCCGACCGCTGGGCTGCGCAGGCGGCGGCAGCGGGAGATCCCGAGGCTCGCGCGCAGGTGGAGGCTCTCTGTGCGCAGGCGCACAGCTTGGTCGAAGCGGACGATCGGGACGGCGCGAAGCGCATCCTTGCGCAGGCCGCCGGACTCAACGCTCGCGCCCGCTCAGCGTTGGTGCCACAGTACGTCGCCAACCTGGCCGTGATGTCGGGGGAACTCTTCACCGCGGTTGCTGCTCAAAAGGAAGCGCTACGGCTCGATCCGCGGAGTCCCCTGTATCGGGAGAATCTGCTCCGCCTGCTGACGCTTTCCTACGCGCGCGTTACGAGCGCCGCTTCAGCGCGAAACTAGCCCCGAGCAACATCAGCGTCGCGGCGAGCGCGAATCTCGTGGCAGACGACATCGCCGGCACGAGCGGCGCGGCGACGGGTAGGCTGTAGCGCTGGGCCTGGACGCTGGTGAAGGCCGTATCCGTCCCGGACGAGCCGATGCTGTGCCACACCACGACGAAATTCCCATTGGCCTCTGCTGCCACGGAGCCACCCAACTGTTCGTTCGTCGTGAACGTATTGACCTGGAATTGCCCGCCGCCCCCCATAGGCGCTCCGCTCGAGGGGAAGCGCCGTCCCTGGACGCTAAAGCCGCTCGTGTCGGTCCCGGAGGAGCCGGCACTACGCCACACGACGACAAAATCCCTGTCGGTATCCGCCGCCACGAACGGGTAATACTGGTCGTTCGTAGTGTACGAGTTGACTTGGAACTGCCCTCCCTGCGCCAATCCGTTCGAGTCGTAGCGCTGGTGCTGGATGCTCAAGGAGGTGTCGGACGCGAACGAGCCCAGGCTCGCCCACACCACAACGAAGTCCCCGTCAGAGTCCGACGCCACGGACGGTTCTTGCTGGTTGTTGGTCGTGTAGCTGTTGACCTGAAACTCCCCGCCCACGACCGATCCGTTTGAGGCGTAGCGCCGGCCCTGGATGCTGTGACCACTCGAGTCTGTTCCAGACGAGCCCGCGCTTTGCCACACTACGACGAAGTCCCCGTTGGCCTCCGCCGACACACGGGGCAAGAATTGGTTGCCCGTCGTATAGGTGTTGACTGGGAACTCCAAGCCTTGAGCCGTTCCGTTCGAAGCGAAGCGCTGGCCTTGTACCCCCCAACCGCTCGCGTCACCCACGGTTGGGTCAGTGCTGTACCACACCACGACGAAGTCCCCGTCCGCATCCGCTGCTACCGAGGGCTGCACCTGGGCACCAAGGCTGGAGGAGTTGACCTGGAACTGCGCGCCTTGAGGTGATCCATTCGAAGAAAACCGCTGTCCCTGTACGCTGACGGAACTCTGGTCAGGCCCGTACGAGCCGATGCTCGCCCATACCACGACGAAGTCCCCGTCGAGATCCGCCGCAACAGAAGGCGTGCCTACCGCGTTCGTCGTGTAGGTGTTGATCTGGAACTCGGCGCCCTGGGGCGATCCGTTCGAGGCGTAGCGCTGGCCCTGAACGCTGGAATAGTCCGTGTCTGTTCCAGACGAGACGTCGCTGATCCACACCACGACGAAGTCACCGTTAGCATCCGATGCCACCGAGGCCCAGGCTTGGCCAGACGTCGTGGAGGTGTTGACCTGGAACTCCCCGCCCACGGGCACGGGTGCCTGTGCGCCCGCCGGGGGAGGAGCCATCAGTCCCAGCGCCATCGCCGCCATCCCGGAAACGAGCCACGCTGACCAGCGAATCCAGTGCATCTGCATCATCTAGCTCCATCCAGCGGCTGCGGCTCCTCGCCTTGAGCCCTCGAAGTCGAACGCACACAGCGAGAGCTTGAATGCCTGCGAGGCACCGAGAAGTAAAGGGAAATCCTTCGGAGGCCGAAGGTGTTGGCTCGCCGAGCAGGTCGACGCGACTTTAAGATATCGCTCAACCCCTCGTCTCGAATCGCGAAATCGCCTCAGCGCGGCGGGTCGATGCGCTTGGATGCCGGGGCGCCCCCCGCAGGCCCCGCCGCCTCCAACCGCTCGAGGTTGGTGCGAAACAGCGGATTGTCGGGCTCGAGCTCGACGGCGCGACGCAGGGCCGCGATCGCTCCTGCGCGGTCGCCTTGCAGGTAGGCGATGTTCGCGCGGTAGTGAGCGACCAGCGCGAAGCGGGGCGCGATGCGCGCGGCCTCGTCGAGCTTCTGTGTCGCTCCCGCATAGTCGCCGCGCAGGGCGGCCTGGTGCGCCTGCTCGGCGAGCGCGGTGGCGAGCTTTTCGTTCGCGGCGAGCGGCTCGCTGGCACCGCCGCCGAGCCTGGCGAGCGCGCTGCGCGAGGGCTCGTAGTCCGGCGCGTAACGCAGCGCCGTCTGGTACTCATGCGAAGCGGCCTTCGGGTCGCCCCGCTTTTCCAGGATCGCGCCGCGGTTGTGATGAGCCTCGGGGTTGGCGGGCTCGAGCGCGATCGAACGGCCGAGCTCGGCGAGCGCTTCGTCGAGCCGTCCGAGCGCACCCAGCGCTCCCGCAAGACTCGCGCGCAGGCTCGCGTCGTCCGGGGTTTTGCGCACGAGATCGGCATACAGACGCGCGGCTTCGGCGTATTCGCCTTTCTCGAAGTGGAGCGCCGCGAGATTGCGATCGCCCTTCGGCGAGCTCGCGTCGAGGTAGCCGAGAGCGCGCAGGTGCTCGAGGATCTCGGGGGCCACGTTGGCGTCGGTCTTGCTCTCGGCCGGGGCTCCGGCGGGGTGGGGCGCCTCGTAGCTCGCGATCTGACGCGGTGTCGCCGTGAACTCCGGCGGAAGCTCGAGTCCCTCGCTGAGCACGCGTCCTGGCATGTCGGCCGCGGGCGGCACCCCGGCCAGCGCGAGCACCGTGGGCGCGATGTCGAGCAGCTCCGGCTCCTCCAGCCGCCGCCCGGCCCGCACGCGGTTGCCATACAGGTAGAGAATCCCCTCGATGCGGTGGAAGCGCTCGCTCACGCGCCGCAGATCGCGCGCGCGACTCGGATCCTCGTGCAACACACCGAGATCGAAGCCGTGGTCGGAGAGCACGATCAACGTGGTGTCGCCGTCGAGCGCCGC
>JANNIY010000064.1:0-2848 GCA_031405455.1 Deltaproteobacteria bacterium | reverse complement strand
GCCAGAGGTGCTGGCGCCTCGCGGGGTTACAAAGGTCGACGAAGCATCGACGCCGCGCGCAGCGGTCGATGGCACCCCCGACCCCGAACGCTAGAATCGCTCCCCGCTTCACCCCGTTGCGGATCTCACGCCGACGTAGCTCAGTTGGTAGAGCAGCTGATTCGTAATCAGCAGGTCGCCGGTTCAAATCCGGCCGTCGGCTCCATCTTTTCAACTACATACGCGATTCGCGGATCGCGAGAACCGGCCTGGGTAAGCTCCGGGTAAGCAGTTCGCTCGATTTCGAGGCCATCGAAAAAGGCATTACCGCGCGGCGCGATCCTCGACCCAAGCCGACGCCATGGGTGCCACCCGCTCGGAGTTCGTCCACCGGCCGCGAGACCGAGCTGCTCGAACTCTCCGGGGAAGGAACGCGAAGAGCTTGCGTGTAGGCTTGATCTGGAGCGTGTCGCGGGGCTGAAGCACGAGGCTCCGTTCTCAGATTTCGTCGGGTTCTTCGATCCATGACGGGAGACGCTTCGAAGGAGATCGGCGTGTAGGTGATATGGGATTGACACGCTGCCCTTCGGCGCCTTCTGGCGCCTAGAATTTTCACTCTCGAAACCTCGACCCAAGCCTGGCTCCGCCAGCCGAGGTTCTTTCCAGTCCGACTCGGGAAACTGCCTCGACAACGCCTTGGTCGAGAGCTTCTTCCACACGCTCAAGACCAAGCTCGTCTGCCAGCAGCACTACCGAACGGGAGAGCAGGCCCGCCTGGCGATCTTCGAGTACATAGAAATGTTCTACAATCGAACGCGACGCCACAGCCATCTCGGCGGCGTCAGCCCAGAGGTGTTTGGAACCGTCTCAAACCGCTCCCTCTAAGTGTCCACAAGACCCGGGGAAGTCCACATTATGGAGGGCGGGCTGCAGTTGAAGACCTGTTGGGGTGCGGGGACGTGCGATTGAAGATGCTTCGAAGTGGTCGGGTCCCCAATCATGATCGGAGTTGCGATTTCCGCTTGTGTTTCGCGAAGCTCTCGCTGCCTGTAAGCAGAATCTCCACTTGAAGGGGTTCCATCATGAGAACGCTTATGAAATTCAGACAACCGGTCAGAACCTGCGGATTGATGATGTTCGGAGCACTGACGGGCGCGGTGCTGCTCGCCACACCGACGTGGGCGCAGACCAATGCTGTCTCCGATGCTTTGTGGGCCAGTATTGAACACCACATTTCCGCGGCGATTGCCGCCAGCGATAGCGATGCGACGACGGCGCTGGCCGAGATCAATACAGCGGTCAGTTTGCTCAATCAGGCGAAAGCGGATCTTGCGGCGTCGGGTCTCCCACTAGATCCAGTAAAGTTCGGAAAGACGATCGACAAAACGAACCTGAAACTCGCGCGGTTGATGAGCTCCCTCGAGATCCCCGGGTGGAGCACCACGTCGACAGTGAAGAACCTTGCCAAGTCCGCCAAGTCGTTGCAGAAGCTCGCGACCCTGACCGGCCTGCCGTTACTCCGCGAGGTTGACGCGAGGAGTGCGGGGTTCCACAAAGCCGGCGCGGTAGTGGAGTTGCAGTTTGCCATCCCAGAGGGATGTACGGACTGGGATGTCTATTACACGGAGACGGTGGATGGCGTGTTGTCATCCGCATCATACAGCGCGACGACGGGAGCGATTACGGTCCAGCTCGGTTCCCCCCGTGGCTCAGCGGATATCGTGGTGACCGGGTGCGGTTTGCCGGCGGGAGGCTTGAGTCGGCAAATTTACAACTACGGTGGAAAGACGAGCGACGGCGGTGGAAGCGGCGGCGGTGGAGGCGGAGACACGATCACAGCCAATCCTACTACTGTCTCAATGACCGCTTCGGTGTGCTACCCCGCGAAATGCACCGTCTCACAGACTATAACCATAACGTCTTCCACACCTTGGACCTCGTCAGCTCCAGGCTTTGGAGGCCTCGGCGGCTACGGCGACTTTTTAGTATCACCAAACTCGGGGCCAGTTGGCTCTTCATCCGTCACGATTTCTTATACATCCTATGGATATGGGTCGGAGAACGGCTTCATCCGGTTCCGGTCAACTACTACAGGTGTGTACGTTGAGGTTCCAGTAACTGTTAATCAATAACGGGTAAAAGGCATAGTTGGCGAAAACGCATTGCGCTGAATACTATTTTGGGGCAGGAGGAGCTGAGCGCGGGGCCGTCGTCGCGCTAGTCGCCGCGAAGCGCAGCGCTCACCCGCGCGGGCTCGCATGCTTCCGGATCGCATCGACGGCCGCGTAGGTCGCCACCGCGTAGGGCACGAGAAAGGTGATCGCCATCTTGAGGTAATCCGCGCGCGTGAGCGAGCCCGCCAGCCAGCGATCCGTGTAGTTGATCGTCACGAGGATCGCGCCGACGAGCGCGGCGACTCGCAGCGAGCGCCGTACGACATCCGGGCGGAGTGCGTCGGCGAGCCAGGTTCGCGAGCCCGCCGGCTCGCGGTCGGAGAATGCTTTCGGTCCAACCACGGCGGCCGAGCCTAGCCGAGCCGCACGCAGCGCCCAGGGACCCGCCTGGAACGCCTGATTTCCAGCGAACCGACCCGCTCGAGCATCGCAGGTACGAGGCGTAACCGCAGGCAGGCTCCTATCGTAGGGAGATGCTGAAGAACCACTCGACCGCGAGCCAGGAGCCCGTCGTGGAACCGCTTGTCCGTCACGGCAATCCGGAAAGGGCCGTGCGCGAGCGCTACGCGGCCGCTGCGAAGGCGCGCGAGGCCGCGCTGTGTTGCCCGATCGATTACGACCCGCAGTACCTGAAGGTGATTCCCGAGGAGGTGCTCGAACGCGACTATGGCTGCGGCGATCCGTCGCGTCACGTG